>JBKPAA010000042.1:0-13371 GCA_046726215.1 Actinomycetota bacterium | reverse complement strand
CTGCTCGACCCTGGCGGCGAGCAAGGTCTTCGCCGCGCCGGCCAACCGCTCGATGGCGTCGTAGGCCTGCCACATGGAGGAGGCATCGGTCAGTGCCACGTCGCCGGGCCGCAGTCGCCCGAGCTGAAGGCGCAGCGCCGCCTCCAAGTCCCTCACCTGTCGAAGCTTGACCTCTGCGAACACGCGTACGAGGTTAGGTGATGAGAGGAGCCTTTACAATAGTTGTGAATGATTTTTCTTCTATTGAAGTGCCTTCAGGCAGTTTTCAGTGTCCGAGCGGCAAAGTCACCGATGCGCTGGGCTAGAGCCTCCGGCTGGTCGATGGGGCTGAAGGCGAGGCTGTCGGCGATCGGCGACACCGTGGCGTCGGGCAGCAGCGCCGCCAGCCGTGACGCGTGGTCCGTCGGGAAGATCCTGTCGTCGGCCGACCAGGCGATGAGCACGGGCATCGTGACGTCGCCCAGCGACGCGGCCGCTGCGAGTGTGTCGGCGGCGTCCAGGGACCGGAACATGCGCACCGCGTCCCGACGCACGCCCCGTGACCGGCGCAATGGTTCGAACATCAGGTCGAGACGCTCCTTGTCCATGCCACGGTGCGTGAGCCGGCCGAATGCGATGGGCAGCCGGGCGAACCGCGGCGAGCGCATGCTCTGCGCCGTGAGCCAGGCGTTGCCGGGCACGTAGCTGGCCCACACAAGGAAGCGAAAGAACCGGGGCGGGCAGTTGTCGAAGGCGTCGCACGACGTGAGCACCAAGCGGCCGATCCGCTCCGGACGGCGCGTCACGACCAGCTGGCAGATCCCGCCGCCGGTGTCATTGCCGACGAGCGTCACGTCGTCGAGTTGGAGGGCCGCTATGAGATCCGCCACCACGTCGGCCTGCGCGGGGAGGCCGAGCGGGGTCCCGGGTCGTACGGGTTCGGCGTGGGAGCCGAGCGGCAGGTCGGGTGCGATCACCCGGTGGCGGTCGGCGAGGATGGGGATGACGTCGTCCCAGAGGTGCCCGTTGACCAGGGCCCCGTGGACCAGGACGACGGGCGGGCCGGTGCCGGTTTCGCGCACCCGAATGCGTCCGATGTCGAGATCTACATGTCGTTCGGCGATCGTGCCGTAGGACATTGCTCACTCCTTCCTGTAGCGACTGCTACACAATAAGGTAGTACCGATGCGTAGCAGGTGCTACGTGAAGGAGGTCACCCCACGGTGAGCGAGCCAGCACGACGCGACCAGCTGGTGGAGGGCGCGCTCGCGTATGCCTTGCGGCACGGCGTGGCCGATCTCAGCCTGCGCCCCCTGGCCGCGGCGCTGGGCACCAGCGACCGGATGCTCGTGTATCACTTCGACTCCAAGCGGTCGCTCATCGATCAGGTCCTCGACCGGGCGTCTTCGCACCTGGCCGCCATCGTGCTGGACGAGATGGCGGGGCGCGGCACGCCCAGCGAGCGCCTGGAGAACCTTTGGGAGCGGCTGGCCAGTCCCGAGGCCGAGCCCTATCTCCGGCTGTGGTTCGAGGTGCAGGGCCTGGCGCTCATGGGGCGCACGCCCTATGTCGAGTCCGCCCCCCGGCTGCTCCGGGCGTGGGTCGAGCTGTCGGCCAGCATCCTCACCGAGGTGGGCGTTCCGGCGGCCGAGGCCCGACGGGTGGCGACGGTCGAGGTGGCGGCGATCCAGGGGTTGCTCCTCGACCTGCTGGCGACCGGGGACCGGGCCCGGACCGGCGCCGCCGCCCACGACGTGATCACCCGGATCATCGACTGGGGTGGGGCGTAGCCGGCCCTGGGGCGTAGCCGATCCCGGCGCGCGGCACGCCGCCGGCCGTTCTTGGCGCCGTACTGGTTGGCCGGCAACCGATCCGGTGCCAGGAACCGTCATGAACCGTCAGTCGACCGAGACGATCTCGACCTCGAGCTCGGCCCCGGTGGGGGCCGTGAAGGTCACCGAGTCACCCGGCGACGATCCGATGAGGGCCACACCCAGGGGTGATGACGGGCTGATGACCTCGAGGTCGTCGTGGCGTTCCTCGATCGAGCCGACCAGGTAGCGCTCGACCTCTTCGTCGCCGGCGTAACGGATGGCGACCACGGAGCCGTGTGACACATGGTCCCCGTTGTCGGCCCGAACGATCTCGGCGTTCTCAAGCATCACCGAAAGCTGGCGGATGCGGCCCTCCATCTTGCCCTGCTCCTCCTTGGCGGCGTGGTAGTCGCCGTTCTCGGAGAGGTCGCCGAGCTCCCGGGCCGCCTCGATCTTGCGGGCGATCTCGACCCGGCCGCGTGTCGTCAGGTCGGCGTACTCCGCCTTGAGGCGGTCGTAGGCAGCCTGCGAGAGGTGGTGGGTCTGTGCCATAGACGTACCAGGCTAGGACCTTCACACAGGTCGGCCAACGACCGCCACCCCGGCGCTCGCCATCGCGGTTGACGCCGCTTGGCGCTTCGGTGAACACTTGCCGCCGTGCGTCCCCTTGCCGCCTCGGTAATCATCATCGTGTAGCGCGCGTCGGCCGCTCGACGTGCGCTCCCGACCGTCCACCATCGGTGGGCGGTTTGTCATTTATCGGCCCGGATCAACCTCGGAGACATAGTGAGCCACCAGATCGGAGTCATCGGCGGGGACGGCATCGGCCCCGAGGTCGTCGCCGAGGCCCTCAAGGTCGTCCGGGCCACCGGGGTCGACCTCGACACCGTGGACTACGAGCTGGGCGGCACCCGCTATCTCCGGGACGGCACGATCCTGCCCGACAACGTGGTCGACGAGTGGCGCACGCTGGACGCGCTGCTGCTCGGCGCGGTCGGCACCCCCGACGTGCCGCCCGGCGTCATCGAGCGGGGACTGCTGCTCAAGATGCGCTTCGACCTCGACCTCTACATCAACCAGCGGCCGTTCCTCGACACCGACAGGGACATCGACATCGTCGTCATCCGGGAGAACACCGAGGGGCCCTACGTCGGTGAGGGTGGGGTCCTGCGCAAGGGCACACCCCACGAGGTGGCCACCCAGGGATCGGTCAACACCCGCATGGGCGTCGAGCGCTGCGTGCGCTACGCGTTCGAGCTGGCCTCGCAGCGGCCCCGCAAGCACGTCACCCTGGTCCACAAGACCAACGTCCTGACGTTCGCCGGCGACCTCTGGCAGCGGACGTTCACCGAGGTGGCCGCCGATCACCCCGACGTCGGGACCGCCTAC
Source organism: Actinomycetota bacterium (assembly GCA_046726215.1). GTDB lineage: Bacteria > Actinomycetota > Acidimicrobiia > Acidimicrobiales > VFJN01 > DASQUK01. Next base: position 10,189 of record JBKPAA010000042.1, on the reverse strand, counting down.
ACCCACGTGGACGCCGCCTGCATCTACTTCGTCCAGGACCCGCAGCGCTACGACGTGATCGTCACCGACAACCTGTTCGGCGACATCCTCACCGACCTCGGGGGCGCCGTATCGGGCGGCATCGGATTCGCGGCCTCCGGCAACCTCAACCCGGCGCGCACCGGTCCGTCGATGTTCGAGCCCGTCCACGGCTCGGCTCCCGACATCGCCGGGCAAGCCAAGGCGAACCCGGTCGCCGCAGTCCTGTCGGCGGCCATGATGCTCGACTTCCTGGGCGAGGCCGACGCCGCCGCCCGCATCCGCAAGGCCTGCGCCGACCCGTCGGCGCTCACCGGAACCACCGCCGAGGTCGGCGACGCCATCGCCGCCCGAGTTTGATCACACCCAACACGAGGGGATCCCTGCACCATGCCCATCACCCCCACCGAGAAGATCTGGTTCAACGGCGAGCTGATCCCGTGGGACGACGCCAAGATCCACATCCTCACCCACACGCTCCACTACGGCATGGGTGTCTTCGAGGGCATCCGCGCCTACGAGACCGAAGACGGCCCGGCCGTGTTCCGCCTCACCGACCACATGCGGCGCATGGACCAGTCGGCGCGCATCCTGATGATGCCGATGCCCTACTCGGTGGAGGAGATGGTGCAGGCGGTCAAGGAGACCGTGCGGTCGACCGGCCTGCCCTCGTGCTACGTCCGGCCCATCGCCTACTACGGCTACGGCGAGATGGGGCTCAACACCCTGCCCTGCTCCGTGGACGTGGCCGTGGCCTGCTGGCCCTGGGGTGCGTACCTGGGCGACGACTCCCTCACCGAGGGCGTGCGGATGAAGATCTCGTCGTGGGCCCGCCACGACCACAACATCATGCCGCCGGCCGCCAAGACCACCGGCAACTACGTGAACAGCTCGCTGGCCAAGGTCGAGGCGCTCAAGGCCGGCTACGACGAGGCCCTGCTGCTCAACCGCGCCGGCTTCGTGTCCGAGTGCACGGGCGAGAACGTGTTCGTCGCCCGCCACGGCAAGCTCATCAGCCCCCCGCTGGCCGCCGGTGCCCTCGAGGGCATCACCCAGTCCACGGTGATGGCCATCGCCCGCGACCTGGGCTTCGACGTCGAGCTCGGCGACCTGTCGCGCAGCGACCTGTACATCGCCGAGGAGATGTTCGTGTGTGGCACCGCGGCCGAGGTGTCCTCGGTCCGCTCGGTCGATGACCGGGAGCTGCCGTGCCCAGGGCCCATGACCCTGGCGATCGGCGAGGAGTACGGCCGCGTGGTGCGGGGCCAGGTCGACAGGTACAAGGACTGGGTCGAGCATGTCCACTGACGTATCGACAGCCGGCGGATCGGTGGAGACGCTCTCGCCGGTCGACATCTTCGACACCACGCTGCGGGACGGTGCCCAGTTCGAGGGAATCTCCCTGTCGGTCGAGGACAAGCTGCGGGTGGCGGAGCAGCTCGATTGGCTGGGCGTCCGCTGGATCGAGGGCGGCTACCCGCAGGCCAACCCGCGTGACGCCGAATTCTTCCGCCGGGCGCCGCGCGACCTGCGCCTCGATACCGCCACGCTGGTCGCGTTCGGGTCGACCCGCCGGCCGGCGGGGCGGGTGGACATCGACCCCACGCTGACGGCGCTGGTCGAGAGCGGCGTGTCGACCGCCTGCATCGTGGGCAAGAGCTGGGACTTCCACGTGACAGAGGCGCTGGGCACGAGCCTCGACGAGGGCGTGGCGATGGTGGGGGAATCGGTCCGGTTCCTGCGGGCCCAGGGGCTGAGGGTGTTCTTCGACGCCGAGCACTTCTTCGATGGCTACAAGGCCAACCCCGAGTACGGGTTGCGGGTGCTGGAGGCCGCGGCCACCGAGGGCGCCGAGGTCCTTGTGCTGTGCGACACCAACGGTGGTTCGCTGCCGCACGAGGTCCAGCGCATCGTGGGGGAAGTTGTGGCGTACTTCGGCGCCGACCGGCAGATCGGGATCCACACCCAGAACGACAGCGGCTGCGCGGTCGCCAACTCCGTGGCCGCGGTGGTGGCCGGGGCGACCCACCTGCAGGGGACCGTCAACGGCTACGGCGAGCGGACCGGCAACGCCAACCTCATGACCTGCATCCCCAACCTGCAGCTCAAGATGGGCCGGCGCTGCCTGCCGGACGACCGGCTCGACCGGCTCACGGCGGTCAGCCGCCACGTGGCCGAACTGGTCAACCTGCCACCCCACTCGGCCGACCCGTACGTCGGCGCCTCGGCGTTCGCCCACAAGGGCGGGCTGCACACGTCCGCGCTGGGCAAGGTCGGCGGCGCCAGCTACGAGCACGTCGACCCTGCGCTGGTGGGGAACCACACGCGGGTGCTGGTGTCCGACCTCGGCGGCCGGTCGGGCATGGCGCTCAAGGCCAAGGAGTTCGGCGTCGAGCTCGACGGGCGCGGCGCCGCCGAGCTGTCCGAGCGGCTCAAGCACCTCGAGGCCGACGGCTACCAGTTCGAGGCCGCCGACGCCTCGCTCGAGCTGCTCATGCGCGAGGCCGGCGGCTGGCGCCAGCCGTACTTCCAGCTCGAGGGCTACCGGGTTACCACCTACCACCGCAACGCGGTGCGAGGCGGCGCACCCATCGAGGACGGCGAGTCGATGATCGACACGGAGGCGACGGTCAAGGTGTGGGTCGGCGACGAGCGGCTGGTGGCGGTGGGCGAGGGGAACGGACCGGTCAACGCCCTCGACGGAGCCCTGCGGTCGGTCCTGACCGAGCGCTATCCGCAGCTCGATCGCATCCACCTGACGGACTTCAAGGTGCGTGTTCTCGAGGGCGCGGCGGCCACCGGCGCGGTCGTTCGGGTGCTCATCGACTCGACCGACGGTGACCGGACATGGTCGACCATCGGCGTCAGCGAGAACGTCATCGAGGCCTCGTGGCAGGCGCTGGTCGACTCGTTGGTCTACGGCCTGCTCAAGGGTTCCGGCACGGAGACGCCGGCCATGCCGAATGGCCCACGTCAGCGGTAACGTTCGGGCCCGTGGCCGCCCCCGAATACGTCCCGGAACCGGCGATCCGGCACGTGCGGAACTACGAGTCGCCGCCGCGCCGTCCCGAGTCGTGGCGACCGGTCCGGCCCGGTGACGAGCCGTGGCACCAACCGTCTGGTGAGGGGCTCGGCGCCCCGGGTCCCGACCAGGGCTACATCTACGTCCTGGCGCGTTGGTTCGAGGGCCACCTGCAGCTCGCCCACGACGAGGACGAACAGGACGCGCTGGTGGGCTGCATCGGCGTGGCGCTCAAGCGCGCATCGTTGTTCGGCCGGGCCCCGGTGGTGCACGACCTCACCGCGGCGCTCACCATCTGGGGGTTCCTGGGCGACGCGCCGCCCGACCTGATCGCCTATCGCCAGCCGCTGTTCGCCGAGGTGGCCAATCCCCACCACTACCCCGAGCAGCGCCGGATCGTCGACCTGGTCCCAGAGGACGCGTTGCGCCTCACCCCGGACGAGATCGCCGAGCGCCACCGCGCCGACTGGCGGTCGCTCCTGGCCGTGTAGTGCCGGTGACGCACGGCGCCGCCGCCGTGCCGCCCGACGAGGTGAAGGCCGTCCTCGGTGACGGCCGCGCGGGCCCCACGACGATCGAACCGCTGCCGCACGCCGCCGTGGCCTCGGCGACGGTAGGGCTGTGGCGGGTCCGGATCGGCGACCGCTCCGCCGTGGTGAAGGCGCTGGCCCATGCCCCCGACGGGGGCAGCCCGAACTGGCGGTCCGGTGGCGAGGAGGCGCACTGGTACTACTGGCGCCGCGAGGCCGAGGCCTACCGGTCGGGGCTGCTCGACGGCCTCGGCGGTGGGCTCAGGGCGCCACGATGCGACCTGGTGGCCGAGCGCGACGACGGCACGGTGGCGCTGTGGCTCGAGGACCTGCGCGGCGATCCGGCGCCGTCCTGGTCCGTCGACCGCTACCACCTCGCGGCCCGGCACTTGGGCCAGGCCCAGGGTGAGTTCGTCGCCGGGCGGCCAGTGCCGGACGAACGGTGGCTGAGCCGTCGATGGCTGCGGAGCTATCTCGACCAGCCGCTCCGCGGGCTGACGGTTCCCACCGACGCGGCCGCGTGGCGGCATCCACTCCTCGCCGGCTGGTTCCCGGATCCTCCGATCCAGGCCCTCCAGGCCATGCGGGCGGATCGCGGGCGCTTCCTCGCCGTGCTCGACCGGATGCCGACCACCCTCTGCCACTTCGACTTCCATCCGGCCAACCTGTTCGACGGCGGGCACGGAACGACGGCGGCCATCGACTGGTCGTTCGTCGGCGTCGGCTCCCTCGGCGAGGACGCCGGCAACCTCGTGCCCGACGCCGTGCTCGACTTCCACGTCGCCCCCGACGAGCTGGACGCGCTCTACGGCGCCGTCGCCGATGGCTACGCGGCCGGGCTGCGGGACACCGGCTGGACGGGGCCCGGCGCCACCGTCCGGTTGGCGATGTCGGCCACCATCGGGGCCAAGTTCGGCTGGATCGGGCCCGCGCTGGCCCGGGCGGCGATCGAGGGACGCGAGCTGCTCAACGGGCGGCCCATCGCCGAGACGGTGTCGTGGTGGGTGCCGGTCGTCGCCTTTCTGCTCGACCGCGCCGACGAGGCCCGCGCCCTCGCCGCAAACGCGCAAGGATGACCCGATGGCAATCGACTCGACCGGGATCGTCGTCGGGCCTTACACGTTCGACGCGCTTGTCGACGGTCCCGACGACGGCGAGCTCGTGCTGCTGCTGCACGGGTTCCCAGAGACGTCGGCGTCGTGGCGCGACCAGATCCCGGCGCTGGCGGCCGCCGGCTTCCGGCCGGTCGCCCCCGACCAGCGGGGCTACTCGCCGCGTGCCCGGCCGGCCGAGCTCGCCGCCTACGCCATGCCCGAGCTCGTGGGCGACGTCATCGGGATGGCCGACGCGCTGGGCGCCGAACGGTTCCACCTCGTCGGCCACGACTGGGGCGGGGTGGTGGCGTGGCAGGTGGCCGGGCGGCATCCCGAGCGGCTGCACACCCTGGCGGCGGTGTCCACCCCCCATCCTGGGGCGCTATATCGGGCCTACCGGGGCGACCTGGGGGGCAACCAGGCCGAGCGCTCCGGGTACATCACGTTCTTCCGGCAGCCCGACTCGCAGGACCGCCTGCTCGAGAACGACGCCGCCGTCTTCCGCCTGATCTTCGCGGCCAGCGGGATGCCGGAGGGCCGAGAGCAGCCGTACATCGAGGCCCTGGGCACCCCCGAGGCGCTGGGCGCGGCCCTCAACTGGTACCGCGCCGCGTCGGTTGCCGATGCCGAGGGCCTCGGCCCGATCACCACCCCCACGTTGTACGTGTGGTCGACCGACGACGCGGCCCTGGGCGCCGAGGCCGCGGAGGCGACGGCGCAGTTCGTCGAGGGCCCCTACCGGTTCGTGGTGCTCGAGGGCGTCAGCCACTGGATCGCCGAGCAGGCGCCCGATCGCCTGAACGAGTTGCTGGTCGATCACGTCTCACTCCGCACCGAACGCCGTCAGGGGGACCGGTAGCCTAGGGCGACCGATGTCGCCGACACCCCGTCTCCGGTTCGCGCCCTCCCCGACGGGCTATCTGCACGTGGGCAGCGCCCGAGCCGTCCTGTTCAACTGGCTCGTGGCCCGCCGCGAGGGCGGCGTGATGCTGCTGCGCATCGAGGACACCGACGTCGAGCGCAACCGCCCGGAGCTCACCGCAAACATCTTCGAGATGATCGAGTGGCTCGGCCTCGGCTGGGACGGGGAGCCCGTCCATCAGTCGGAGCGCCTCGACCTCTATGCGGCGGCAGCCGAGAAGCTCCTGGCCGAGGGTCGGGCCTATTGGTGCGACTGCACCCCCGAGCAGGTGCAGGCCCGGGCCCGCGAGCGGGGCGGCCCACCGGGCTACGACGGCTTCTGTCGCGACCGGCATCTCGAGCGGGTGCCCTCGACGGCCCTGCGGTTCCGCACCCCCGACGAGGGATCCACGAGCTTCGACGACCTGGTACGCGGCGAGGTGACGTTCGACAACGCCAAGCTCGAGGACTTCGTGCTGCTGCGCTCCAACGGCACCCCGACGTTCCTGCTCGCCAACATCGTCGACGACGCCGGCATGGGCATCACCCACGTGGTGCGCGGCGAGGAACACGTCAACGGCACCCCCAAGTACCTGCTCATCGCCGACGCGCTGGGGCTCGGGTACCGGCCGGTGTTCGCCCATCTACCGGTGCTCGTGAACGAGCAGCGCAAGAAGCTGTCGAAACGCCGCGACTCGGTGTCGGTGGCCGACTTCCGCGACGAGGGCTACCTGCCCGAGGCCGTGGTCAACTACCTCGCCACGCTGGGCTGGGGACCGCCCGACGGCGTCGAGATCCGTCCGCTGGCCGAGATCGTCGAGCTGTTCCGGCTGTCCGACGTGACGCAGTCGCCGGCGTTCTTCGACGTCCGCAAGCTGCAGCACTTCAACGCCGAGTACATCCGGGCGCTCGACGCCGGGGATTTCATCGATCGCGCCCGGCCATTCCTCGTCCACGGTGACGACACCGAGGCGGTGCTGCGCCCGATCGCGTCGTTGGTGCAGGAGCGGGTGCGGCTGCTGACGGAGGTGGAGCCGATGGTCGACTTCCTGCGCCTCGACTCGATCGAGGGCGCCATCGACGAGGCATCGTGGGACAAGGGAATGGTCAGGCTGGGGGAGCGAGCGGCGGCCATGCTCGACGCCGCCGTCGCCGAGTTGTCGTCGTGCGGCTGGGCTGCCCATGCCATCGAGTCGGCGCTGGAAGCCGCGGCCCGGTCTGCCGGCTTCGTCAAGGCCGACGGCGGGGTGGACATGCGCAGGGCCCAGGCCCCCGTGCGGGTGGCGGTCACGGGTCGATCGGTCGGCCCGCCCTTGTACGAGTCGCTAGCGGTGCTGGGGCGCGAGCGCACGCTCGACCGGCTCCGATCGGCGCGGGGAAAGCTCTGAACCATGACCTCCACGCTCCGGCCGGCCCCGGGGAAGCCCGCCGGCAAGCGCAGGACCAGAGGTTCGCGTCGGCGCCGGCTCGTCTGGCGGGGCCTGCTGCTCGTCGGCGCGCTGCTCGTCGCGTACGTGGTGGTGACCTTCGTCCAGGTGTGGTTGGCGAGCCGCCGCGACGGCGACCGGTCCGCCGAGGCCATCGTGGTGCTTGGGGCTGCGCAGTACGACTGCCGGCCGTCGCCGGTCCTCGAGGAGCGGCTGGACCACGCGCTCGAGCTGTACGAACGCGGCACCGCGGGGACGATCGTCGTCACCGGCGGGCGCCAGGAGGGCGACCGCTGCACCGAGGCCACGGCGAGCGCCGAGTACCTGCTGGCGGCGGGCGTCCCCGACGCCCACGTGCTGCGCGAGGTCCAGGGCACCAACTCGTGGGAGTCGTTGGCGGCCGCCGCCCGCATCCTTAGGGACAAGGGGATGACCCACGCCGTGCTGGTGACCGACGGCTACCACGCGCTGCGGGTCCAGGCCATCGCCGACGAGCTGGGGCTCGACGCGTCAGTGTCACCCAGCGGCAATCGGGGTTCGGTCCGCGACTACATCGAGGAGACGGCCGCGGTGGCGGTGGGGCGCATCATCGGCTTCCGGCGCCTGGTCGACCTCGATGCCCAGGTTGAGGGCTGAGGGTGCGGCCGGCGGCGCCCGCCGGGTAGGGTGTCCCTCCGCCTTCGGGGGTGGTGTAATCGGCAACACAACAGGTTCTGGCCCTGTCATTGGGGGTTCGAGTCCTCCCCCCCGAGCTCACGCTTGATGAAGAAATCGCAGGTCAGTGCTCTGCGCGGCCTGCGGTTTCTGGTGTCACAGGGGCCGACATTCGGTCCGTGGTCACACTCTGGTCACGGAAAAATCGCGAACCGTTGCGCGCGGCGTGCGCTAGTGCGGCGTCGGCGCGTGTAGGCGCTGGAACTCCTCCAGCGCCTCCGCCGTGACGTACACGAGGCCGTCATACCCGTTGCGGCAGGCAGCTGGCCGTCGAGGATCAGCCCGTAGACCCCTCTGCCCCGTCCACTCCGAGGCGGCGGGCGACCTCGGGCACCCGAGGCGCGCGTGCGGGATCGACATCACGGTACCCCCGTCACGGGTCCGGAAGGTCGGGCAAGAGCTTCTCCGCGATGATGCGAGCCGCTTCCTCGAAGCGGGCTCTGACCGCGTCGGCGGAGGTCCAAGCACAGGTGGCCCGAGCGTCCGCGGTAGAGCGCGCTGGCGCCGCTGCTGCCGACGGGAGCGCCCGAGGCGTTCAGGACTCGGCCCCAGTGGCCGCTTCGGTGGCGAAGCACAAGAGGGGGGCGCGGCGCGCCGGCGCAGGCAGCGCTGTTCGACGCATGAGCGCGGGCCGTCGGTGACGCGTCGATCCCCCGGTGTGCAACCAAGCAGACCCGAACCCGCGAGACCGAGGAACGCGGAAGTCCGGAACACGGAGCGCCGGGAACGCCGAGCCCGAGAACCCGCGCGGACATTGGCACCCTGCGGTGCCGGGAGTTGGGTCGTCGTCCCGGCGGCCCGCCGCCTCGTTGGCGGTGGCCGATGCTGAGCCGGGGGAAAGTGACCGCTGCGACCGTGTCTTACTACACGGACACGGTCGCCGTCGGGCTGGAGGATTACTACGCGGGCCGGGGCGAGGCGCCCGGGCGATGGGTGGGGCGGGGCTCGGCCGCCGCGGGTTTGCGGGGCGAGGTGTCCGCCGAGGAGCTGGCGCGTCTGTTCGATGGCCGCCATCCGGTGTCGGGGGAGTCGCTCGGGGAGCCGTATCGGGTGCGGGAGGGCGCCGATCGGGTGACGGGCTGGGATTTGACGTTCTCGGCGCCGAAGTCGGTGTCGACGTTGTGGGCGACCGCCGGTGGCGAGGTCGGCATGGCGGTACGTGAGGGCCACGCTGCGGCGGTGGCGGCCGGGCTGGCGCATCTGGAGGACCACGCGGCGTTCAGCCGCGAAGGCAAGGCCGGGGTGCGCCAGGTCGACACCGAGGGAGTTCTGGCGGCGGCGTTCGTGCACCGGGCCTCGCGGGCGGGGGACCCGCAGTTGCATACCCATGTCCTGGTGTCGGGACGGGTCCGCTGCGCCGATGGGGTGTGGCGGGCGTTGGACTCGCGGGCGTTACATCGAGAGCTCAAGACGGCGGGGATGGTGTACCAGGCCGTTGCGGGCGGAGCTGACCGCCCGGCTGGGGGTGGGGTGGACCGGTGTCGATCGTCACGGCCAGGCCGAGCTGGTTGGGGTGCCGGCCGGGTTGCGGGACAGATTCTCCAAACGTGCGGCTGCGGTGGAGGCCCGGGCGGGCGAGCTGATCGCCGAGGCCGAAGCGACGCTGGGCCGGGAGCTGACGCCCATGGGTCGGCGCCGCATCTACGAGGTGGCGGTGCTGGAGACCCGCACCGCCAAGGACGGCGGCGCCGAGGCGGATGCGGGTCTGTTCGACCGCTGGCGGGCCGAGGCCGTGGCCGCCGGCTGGGATCCGGATCGGTGGATCGAGGGGGTCGTGCACCGCCGGACGCTCCCGGCAGCCTACCGAACCAATGGCAGTTCGTGACGTGCTCGAGGACCTGTCGCGGTCGCTGTCGACGTGGTCCCGCCGTGATGTGGTGCGCGCCGCCGCCCGCCTCGCCCCGACCGATCTGGGCGACGCCGAGGCGACCCGTCGGTGGATCGAGGCCGCCGCCGACAACGTGCTGGCCCACCCAGCGGTGGTGTCTCTGGCCGCGCCCGAGCCTGCCCCGCCGGCCGATCTGCGGCGGCGTGACGGCCTGTCGGTGTTCGAACGTCATGGCGCCGCCCGCTTCACCACCCTCGACACCCTCAGCGTCGAACAACAGGTCCTGGACCACGCGGCCGCGGACCCGGGCCGCTGGGGTGTCGCGCAGCCCGCCGCCGTGGAAGCGGCCATCGCCGAGGCGGGCCTGGGCGGCGACCAGGCGGCGGCGGTGCGGGCCGTGACCCAGGACGGCGACACGGTCATCTGCGTGGTCGGCCCGGCCGGGACCGGCAAGTCCCGCAGCATGCGCGCCGCCGCCCGAGCGTGGCAGACCAGCGGCATCCCCGTGCGGGGCCTGGCCGTGTCGGCGGTGGCGGCCGGGGTCCTGCAGACCGAAGCCGGCACCCCTGCCGTGACGGTGGCCAAGCTGCTGTTCGAACACGACCGCCCCGGCGGCCCCGGTCAGCGGTGGCGGCTGGTCCGAGGGGAGGTGGTGG
>JBKPAA010000041.1:0-8641 GCA_046726215.1 Actinomycetota bacterium | reverse complement strand
TCCCACCACGAGGCGAGGTCGAACTCGGACAGGACGGGCACGCCCGCGGCCCACGCCAGCGCGAACACGGGGTGGCGCGCCGGCAGCCCCGGGGCCGGCAGCACGGCCTCGGCGGCCGCCACCAGGCCCACCAGCTCGTCGGCGGCCGGGGCCGCGACCAGGTCCAGCCCCAGGTCGTCTGCGGCTGCCCGGGCCGCGGCGCCCGGGGCGTCGTCGACGGCGACGACGTCGTGGCCATGTGCGATCAGCGCCCGTGCGACCGCCGCACCGGTAACGCCGAGCCCGACCACCAACGCCTTCATGCCCGCCCCCCAGGCCCGGCACCGGTCCCTGAACCGGCCACTAGTCCGGGGCTCCGATCGAGACGAAGTCGGCGTAGAAGATGCCGAGTGCGACCGCCATCGACATGATCGCCAGGATCCAGAAGCGCACGATCACGGTGGTCTCGGGCCAGCCTCCCAGCTCGAAGTGGTGATGCACCGGCGCCATGCGCAGCACCCGGCGCCCGAAGATGCGGAAGCTGCCGACCTGCACGATCACCGACAGGGTCTCGAACACGAACAGCGCCCCCACGATCGGCAACAGCAGCTGCACGTTGAGCGTGAGCGCCAGCACCGCCAGGCCGGCGCCGATGGCGAGCGCGCCAGTGTCCCCCATGAACACCTGTGCCGGCGGCGCGTTCCACCACAGGAACCCGGTGATGCCGCCGACCATGGCGGCGGCGGCGACCGCCAGGTCGAGGGCGTGGTTGATCCCGTAGACGCCCGGGTGCCGGAAGGCCCAGAACGCCACCACCGTCATGGTGAGGAAGGCGTAGATGGACGAGCCGGCGGCCAGGCCGTCGAGCCCGTCGGTGAGGTTGACCGCGTTGGTGGTGCCGAGGATCAGCAGGACGGCCAGCACGACCCAGCCACCCTCGCCCAGCGGCCAACCGGGCTCCGTGGCCCGGGTGAAGCTGAGCGTGGTCTCGACGTCGGTCCATCTCACGCAGGCGACGGCGAACCCGACCGCCACGACCAGCAGGCCGCCCATCTTGGCCCGCATCGACAGGCCGAGGTTGCGCTCGTTGCTGACCTTGATCCAGTCGTCGATCGCCCCGACCACGGCGGCGCCGGCGATCGCCAGCATGACCAACACCCCGCTGCGGGTGAAGGCCAGCCCCCCGCGGATGTGAGCAATGGCGTAGCCGAGCACGGCGGCGACCACGATGGCGACGCCGCCCATCGTGGGCGTGCCGGCCTTGGGCGTGTGGCCGTCGGGCACGTCGGCGTGGATCGGCTGCCCGACCCTGTGGGCGCGCAGCCAGTCGATCAGGTACCGGGTCCCGAGGAGCGACAGCGCCAGGCTGATCCCTCCCGCGAGCAGCAGTGAGATCACGGATCGCCCCCTCCGGCTCCCCGTGACAGCCCCGCCAGGGCGGCGCGGGCCACCTGACGATCGTCGAAGGGGCGCACGGCCTCGCCGATGGTCTGGGTGGTCTCGTGGCCCTTTCCGGCGATCACCACCACGTCGCCGGGCGTGGCTTCCGCGACTGCCCGCTCTATGGCCAGCCGCCGGTCCGGCTCGACCGCGACGGTGGCTCTGGTGTCGCCGTGGATCCCGGCCCTGATGTCGTCGATGATGGCCTGCGGGTCCTCGGACCGGGGGTTGTCCGACGTGAGGATCACGCGGTCCGCCAACCGGGCCGCCACCTCGCCCATGAGTGGCCGCTTGGCGACGTCGCGGTCGCCCCCGCAGCCGAACACGACGCACAGCCCACGGCCATGTGCCACCAGCTCGCGTGCCGCCAGCAGCGCCTTCTCGAGGGCGTCGGGCTTGTGGGCGTAGTCGACAAGGACCGTGAACGGTTGGCCGCCGTGGATCGCCTCGAACCTCCCCGGCACCGGCTTCGCCGCCGACAGGCCCCGAGCCACGACGGCCGGCTCGATCCCCAGCGCCTCGGCCGCGGCACCGGCCGCCAGCGCGTTGGCGACGTTGAACCGTCCGGCCAGGGCCAGCTCGACCGGCTCGCCCCGCCAACGGAACGACGCGCCCGCCGGCGACAGCTCGAGATCTTCGGCGTCGGCCAATGAGTAGGCGCTGGCCGTCACCCCTGACCGGGCGTCGCCCAGCCGGGCGAGCAGCTCTCGGCCCCGGGGATCGTCGGAGCACACCACCGCCCGATCGGTGAACGCGGGCGTGAACAGGGCTGCCTTGGCTGCGAAGTAGTCGTCCATCGTGTGGTGGAAGTCGAGATGGTCCTGGGACAAGTTGGTGAAGACTGCGACCGCGAAGCGAGTGCCGTCGACCCGGTGCAGGGCCAGGCCGTGTGACGACACCTCCATTGCCACGGCCCCCCGGCTGGCCACTGCGCCCGGGCCATCCCAGGCCCCCGAGCTGCTCCGATCCCTCTCGCCGGCCAGCATGGCCTGCAGCTCGGTGGCCTCGGGCGTGGTCCGGGCGCCCGACAGCGTGCCAATGATCGCGCACGACGCCACACCGGAGGCTTCGAGCACGGGACAGAGCAGGTGCGTCACGGTGGTCTTCCCCGACGTGCCGGTCACACCCACCACGACGAGATCGCGCGAGGGGCTGCCCCAGAAGGCCGCCGCCAGCGGGCCCATCGCCCGGCGGACGTCGGGCACGACCACCTGGGGCAGGGCGAGCGGCAGCGGGCGATCGACCACAAGCGCGACGGCGCCGGCGGCCACGGCGCCGCCGGCCAGCCGATGGCCGTCCACCCGCGCCCCTCGCACGCAACAGAACAGCGACCCCGGGACCACGTCGCTCGTGTCGTGCACCACGGCGCGGACGTCGGGGTCGCCCTCGGCGCCCCCAAGGCGGGCGCCGGGGTAGGCGGCGATCAACTGGCCCAACCACACGGCGTAGTGCCTAGCCGCCTAGTGGGGCGGCTCGTAGCGTTCGCCCGGAAATCGGCGAGCCATCCGGCGTCGATGGCAAGGACGCAGGACGAAGGCGCAGCCGTAGCTGCGGCGAGGACGAGGACGCAGCCAGCGGCGTCGGGGGCCGTCGATTTCCGGCGCCATGTTGCGAGCCGCCCCACTAGCCGCCGTGGGCGAGGGCGGGTGTGGTCGGCGCCGTCGTCGGGGTGGGAACGGTTACGGCGGCGGCCGGCACGCTCGTGGTGGTCATGGGCGGGGCCGCAGGCTGCGCCCTGACCTTCGGCCCCTCCAGCGGCGGCAGCGTCCCCACCCGTCCCGCCGCCGGCGGCGCGATTCGCAGCGTCCGCAGTGCCTGGCGCCCGATCTTGGCGAAGGCGGGGGCCGCAACGTCGCCGGCGTAGGGCGACGTCGTCGGTTCGTCGATGACGACGATGATCGACACCTGGGGATCGTCCGCGGGGATGAACCCGGCGAAGGTGGCGACGTAGTGGTAGTTGCCCTGGGCGTCCCGGTAGCCGCCGCCGGCCTGGGGCTTGCGGGCCGTGCCCGTCTTGCCGGCGGCCTCGTAGCCGTCGATGGCAGCGGCCTTGCCGGTCCCCGCGGCCACCGCTTGGGCCAGCATCTCCCGGACCTGCGCCGCCGTGGTGGGCGACACCACGCGCCGGCCCTCGCCCGGCGGCGCCGGGTGGCGTTCGCCCTCGGCGTCGAACGTGGCCCGCAGCAGGGTGGGAGGCACGTACACCCCGTCGTTGGCGATCGTGTTGTATGCGAGGAGCATCTGCATGGCGGTGACCGAGATCCCCTGGCCGATCGGGATCGACCCGATCGACGTGCCGGACCAGTTGTCGCGATCGAGCAGGATCCCCGGTTCCTCGTGAGGCAACCCGAGGGCGGTCCTCTTCCCGAACCCGAAGCGACGAAGGTACTCGTCGAGTTGCTCCATCCCCAGTTTCTGGGCGATCTCGATCGTGCCGATGTTCGACGACCGGGACAGGATCTGGCTGGCCGTCATACGCGGCGGGAGCGAGTGCGCCTCGGTGTAGGTGTGGTCGGCGACGTGCAGGGTGTCGGGCACCTGCAGCTCCGTGTCCGGCGCCACCAGGCCCTCCTCCAGCGCTGCCGACATGGTTATCACCTTGTTCACGGAGCCCGGCTCGAAGTTCTGCGTGACCGCCAGGTTGTTCCCGCTGTTGCCGACGGCGTGCGTCGGGGGGTTGGTCTCGACGTTGGCCAGCGCCAGGACCTCGCCGCTGCGGGGGTCCATCACCGCGGCCCAGCCCGCCCTGGCACCGGCTACCCGCACCTGCTGGGCCAGGATGCCCTCGGTGGCGTACTGGAGGCCACGGTCGATCGTGAGCACGATGTCGTCGCCGGGCACGGCGGGATCGATCAGCTGGCGTCCACCGGGAATCGTTCGGCCCTCGAGGTCCCGCTCGACCATGTACTCGCCGGGATTGCCGGCGAGCTGATCGTCGTAGCGCCGCTCGAGCCCGGAGACCCCGACGTTGTCGAGGTCGACGCTGCCGATCACCGACCGGGCCATGTCGCCCGCCGGTAGCAGGCGCGCCGACTCGTCAAAGATGAGCACCCCGGGGATGTCGAGGTCCTTCACCCGCTTCGCCACCGCGTCGTCGACCTGCCGGGCGAGGTAGACGAAGTGGGCGTCGGTGGCGAGCTCGCTCGCCACCTCCTTCTCGGGGAGACTCAGGACCTCGGCCAGGCGCCGGGCCGCCAGCGCCCGATCGATGACCACGCTGGGATCGACGCCGACGCTCTTTGCGGGCGTCGACAGGGCCAGGTCCTTGCCGTTGCGATCGAAGATCGTTCCCCGCGCCGCCGGCAGGGCGATGGGATCGATCCGCTGGTCCTCGCCGTACGCGACGTACTGATGGGCGCCGACGGTCTGGATGTAGCCCAGGCGTACGACCACCCCGCCGAACAGGAGCCCGAGGGCGAGGAGGAGGCCTAGCGAGCGGTAGCGGGGATCACCGGGACGGAACAGGCGAGGCCCGCGGCTGGCTCGCCTGCTCCGTCCCGGTGATCCCCGCTCCCACCCGTGCCCGGGGCGGGTCGTCGGCCGCGCTCCGGTCCTCGCGCTGCGGTCATATGAGGCATGACGACGGGAACGCGTGTCCGTGGTCCCAGCACCACTCACCCCGTCGGCTCCAGGTAGCGCTTGACCCGGGCGGCGCTGGTGTCGGGCGACTCCGGGGGCGTCTCGTCGGGGAGGTCGTCGGTGGGCGCCGGCTGATCGGGTGACAGCCACACCGGGTCCCCGGCCGGCACCATGCCCAGCTTGGTCGTCGCCTCGCCCAGGATGCGCTGGGGCGACTCGAGCTCGGCGACGTCGCGTCGCAGCTCCTGGTAGCGGGCCTGCTCGGCGGCCACATCCTGATCGAGGTCGTCGAGCTTCGCCTGACCCTCGATGAGCAGGGCGTGACTCACCGCCACGCCGAACAAGGCTGCGAACAGCAGGATCGTGAGGAGGACGCCCGTGCGGGGGCTCAGCCGGAGGTCCAGGCGCGGGCGCCGCCGGGGCGGGACGACCCGCAGGTGGCGATCTCGCCGCTCCTGGCCGGGGTCGGGCACCGCCCGCTCGGGGAGGGCGCGTCCGGTGCGGCCGCTGGGGAGCTGGATGTCGCGGGCGACGGCCATCACGCCACCTCCGGGAGTGAGAGCTTCTCGACGGCCCGAAGGCGGGCGGCCTCGGCGCGGGGATTGGCCACGATCTCGTCGGCCGAGGGCCGCCAGGCACCCCGGCGCAGCAGCGTCACGGTGGGCCGGACGTCGGACGGCGTGGGCAGGTGCGACGGCCCCGTCCAGCCGCCTTTGGCGGCGTGGCCGAAGCGGTCCTTCACGATGCGGTCCTCGCCCGAGTGGTAGGCGAGGGCCACGCAGCGCCCGCCCGGGACCAACAGGTCGATGGCGTCGTCGAGGCTGGCGGGCAGGATGGCCAGCTCGTCATTGACCGCGATCCGAATGGCCTGGAAGGTGCGCCGGGCCGGGTGCCCGCCCCGACGGCGCGCCGGTGCCGGGACCGCGTCCCGCACCACGTCGGCGAGTTGCTCGGTGGACGTGATGGGCCGCGCCGCCACGATGGCGCCGGCGATGCGGGTGGCGTAGCGCTCGTCGCCGTAGGCACGCAGCAGGCGGGCGAGCTCCGACTTCGGGGCGCCGTTCACGAGATCGGCGGCGCTCACCGGCCTGGTGGGGTCCATGCGCATGTCGAGCGGGCCTGGTTCCCGGTAGCTGAAGCCCCGCTCCGGCCGGTCGAACTGGGGCGAGCTGACGCCCAGGTCGAACAGCGCCCCGGTGGCCGTGTCGTGGCCGAGGTCGCCGAGCACGGCCCGCAACCGGTCGAAGCGGGCGTGACGCACGGTCGCGCGCCCGCCGAAGCGCTGCAGGCGCTCGGTGGCGGCGTCGACGGCGTCCGGATCCTGGTCCAGGCCGACCACCGACAGGTGGGGATGGGCGTCGAGGAGGGCCTCGGCGTGGCCGCCGCCGCCCACGGTGGCGTCGACGACGACCCCGGGCGGGACGGGTGCGAAGAGCTCGACCACCAGGTCCACAAGTACGGGACGGTGGGCGAACCCGGCTCCCTGTGGCGCCGCCCCGCTCACCGACATCCCCGTTCGGCGACGCCCACCGGGATGTCTCCCCGGGAAGGGCTCGATGGGAAGCGGGCGGAGAAGGGGCCTTCCACCGCGCCGGCCGGGGACCGGTCGGGACGCGGGACGGCACCACGAGATGTATCGACTCGGCCGGGGCCGGAGAGGGGCACACGGTTCACAGCCGGAGGTCCCGCGCCGCCTGGCGAAGCGCCGTTTCGGGCCCCTCGGGGATGGAGTCCATGCGCCGGTCCCAGCGGCCCCGCGCCCACACGGCAACGCGCTGGCGGGCACCGACCACCATGACGGGGCCGGTCAGGTCGGCGAAGCTCCGCAACGACCGGGGAACGACGATGCGGCCCTGCGCGTCGGGCTGGAGCTCGAAGGTGGCGGCCGAGAAGGCGTCGTACGCCTCCTCGGAGACGATCCCGAGCCCGATGCCGTCCTCCCACCTCTCGATCACGGCGCCGAAGCCCGCCACCGGCCACAGGCCGAGGTAGGCGTCGAGCGGCCCCAGATAGGCGCCGTCGGCGAGCCGGGCGCGGTACGTCGACGGGAGGACCAGCCGGTTCTTGTCGTCGACCGAGTGCTCGTAGGAGCCCATGAAGTACCGGGTGGCCTCGAGGCGCGCCGGAGCGACGGCCTCCTCGATTCCCGGTCCACCAGGGTGCTCCACTTCGTGGGAAATTACCCCACATACCCCCACAAGACAAGGCGCAACGAGGCCAGCCGGGGGGATTCGAGGGCAGGCGGCCTACGCCGGCAGGTGGCGCAGGAACGCGTCGACCAGGGTTGCGGGATCCCGGTCGGTCCCGACGGCGGCACCGGCGAGCGCCCGGCGGCCCTCGTCGCCCAGCCGGAGGAGGCGCACCAGCGGCTCCGGGTCCCACCGGCGGTAGGCGGCGCATTGGAACCGGGCCCCGGCCCGGGTGCGGCGCTGGCTGATTCCCACGACCTTCCGAGATCCGTCGCTGGCCGGGACCGTCACCTCGCCGGCCCCGACCGTCGCGAAGCACACGAGGCGTCCCAGCGGACCGCACGCCAGCCGGCCCTCGTGGACCTCCGTCGGTGCGACGCCCAGGTCCGCCAGCGCCGACTGCCAGGTCCGCCCGAGCCAATGGGCGGCGCGGGCGACGTCGTCGTCCGACAGCGGGTCGCCTCTGGGCAGGATCACGTCCACCCAGGCGGTCTCGCCCGGCACCACCAGCACCACACCGCCGCCCGAACGGCGGCGGGCCAGCTCGATGCCGGCGGCGGCCGCAGCGTCGCCGTCGACGAGCTCTTCCGACTGCGTCGAGCCGAGCACGAGCGCCGGCTCCGTCGCCTCCAACACCCAAACGGCGCGGGTTGGCACCCCGGGGAACGGCTCGGCGTGGAGGTCGGCGGCCGGCCCACTGAGCCGCCGCCGCTCCCAGACCGACCCCGACACAGTCACCTGAGGGTCGTGCTCAGGCGGCCGCGTTCAGCAGGTAGGGCGTCCACGTCTCGGGCACCACGCCGAGCGCGAACGTCAGCCAGCTCGAGCCCCGCGGCACGCTCGGCAAGCGCAGCAGCCGCATCGACGTCTCGTGCAGCAACCGGTCGCGCTTGCGCACGTTGCAGGGCCGGCACGCGGCGACCACGTTGTCCCACACGTGATCGCCGCCGCGGCTGCGCGGCACGACGTGGTCGATGCTCTCGGCCGGGCCGCCGCAGTACTGGCAGCGGTGCTCGTCGCGGGCGAACACCGAGCGGCGGTTGAGCGGCGTGTTCCAGCGGTAGGGCACCCGCACGTACCGCCGCAGCCGGACCACCGACGGCACGGCCACGGCGATGCTGGGCGAGTGCATGATGGCGTCGCTGGCATGCAGCATCTCGGCCGTCTCACCGAGCACGAGCACGACCGCCCTGCGGTCGTTGACGACGCAGAGCGGCTCGAACGTGGCGTTGAGCACGAGCGCCCGGGTCATATCGCCGGACAAACTACTGGTGGCGGGTGCCCTTCCGTCGCCACTTCTGGGTCGAGCGCTGCTCGCGACACCAGCGGAGATAGGTCACGAGGTCGTCCGGATCGGGATCACGGTCCCCGTCACCGCCGTACGCCGTCTGCAGGCGGAAGCGGAGGTAGTCGGGCGCGGGCAGCGGCAGGAACGGGCGGTGGCGCCACCACCC
>JBKPAA010000040.1:0-80708 GCA_046726215.1 Actinomycetota bacterium | reverse complement strand
GGCTGGGGAGGTGCCACTCCCTGTGGCTTCCTCGCCAGTCGGGCGGGAAACCTCCGAACCCGACGCCGGGGCCCCGGTCGCCGGTGGATAGTGGATGTACAGGCCCCGAATGACGTCGAGCAGCTGCTCGCCCGCCCAACCCGCGGCCAGGGCAACCGTGATGACGCTGCCGTTGACGTGGACCCAGGAGACGCCCCCGGTAGCGAACAGGCGTCTGGCCAGCTCGTCGACGGCCCGGTTGTCCATGATGGCCTCGGCCGACGCATAGCGCTCGTGTCCCATGCCGGTCAGCGAGCGGTTGATCTCGAAGCGGGCGATGCCGGGCGTCCGCGACGGCTTCTCGACGACGTTGATCGGCTGACCCATGGCGGGCGGCATGATATCCGTGCCGTTCCCGGCCACCGGAAACCCGACGACCCGTACCCTCGCACAAAGGAGTGTGATGGCTACCGAGACCATCGAGGTCAGCGGCCACATAGTCGATTCGCTGCTGTTGGCCAAGATCCTCGACACGATCCTGGACGCCGGTTGCGACTACGAGATCGCCGAGTTCCGCATCGGCAAGACGAGCCTCGACACCAGCCAGGCCCGCATCGAGGTCAGCGGCGCCGACGACGTGCTGGGGCCACTCCTCGACGACCTGCAGATGCACGGCGCCAACCGCGTGGCCGAATCCGACGCCCGCCTGGTGCCCGCCGGGGTGGGCGGGGTGCTGCCCGCCGGCTTCTACTCCACCACCAACCTGGGCACCGACGTGCGCGTCGACGGACGCTGGCTGGAGGTCGAGAACCCCGAGATGGACTGCGCCCTGGTCGTGCGCGACGGCCGGGCCCACACCGCGCCCATGCACAGGGTGGCGGCCGGCGATGCGGTGGTGGTGGGCAGCGACGGCGTGCGCGTCCGCGCCCCGGCACACCCCCGCGACACGCAGGTCTTCGAGTTCATGGGCTCCGAGGTGTCGTCGGAGAAGCCGAAGGCGTTGCTCGTCTCGCGGGTGGCCGAGCGGCTGCGGGCCACCCGCAACCGGGGCGGGAAGGTGCTGGTTGTCTGCGGCCCCGCGGTCGTGCACACGGGCGGCGCACCCGACCTGGCCCGGCTCGTGTCTGCGGGCTGGGTGGACGTGCTCTTCGCCGGGAACGGGTTCGCCGCTCACGACATCGAGGCCACCGTGCTCGGAACGTCGCTGGGCGTGTCCGTCGCCGAGGGCGTGCCAACCGAGGGGGGCAACGCCAACCACATCCGGGTCATCAACGAGGTGCGGCGCCACGGGTCGATCGCCGCCGCCGTCGAGGCGGGATACATCACCGGCGGAGTGATGCACGCCTGCGTCAAGGCCGGGGTGCCGTTCGTGCTGGCCGGGTCGATCCGCGACGACGGCCCGCTCCCCGATGTCATCACCGACACGGTGGCGGCCGCCGACGCGCTGCGCGAGCACATCCCCGGCGTGACGACCACACTCATGCTGGCGTCCACGTTGCACGCCATCGCCACCGGCAACTGCCTGCCGGCCGGGGTGGAGACGTTCTGCGTCGACATCAACCAGGCGGTGGTCACCAAGCTGGCTGACCGCGGCAGCCACCAGGCCCTGGGCATCGTGACCGACGTGGGCCTGTTCGTCCGCCAGCTCGTCGACCACCTCGTGCGGCCCGGGTGAGCCGGCCTTGACGGGGTTCGCCGGGGGCCTGGGCTGGGGGCGCCGCTACCTGATGTGCCCGCCGCTGCACTTCGGCGTGCTCTACGAGATCAACCCCTGGATGAGCAGCGAGGTGTCGGTGGACCCCGACCGGGCGCTGGCCCAGTGGGAGGGGCTGGTGGCGACCCTCGAGGCCGCCGGGGCCGAGGTGGTGGTGATGGAGCCGGCGGCCGACGTGCCCGACCTGGTGTTCACCGCCAATGCCGGCGTGGTCAACGGTGGCCAGTTCGTGCCCAGCCACTTCCGCCATCCCGAGCGCCGGCCCGAGACGCCGATCAATGCCGCCTGGTTCGGCGAGCGGGGCTGGCGGGTCGACCACCTGCCCACCGAGCTCGACCACGAGGGCGCGGGCGACGCCCTGCCGTTCACGCCCGAGGACGGCCGCACGGTGCTGCTGTCGGGCTACTCGTTCCGCTCCGACGCCGGCGCCGCCACGGAGCTGTCGAGGCTGCTGGCGTGCCCGGTGCGCCCCATCCAGCTCGTCGACCCCCGGCTGTACCACGTGGACCTCACCTTCTGCCCACTCGACGCCCGGCGGGCCATCGTGGCACCCCTGGGCTGGGACGCCTACGGCCGTAAGGTGGTCGAGGCGCTGGTCCCCGAGCCCCTGGTCCTCACCGACGACGAGGCCCTGTCGTTCTCCGCCAATTCGGTCGTGGTCGGCACCAACATTGTGATGCCGGTGGCCCCGCCCCGGGTGGGCCGCCAGCTCGAGGCCTGGGGTTTCTCAGTGGTCGGCTGCCCGATCGACGAGTTCCTGAAGGCCGGTGGCGGCTGCCGTTGCCTGACCCTGGCCCTGGACGTGAGGCTCAGCCCCGCCGCCCCGCCGACACCTCAGCCGCTGTAGTCGGGAGCGCGGGCTCGCGGGCCTCCCGCCAGGCCAGCACTGCCAGCGCGATCGACACTACTGCCAGAGCCGTGTGGATGGCCTTGAATGCCAGATCGTGGTCGGCGACGAGGATCCCGACACCACGCAGGACCCAGACCGCGAGCGTCCAGGTTGCGAGCGCCCCCACCACCACGACCGTGGCCTGCCGCAGCCCCCGCACCAGCGCCAAGGCCACGGCGATCGCCAGGATGGTGAAGCTCAGGGCCAGCAGGGTGCGCCCCCAACGTTCCCCGGTATCCAGGTCGCCGTCGCGCCAGATGTTGGCAATGCGGGTGGTCCAGACGAGGAACGTCCAGGCGACGAGTGCGACGGTGGCCCTTCGGTGGCGCATCCGACCGAGGCTAGGGGCGGGAGCGATCCCGCCACCAATGGGCTATCAGCTGGGCGGCTGCACCTCGGTCCCTTCCGTCGCCGAACCCGCGTCCGGCTCCTCGGGCTCGTCTTCGGGCAGCAGGTCGTCCTCGTCGGCCTTCTTTCGCGCCTCGTCGATGTGGCGGCCCAGGTCGTCGAGCCGCTCTTGCATCTCGTCGGGATCAGGCATGTCGCGGCCCTACCCGGACGGGACCCGCGTCAGTCGAAGGCAACCTCACCGTCGCAGTCGAACAACGTCTGCTGCGGATCGGGCCGCACGAAGCGGACCACCCCGGCGTAGGGCAGGCCTTCCATGAACACCCAGCTCCGCCGGTGGATCGCCGAGGGACCCAGCCCCCGCAGGACCGCCTTGTGGCGCGGGCAGGGATAGCCCTTGTTGTCGTCGAACCACCACCAGGGATAGTGGTCGGCCTCGACCTGCATGATGCGGTCGCGCGTCACCTTGGCCAGGATCGAGGCGGCGGCGATCGACAGGCAGCGCGAGTCGCCGCGCACGATCCGCCGGGTGATGCCGCCGCCGACGAAGTCCCACTTCCCGTCGAGCAGCACCCGGCCCGGCGCCACCCCCAACCGCTCGAGCGCCCGCCGCGCCGCGAGGCGCTGGGCCTCGCTCATGCCCAGCTCGTCGCACTCCTCGGGCGACGCGTGCCCGACGGACCACGCCGAGCACCAGCCGGCGATGCGGTCGAACAGCGCTTCGCGCTCGCGGGCCAGCAGTTGCTTCGAGTCACGGATCTTGTAGACGCGCCGATCGCGGGGCAGCACGGCGGCACCCACCGTGAGGGGACCCGCCCAGGCCCCCCGGCCGACCTCGTCCATGCCGACGACGACGTCGTGCCCCGCCTCCCACAGCTCGCGCTCCAGTGTGAGCGACGGCGACCGCCCCTGCAGCGCCTTGCGAAGCATCGGTGCCGTCGCGGACGCCATCGTGGGCGAGGCTAGCCCGGCGGCCCCCACTCGGTTTTCTTCGCGGAAGTGGCCGCCCAGGCGGCCACTTCCGCGCACAGAACGCGCTGGGCCGGGGGCCCTTCACGCCAGCTTGGCGACGTTGTGCGCCTCGTCGGCCTCGGTTTCGGTTTCCAGGAAGGCGTCGAGCATCTCGGCGGCCAGCGCGGGTGACGTCAGCCGCAGGCCGAGGGCCAGCACGTTGGCGTCGTTCCAGCGCCGCGCCCCAGCCGCAGTCTCGGGGTCGCTGCACAGCGCCGCCCGCACCCCCGGCACCTTGTTGGCGGCCATGGACACGCCGGTACCGGTCCAGCAGCACACCACTCCCCGGTCGGCCGCGCCGCCGGCGACGGCCTGGCCCACTCCCCGACCGACGTCGGGCCACGGCTCGCCCTCGCCGACGATCAGGACCTGGTGGCCGCGCTCCGACAGGGCGCGCTTGATCCCGTCGGTCAGGTCGGTCCGCTCGTCGGTTCCGAAGGCGATGCGCACCGAACCCCAGGCTAGTGGGGCGGGAGCGCGCTAGACCGGCCCCATGCGGCGCTACCGGGTCTGGGATGGGAAGGACTTCAAGCTGGCCAAGTGGGACCCGGCCGACACCGCCGGATTCGAGGGCGGAAAGGCCGCCGGACGCGCCGAGCTCCGCAGGCTGACCGCCCACCTCGACGAGCTGCAGGAGAAGTTCTACGCCGACGGGCGCCACAAGCTGCTGGTCGTGCTTCAGGGGACCGACACCTCCGGCAAGGGCGGCGCCATCCGCAAGGCGTTCGAGGGCCTCAACCCCTCCGGGGTCCACGTCGCCTCGTTCAAGGCACCCACCGAGATGGAGCTGGCCCACGACTTCCTGTGGCGCATCCACCCCCACCTGCCCCCCAACGGGCAAATCGCCATCTTCGACCGCAGCCATTACGAGGACGTGCTCGTCGTCCGGGTCCACAACCTTGTGCCACCGGCCCGCTGGCGGGCCCGCTACACGCACATCCGCAACTTCGAGAAGATGCTGGCCGACGAGGGCACGATCATCCTCAAGTTCTTCCTGCACATCTCCAAGGACGAGCAGGCCGACCGGCTGAGGGCCCGGCTCGACAACCCCACCAAGAACTGGAAGTTCCGCTTGAGCGACCTCCAGGAGCGGGAGCACTGGGAGGATTACCAGGAGGCCTACGAGGAGATGGTGCGGCGCACCGCCGCCAAGCACGCGCCGTGGATCGTCGTGCCGGCCAACCGCAAGTGGTACCGCGACCTGGTGATATCCCACACCCTCATCGACACGCTCGAGGGGCTGGACCTGCGGTACCCGGAACCGGTCGAGGATCTGGCCGGCGTCGTCGTGGAGTGACCAGCTGCCGCCCGTCGGCGAGAGGCGGCCGGGTCCGAGCGCGGACGGGCTGCCGGGACCTTCACGGTCCCGGCAGCCCCGGCCCCGCCCGAACGTCAGCCCTGCTCGGTCACGTCAGGCACCTTCACGACGATCAGCTCGTTGTCGTCGGCGATCGTCGGGTTGCGACCGGTGTTCGGCAGATTGTTGTCGCAGCCGATCAGCAACTGGTTGCCGTTGACGGGGTGGATGGCCTCGACGGACTCGCAGGTCACACGGAACGGGTCGCCCAACCCGACGTCGCCGGCGTGGATCTCGGGGAGTGAGACCAGGTCCGGATCCCGGATGGCCGCCAGGTCGACCACGAGCGACTTGACGAGTGACCCGCTCGCATCGGGCACCCGCAGGTCGACCGCGTACACCCTCCGGAAGAGCGCTGTCAGGCGGCGACCGCCGTCACGCTCGATGACGACGAGGCGGTGCCCATCGAGGGCCCACATGTCGGCGACCATGTGAGCCGGCTGCTCGGCGTCTCGTCCTGAGCCCGAAGACGGTCCGCAACCACGTGTCCAACGTCCTCGCCAAGCTCCACGTCGCCGACCGTTCCCAGGCCATCGTGCTCAGCCGACAGCGGGGACTCGGTCGGGGGTCCGACTGACCTACCCCCGTAGGGCGGTGGAGTTGGGCCACACTGCCGGGGACCGGCCGAGGACCCGCGGTCCTCGCACCGCCGCCCGTGGATGCCTGCTCTCACGAAGGTCGGTCACGGCGACGGCTTAGAATCGATCGCCGGAGCCAGCCGAGGGGCGGGCGTCGACTGGCAGCCGCGGATGGGAGTGGACGCGCGGTGCAACAGAGCGACATCCACGGGCGCGGTGCGCAGCGTCGTCCCGACATCGTGCTGCTCATGACCGACCAGCAGCGCAGCGACCAGGTCGGCTTCGCGTCGGGGGGCTTCTACGAGACGCCGGCGCTCGACTGCCTCGCCGCTCGGGGCGTTCGTTTCGACTGCGCCTACAGCGCGTCGACGACGTGCGTGCCTGCTCGCAACGCGCTCCTGACGGGGATCCAGCCTCACAGGCTGCCGCGGAGTGACCACCCGATGGCGCTCGCCGAGGGGACCTGGACGGTCGCACATGCGCTGCGGGCGTCGGGCTACGAGACGGCCCTGTTCGGAAAGATGCACTTCACACCGATGCATGCCGAGCACGGCTTCGACATGGTCCGGACGAGTGAGCACCTGTCCGGGAGTCGGCACGGTCTCCGGCCCGACGGAAGTCCCGATGTCGACGACTACCACCAATGGCTTGTCGATATCGGCTTGGCCACGTGGCAGCGGCTGGACGTGGGCGAGGCGCCCGCGATTCGTCCGGGCCCACCTCCGGCGGGCGAGCAGCCAACCTTCTTCCCCTATGACGTGCGCTATCACGCCACGACGTGGATCGAGCAGCAGGTGTCGGCGTTCCTCGACCAGCGCCGCAGCGACCGCCCGCTGTTCCTCGTCATCTCGTTTCCGCATCCGCACGTTCCGCTCAACCCACCGGAGCCGTACCGGTCGCTGTACGACCCCCACGACATCGTGGTCCCGAGCCCAGGGTTCGAGGCGAACGATCGCCTGCCCGACGCGTTCCGGGAAGCGATGACCGACACCGACCGCGCCTACAAGCCGTGGCGTGTCGACGTGCGGGGTGAGGCGGCGCTGCGGAGCCGCCAGACGATGATCCGAGCCCTGATCCGCCAGATCGACGACGCCATGGGCCGGGTGCTCGCCCGTCTCGACGTAGGCCGGACCCTGGTGGCGTTCACCTCCGACCACGGCGACTACGGGGGACATCGCGGGTTGGCATCGAAGATGCCGTGGATACCGTTCGACGATCTCGTGCGAGTCCCGCTCGTCGTCGCCGGTCCCGGCATTGCCGGTGGTCGGCGGGTGCCCGATGTCGTCCAGTCGAGCGACCTACCCTTGACCTTCTGCGAGGCCGCCGGCATCGACGTACCGGTCGAGGAGTTCGACTCGCGCAGCCTGCGGCCGTACCTCGACGGTGCCACGGAGAACGCCGACCATGAGCGGGCGGCGATCTTCGCCACCACCATGGGCTGGCCGGGCGTGCGGCGCGGACCTCTGAAGTTGATCCTGCATCCTCCGGAGTTCTCCAGTGTGCTCTTCGACCTCGACCACGACCCGGACGAGGTTGTCAACCTGTCGCGCGATCCTGCCCGTCGGCGCTCGAAGGAGGAGCTCGGCGAGCTGCTGCGGGCAGCGTTCGCACGATCCCGGCCCGACCTACCGACCTATACGTCGCGGGCGAGCGCGGCCGACGCGCCGGCCCGCTGATGCGACGCTGGGGCCAGAATGCAGAGGAGCGCCTGAGGATCCAAAGGCTCTGGTGACCACACCCATCGATGCCGTTTCCGCAGGTCAGGGCGCAAGGCGGACCGTCCACGTCGTCCCTCACACCCACTGGGACCGGGAGTGGTACCAGTCGTTCCAGACGTTCCGGCTCCGGCTGGTCGACCTGCTCGACCGGTTGATCCCGCAGATGGAGAGTGACCCGGCGTACGCACGGTTCCTGCTGGACGGGCAGCTGGCGATCGTCGACGACTACCTGGCGGTGCGGCCCGAGGCCGAGGAGTCGCTGCGCCGTTTGGTGGGCGGCGGGCGGATCTCGATCGGGCCCTGGTACACGCTCCCGGACGAGTTCTTGGTGTCGGGCGAGACCCTGGTCCGCAACCTGCAGAGGGGCCTGAGGGTGGCCGATCGCTTCGGCGGCGCCATGTCGGTCGGCTACCTGCCCGACATGTTCGGGCACGTCGCCCAGATGCCCCAGATCCTGGCCGGATTCGGCTTCGAGCACGCCGTGGTCTGGCGGGGCGTGCCGGGCGCGATCGACCGCAGCGGCTTCTGGTGGCAGGCGCCCGACGGCTCCACGGTCCGGGCCGAGTACCTGCCCCAGGGGTACGGCAACGGATCGGCGCTGCCCGACGACGCCACGGCGTTCGTCGCC
Organism: Actinomycetota bacterium; assembly: GCA_046726215.1. GTDB lineage: Bacteria > Actinomycetota > Acidimicrobiia > Acidimicrobiales > VFJN01 > DASQUK01. The sequence continues at coordinate 72,486 of JBKPAA010000040.1, read as the reverse complement.
GCCGTCGACGGGTTCGGCCGCCAATGGGGTGACCTGCTGATCGGCCCGCTGCTGTGGATGAACGGCACCGACCACCAGATGCCCCAGCCGTGGTTGGGAAGGGTCGTCGCCGAGGCCAACGCGCTGCAAGACGATCTCGACCTGCGGATCGTGTCGCTGCCCGAGCACCTGGCAACGGTGGCCACCGACGGCCTGCCCACCTGGCGGGGCGAGCTGCGCGCCGGCGCTCGGGCCAACCTGCTGATGGGCGTGACCTCCAACCGGGTCGACGTCCGCCAGGCGGCGGCCCGCGCCGAGCGGGCGGTCGAGCGGCTGGCCGAACCGCTGTCCGCGCTGTTCCTGCCCGCCGAGCGCTGGCCGGCGGCCCTGCTCGACGAGGCATGGCGCGACCTCATCCTGAACTCGGCCCACGACTCGGTGTGCGCCTGCTCCATCGACGATGTCTGCGACGCCGTGCTCCACCGCTACGCCGAGGCCGGCGACATCGCGGACGGCTTGGCAGAACGCGCGCTCGCGCACCTGGCCGCCGGGGTGCGCCATGACGGTCCGCTGGTAGTGAACCCCACGGCCCGGCCCCGGGGCGGGGTGGTCCGGCTGACCCTCGACGTCGGCGAGGCGCCGCCGGGCACCCAGGTGCTCCGTGCCCGGCCCGCCGAATCGGTGCTGCTCGAGGGGCCGGCCGAGATGGTGGTCCCGGCCGCCGAGGAGCTGGAGTGGATGCGAACCATCACGGCGTTCAGCCTCGAGTCCGCCGCCGGGGATGTGCTGGTGTCGGCGCAGCGCGAGGGGAGGGGCTCGCTCGTTTCGCCGGACACACGAGTCGCCCTGGCCGGCCTCGCCGACGCGGGGCCCGTGCGGCTGCGCGTCCGCCAACCCGCCCAGGTCACGGTCCTGGCGCACGTGGACGAAACGCCAGGCTTCGGTTGGAGGGGATGGAGCCCCGATCGGGGCACCGGAACCGAGGCCGTCACGGTGATCGAGGAGGCCGAGGGCGGCGGCCCCACGCTCGCGAACGGCCGGGTGACGGCACGCGTCGACGCCGTGGACGGCACCTACGCCGTCGATGGCCACGCCGGCCTCGGCCGCCTGGTCGACGGCGGCGACTGCGGCGACACGTACAACTGGTGCCCGCCCGCGCTGGACACCGTTGTCGACCAGCCCGAGTCGGTGGACGTGGCCGTGCTCGAGCGGGGGCCCCTGCGGGCGCAGGTCGAGATCGCGGCCCGCTACCGCTGGCCGGCTGCGGTCGAGGGGCTGGAACGCCGCACCGGTGAGGTGGTGCACGAGGTCGTCACGCGGCTGGAACTGCAGGGCGGCGATCGGGCGCTACGGGTCGAGACCACGATCGACAACCGCAGCCGGGACCACCGGTTGCGGGCCCACTTTCCGCTGCCTGCCCCGGCCGCGAGCTCCCGGGCCGAGACCGCGTTCGGGACCGTCGAGCGGGGGCTCGACGCCGAGGGCGGGCCCACCGAGGCGCCGCTGCCCACCTACCCGGCGCTCCGATTCGTCCAGGCGGGGGGGTTCACCATCGTGCACGACGGCGTGGCCGAGTACGAGCTGGTGGACATCCACGAGGAGCGGGCACACGAGCTGGCGCTCACGCTGCTGCGCTGCACCGGGATGCTGTCGCAGGCACCGATGCCGACCCGCCCCCTGCCGGCGGGCCCGTTGATCCGGATGGAAGGCCCCCAGCTCCAGCGCCGCCTGACCCGGTGCTACGCCGTCGCCGTCGGCGATGTCGATCCGTACGCCTTGGCGGACGAGGTGCTGGTGCCGCTCCGGGTGGTCGGGCCGCCCAGCCCCCGCGACGCGGGTCACGCCGATCTGCCGACCGTGGGCGCGGCCTTGGCGGTGGACGGCGCGGTGGTCTCGTCGGTCGTGAGGCAGGACGGTGCGCTGACGGTGCGGGTGTTCAACCCCCGCGACGAGCCGGCCGAGGTCAGCATCGAGGGCCGCCGCGGCTGGCTCGTGGACCTCCGCGGCCGCCCGCAGGCGCAGTTCGACGGGTCGTTCACCCTGCGCCCGTGGGGGGTGGCCACCGCGGCCCTGGCGGATTGATCCCAGGGAGCGGTCGGGGGACCCGTTCCGGCGCCGAATCCTCGCGAGCACCGCACAAGTTCGGCGCCGGAACGCCCGGCCAGGCGCCACGGGGCCACATGCTCGCCCGGCCAACGGGTCACTCCGCGCCGGTCTTGGCGTGGGGGACGTGGACGGGCTTCGACTCGGTCGAGCCGCGCTGGCGGAGGTAGACGCTCAGGATGACGAGGCTGCCGACCGCCAGGAACTCGGACTGCCAATTCTGCAGCGATTCGAACCAGAACCGGGATCGGAACAGGTAGCCGAGGGGGGACACGCCGCGTTCCCCGTGAGCCACCTGCTCGGCGCTGAAGGCGTGGGCGCCGGTGACGAGATGGCCGCAGAAGGCGACGGCGAACAGGGTGAGCAGCACGATGCTGAGGGAGTTCTCGTAGAGCCGGAGCACCCAGCCACCCCGTCGGACCGGCCACGGTGCTCCGGGGTCGTGGCGGTGTTCGCGAGGGTCCGCGTCCAGCGTGGGGTCGCCGCCGACGGGCTTGGACTCGGCCGAGCCCTTCTGCACCAGCCAGGCGGTGAGGAGCACGTAGACGCCCATCTGGAGGAACTCGGACTCCCAGTTCTCGAACGTGGCCTCGCCGAACGCGGCCCGGGTCAGGTACTCGGGGAGGCTCACGGTGGGCTCGCCGTGGGCGATCTGCTCCTCGTTGTATGTGCGGTGGCCTGCCCATGCCTGGCCCCCGAGCCAGATCACGAGGAACGCCCCGATGGCGACGATGGACAGGCTGTGGTCACGGACGAACCGGCGCATGCCCGCAATCGTGCCCCGTAACCGGGCACGTGTAGCCACCCTCAGGCGATGGCGGACGGAGCGGGCGCCTGACGCCGATCAGCCAGCCGACACCTCGTCGACGAGCCCGTAGGCGACCGCCTCGTCGGCGGTCAGCAGGCGGCCGCGCTCCACGTCCCTGGCGACCAGCGCCCGCGACTGCCCCGTGATGGCGGCGAGCCGGTCCACGATCGCCCCCTGGACACGCGTCGCTTCCTCGACCTCCCGCCGCAGCCGGTCGGCAGGGCCCGCGGCCTCCAGGTCGGGCAGGCGTAGCCGGAAGGTGGCCCCGGGACCGCAGCGGCGGCGCCCGGTGCCGGCGGCGACCAGCACCGCCGCGGTCCCCTCGGCCCGCCCCACGCAGCTGGTGTCGACAGCACACCCCAGCAGGTCGATGGTGTCGAGGACACCCACCGCGGCGTCGGCCGGTCCGCCGCGGCTGTTGACCACCAGTGTGACCGGCGTGGTGTCGGCGGCGTCGAGCGTCATGAGCTGCGCGGTCACAAGCGTGGCGGTGTCGTGGTCGAGCCGGTCGCGAACGAACACGATGCGCCGCTCGAGCAGTTCGGTGAAGACGGTCGACGCGAAGTCGCCGAGCGCCGATCGTTCGTCGGGGATCGGGACCTGGGGCACCGGCGGGTACGCCGGCCGCCAGCCCGGCTCGCGGCGGGGGATATCGGGCGGCACTGGCACCTCGGGCGGGCGGTCCGGCGGCAGCCACCCCGGCGGCAGGCCTGCGGCGCTCACCGGCGGCGCACCTTGCCGTCGCCCACCCGGTCGCGTCGCGTCAGGTCGGCGGCCGGCTCGAGGGACCAGCGCAGCATGTGGCCAACGGCCTCGGCGTAACGCTCGAGCGTCGACAGCCGGACGTCGCCGGCCAACGCCTCGAGGCGGGCCACGGCCGACTGAGACGTTCCCATGCGGGCCGCGACCTCGGTCTGGGACAGCCCCAGCGACCGCCGCCGGCTCACGAGGTCGCCCAGCAGGCGGCGCCGGCTCTCCGCGATCTCGCGAAAGCCGGGGAACACGGGAAGCCCGTACCCAGGATCGCCCCCACGAGATCTCATTGTTGGCATCACTCAAACGATATGGCGTTCATCAGGGTGCGGGCAACGGGATCGTTTCGGCGGGCCGAACGGTGGGTAACCGCGCCGATGTCCGTCCAGAAGGGAGGGACCCATGGATCCCACCATCGTCAACGCCAAGCCGAAGTACCGCCCGGCAACGCTCGTCGAGCCGCCCGGCTTCGGCTACCTGCTCCTATCGGCGGACGTCGAACCGCCGAGCGGGCCCCGGCCGTTCCCCGCGTCGTCCGACAGGAGGACCGCACTGCTCGGTCGGCTCAAGTCGGCGGCGGCCGAACTGGCCCAGGTCGATGCCGTCGAACGCGCCACCGTCTACCGGACCGTGCTGGCGGCACCGCCGACCGGCTATGCCCGCGAGCTCGAGCACCCCGCGAGGTACGACGTGATCGTGCTGGTGGAGACCACCACGCCCGCCGAGCTGGACACGCTCCCGGCCACCGAGTCCTACACGCAGCTGCGCAAGGAGTTCGAAACCGAGGCCACCCGGGTTGACGCGATCCCGGCCCGCTGCGCCAAGTGCATCGCCGACGTCGACAAGACACGTCCGGGGTTGTTCCTGTTCAACTACTTCGTGGCCGACGACGTCGACCTCGCCCTGAAGTTGTGGGATCACCTCGCCGGATGGTTCATGACCGAGACCGCGATCGACAACTCGACGCTGCTCCAGCCCATCGGCGAGAGTGAGTACGCCTTCGTGAACCATGCACGCTGGGACTACGGCGTGCCCGGGCTCGCCCTGCGCATGTTCACCAAACCGAGCTTCCGGTCGTTCGTGCAGGCGAACATGAACGAGAACCGCACGGGATCCATGCCGATCCTGTGCCGCCTCGCCTAATCGATTCCCCTAGCGGCGCCCGACGGCCGCGCCCGCAGCTGCCGACGGCCCCGGCGGCGCCGCCACCGGCCCGAGGAGCGCCTCGCCGTGGCGCGCCACGGTCGACCACGACGGGTCGAGCCCGGGGGCACTCAGCGTGACCCGCTCGACCCCCGGATGGGGCTTGACCTCCCAGAGCAGCGCCGCTCGGTCGCCGTGCCAGCGGACCGCGTAGGAGATGTGGCCGGCCGCGGTCGGTGCGTCGTGCACCTCCCAGCCTCGGCCGTACCAGGCGGCGGGGACCAGCGACGCGAGCACCACCCCGTCGGGAACGTCGCGGACCAGCAGGTCACGCACGAAGGTCAGCATCTCGGCGGCGGCCCATCCATGGTGGCCGTCGCCCATGCAGCCACCCTCGAGGCGGGGGTGGATCGCCTCGGGCCAGGTCCACGTGGGGGTGGCGGCGTCGAGCATCCATGCGAGGCGATCGAGGCAGCGGCGGTCCCCGGCCCGGAGTTCGACGGCCGCCAACTGCAACGTCAGGTAGGTGCCAAGCCCGGTGTGGCTGATCCCCTGGAAGAACGCCAGACCGCCGTCCGTGGACGCGTCGATCGACGTGTCCACGGCCCGCGGCGGGTCGAACGTGAACCGCTGGCGGATGACGTCGGCGGTTGCGGCGATCCGGGGATCGTCGGGAGCCAGGAGGTCGAGCGGCGTGCATGCCACCAGCGACCCGATGGCGCCGGAATCGAGACGACGCCGAGGTCCCGCCGGAATGGCGGTTGTACCGAGCCGCTCCGCGGTCAGCCCCAGCGAGCGCTCGACGTCGTCCCACATGGCGGCGGCGAACCGGTCGGCCTCGACGGCGGCGTCGTGTTGATCCACTGCCCGCAGCAGCTCGGCACCCGCGCGGAGACCGGCGACGCCCCAGAAGTCGTCCCAGAAGAAGTAGTCGAACGGGCCCAGGTGCTCCGCCGACACGCCGGCGGGAAACAGCCCCCGCAACGCGGGGTCGTTCCGCTTGGCCTTGCGGGCGTGGCGCTTGCGGTCGATCCAATGGACGCCCTTGGCGATCGATCCCACGATGGAATCGACGAGCGCCGCGTCCCGGGTCACGCGCCAGTGCTGGACCAGCGCGTGGAGGGCGGCGCCGTTGGCGTCCCACTCCTTGCGCTGGCTGAAGAAGAAGCCGTCCGAGTGCTGGCGCCCTGGGTACGAGCGCAGCACACGGGCGACCTCGTCGTGGTACCCGTAGTGGTCGAGGGCCGCCAGCAGGTAGGCGGCGTCGCGGAACCAGAACCGGTGGTAGGTCGACGGGCCGGGCGTGATCTCGTCGCCGTCATGGAGCAGCAGCAGGAACCGCCGGTTGGCGTCGACGGCCGAGGCCAGCCGTTCGTCGGGAAGCACCAGGCGGAGCCCCCGTGCGCCCTGGGACTGCCAGCCCCGGGCCACGGCGTCGGCAGGCGGCAACGCCCTGGGAAACGCCGCCGCATCTGCGACTCGCCGGCGCGCCTCCCCCCGGCGCCGGGTGCGGCGTTCGGGCACGAGGGGAATCGCGGCCCGCAGGGTGGCAGCGTGGGGCAGGGGGTATACGAAGGCCGCCTGTGCCAGGCCCGCGGGATCGCGCACCGTACCCGGCCAGCGCTCGCCGGCGGCGCCCGACAGCACGGTTCCGGCCGAGTCGCCGTCGTGGAACGTGGAGGCGGCCACCCGGGCCGGCGGTTTCGGCAGGAGCATGGCGACGCGTCCGTCCACCGTCACGGTCGTGCCGTCGTGAAGGCCCAACCGTTCGATCACCGACAGGCCCTCGGGGTTGTAGGGCCGGACGGCCAGCGCCACCGCGACCGGCACCTTGGAGGAGTTCTCGACCTCGGCGACCACCAGCTCGCCGCCCCCCTCCGTCGAGCTGCGCCGCACCGCATAGACCCGTTCGACGACATCGCCGCCGGGCACCCGCATCGCCGTTTCCACCACCGGCGAGTCACCCACCAGTCGCTGGCGCACGTTGACCTCCCGTGACGGCAGGTGCCAGCGGTCATCGGCCCCCACCCACCAGTCCAGCGACCAGCCGTCGAACCAGGGGGTGACCAGTCCCCGCGGATCGACGATGGCCTCCCACGGCGAGTCGAGGTTGCCCACTGCCGTCCAGTTGCGGAGGGTCATGTTGGTGAGGAACGGCAGGTGGCCACGGGGCACGAATGCCGGCGAACCCGGGTCGAGCTGGCGCTCGAGCCAGTAGGGCCAGACCCAGTCGGGGCCGATCTGGGCGGCACCCCGGGTGCGCAGGGCCCGGAACACGGTGCGGGCCCCGACCGGCATCAGCTCACCGGGCAGCTCGACCTCGACGGTCTCACCCAGGCGCTGGAAGGTGGTCAGGTGCCGGACCACGTCGTCGGTGATCCGCAGGCGCCCCATCAACCGGCGCAGCACAAAGGCACGGGCACTCATGAAGCGCTAGTCCATGCCGTGGCGCTCGGAGCGGGCCGCGCGCCGCAAGAGGCCCCGGTAGGCCTCAGCGGCGGGACGCCCGCGGTGGATCACGTGGAACACCTCCTCGGCGATGGGCATCTCCACGCCGAGCCGCTCCCCGAGGGCGACGACGACGGACGACGTCTTGATGCCCTCGGCCACCATCCGCATCTCCGCCACGATCTCGTCCCTCGTTCGCCCGCGTCCCAGTTGCTCACCGACATATCGGTTGCGGCTCTGCTGGGAGATGCACGTGGCGACCAGGTCGCCCATGCCCGCCAGCCCGGAGAAGGTGAGCAGCTCGCCACCCATCGCCTGGCCCAGCCGCGACATCTCGGCGAGGCCCCGGGTGATTACAGCGGCGCGGGTGTTGTCGCCGGCGCCGAGCCCGTCAGCCATGCCCGACGCGATCGCCATCACGTTCTTGAGGGCACCGGCGACCTCGCACCCCACCACGTCGGCGTTGGTGTAGACGCGGAACAGCTCTCCGGCGAATATGCGCTGCAGCTCGATGGCGATGTGGTTGTCGGAGAACGCCACCACCGTGGCGGCGGCCTGGCCGGCCATGATCTCCCGCGCCAGGTTGGGGCCGGTGAGCACGCCGGTGGGATGGCCGGGCAGCTCGGCGGCGATGACCTCGGTCATCCGTAGGTGGGTGCCCTCCTCGAGCCCCTTGGCCAGGCTCACCACCGGCACCCAGGGCCGCAGGCAGGGAGCCAGCGCCTGCAGCGTCGAGCGCATGCCGTGGGAGGGCACGCCCATGACCAGCACGTCGGCGTCGCAGACCGCCTCCTCCAGCGACGAGGTGGACCGCAGCTCGTCGGGCAAGGGGTTGTCGGGCAGGTAGTCGCCGTTCCGGTGTACCTTGTTGATCTGGTCCGCCAGCTCGGGACGGCGCGACCAGAGGATGGTGGGCGCGTTGCTCGTGGCGAGCGCCGCAACCGTGGTTCCCCACGATCCGGCGCCCACGACGGTCACTCGGATCGGCATGCCGGTCAAGGTAGTGCCGTGGGCGGGGAGGGGCGCTCGGGACTCCCCGGATACGCTGCCGCGCGTGACGTCGACAACGTCGGCGGCCGTGGTCGTTCCGGTCAAGGCCTTCACCGCCGCCAAGGTGCGCTTGGCGGGGGCGCTCGATCCGGCCGAGCGAGCCGACCTGGCTCGGCGCATGGCCGAGGTCGTGCTGGCGGCCGCCGCTCCGCTCCCCACGATCGTCGTGTGCGACGACGACGACGTGCGACGCTGGGCGGAGGCAGCCGGCGCCCGCGTGGTTTGGTGTCCGGGGCGGGGGCTCAACGGCGCAGTTGCCGACGGGGTGGCGGCGCTCGGCGTCGACGGGGTGCCGATGGCGGTGGTGGCCCACGCGGACCTGCCCTTGGCGACGAGGCTCGACTGGCTGGCGGAGTTCCCGGGGGTGACCCTGGTGCCCGACCGCCGGTTCGACGGCACCAACGTGCTGGCGCTACCGACCGACGTGAGTTTTCGGTTCTCGTACGGCGCCGGCTCGTTTGCTCGCCACCGCACGGAGGCCAAGCAGCGCGACCTGCCCGCACGCATCGTGCGCGACGACCGCCTGGCCTGGGACGTCGACCTGCCGGCGGACCTCGCATGGCCGAGCGAGGCCGGCCCTGACGCACGCCCGAGCGCGATCGGGCAGGTCCCGAGCCGTCGGGAAGCATGGGCCTGAACCTCCCGACCCCCGCCACCGCGCTGGGGATCGGCGCCCACCCCGACGACATCGAATTCGGCTGCGGCGCCACCCTGGCGAAGTGGGCCGCCGACGGCTGCGTCGTCCACCATCTCGTGTGCACCGACGGGTCCAAGGGCACCTGGGATCCCCGCCAGGACCTCACCGAGCTCGTGGCCCAACGGCAGGATGAGCAGCGCGACGCCGCCAAGGCCCTGGGTGCCACCGGGGAGGTGGTGTTCCTGCGATGGCCGGACGGCGAGCTGGAGTCGGGGCTGCGACAGCGCGGGCATGTCGCCTACTGGATCCGGCGACTGCGCCCCGAGGTGGTGCTGGGCCACGACCCCTGGAGGCGCTACCGACTCCACCCGGACCACCGCCACGCCGGGTTCCTCACCGTGGACGGCATCGTCGCCGCCCGCGATCCCCACTTCTTCCCCGAACAGTCCGTCGAGCATCACCGCCCGGCGGCACTGCTGCTGTTCGAGGCGGACGAACCGGACCACGTGGAGGAGGTCGACGACGAATCCGTGGCCCGCAAGCTGGCCGCGCTCGAGGCCCACCGCAGCCAGCTGCGCTCGACGATGTTCGTGGAGACCGAATCCGCCGCGGGCGAGGCCCAGCTGGCCGCCTTCCGTGCCCGGGTGCGGGATCGGCTCGCGGCCCACGGCAGTCTCGCCCACGTCGCCCGCGGTGAGGCGTTCAAGGCGATCACAGACCTTTAGGGGCTACCGATGACCATCGACCAGCGGCTCGCCGAGTGGTGGCTGACCAACCTTGAGACCACTGCCCGCTTCGACGCCCCCTGGGTGGCGGAGGCGGTTGCGTGGCTCGTCGAGGGGCCGGCCGGACGGGAGGGATCGCGGCCCCAGCTGGTGCTCGACGTCGGCTGCGGGGCCGGCGGGGCCGCCTGCGCCTTCGCCGAGGCGTTGGGGCCGGGCGTGGTGGCGGCTTTCGATCGGGATCCCCGGCTCCTCGCCATCGCCCGTCGCCGCGGCACCGATGCCGGGCTCGCTGGCCATATCCGCTGGCTGGCGGCCGGGGTGGACGCACTGCCGGTCGAGGCCGGATCGGCCGACCTGGTGTGGGCATCGGGGGTGGTCCACCACCTCCCGGACCAGCAGGCGGCCATCGACACGCTGGCGGGCTTGCTGCGCCGCGGTGGGCGGCTCGCGCTGATCGAGGGTGGACTCCCCCTGCGGTGCCTGCCCTTCGACATCGGCCTTGGGCGGGTGGGCCTCGAGGCCCGGCTCGACGAGGCGCGCAGCCGTTGGTTCGCCGACATGCGCGACGAGCTCCGCGGACCACCGCTGCCGTACGGCTGGCCGGAAGCGCTGAGGAGGGCGGGACTGGTCGACGTCCGCTCGCGTTCCTTCCTCGCCGAGGTGCCACCGCCGCTGGACGACTTCGGCCGCCAGGTAGCCGAGCGCCACCTGAGCTCGGCAGACACCGAGCTCGGCGACCGCCTGGATGCCGACGATCGGGCAACGATCGCCCGGTTGCTCGACCCCGACGACCCCGCCTACATCCGCCGGCGTGACGACCTCATGGTCACCGCCGTGCGCACCCTGAACGTCGCCGCGGCCGCGTAGTCAGTTCAGCGACGGGTGTACGGGGAAGTCGGCCAACATCGAGACCTTGCCGCCCTGGCGACGCAGGACCGACCGCCACATGGTCTCGGGATCGGGTGCGAACACGTCGTCCGCGGTGGCGTCGACGACCAGCCACGCGCCCTCGGCGAGCTCCGCTTCGAGCTGGCCACCTCCCCATCCCGAGTAGCCGACGAAGAACCGGATCCCGGCCACCCCCGGCGACACCTCCTGGGGCTGGAGGTGCAGGTCGACGGTCCCCACGTCGCCCACCACGGGTGACCACCCGGGAACGACCCGGTCGCCACGGCTACGCCCCAGCGCCAGCACGCCGTTGGGCTCCACGGGCCCGCCGACGTAGAGCACGGACGGGGCCGCCGCCAGGTCGGCCCACTCTTCGAGCACCGCACCGACCTCCAGGTCGCTGGGCCGGTTGAGCACGACCCCGAGCGCCCCCTCCGGACGGTGCTCGATCATGAGGACGACGGTGCGCTCGAAGTTGGGGTCGCCGAGCATCGGTTCGGCGATGAGCAGCTTGCCGACGGTCGTGTCTGCGCCAGTCACCGCCCCCCAGCATGCCGCGGGCGGCGGTGAGCGCGCTGGACGCCGGCGGCAACCGAGGTGCCACGCTCTTCCGATGAACCCTCTGCCCGACGGCACCTACGACGCGCTGGTGGTGGACGCCTCGAGGGGCGACGACGGCTCGATCGGGGTGGAGATCACCATCGTCTCCGGCCCGGCCCGGGGCGAGGTCGTGTCGTTGCGAACGGTCGACCTCGGGGACACCGACCCGATGGACCTGCTCGGGCTGCCGGCCACGCTGACGGTTCGCGCCGGTTCCCCGTCGCTCCAGCTGGAGCCCTAGTGGATCTCGACCGCCTTGCGCAGGCGGGCGGCGACTGCGGCGGCCTCGGCCTCGTCGGCGTAGCGGGTGCGCGGCCAGAAGAATCCACGCAGCCCGTCCTTGGGGTTCCGGGGCACCACATGCGTGTGTAGATGCGGCACGCTCTGGCTGACCCGGTTGTTGATGGCCACGAACGATCCCGCCGCTCCCAGCGTGTCCTGCATCGCGCCGGCCAGCCGCTGGGCGCGTTCGAAGTAGGGACCCATTCGCTCGGTCGGCAGGTCGGACAGCGTCTCCAGGTGCTCACGCGGAATCAGCAGCGTGTGTCCGGGAAACAGTGGCCGCACGTCGAGGAAGGCGACGACCAGCTCGTCGTCCAGCACTATGTGGGCGGACCGGGTGCCGGCGACGATCTCGCAGAACGGACACGGGCGGGTGGGCATGGAGCCAAGAGCGTACGGGTAACGCCCACAGCGCCGCCGGCCCCTAGGGTTGCGCCGTGCGGGTCTCCCTGATGATCACCTGTGTCGTTGACGTGGTGGCGCCGGAGGTGGGCGAGGCCAGCGTGCGCGTCCTGCGCGCCGCGGGCTGCGACGTGTCCTGCAATCTGGCGCAGACGTGCTGCGGTCAGCCGGCGTGGAACGCCGGGTTCGCACGCGAGGCCGCCAGGGTTGCCCGCGCCACGCTCGGCGCGCTCGAGGCCGAGCTCGACCGCGGCGCCGATGCGGTGGTGGTGCCGGCCGGGTCCTGCGCCACCATGGTCCGCCAGTTCTGGCCCGAGCTGTTCGACGTCGTCGGCGACGCCGACTCGGCCGCCAGGGCGCGGCGGGTGGGCGCCCACACCTACGAGCTGTGCGAGCTCCTGGCCAGCCGGGCGGATGCCATGCCGCCGCTCCGCCTCGACCGGCCCGTGCGCGTGGCCCTGCACCAGAGCTGCCACATGCTCCGCGAGCTGCGGATCGTCGACCAGCCCGCGTCCCTCCTCGAGGCCGTCGATGGCTGCACGCCGACCGCGTGGGACGGTTCCGACCGCTGCTGCGGCTTCGGTGGCACCTTCAGCGTCAAGCTCCCCGAGGCATCGGTGGCCATGGCGGACGAGAAGCTACGGGCCCTGTCGGTCGTCGAACCCGACGTCGTGGTGGGGTGCGACACCTCGTGCCTCATGCACCTCCAGACCCGGTCCGATGCAACCGGCGGCGCCATCCACGTCCGTCACCTCGCCGAGGTCCTGGCCGCGGCGCTACCCGACGGCGCTGCTGAGGTGGGATCGTGAGCGGCCACCACCAACTCGCCGGCACGACGCTGCGGAGCCGGACCGCCGACGCGGTGGCCAACGAACGCCTGCGGACCAACGTGGCCCGCGCCGTGGACCGCTTCGCCACCCATCGCCGCGAGGGCCTGAGCGAGCTCGAGGACGCCGACGGCCTGCGCCGTGCCGCGCGGGCGGTCAAGCAGCAGGTCCTGGCCGAGCTGCCTGCCCTGCTGGAGCGGTTCGCCGATCAGGTGCTGGCCCGGGGTGGGCACGTGTGCTGGGCGCCCACCGCAGAGGATGCCCGCACCTACGTCGTCGACCTCGTGCGGCGCCGCGGCGCTACCCGCGTGGCCAAGTCCAAGTCGATGGCCACCGAGGAGATCGACCTCAATTCGGCGCTCGAATCCGCGGGGGCCCAGGTGGTCGAGACCGATCTCGGCGAATGGATCATCCAGCTGGCCGACGAGACCCCCAGCCACATCATCGCCCCGGCGCTGCACCGTGACCGCCACCAGATCCACGATCTGTTCGTCGACGCCGTCGGTGCCGAACCCACGCTCGGCACCGAGCCCACCGAGCTGGTCGGCTTCGCCCGCGGGCGGCTGCGCGAGGTGTTCCTGGCCGCCGAGGTGGGCATCACCGGGGCCAACGTCGCCGTCGCCGAGACGGGGTCGATCGTCCTGGTCACCAACGAGGGCAACGGGCGCCTGGTGACCGCGCTCCCCCCGGTCCACGTCGTGGTCCTGGGCATGGAGCGCCTGGCCGCCGACTGGGCCCAGGCCGACCTCCTCCTCGCCCTGCTCGCCCGGTCCGCCACCGGTCAGCGGCTCTCGTCGTACACCAACATCGTCACCGGGACCCGCGGTGAGGGCGAGGTCGACGGCGCGAACGAGCTCCACGTCGTGATCCTCGACAACGGCCGCAGCGACCTGCTGGCCGGCGAGTACCACGAGATGCTGGCCTGCATCCGCTGCGGCGCGTGCCTCAACGTGTGCCCCGTCTACCGGCAGGTGGGGGGCCACGCCTACGGGTGGGTGTACCCCGGACCGATGGGATCCGTGCTCACGCCGCTGCTCGCCCAAGATCAGCCCGAGGCGGCGGAGCTGGCGGAGGCGTCAACGCTGTGCGGAGCCTGCATGGACGCCTGCCCGGTACAGATCCCGCTGCAGGACCTGCTGCTGTCACTGCGGCGGCGCAAGGCGGAGGCCGCGGGCATGGCCGAGCGGGCGGCGTGGAACGCGTGGGCGGTGGCATGGTCGGACGCCCGCCGCTACGGGGCCACGACACGCCTGGCCACCTGGGGTCGCATGGTCGCGCCGCTGGCCGGGCGCCTGCCGCTGGGGCGCTCGTGGGGTGCGGGACGGACGGTGCCGCGACCGGCGGATCACCGCTTCCGCGACCGCTGGCGGGAGGGCATGTGAGTCGAGGCAATAGGGACCGCGCCGACACACTCGAGGCAATGGGGGCCGGCCCCCGGACCGCAATGCCTCGAGTGTCCCGCGCCGGTGCCTATTGCCTCGGGCGTCGGCTGGTCAAGCGGTGACCGGGACCGAGCACGGCGATCGGGAGCACTTCCTGGCGCCGGCGCGCCGCCTGCTGTCGCAGGGGATCCACGCCAACCCCGTCCACGTGCCGCCCCCGACGCCAGCCCCCGGCGACCCCGTTCCGGAGCCCCGGTACCTCAACCTCGATCCCGACGACCTCGTCACCAGCTTCGCCGACGCCGTCGCGCACGCCGAGGGTGTCTGCCACGTGGTCGAGGACGACGTGCCCGACGCGCTCCTCGACAGGATCGTCCTGGAGCTGAGCGACCGCGAGGGATCGTCGGTAGTCGTCTCCGCCGAGCCCGAGGCCCGCGCCGTCGGCGACCGGCTCGCCGCCCGCGGCCTGGAGGTTGCCCCGGCGAGCCCCGCCACGGCTTCGGCGGCCGGGCTGGGCGTCACGTCGGCGACGGCCGCCATCGCGGCAACCGGTTCGGTCGTGCTCGACAGTCGCCGCGCCAGCGGGCGGGTGACGTCGCTGCTTCCGCCCGTTCACCTGTGCGTCCTGCCCGTGAACAGGTTGTTCGCGACTCCCGCCGACGTGCTGCGGCGCCTGGGGTCGGGGCCCGACGCGATGCCGCCGTCATTGGTCGTCGTCACCGGGCCGAGCCGAACCGGTGACATCGAGCAGCTCCTGACGCTCGGAGCCCACGGTCCCACCGCCCTGCACGTGGTGCTGGTGACGGGTGGCCGCAGCACGCCGCCCGCATCCCGTCCCATCGCCGACTGACCGGATCCACCATCCGCGTCTGCGGCCCGGGGCTCGGCTTGACTGGCCGCCGGTGACCCGTCCGCGACGACTGGGGGTTCCGTGACCGATCGCCCTCCCTCAGACCGCACCTACGTCGTCGACACGTCGGTGCTGCTGGCCGACCCCTGGGCCTGGCAGCGCTTCGACGAGCACGAGGTGGTGGTGCCGCTGGTGGTGCTCACCGAGCTCGAGGCCAAGCGCCACCACCCCGAGCTCGGTTGGGCGGCGCGTCAGACGCTGCGAATGCTGGAGGACCTTAGGATCCGGCACGGGTCCCTGCTCCGGCCGATGCCGGCCAACGACCAGGGCGGCACGCTCCGGGTCGAGGTCAACCACACCGAGATGGCCGGGTTCCCGGCGGCGCTGACCCGCGATACCAACGACCACCGCGTCCTGGCCGTGGCCCGCAATCTGGCCTCGGAGGGTCGCGCCGTGGCGGTCGTGACCAAGGACCTACCCTTGCGGCTCAAGGCGTCGATCGTCGGTCTCGAGGCCGACGAGTACCGCAACGAGCTGGCGGTCGACACCGGATGGAGTGGCGTCGTCGAGCTCGACGTCGGGCGCGCGGTCATCGACGAGCTCTTCGCCGAGCACGTCGCCGACGTGGACGACGCCCGCGACCTGCCGTGCAACACCGGGGTCGTGCTCCACGCCGGCCCCCAGCAGTCGGCGCTGGGGCGGGTGCACGGCGACAAGCGCGTGCACCTCGCCCGCAGCGACCGCGCCCTGTTCGACGTGCGCGGGCGGTCGGCCGAGCAGCGCATCGCCATCGACCTGCTGGCAGATCACGCCGTCGGAATCGTCAGCCTGGGCGGGCCGGCCGGCACCGGCAAGAGCGTCCTGGCGCTGGCGGCGGGCCTCGACGCCGTGCTCGAGCAGCGCACGCACAATCGGGTCATCGTGTTCCGGCCCATCTTCCCCGTCGGCGGGCAGGATCTGGGCTACCTGCCGGGCTCGGAAGCCGAGAAGATGATGCCCTGGGGTGCGGCGGTAACCGACGCGCTCGAGGCGATCGCCGGCGGCGAGGTGATCGACGAGGTCTTCCGGCGAAGCCTGCTCGAGGTGCTGCCCCTCACCCACATCCGGGGCCGCAACCTGACCGACAGCTTCGTGATCATCGACGAGGCGCAGAACCTCGAGCGAACGGTGCTGCTCACGGCGCTCAGCCGACTGGGCCGGGGCAGCCGGGTGGTGCTGACCCACGACGTCGCCCAGCGCGACAACCTGCGAGTGGGTCGCCACGATGGGGTGGTCTCGGTGACCGAGACGCTCAAGGGCCACCCTCTCTTCGCCCACATCTCGCTGACGCGGGCCGAGCGCAGCCCGGTGGCGGCACTGGTCACCGAGGTGCTCGACGGCGCCCACGAGGGTGCCCGATCGGGCACCCTCGTCCCGTAGGCCGGCGACGACGGCGTAGAAAAGGGCCCATGGCTCGTTCCCGGGGGCCGGTCTACGGGCTCGACATCGAGACCGACACGTCGGTGGACGGCCTCGACCCGGCGGTCGGCGGGATCGTCACCGTGGCGCTGTCGGTCCCCGAGGGCGACGAGGTGTTCGATGGATCCGAGGCCGAGATGCTCGCAGCCGTCGACGCCCGCCTCGCAGGGTTGTCACCGGGCGTCCTGGCCACGTGGAACGGCGCCTTCTTCGACCTGCCGTTCCTGGCCGATCGGGCGGCCCACCATGGGGTGGCGCTGGGGCTGCGACTCACCCTCGACCCGCGCATCCCCTCGCGCCGAGAGCCCCTCCCGGGGCACCGCGGCGCCTACCGGGCCTGCTGGCACGGCCACCGCCACCTCGACGCCTACCAGCTCTACCGCAGCGACGTGGGACCCGCGCTCGGCATCTCGTGTTCGCTCAAGGCCATCGCACGGCTCGTCGGGCTGACACCGGTCGAGGTGGACAGGGCCCGGATCCACGATCTGTCGCCCTCGGCGCTCGCCGCCTACGTCGCCAGCGACGCCCGCCTGGCCCGGCTGCTCGCCCAGCGCCGCGCCTGGTGAGATCTCGTTCCGCCGTCCGCACGGCTGCGGTTCACGTCACGGTTTGCTCCCGCGCCGAATCCGCGGAACGGGCCAGGCGTCGGCTCCGCCGGTGATCGCCCGCTCCCGCCGCCGCTCGATGTCACAGCCCCTCGTTAGGGTCTGCATCACGGGTTCGTGATCGCCCGCCGGTGTCGTCCGGTGCAGATCGCCACTTGCACGGCATCTGCAGCACCGGAGGCGTCCGATGTCACGACCCGTTCCATCCCCGTCCGATCGCTCTCTCAACACCCACGTCGAGAGCGCCGACGCCAACATCGCGGGGCTCGGCGCTCGCGCACCCACGGGCGCGCTGCTGCGGGTATCGGTATCCGAGGCCAACCCCCCGGGTGAGCTCGCTTGCTACCCCATCGATCCGGTCCATCCGCTCGACCTGCTGTTGGGCTTCGTCGCCCCGGCGCACTGGTGGGCACTGGGGGTGTCGAGCCGTGGCCTGCAACATCCCGTCGCCGGCGGGGGCCGCGTGGTGCGCAGCGCCGAGTCGCCCGGCGTGCGCATCACGGTGCTCATCGACCGATCGGGTCGGGGTGCGGGGCTGCTCCGGCGAGCCGACGGGCTCACCGCCCTGCCGGGTCCGCCCGAGGGCGCGGTGGCCGACGCCTGCCGGCGCGCACTGGGCCTGGCGACGGCGCCGCCACCCCCCACGACGGTCGGGCTGTGGACCCGGTGCTGGCTCGACCGCCTGGTCGACGCGGTCGCCGGATCCGGCGGTGCGGGTGGCGCTGGTCCCGGGCCTCACACGTGGCGTGACGTGACGCGGCTCCACCCGGCATCGTCCGTTGTCACAGCCCGGTGGTCCGGGCTCGGCCTCGGCCCCGACCCCGACACGCTCGCCGACGCCACGCGGGCGCTGGCCGATGCCTGGCCATGGGCCCGCCTGCGCGCCGACCCTGCGGTGGTCGACGTTCCGGGGCCTGTGCCCGATGCACGGGTGGCCGTATGGATGGACGACGGCATGTGGGCTCGATGGGTCCTGGGGGCGTTCCCCGCCCTCGACGACCTGGTCGACGCCGCGTGCAGCCTGCTGGCACCCAACCTCGCCAGGGCCGTGAGCCAGGTGGTGCGGGCGTCGCTCGGTGAGGCGGCATCGTCCCCCGCGCCCGACGAGCCGCCCTGACGAGCGAGCACCGATCGCACGGCGGGGCGTGAGCGTGGCAATCGCCCACAGCCGGTCCGATCGCGTTTCGGGGGAGATCGCCCACAAGTGCGGCGCGGGAGGGTCGCCACGATCTACGGTGACAGCGTTCTGGGGATCCGTCGACATCGCCGCTTGGGGGGCGGCTGGCACCCGCGTTTGGCGCCAGATGTTGCGAAAGCATTGCGATAGTGACAAACTCCTTTCACCAACCGCACAGGATGGCACGCGCTGGGGCGCCCCTGGTTGCTTCCCAATCCCTCTACCGCTCCCCCGCGCGCTCTGACCGAAGGAGTCCCCCTCTGATGTCCGAGCGAACGGATCACCCTCGCAGTTACCCGGATCACCCTCCCAGTTACCCGGATCACCCTCCCAGTTACTACGACCAAACCGACGCCCCGGCGCCGGGGCGGACCGCCCGGCGGGCCATCGTCGGTGGCTTGCTGGGCGCGGCCCTCCTGATCGGGCCCGTGGCGCTGGCCACCATCGTCCTTCCCGACGGCAGCGACGAGAGTGTCGAGGCCGCCGGCGACTCGGAGACCTCGCTCATCAACGCCCAGCGCCCGTCCGAATGGGCCGCCTACGACAAGGCGCATGCCCAGGGCCTGCGGCGCACCACGACCACCCCGGCGCCGACGACCACGACGACGGCGCCCCCCACGACCACCACGGAGCCGCCTCCGCCTCCCACTGAACCACCGCCACCTCCGACCGAACCGCCGACCACCGAATCGCCGCCTCCCCCGCCCGACAGCGGCGGCGGCCTCGGCGACCCCAACAGCTACGCCACGTGGGACGCGCTGGCGCAGTGCGAGTCGGGCGGCGACTGGCACATCAACACCGGCAACGGGTACTACGGCGGCCTGCAGTTCTCGCTCGGCACCTGGCAGGCGGTCGGGGGCACGGGCTTCCCGCACGAAGCCTCCCGCGAAACCCAGATCACGATGGGCCAGCGCCTCTACGCCTCGTCGGGTTGGGGGGCGTGGCCCGCTTGTACCGCCCAGCTCGGCTGGCGCTGATGATCGAGCCGTAGCCACCCGGCCTGAGGCTGACGAAGGCGGCGCCGCTGGGGTTGCGCCGCCTTCGTCGCGCCTGGCCTCAGATCGCGGCGCGCGACCCCACCCGTGGGCCGGTGCACACGAAGACGCCGGTCTCCTTGCTCACGCGCATTCGACCACCGCCGGCGGCGAAGCGGCGGTGGATGGCGTCCACCACGCGGCGACGCTCTTCGTTGCTGGCGCCCTCCACGGGCGGCGTCGAGGCGAGGAACGCCAGCACGTCGTCGGGGTCGGTGCAGTCGAGCCAGTCGTCGTAGTGGCGCCACTCCACGTCGACGAAGCAACCGCGCAGCATGGGTTCGCCCACCTCGACGCCGAAGATCGCGACGGGGGCGGCGATGCGCGGCTGATCGAACACCTCGGCACGGATGTCGTCGAGCTCGCGGAGATGGCTGGGGCCCACGGTGCCGGCGATGACCACGCCGCCCGGACGGACGACCCGGGCCAGCTCGGCGACGGCCATGCGGGGATCGGGGACGTGGTACAGCATGTGGTTGGCGACGACCACGTCGAAGCAATCGGGCGTGAACGGCAGGGCCTGCGCGTCCGCGACGCGTCCCTCGACCCGCCGGTGGCGCCCGAGACCGCCGACCCGCTCGACCGCCTCGACCACCATTCCCCGCGACAGGTCGCTGAGGGTCAGGTCGAGACCGCCGGACAGGTGTGCCGAGGCCTCGGCCCACAGCCACCCGGCGCCGCAGCCGACCTCGAGCACGCGAGCGCGGGCGGGCCAGGGAACCTGCATCGCCACCCACCGGTACCAGGCGACCGGGGCGGTGCTGTACTTGACATGGAGGCTGGCGCGGGCGGCCAGGCGCGTGCTGTCGCGGTACTGGACGTCGCGGAGGTAGGCCTGGTCGCCGCCCGCGAGGGCGTCGCGGCCCTCCGATCCCCCCATCGCGGCGACGATAGCGACTATTCGCGGTCGAGGACCGAGACGATCTCCTCGGTGACGTCCACCTCGGTGCGCTCGAGGCTGATGGCCACGATCCGCACGATCGACAGCAACGCCAGCCAGGCCCCGAACAGCGTTCGCTCGGGGCCCAGGGCGGCCACCATGGGATCAACGGCGGGCCGAATCCCACCCGCCGTTGCCGCCGCCGCCGTCATCGCCCTCGCCAGGACGTCGACGCTGTCCCGGGCCACGGCGCCGTCGACGGCCAGGCGTTCGAGCAGCTCGTCGAGATCCAACGCCTCGTCGGTCTCGGCGACCATCCGGCGCAGCGCCATGGCGGCGGCGTCGAGGAGCCCGCCCGCAACCGCTTCGGGGCCGTGCCGTCCCACGCCGTCGCGCAGCGTCATCGCCGCCTGTCCTGGCTCGTGCTCGAAGACCTGGACCTCGAGCGCCTCACGGACGACGGCGTCCACCTCCATGGCGCGCAGCCTAGGACGCGCCCGCGGGCGCCTCGATGAAGACGCCGACGGCGCTGTGTGGATGCGCGGTGGCGCGGAACAGCTCCTCGACCCGGTCCTGGTCCACCGGCCCGTCGCCCTGGAGCATCGCTTCGAGCGCGTTGCGCGCCTCGTCCGCTGCCCTGAGCTCGTCGAGGTCGAGCTCCCCGGAGAGCGCGACCAGGCGCTGCGTGGGGTCGGCGGTCAGCGCGGCGACGTCGTCGTCGAGGGCGACCGTGAAGCGGGCGCGAACCGGCCCGCCCGCGTAGATGTGCAGTTCCTCGGGGCGCCGGGGCTGGCTCTGGGGCTGACCCGCGTCGATGCCGTGCCGCTCGAGCTGGAGCACGAGCCCGGAGGCATACGACAGCCCGAGAAAGCCGATGCCGCGGACAACAACCTCGCCGTCGCCGGCCGGTACCGCCGCCAGCACCGGTGGCGCGAGCTCGTTGACGACGTCCGACTCCCGCTCCTGGGGCACCCCGGCCCGCACGTGGGCGACCGATCCGACCACGGCGAGTACGGCGATCCCCGCCAGCGCGACCGGCGTGAGGACGCGGCGCTCGAGCGCCGGTCGCCACACCACCAGCGCCCGCCATGCGGCCCACGCCACGATCACCCCCGCCACCATTCCGAGCATCCGCGCCCAGCCGAACCGGTAGGCGAAGAGCAGCCCAACGGTGCGGGCCGTGGCGACGATGCCGACCACCGACGCCACCGCCCACGTGACGATCAGTTGGCCCGACTGGGACACCCGCAGCCGCCACAGGGCGACGATCGCCAAGGCGACGACGGCCAACAAGACCGGCACCACCGGTTCGGACACGTAGGTCGGCTCCTGGAGGAGGTTCACGGGCCGTGTCCCGGCCAACCACTCCGGTGGCAGCCCGTACTGGGCGCTCACCACCCGCCAGCCGTCCAGCAGGCTGTGCGATGCCTCGCCGCTGGTCCCGCCTTCCCGGAACCAGCGGACCAGAACGGTGGCGTTGCCCGGGTCGTGGGTGAGCTGATCGATGACGGGTGGCAGCCAAGCCACGACGGCGACGCCGAGGGCGCACAGCGACGGCGCCCACAGCCGCCCCAGGTTGCGGCGGTGTGATGCCAGCAGCCAGGCGGCTCCGAACGCCACGAGCGGCAGCGCCAGCGCCACGTAGCCCACGTGGGTCTGCGCCACGAACGAGACCACCAGCACGGCCACCGGGAGCGCCCAGCGGTCACCGCAAGCCATGGCCCACGTCAGGAACACCAGCAAGCCGTAGGGCAACACCGTGATCCAGGCCTGCCACGGCACGCGCACCTGCTCGGGACCGAACGACCGCAGCACGAGCGCGCACGCCAACAGCGTGATGAGCATGAGCGGAGCGCCACCCCGCCGGCGGGCGACGATCGCCATGCCGGCCACGGAGGCACCGTTGATCGCCAGGGCACCAAGGGGGAGGGCGATGGTCGCACCCCCGAGCAACCGGTAGGGCAGCGCCAGGACGTAGAGCAGGGCCGGCCCGGGGTGGTGCCAGCCATCGCGTGAGTGGTTACCGACCAGCGGCCAGTGGTTGCCGACCGCCCGGGTCGTCATCTCGACGATCGCGATGTCCCCGGCGGGCTTGTACTCGCCTCCGACGGCCACGACGAGCGCGACCGCGGACAGGGCGAGCGGCGCCAGGGCCAGCGCCAGCGCGACCCTCGGCAGTCGCCTTCGACCCCGGCGCGGGGTCTCGTCGGCATCGCCGGGGCTGGCGACGCCGCCCGGGACGGCCGACCGATCGTGTTCGACATCGACGACCCCGGCCATCGGGTCGAGGCTAGTCGTGCCTACGGTGGGGGGATGGCGAGGCAACCCCTGGTCGTCGAGTTCCGGGAGGACCGGCGTGATGCGGTTGTCGACCGCATGGCCGACATGGCGTCCGCCGAGGCCGGGTGGCTGAACCTGACGCCCGGGCTCGACATGGACGTTCCGCCACCGGAGCGCAACCCGCTCGCCTCGCTGTTCGGCGCCCGCGGCCCGACGGTGCCGTTGGGCACCTGGATACCGCCCCATGGCCGCGACCCGGCCACCGCCGGCATCGTCCATCCCGAGGGCCCCCAGGCCGTGCGGATGCTCGAGGAGCGGGGCGCCCCGGTGCCGGCCGCCTGGCGGGTGCTGCAGGACCACCCCAAGCGGGGGCTCGTGGTCGCCATCGCAGGCGGTACCGGGCGCGACGCGCTCGACCGGGCCCTCGTGTGGTTGGTCGCCGCCACCGGCGCACTCTGCCAGTGGCCACGCTCTGGTGAATGGCGGGCGCTCTGCTACCTACCGTGACGCAGCGGGTCGGCGCGCTCCGCCTGCAGCTCGTGGCTCAGCCGCCGACCGCCTTCTCGGCGGTGTCGCGGGCCCAGCGGTAGTCGGCCTTGCCGGACGGTGACCGCACGATGCGCTCGACGACCACCAGGTGCTTGGGCGTCTTGTAACCGGCCAGGGTGGCCTTGCAGTGGGCCGCCAGCTCCGGGAGCGTCGGTTCGGCGCCGGCTGCCGGCTGCACGACCGCGGTGACGGCGCTGCCCCAGCGTTCGTCGGGCACGCCGACGACCACGCAGTCGTAGATGCTCTCATGGCCCTTGAGCGCCACCTCCACCTCCTCCGGGAACACCTTTTCCCCGCCGGTGTTGATCGAGACCGACCCGCGGCCCCGTAACTCGATCGATCCGTCGGTGGCCACCGTCGCCACGTCGCCGGTGATCAGCCACCGCTGGCCGCCGCGCTCGACGAACGTTGCCACCGTCTTGTCGGGATCGTTGTAGTAGCCGAGCGGTAGGTGTCCCCCCGCCAGCACCTGGCCGACATCGCCGGATCCCGGCGCCACCTCGTTGCCGTGGTCGTCGACCACGAGCGTCGGCTTGGCCGGAGCGTTGAACCGCACGGGACTGTCACCGGCCGGTCGATTCTTGGCGGAGATCCGCATCGACGACTGGGTGCCGGCCTCGGACGAACCGAAGCCGTCGGCAAGGCTCACGTGGGCGGGCAGCGTGGCGAACACGCGCTCCCGGGTGGAAGGCGACATGGGTGCCCCGCCGTTGGAGAACGTGAACAGCGACGTGACGTCGTAGCCGCCCGCCCGATCCCAGGCGTCGAGCAGTGGCCGGGCCACCGCGTCACCCACGACGGTGAGCCCGTTGACCTTCTCCCGCTCCACGGTCCGCCACACCGCGTCGGCGTCGAGGGAACCCGGCATGAGCACCACCTTGCTGCCCGAGAACAGCCAGCCCAGCGACGTCCACTGGGCGGCGGCGTGCATCATCGGCGCCACCGGCAGGAAGCAGATCGGGTGCTCGGCCATGCGCCCGGGAAGCTCATCGGGACGCTCGACCACCCCGAACAGGCGCATGGGATCGCCGCCACCGATGCAGGCGTAGAACGCGTCGATGTGGCGCCAGACCACGCCCTTCGGCATCCCGGTCGTTCCCCCCGTGTAGATGATGTAGTGGTCGTCGTCGGACCGCGCGATCGCCAGGCGTTCGTCGGCGGCCGCCGCCAGTGCGGCGTCGTACTCGTCGCCGGTCACCAGGGTGAACCGCACGGCGCGCAGGTCGTCGGAGCCCACCACGTTGTGCACGGTAGGCGCCAGCGACGGCTGGGTGATCACGGCCACGGAGTCGCTGTTGTCCATCAGGTAGCGCAGCTCGTCGGCGACGTAGCGGTGGTTGACGTTGATGGGGACCGCCCGCAGCGTGAACACCGCCAGCATGGCCTCGAGATACTCGGGGCAGTTCTCCAGGTAGAGGGCAACGTGGTCGCCACGACCGATGCCCCGGCCGGCCAGGTGATTCGCAAGCCGTCGGACCCGGTCGTCGAGCTGGGCGTAGGTGCGGCGCTGGTCGCCGACCACCAGTGCCTCCCGCTCGGGGACGGCGTCGGCGGCCATCTCCCAGATGCTCGCGAAGTTGAAGTTGGGGGGCGCCTTGACTGCGCTCATGCGCGCGACCGCTCGCTCGTACCTCAGGGACTGCCGCCGAGAAGGCTCACGAGCGTATCCCTGGTGATGCCGCGAGGGGCACAGAGCTTCACCACGTCCTCGATGTCGGCCGTCTCGGGTAGCGACGCCTCGAGCCGCTCGGCCTCGTCCAACAGCCCGGCCCGTCGCAACGCGTCGACGACGTGCTCCCTGGTGACTTCCACTGCTGCTGTCGTCTCCTCGGCGTGACCGGGGCCAGCCTAGGCGAGGCCCCTCTGCAGGGCGTCAGCACCCGCCCGGTCGCCCCGGTCGTCACAGGGGCGACACGCCGGCGGCCGCGTGGCGATACCGCGTGGTGGAGTGCTCGGGATCGCCATCGAACTGGGGGATGACCTCGCGACCGAACAGCTCCATCGAGCCGACGACGACCTCGGTGGGCAATGTGTTGGTGGTGGGGCTGAACGTGAGCTGGTCGAAGCCCATGTCGACCCAGCGCTGCACCGAGCCGGCGCAGTCGTCGGGGTCGCCCACGGCGATGTAGCCCTCGGCCGACAGGCGCTCGACCGCCTCGGGGCTGGGCTCCGGGATCTTCTCGGGCCACGGCGGCAGGCGCTTCGGCCGCGGGACGTTGTCGAGCCAGTGGTAGGCAAGCGACGAGTAGTAGTTCATTCCCATCGCCGACGCGACCTCGAAGGCCTTGCGGCGGTCCTCCATGCACAGCATGTTGGTCACACCCATGATGTTGTCGTTGGCGTAGTCGCCGACCGGCGTGGCGCTGCCGATCGCGGACTTGTAGGCCGCGACCAGTGGCTGCATGTCGGTGGGTCGGCCGATGGCGAAGCAGAACACACCGAGACCCAGCTCACCCGCCTCCGTGAACGTGCCGGGGCTGCCGCCCGCCACCCACATGGCCGGGTGCAGCGGACCGTACGGCTTGGGGAAGACCTTCCGCTCGGGCATGCGGAAGAAATCGCCCTCGTAGCCGTAGGGCGCGTTCTTCCACATCTTCGGTATCTCGCGGATCGCCTCGCGCCACATCGCCTTGGTGATGTCGACGCTCGGAATGTCGAAGCCGAGCACCTCGGTGCTGGATGATCCTCGCCCCGTGCCGAACTCGAAGCGGTTGTTGGTCAGGTGGTCGAGCAGCGCCACGTTCTCCGCCACCCGCTGCGGCTTGTTCACCGGCGGCGTGATGTTGAAGATCGCCGAACCGAGGTGCACCCGCTCGGTCTGACCGGCGCAATAACCGAGGAAGGCCTCGGGTCCCGGCATGTGGCTGTACTCGTCGAGGAAGTGGTGCTGCGGGCACCACAGATACTTGAACGCGTTCCGGTCGGCCGCCTTGGCGATCTCGATGTTGCGGAAGATGCGCTTGTGCTCTGCGTTGGGGTCCTGATCGCGCTCGAACTGGGGCACGAACAGCTGGGCAAAGACGCCGAACTCCATCGGCGCAGAGTAGAACGTGTTCTAGTTTTCGGCAAGCACGTCGACCCAACAGCCCTCGAGGTGGTCGTCCACCACACCGGCTGCCTGCATGAGCGCGTAGGCGACGACCGGGCCGACGAAGCGGAAGCCCCGCGTGCGCAAATCCTTGGCCAGGCCGGTGGACGCCGGCGTCACGCTCGGCATTTCGGCGAACGCCCGGAAGCGGCCGGGCGGGCGCTCGTCGGCGGTGGGCGCATGCGAGAACACCAGATCGACCAGCGACTCGCCATGCTCGTGCAGGGCGACGACCGCCCGGGCGTTGGCGATCGTCGCCTCCACCTTGGCCCGGTTGCGCACGATGCGGTCGTCGGTGAGGAGTCTGGCGACGTCGTCATCGTCGTACGCGGCGACGACGTCGGGCTCGAAGCCGTCGAACGCCTCGCGGAAGCCCCGACGCTTTCGGAGGATGATCAGCCACGAGAGCCCGGACTGGAACGCCTCGAGGGACAGGAGCTCGAACATGGCTCGCTCGTCGCGCAGCGGCCGGCCCCACTCGTGGTCGTGGTAGCTGATGTAGAGCGGGTCGCTCGTGCCCCAGCCGCAGCGCAGCTTGCCGTCGTCGCCCACCCGTAGGTCGTTGTTGTCGGTGACTTCCGTCATGTACCGGAGACTAACGAGGGGGTCTGACATTTAAGGAGGGCCGGACCATCACCCCCGGGCGTTGCCGGTGAAGGCCCACGACGCCAGGCGCGCCGACGGGACGTGCATGATGCCTCCCTCGCTGCCAACTAGTTGGGCGTCGGCGCCGAGGCCCAGCACTTTCCCGGGCCCGAAGCCGCCCACGATCGACTGCGTGTAGCGCAGGTTCTGCACGGGCCCGACGATCCGACCCTCCTCGACGAGGAACAGGCCGTTGCGCGTGAGCCCGGTGACGACCTGCGTCTTGGGGTCGAGGATGCGGTTGTACCAGAGGTCGGTCACGAGCAGCCCCCGCTCCATCTGGCCGACCAGTTGGTCGGGCGTCTCGCCGCCTCTGCCGAGGAACAGGCTGGTGGCATAGCCGCCGAATGCCTCCGAGCCCACCGAGTGGCCCGTCGGTTCGACACCGGCGAGGCGCGCCGAGCGGCGGTCGTGCGTCAGACCCGAGGAGACCCCACCCCGCACCAGGTCCAGCCGGTGCTTGGGTGTCCCCTCGGCGTCGAAGCCGACGCCGAGGGCGTGGGGATCGGTGGCGTCGTCCCAGATGTCGACCGGGGCGTCCCACTGGCGCTCGCCGAGGTGGACGAACGACGTGCCGTCGGCGTGCGCCTTGCCGTTGAAGCCCATATAGGCGGGATAGACGAGCGCCGACGCCACGGCCCTGGGCTCGAGCACGACCTCGTAGTTGCCCGGCGGCAGCTCCAGCGGGTTCCGTCCCGAGGCGGCCTTGGCCGCCGCACGGGCCCCGCAGGTGGCACCGTCGAGATCCGCGAGCCGCACGGACGTGGCTTGGCTGTAGCCATCGGCGGTGTCGCCCCCGCCCTCACCGTCCGGACCGGATGCGCGGTGGATCCCGTCGAGCTGGGCCGTCGTCCCCCGGCCCGTCGCTCGCTGCCCGGTGGTCGACAGGAGGACGTGCGTGGCGGCCTCCGTGGAGCAGTAGCCCGCGGCCTCCAGCCCCTCCCCCGCCTCGACGAACGCCGCCACGATCGCCGCGCGCTGGTCGGGCGTGGCCCCTGCGGTGCCGTCGTCCCAGTGATCGACATCGGGCACGGGTGCGGCCGGGGCGAATCCGGGGAACTCCGGGTCGGGCGGCCGCAGGGCCGCCGCCGCCAACGCCCGCTCGACCAGTGCCTCCAGGCTGGCGGCGTCGGTGCGCGTGGTCTGCGCCCGCGCCACCTTGCCGTCCAGCGCCACCGTGAGCGCCATCGCCTCGAGGTCCTCGGTGACGTTCTGGTGGATGCGGCTGTTGGCGAACCGGGTCAGCGACGAGGTGCCCACCACCGCGGAGGCAACCGCCTCTGCGCGCCCGGCGACGGAAGCCAGGGTTCGCTCGCACGCGTCGGTCGCCAGGCGGGCGGAATCGGCGAGTTCGACCATCAACCGGACCGTAGTGTGAATGGGTGACACTCGCGAGCGGTGCCCGCAGCATCGGTGGCAACGGCATCGAGGTGGTCGCCTTCGACGGCGACGACACGCTCTGGCACAGCGAGAGCCATTTCGTCGATGCCCACGCTCGCTTCGTCGCCCTGGTTGCGTCGTACGTCGACGGCGATCCCAGCGTGATCGACGACCAGGTGGTGGCCACCGAGCGGGCCAACCTCGCCCTCTACGGCTACGGGGCCAAGGCCTTCACCCTGTCGCTGATCGAGTCCGCCATCGATCTGACCGGCGGCCGCGTCACCAGCGCCGAGATCAGCGCGATCCTCGACGTGGGCAAGCGACTTCTGGACCGGCCGGTCGAGCTGCTGGACGGTGTCGGTGAGGTGGTGGGGCGGCTGGCAGACGACGGGTACCGGCTCATCGTGGTCACCAAGGGCGACCTGTTCCACCAGGAGTCCAAGGTGGCCGGCTCGGGCCTGGCCGACAGGTTCGCCCGGGTCGAGATCGTGTCCGAGAAGGACATGGCCACGTTCCGGCGGGTCATGAGCGAGGCCGGCGTGGCGCCCGAGAACTTCCTCATGATCGGCAACTCCGTGCGCTCCGACATCCTGCCGGTCGTCGAGCTCGGCGGGCATGCCGCCCACCTTCCGTACGTGTACACCTGGGAGCTCGAGCACGTTCCCGACGCCGACGCCGAGCGCATGGGCTTCCACGAGCTGAGCTCGATCCGCCAGGTGCCAGAACTCCTCGAGCGCCTGGCGGGCTGACCCCAACGGGTTTCCCCGCGGGAACGGTCGCTGGGGCGGCCGATCCCGCGAACAAAATGCGGGGGCGGCCTAACGCACGCCCACCCGCACGTTCCGGAACCGGGACGGGGCGGCGTGGTGGCCGGTGTGGCCCACCTGCAGCGGCTGGCCCTTCCCGCAGTGCGGCACGCCCCACACGGTCCACTCGTCGGCGCCACCCACCGCGTCGAGCGACGCCCAGAATGTCGGGCCGATGCCCGTGTACGTGGGGTTCTTGAGCATGCGGCCCAGCCGGCCGTCCTTGATCTCCCAGCCGATCTCGCAGCCGAACTGGAAGTTGAGCCGCTTGTCGTCGATCGACCACGACCGATTGGTCTTCATGTAGATGCCGTCGTCGGTGCCGGCGATCATCTCGTCGAGCGACGATTCGCCCGGTCGGAGGCCCACGTTGGTCATGCGCACCATCGGCAGGCGCGCGGGCCCGTCGGCCCGCACCATCCCGCCCGATGCCAACCCGACCAGTGGTGCGGAGTCGCGGCCCGACAGCACGCCCACCCACATGCCGTCGCGCACGATGTCCACCGACTGGGCGGGCACGCCCTCGTCGTCGTAACCGAAGCTGCCCATTGCGCCGGGCAGGGTGGCGTCGGCGGTGACCTGCATCAGCTCGCTGCCGAAGCGCAGCCCGCCGAGCTGGTTGGGATCGAGCCACGACGTGCCGGCGAACGCCGCCTCCCAGCCGAGGATGCGATCGAGCTCGACGGCGTGGCCCACCGATTCGTGGATCTGGAGGGCCACCTGGTCGGAATCGAGCACGATCGTCGTGGTGCCCTCGGGACACTGCGGCGCGTCCAGCAGGGCGACGGCCTGCTCGGCCATGGTGGCCGCGTTGGCCACGAGGTCGAGCCCCTGCACCAGCTCCCATCCCTGGGTGCCGTACTGACCCCGCACCCCGGGGTACGACCGGCGCTGGGTCTCCCCGTCGCCGATGGCGGTGGCATCGACCACGGCCCCGCACTCGACCAGGCGCTGGCTGATGCGGTTGCCCTCGCTGGACGCGAGCCACTTCTCGGTGTCCCACACCTGGTAGCTGGCCTGGGCCAGGGGAACACCGGCGTCGTTGGCGGCACCGGTGGCGTCGACCAGGAGATCGCCCTTCTCGGCGAGGCTGATGTCGTCGAGCGGATGCAGCCGCCAGGTCGAGGACCACTCGGCCTCCACCACCGGAGCCGGCGCCAGGTCGAGCGGGGGCCCGGCAACCCGGCCGGACGCGCGAGCCACCGCGGCCGCGCCCTCCCCCGCGCTGCGGGCGGCCGCCGCTGTCAGCATCGGGGTGGCCTGGAACCCCCAGGAGGACCCGATCAGCGCCCGCACGCCGATGCCGGCGTTCTCGGTCTGGGTCAGGTCCTCGACCACGCGGTTGCGGGCCTCCATCGACTCGTGTCGGATGACCATCACGCGGGCATCGGCGTACCGGGCACCGGCGGCAAGCGCCGCCTCGACGGCGGCGGTGGCGAGTTCGAGCATCAGTGCGCCGACCCCTCTCCGATGATGACCCGTGGTTGGTCGGTCAGAAGGTAGACGCCGCCGGCGAGGTCGAGGAGCTGGCGTTCGTCGGGCGCGACCGTTTCCCGGTAGCCGGGGTCGTTGGTCATGGCCATGAAGTCTTCGACGCTGCGGTACCACTGCACGGCCATGCCGTCGAAGCCCTCGGTGCCGGCCCAGCCGTCGGGGCCCGTCGCCAGCCGCGGGTGCTGCTCGTAACGAACCAGGCGGTCCCGGACGCCGAGCACGGACACGATCTTGGCCGCGTGCACGTCGCGCCAGTGGGCCTGGAACTCGTCGGCCGTCAGCGCCGGGTTGCGGCGCAGCATGGCGGTCAGGCGGATCATCGGTGTCCCCTCCCCTGTGCGGACAAACTGGTAGTAGGCGTGCGGCATATGACGACACAGCCACAACCAGAAAGCAACCGATGACCCAACCGATCACGAAACCTACGGCGCCCCGCATCCCACCACTGCCCCCCGGCGCGCGTGACGAGCGGGCCAACGAGCTGTTGGCGCAGGTCGGGGCGCCCGTCCGGTCGGCCGCCAACCTGTTCGCCACGCTCGTCCGCCACCCCGGGCTGTTCCGCCGCTGGCTGCCCTTCGGCGGCAAGCTCCTGGTGGGACTGCTTCCCGACCGTGACCGCGAGTTGCTGATCCTGCGCACGGCCTGGCGCTGTGGATCCGACTACGAGTGGAGCCAGCACGCGCGCATCGCGGGCGCCGCCGGCGTCACGGCCGGAGAGATCGAGCGGCTCCGGGAGGCCGATGCCGCGGATGACCCGGCTTGGGCGCCGTTCGACGCCGCCCTGGTACGGGCCGCCGACGAGCTGCACGACGGCTGCTGCCTCGGCGACGCGACCTGGGCGGCGCTGGCCGCACGGTACGACGAGCGCCAGCTCATCGAGGTCCCCATGCTCGTCGGTCACTACCACCTGCTCGCGTTCACGCTGAACTCGCTCGGGGTCCAGGTCGAGGAGACCACCGAAGGGTGAGATCCACGGCGCCGCGGCTGTCCGGACGGACCGTCCTCGTGGTCGGGGCCGGCACCCAGGCGTCGGACGAGCCCGACGCTCCCATCGGCAACGGTCGCGCCATCTCCGTGCTGGCCGCCCGGGCCGGGGCGCACGTCGTGTGCGTCGACCGTGACGCGGCCGCCGCCGAGGAGACCGCCTCGTTGGTCCGCAGCGCGGGCGCCGGCGCCACCGTCGTGGTCGGGGACGTCACGTCTCCCGACGACTGCGCCGCCATGGTCAGCCGAGCCAGCGATGCGGGCGGTGGACGGCTCGACGGCGTCGTGGTCAGCGTTGGCATCGGGCGCGGTGCAGGGCTCGCCGGTACGTCGCCCGAGGACTGGGACGCCACCATGGCCGTGAACCTGCGCGGTCACTTCCTGGTGGCCCGGGCCGCCGTCGAGGCGCTGGCCGAAGCTGCGCCCGGGGAGGGCGGCGGCAGCATCGTGTTCATCGGCTCGGTCGCCGGTCTCCAGCCCGGCAGCCGGCTACCGGCCTACGACGCCTCGAAGGCCGGCCTCGTGGGCCTGGCCCGCCACGTGGCCCTGGAGGGTGCCCGTCGGGGCGTGCGGTCCAACGTGGTAGCGCCCGGACTGATCGACACGCCCCTGGGGAGGCTGGCGACGAGGGGCCGCCCGTCCCGGGCCCGCACCCCGGTGCCCCTGGGCCGCCAGGGCACCGCCTGGGAGGTCGGCGCGGTCGTCGTCTTCCTCCTGTCCGACGAGGCGAGCTACGTCACCGGCCAGGTCCTCGCCGTTGACGGCGGCCTCAGCCTGATCTAGTCGGCGGCCGCTGGCCGGTTGTGCCCCAGAAGATCTGGCGGGCCACCGAGATGCGGACATCGCCGGCACGGATGCCCCAGGCCTCGAAGCTGTGCTGATGGGCCGCCACATTGGCCAGCGTGGCGACGAGCATGCCTGCCTGGGCCAGTGGGTCGACGCCGAGGTTCCGCTCCTCGGCCTGGAGGCACCTGATGGTCTCCGCCAGCTGGACCGTGACGTTGTTCAGCAGCTCCAGATGGATCTTCCGGAAGCGGCGGTCGCCCTCCTCCGCCCCGAGGTCGACGACCCGGATCACGGGCCGGTGCTGATCCCAGAACGCGAAGAAGGCGTCGGTGAGCTCGAGCGCCGTCCGGTAGCCGGCGGTACCCCGCCACGTGCCCTCACCCACGATGCGGACCAGCCGCTCGCTGTCGAGCGCCATCTCCTGTGCCAACACGAGGATGGCATCCTCGACGTCGCCGAAGTACTGGTAGAAGGTGGCGGGCGACGTACCGGCCTCTCGCGCGATGTCGATGACCTTGAGCGCCCGGTACGACGTGGTGCGCAGCATCTCCGCAGTGCACTCGAGGAGGCGCTGGCGGGTGGCCCGGCCCCGCCGCCCGGGCACACGCCCGTCGGCGGCCCGCAGGTCGTCGACCACCTCCACCCGCTCGACCACGGCGCCAGGCTAACCGGGAGCTGACGGGTCGTCAGGGAACACCGGTGGGCGGGGCGCCCTCAGCCCGGGGCGATGTAGCTGGCGGCGAAGCGCTCGAGCGCCCGCCGGTTGTCGTCGAGCGGCGCGAACGAGAGCCCCTCGATGAGCCAGGCGGAGGTGATGAGGGCGGTCACCCCCAGCTCGTCCAGCTCCGCGCACACCTCGGCGTCGGCCAACCGGTCGATGACCGCCGCCTGGATCTCGAACGGCCGGTCTGCGGTGCCGTACTCGCGGCGATATGCGTGGAGGCGCTCGACGTAGCCCCGCAGCTCGTCCAGTGGGTACTGGGTTCCGAGCCAGCCGTCGCCGATGCGGGCCGCCCGGCGCAGTGCCACCTCGGTCTGTCCACCGATGAGAATGGGCACGGGCTGCGCCGGCGCCGGAGCCATCTCCAGTTGGTCGAAGTCGTAGAACTCGCCGTGATGCTCGACCATCCCGCCGCGCCACAGCGTGCGCAGGACGTCGATCTGCTCCTCCATCCGGGCACCCCGCCCGGCGAAGGGCTGTTCGAGCTGGTCGAACTCCTCTCGCATCCATCCGGCGCCCACGCCGAGCAGCACCCGGTCGCCCGACAGGTAGGCGGCGGTCCCGACCGCCTTCGCCACCACGAAGGGGTTGCGGGCGGGCAACACGTACACATGGGTGGCGAAGCGGATGCGCTCGGTGACCGCCGCCAGTGCCCCGGTCATCACCCAGACGTCGGGCCATGGGGTCTCCGGCGGGAAGCTGGGACGCCCACTGCGGCTGTACGGGTACGACGAGTCGAGCTTGCCCGGGTAGAACACGTGGTCGGACAGCGACACCTCGTCGAAGCCCACCTCCTCGGCGCAGCGAGCCAGCTCCATCCAATCGGCCGGTGGCGCGTACATCAGCGACTGGCAGAACTTCATCGATCCCTCGGGCCGGCGTCGGGTGGCTACTGCTTCGCCCAGATCTCGACCAGCTCATCCACCGTGGTGAGCGTGGCCAGCAGGCTCAGCGTGTTGTCGATGATGGCGGCGGCGTAGTCGGCGGGGACGCCGCACACGGCGTCGCGGGGCAGCACGACGTCATAACCGTGGTTGACCGCATCCATCACCAGGTTGGTGACGGCCACGTTGACCGAGACGCCCGCGACCACGACCGTGCGCAGGTCGAGGTTGCGCAGGACGGGGTCGAGGTCGGTCCCCGCCATGGGGTTGAGCCCGTGGGCGCGGGTGAGCACCAGATCGTCGGGTTCCGCGCCGACCTCGGGAATCACGGCCGTCGCAGCCGCCCCCCGATTGAACCGGACCGGCGATTCGCGGGCGCTCATGAACAGCCGGGCATTGGTGTTGGTTGCCTTGAAGTCGGGCCGATGCGAGAACGTGCAGTGGATCACCTGCACCCCCGCCAGCCGCGCCGCCTTGATCAGCCGGGCGGTGGCCGGGATCATCGTCTTCCGGGCCGCCTTGGCGAGTTGGGGGAAGACGCTCGGGTCACCGAGCACCCCGTTCTGGATCTCCGAGGTGACCACAGCGGCGCGCCAGGGAGTCACGAGGGAAGCCAGATCCTCAGCCATGCGCCGACGTTATCTGACGCCGTGTCATGGTGCGTCCGTGCCTCGGGCGGGCGCCACGAATTTCCCCGGTTCGCGCTCCGCCAACGCGGATACGGTGCCGTCGATGCCGACCCGCCTGGACTCAGTGGTCTTCGACGCTGCCGATCCGTCGGCGTTGGCCAGGTTCTGGGCGGTGGCGACCGGCTGGCCCATCACGTACGAGGAGCCCGACGAGGTGGTGGTCGAGCCACCCGAGGATGACGCCGGCACCCCCACCGAACCGGGGCTGCCCCTGGTGTTCGGCCGCGTCGACGACCCCAAGGTGTCGAAGAACCGCGTGCACCTGGACCTCAACAGCCGCTCGACCGACGAGCAGCGCGAGATCGTCGAGCGGCTGCTGGCCCACGGCGCCGAGCCCGCCGACATCGGGCAGGTCGACGTGCGCTGGGTCGTGTTGGCCGACCCGGAGGGCAACGAGCTCTGCGTCCTCGAGCCGCGTGACGAGTACGCCGGTGCCGGGGCGGTGGCGGCGATCGTCCTGGACACGCCGGACCCGCGGGCGCTGGCCACCTTCTGGACCGAGGCGTCCGGCTGGCCGATCGTGGACCAGGGCGACAACCACGCGGCGCTGGCCCGGCCTGACGGCATCGGCCCCCGGCTCGAGCTGATCGAGGTCACCGATCCCAAGGTGGCCAAGAACCGCGTCCACCTCGATGTGGCGCCCTACGCCACCGATGACCAGGCGGCGGAGGTGTCGCGGCTCCGTGGCATGGGCGCCACCCCCGCCGACGTGGGGCAGGGGGAACAGACCTGGGTGGTGCTGGCCGATCCCGACGGGAACGAGTTCTGTGTCCTGAGCCCTCGGGATTGAACCCGAGGCGACGGGTACCGCCCGGCCCCGGACGAGGTCATGGGTTCCGCGAGCGGAACCCATGACCTCGGGCTCGGCGCGCCCGGAACCTATGACCTCGGCGCTCAGCCGTAGTGGCGGAGCGCGTTGCGGAGAGTCTCGGGGCTCACCCCGAGGCGGTGGCACACGAGCATGGGCGCGCCCGCCACCTCGTTCGGGACATCCCAAGGATTGGACACGATGGCGACCGGCCCCAGGGCGTCGCAGAAGCGGTCGACCGTCGGCCTCGTGTAGCGCACGAAGATGACGGCACCCCTGGGGGAGCCATCGTCGGGCCACCAGTCCGCATAGCTGTTGTGGGCCGAGAGCGCGGTACCGGGCGGCAGGCCCCGCGCCGGGCCGTAGAGGTCGATCGCGGCCGCTTCGCCGTAGCTGGCGGTGACCACCCGGAGGCCGGCCTGTTCGTCCGCGGGCAGCACCGTCGCGACCCGCGCCACCTGATCGACCATCTCGGGCCAGCCCACCTCCTCGCCCAGCTCGTCGTTGAGGTCGTGGAACGCGGCCGCGTACACGTCGATCGGCGCCACGGGGGCAACCGCCGCCAGCGGGATCAGGCCGTTGAGCACGAGCGCGCCGATCACGGTGTGCCACCTGTGGGAGTCGGCGCCGGCCCAGGCCTCTGCCGCCACGCTCCCGGCGCCGAACGCCAGCACGTAGGTCGGACCGAGGTAGTAGGCCTTGCCTCCGACGACCAGCAGCACTAGGGCAACGGATGCCACCGTCACCGCCAGGATCCGCCACGGGGACCGCCGCCACAGCCACACCAGCCCGCCCGCCGCCAGCGGCAGCGCCAGCGGCCCGATCAGGACGATCTGCTGGAGTACGAACCCCAACCGACCGTCCTCGGCACGAACGGCGGCGTTGTTGTTGCGGCTGAACTCCAGCGTCGGCCATCCGTTGAGCGCCTGCCACACGAGGTTCGGCAACCACAGCGCCACGGCCACGGCCACCCCGGCCATCAGCCAGGGGCTGCGGAGCTGCCGGCGCCCCGCCGGCGTGGCCACGAACCCTGCCGCCAGGCCCAGCCCGAGCAGGGCCATCGTCAACTTCGTCTGGAGGCCCAACCCGAAGGCCACACCGACGCCCAGCCACCAGCGGGGGTCGGCTCGGCCGGCCAGCAGGCGGATCACCATCAGGATGGCCAGCGCCCACCACAGCTGGTCGAAAAGCACCGTCTGGAACAGGCCGCCGGTGGCGACGAAGAGCGGTGCCGTGGCCGTCGCCAATGCGGACAACGCCATCGCCCGGCCACCGCCGCCCAGCTCGCGGGCGATGATCGCCGCCAACATCACGACCGCGGCGTGGACCGCACCGGCGGCCAACCGGAGCGGCCACAGGTGGTCACCCGTGACGGCGGTGATCCCCCGGGCGAGGAGGGGAACGAGCGGTGGTTGGTCGACGTAGCCCAGGGCGGGATGGCGGCCGGCCGCCAGGTAGTACAGCTCGTCACGGTGGAACCCGTAGCGACCGCTGAGCACCGCGTGGAATGCGAGGACGGCGCCGGCGATGACGAGCACGGCGAACAGGTCGGAGCGGGAGGCCACCCACGCTCCGACGCGCGCTTCCCGCGTCTGCACGCCCGCGATGATGCCCGAGCGAGCGCCGGGCCGGGTCGACGTCGGGTAGCTGCCGGCGGGGGCCTCGTGCGCCTGCGCCACCTGGAGGCCGGAGCCGGGACCCGGCGCCGCTAGAACGTCGTATCAGCCTGCGCTGCGGCGCGTGTCGGCGGGTGGTAGGCGAAGCGCAGCAGGATGGCGGCCAGCCCCACGCCGCCGACGACGGCGATGATGAAGCCGGCGGGGCCGTTGAGGTCGATCCCGATGGCGTTGTCGAGGCTCCAGTCGCCGGCGCCGATGGTCGCCAGGACCACGCCGATGGTGCCGAGGACCGCCACGTACTCCCAGCCGTTGGCGGTGATCAACAGGCCCTGGCCCCGGTGCACGGTCCAGAAGGCGACCGACATGAGCCCGACGATCCCCATGCCGGCGAAGGTGGTCAGGAATCCGAGGGCGATGCAGACGCCGGTGGCGAGCTCGCCGAACGCGGCGAGGCGGGCGTGCACGTGGCCAGGCCGCATCCCCATGGACTCGAACCATCCGGCTGTGCCTTCGAGCTTGCCCCCCCGGGTGATCTTGGCGAAGCCGTGGAAGGCGAAGATGGGCCCGATGACCAGCCTGAGGATGAGCATGGCGAAGTTGAGCTGATCGGGTGTGGGCAGGTTTTCATGCATGGCGGCGGTTCCCCGGTGCTCTTCGATGTTCGGTTGAAGCGGGGGCTACCTTACGACAACGTCCGATCGGGACCGGTCGGTAGGCTCCGGCGCCGATGAGCGAGCGTCCCGCCAGGGCGAGAGAGCCAGCGGGGCCCGAGCGGCCCGCTGCGAAGCAGCAAGAGCGAGAAGCAGAGTCGCCCCGGGACTCGCGCAGGCGCGGCGTGCTCATGGTGGGCATCCTCGTGGGCGCGGGCATCGCCACCATCGCCGTCCTTGCCCGCAGGGCCCGGCGCAACGACGCCGCCACGCCGATCTCGGCGCAGACCCGGAACCGGCGGCGACTGGAGCTCGCCCGGGTGGGTGGGCGCGCCGGCGCCGGCTTCGCACTCCACCGCGCCCGGCGGACGTTTGCCAGCGCCGAACGGCGGGTCGAGCTCGACCGGCGCTTCGAATTGCGCACGGCCGACGAGGTCGCCCAGACGCTCGGCAACATGAAGGGCGCCTTCATGAAGCTGGGCCAGATGGCGTCCTACCTCGACACCGGGCTTCCCGACCACGTGCGCCACGCGCTTCAGGGCCTGCAGCAGGATGCGCCGCCCATGTCACCCGAGCTCGCGGCCGGCGTCGTCGAACAGGAGCTGGGCTCAGCGCCCGACCGGGCGTTCCTGGAGTGGGATCCGCTGCCAATCGCCGCCGCATCCATCGGTCAGGTCCACCGGGCGATCACCCGGGACGAGCGAGCCGTGGCGGTCAAGGTCCAGTACCCGGGGGTCGACGGCGCCATCAGGTCGGACCTCGACAGTGCCGGGCTGGTGTTCGGCGCCATGGGCCTGGCGTTGTCGGGATTCGAGCCGGCGCCGCTGGTCGAGGAGATACGAGCCCGGGTCGTCGAGGAGCTCGACTACGCCAACGAGGCCCGCAACCAGCAGCTGTTCGCCGAGTTCTACCGGGGCCATCCGTTCATCCACGTGCCCGACGTGCTCTCGTCGTTGTCGACGCCCCGGGTGCTGACCACCGAGCTCGCCGAGGGCGTGCGCTTCGAGGAGATGTCCACCTGGGATCAGGACGAACGCAACCAGGCCGCCGAGGCCATCTACCGGTTCGTGTTCCGCAGCCTCTACAGGCTTCAGGCGTTCAACGGCGACCCCCACCCCGGCAACTACCTGTTCCGGCCCGGCGGCCAGGTCACGTTCCTCGACTTCGGGCTCGTCAAGCACTTCACGCCCGCCGAGATCGACCTGTTCGGCGACATGATCCGGGCCATGGTCAACGACCGCGACACCGCCCGCTACCGGGAGATCGTCGAGCGGATCGGCATGCTGCGCCCGGGCACTCAGGTGTCCGACCGGCAGGTGCACGACTACTTCAGTCACTTCTACGAGTTCGTCATGCACGACGAGGAGGTGACGATCACCCCGCAGTGGTCGACCGACGCCCTGTCGCGCTACTTCGACCCCACCGGCCCGTACGGGCCGATCATCAGGGCCGCCAACCTGCCCGCCAGCTTCGTCATCATCCAGCGGATCAACCTCGGTCTCATGGCCATCCTCGGGGAGCTGCGCGCCACGGCCAACTTCCGGGGCATCGCCAACGAGCTGTGGCCCTGGGTGGACGGCCCTCCATCGACCGAGATGGGCAAGGCCGAGGCCGACTGGCTGGCCACCGGCCGCCGGCCTCGCCTATCGGGCTGACGGGTCCCCCCGGGTGGGCGGGGCCATCCCTACCATGCGTCGGTGGCCGAGGCGCTGGGCGACGTGCTGGCGGGGGCGCTCTACCCGCCGTCCCCCGAGGGGATCGCCGCGTTGCGCGCCGAGCTCGACGAGGCCGCCGGCGCCGCGACGGCGGTGGGCGGTTGGACCGAGGACGAGCCCCTTCGCCTGTCGAAGCACCTGGTGACCGGGCTGCTGCGCTGCCCGCGCCGGGCGCTCGGCGAGGACCATGCGACGAGCGACGACGTCGTGGTGGGATGGATTGTCGACGCCGCCGCCAAGCTGGCCACAGTGTCGCCCCGCCGGGACGTCACCGTCGATGCCGCGGTGGCGTTCCTGACCGCCCTCGGGGACTGCACCGTGGCCGATCGCCTGGCGGACCTGGGGCCGGCCGCGGGCCGCT
Organism: Actinomycetota bacterium; assembly: GCA_046726215.1. Classification (GTDB taxonomy): domain Bacteria; phylum Actinomycetota; class Acidimicrobiia; order Acidimicrobiales; family VFJN01; genus DASQUK01. The sequence goes on along the minus strand of JBKPAA010000040.1, from coordinate 32,996 downwards.
TGACGACCGACGCCGCTGGGCGCATCGGGCGGCTGGCGGCGTCGGGCCTGACCGGGATCGACCCCGCCTGGTGGCCCCGCGTCGAGGAGCCCGTTCGGGTGGCGCTGGCCGGGGGTGCCGTCACGGTGGCCGGGCGCCTCGACGTGCTCCTGGGCGGGCCGCCCACCGGCCGCCCGGCGGTGGTCGTGGAGGTCAAGGGTGGCCGGTGGTACGACGGCATGCGGGCGGACGGCCACCTCTACGCCCTCATGGTGGCGCTTCGCGACGGCGAGGTCCCGGCCATCGCCGTGACGATCGTGTCGGACGGGACGACCCACATCGAGCCCATCCGGCCGGCGCTGCTGCAGCACGCCGCCGAACGGCTGGACGAGGCCATGGGCATTGCCGCGCGGTTGGCGGCCGGCGAGCCACCGGCGACGTGCCCGGGCGCCCACTGCCAGCACTGCCCGGTGCGTCCCGACTGCCCGGCGGGGCGGCGCTGGCCGCTCGGGGCCGCGGAGACGTCGTGACCCTCGACGACCCGGTGGGGACCGCCGACCGCCTGCGCAGCGCCGTGACCGAGCGGATGGCGGACGCTTTCGCCGGCAGCGCGGCTCCCGTCAGCGACGTCTACGTCGGTTGGGGGGCGGCCCTCGAAGCGGCGACGTGCGCGGCGCGCTTCCGCGGCCGGGGCGAGCAGGGCTGGCGATTCCCCGGCTGGTCGGCGCCGCTCGCCGCCGGCGCCTGCGGGCGGGCGGCGCTTGCGCATCACATCGCCCAGGCGGACCTGGCCGGCCGGCCGGCGACGCTGCCCATGCCCCTCTACGCCATCGGCGCCTGGATGCGGGCTCTGCGCCGGCCACCCGAAACGGGCACAGGACGGGCGCCACCGATCGAGCGGTCCAGCGTGGGCGACTGGATCTGCGAAACCTGGGACGACGGCGACTCCGCCACGTTGGCGGCGGTGGCCGCCACCGCCGGACGCTGGCTGGCGGGGTTCGTGCGGATGCTGGGCTGGCCGCCCCCGGCGCAACTCACGCTGCTCAACGCGCCCGGCCCGGCGGCCGGGCCGTCGCCAAAGTGGCGACCGGACAAGGCCCCGCCCGTGACGGTGGCCTGCGGCTCGGACGCCCGCCTCGGGCGGGTGACCGGCGGAGGCGGGTTCGCGTTGGTCGTTCACCGGGTGACGACCGGCGATGACGGCACCCTCCGGGACCGGGCGGCGTTCGAGGCGACCGCCGGGGCGCTCGCAATCGGGGTCGTGCCGGCTTCCGTGCTGGTCACCGCCGGCGATACCGGCGAGCGGGTCACGATCCCCGTCGACCACCGGCTCCTGGCCCTGGGCGCGGACCGGATCGTCGGCGTGGTGGCGCAGCGCGCCATCGCCGTGGACCGGGGCTTCGATCCTGCCGGCGCCACGCCGTCTCCCGCCTGCCGGCACTGCGACCACTCGGCCGACTGCCCGCCCGGCCAGGTCTGGATGGCCGCGGCCGGCCGCTGGCACGGCGGGCTGCCGGTGACAGCTCCGGTCGACGCCGCCGTCGAGTCCTAGGACCAGCCGCCGAGCTTGCCGACGGGGCCGTGGCCGGCTCCCAAGGCCCAGCGGGCCGACCGCTCGAGGCCTTCGTGCACGAACCGTTTGGCCGCCTGCACCGCCTCGAGCACCGGCAGGCCCTGGGCCAGGCCGGCGGCGGTGGCGGCGGCGAAGCTGCAGCCGGTGCCGTGGTCATTGTGGGTGTCGACGCGCGCCAGGCACAGCTCGGTGATGTCGCCCGTGGAGGATTCGACGACGACGTCGCAGGCACCGCCGTCCACCGCCAGGTGCCCTCCCTTGACGACCACCCACCGGGGGCCCCATTCCGCCAGCTTGCCGGCCGCATGGCGGGCGTCGTCGAGCGACTCCACCGGCGCCCCGAGCAGGGCCTGTGCCTCGCGTGTGTTGGGCGTGACGACGAGCGCGTGCGGGAACAGCGCCTCACGGTAGGCAGCCTCGGCGCCGGGGTCGAGCAGGCGGGCACCGGTCGACGACACGAGCACGGGGTCGACCACCAGGTTGGGCAGGCGGCCGGCGGCGGCATACTCGGCCACCGCCGATACCACGTCCTCGGTCGCCAGCATGCCGGTCTTCACGGCCGCCACCGGCAGGTCCCCGAGCACGGCGTCGAGCTGCGCCCGCAGGAACTCGGGCGGCGGCACGTGCACGCCCGCGACGCCGACCGTGTTCTGCGCGGTCAGGGCCGTGATGGCGCTGGCTCCGTGCACCCCCAGCGCCGCGAAGGTCAGGAGATCGGCCTGGATGCCGGCACCCCCGCCCGAGTCGGACCCGGCGATGGTGAGGGCCACCGCCGGCGTTCCAGGACTTGCGGTGGTTGGCGATGTCATGGCACCGATAACCGCCGCAAGTTCGGGTCGTGATGGGCGACGTCCAGCTCGCCGACCATCGCCCGCACGATGGCGCGCGGGTCCTCCGCCCGCATCACCTCGCCCATGACCGCCACCCCCGCAGCCCCCGCGGCCACGCACGCCGCGACCTGCCCCGGCCCGATCCCCCCGAGCGCGTAGACGAGCAGCTTGGACCCGACCCCGGCGACGGCGCGGCACCCGGCCGCCAGCCCGGGGATGCCCAGCGGTGGTCCGTAGCCGGGCTTGGACGGCGTGGCGAACACGGGCGAGAACGTGGCGTAGTGGACGCCGCCACGCGTGGCGGCCGCCAGCAGCTCCTGGGCCGTATGGCACGAGCGCCCGACCCGCAGGCCGGGGCCGACGTCGTCGGGCCAGGGATCGCCGGCCCCCAGGTGCACCCCGTCCGCCCCCACCGCACGGGCCAGCGCCACGTCGCCGGCGACGATGAGCGCCGCCCCCACCGCCGCGGTTGCCGCCCGAAGCCGTACCGCCAGGCTGTGGCGGTCGACCCCTGGCAGGTCCTTCTCCCGCAGCAGGACGGTGGGTGCACCGGCGCCGGCCGCCGCGCCGACGACCTCGACGAGGTCGTGGCCGGCGCCGGCCGCCATCCGGCGGTCCGTGAGGACCGTCAGCTCCGCGACAGTCACGCCGTCACCCGAGGTCTGCCAGGCCCTCGACGCTGGTCGACGCCTCGGCGTAGAGCCGCCTGGGGATCCGACCCGCCCGGCGAGCCAGCCGGCCGGCCTCGACCGCATGACGCATGGCGCTGGCCATGCGGACCGGGTCCCGGGCCCGTGTGACCGCCGTGGCCAGGAGCACGGCATCGCAGCCCAGCTCCATGGCCTGGGCCGCGTCCGAAGCCGTGCCGACGCCGGCGTCGAGCACCACCGGCACGCCGGCGGCCTCGAGGATCATCGCCAGGTTGTAGGGGTTGCGGATGCCCATGCCACTGCCGATGGGCGAACCCAGCGGCATGACGGCGGCGACACCGGCGTCCTCGAGCCGGCGCGCCAGCACCGGGTCGTCGTTGGTGTAGGCCAGCACCACGAACCCGTCGTCGACCAGCTGGTCGGCGGCGTCGAGCAGCTCGACCGGGTCGGGCAGCAGCGTGCGCTCGTCGGCCACGACCTCGAGCTTCACCCAGTCCATCTCCAGTGCCTCCCGCCCCAGCTGGGCCGTGCGCACCGCATCGCGGGCGGTGAAGCAGCCGGCCGTGTTGGGCAGTGGGCGGATGCCGGTGCGGCGCAGCAGCTCGAACAACGAGCCGGGCGCCGACGGGTCGACACGGCGCAACGCCACGGTCGTGATCTCGGTGCCCGACGCGGTGAGCGCCTCCTCGAGCAGGTCGAGGTTGGGGGCACCGCCGGTGCCCAGGATCAGCCGCGACCGAAACGACTCGCCGGCGATCACCAGGGGATCGGAATGCAGCTCGATGGCAGGCACGTCAGCCTCCCTGGGCGATCGACAGGATCTCGACGCGCTCGCCCGCCGCCAGCGAGCGCTCCCCCCAGGTCCGACGGGTCACGACCTCGCCGTCCACCGCCACGGCCACGCCCCGCGGCTCGATCTCGAGCATCACCAAGAGCTCCGCCACCGTGGTACCCGCCGGGACCGGCACCCCGTCGCCGTTGACCGTCAGCACGTCGCTCATCTCGGCGCCCCCTCGGGAACCAACGCCGCAGCGACGCCCTCCCGCGCTGAGTCCCCGAACCGCCGGGGATCGCAGGCGGTGACCTCCGGGGGCAGCGCATCGCCCGCGACCGCCGCCGCCACCGCCTCGGCGGTGATGGGGGTGAGCAGGATGCCGTTGCGGTAGTGCCCGGTCGCCACCACGAGCCCCTCGATCGAGCTCCGACCGATCATCGGCACGTCGTCGGGCGTCCCCGGGCGCAGCCCGGCGCGCACGGCCACCAGCTCGGCATCGTCGAGCCCGGGAACCAGCGCCAGCGCGTCGCGGACCAGCTCGTACGCGCCGCCGGCCGTCACCCGGGTGTCCCAGCCGCGCTCCTGCACGGTGGCGCCGACGATGAGGCGGCCGTCGGCCCGGGGGACCAGGTACACGGTGAACCCGTGGACCAGGCCCCGCACGATGCGCGTGACCAGCGGCGGGCCTGGCGGCTGCCGCAGGGTGAGGATCTCGCCCTTGACCGGACGTATCGGCGGGCGCGCGGCATCCGGTAGCCCGGCGATGGCGCCGGACCTGCATCCGGCCGCGAGCACGAGGGTCGCGGTGTCGATCCGGTGGGGTGTCGCCCCGTCGGCCAACACCACACCCGTCACCCGCCCGCCGGTCTGAGAGGTCGCGATCCGCTCGACGGCCGCCGCCACGAACCCGACCCCGGCGGCGGTCGCCGCCCGGCGGAGCGCCCGCACCAACTCCCGCGGGTCCACCGACCGCTCGCCCGCGGCCAGGAACCCCGCCCGCACCCCGGGGGCGAGGCCAGGTTCGATGCGGCGGACCTCGCGGCCGCGCAACGGGGTGACGTCCAGTCCCATCGCCCGATGCCGGCCCGCCAGGTCGTCGAGGGCGATCCGGTCGTCGGCGTCGAGCGCCGCCACCAGGGTGCCGTCGGCGCGGTAGCCGATCCCCACGCCCGAGGCCCCCTCGATCTCGGCCACGAAGCCACCCTCCCAGCGCGACCACGACGCCAGGTTGAGGCGCAGCAGCGCCTCCTCCCCCATCCGGGCCTCGGTGATCGGCGCCAGCATCCCCGCCGCCACGGCGGACGCCCCTCCCCCCGGTTCGGGATCCACCACGGTGACGGCCGCCCCCCGCTGGGCGAGCCGCCACGCCGACGCCAGCCCGATCGCACCGCCACCCACGACGACCACGTCCGGGCTCACGCCGGCGCCCCCCCCGACGCCTCGACCGCCTTGGCGACGGCCAGCATCATCTCGTGGGTGGCGCTGTGGGGATCGGGGGCATCGGAGATGGCGCCGATCACGGCCACGCCCCACGCGCCCGTCGCCATCACCTCGTCGACCCGCTGAGCAGTGATCCCGGCGATGGCGATGACAGGGACCGGCACCGCCGACACCACCGCCCGCACGCCGGCGACGCCGATCGGTTCCGGCAGCCCCGCCTTCGACGTCGTGGCGAACGTCGGGCCCACTCCCAGGTAGCTGGCGCCCTCGTCGACCAGGCGCAGGGCCGTCGCCGGGTCGCGGGCGGTCCCGCCGACGAGCATGTCGGGCCCCACCAGCCGTCGCACGGTGGCCACCGGCAGGTCCTCCGCGCCCAGGTGCACGCCGTCGGCGCCCACCGCCAGCGCGACGTCGGCCCGGTCGTTCACCAGGCATGTGGCGCCGGCCGCCCGGCAACGGTCGGCGATGGCCTCGCTCAGGTGGAGGCGGTCGGCGTCGGTGCCCGTCTTGATCCGGACCTGCAGCGTGGGGGCGCCGCCCTCCAGGGCCGCCTCGGCCACGATCAGCGAGTCGACCAGCACGTGCAGCCGTCCGAGCGACCGCCCCGGCGCGTCGTCGAAGCTCAAGGAGCCGCGGCCCCTTCCCGTGGACTGCTCGGTCCGCGAGCGGCCGGGTCCTCGACATAGACGGCGCCGCCGGCGGCGATGAACTCCGCCGCCTTCTCCTCCATGCCCAACTCGAGCGCCTCGGCCCCGGCGGCGACGCCGTGCTCGGCGGCGTACTCGCGCACCTTGTCGGTGATCGCCATGGAACAGAACTTGGGACCGCACATGGAGCAGAAGTGCGCGGTCTTCGCCGGCTCCGCCGGCAGGGTCTCGTCGTGGAAGGCGCGGGCGGTGTCGGGATCGAGGGCCAGGTCGAACTGGTCCTGCCAGCGGAACTCGAAGCGCGCCTTGGACAGTGCGTCGTCCCACGCGTGCGCCGCCGGGTGTCCCTTTGCCACGTCGGCGGCGTGGGCGGCGATCTTGTAGGCGATCACCCCCTGCTTGACGTCGTCGCGGTCCGGCAGGCCGAGGTGCTCCTTGGGCGTGACGTAACAAAGCATTGCGGTGCCGAACCAGCCGATCATCGCCGCCCCGATGGCGGACGTGATGTGGTCGTAACCGGGGGCCACGTCGGTCGCCAGCGGGCCCAGCGTGTAGAAGGGCGCTTCGTGGCACAGCTCCATCTGGAGCTCGACGTTCTCCTTGATCTTGTGCATGGGCACATGCCCCGGCCCCTCGATCATCACCTGCACGTCGTGCGCCCAGGCCTTGTCGGTCAGTGCTCCGAGGGTGGCCAGCTCGGCCAGCTGGGCCTCGTCGTTGGCATCGGCGATCGACCCGGGCCGGAGCCCGTCGCCGAGCGAGAAGGCCACGTCGTAGGCGGCGAAGATCTCGCAGAGGTCGTCGAAGTGGGTGTAGAGGAAGTTCTCCTGGTGGTGGGCCAGGCACCACGCGGCCAGGATCGACCCGCCCCGGCTCACGATCCCGGTCACGCGGTCCACGGTCAGCGGCACGTAGCGCAGCCGGACGCCGGCGTGGATGGTCATGTAGTCGACGCCCTGTTCGGCCTGCTCGACCACGGTGTCCCGGAACAGCTCCCACGTCAGCTCCTCCGGCACGCCGTCGACCTTCTCGAGGGCCTGGTAGATGGGAACGGTGCCGATGGGCACCGGGCTGTTGCGGATGATCCATTCCCGGGTGGTATGGATGTCACGTCCCGTCGACAGGTCCATCACCGTGTCGGCGCCCCAGCGGGTCGCCCAGGTGAGCTTGTCGACCTCGTCGGCCGCCGATGACGTCACCGCCGACGTGCCGATGTTGGCGTTGATCTTGGTCAGGAACCGGGACCCGATGATCATCGGTTCCGTCTCGGGGTGGTTGACGTTGGCCGGGAGGATGGCCCGCCCCCGCGCCACCTCGTCGCGCACGAAGCAGGGGTCCATCCCCTCGCGCAGGGCCACGAACTCCATCTCGGGCGTGATCTCGCCCCGGCGGGCGTAGTGCATCTGGGTCACGATTCGCCCGGACGCAGCCCGTAGGCGGGGACGCCGGGCGCCGCCGCCGGGGAACGTCTCGGCGCCCGACCGGCCGACCCGCTGGGAGGCGCGCCCGTCGTCGCGTAGGGTCGCCACCCGGCCGGCGTAGTGCTCCACGTCGGCCCGCTCGTGGATCCACGGCGCGCGCAGCGCTTCGAGCCCCGCTCGCGGGTCGCTCCCCGGGCCGCTCGTGTCGTACAGGCGGACGGGCTCGTTGGGTGGGTCGAGCACGACCTCGCAGAACGGCACGCGCAGGTCGATGCGGGTCCCCGCAACGTAGGTCTTGCGGCGGATGCCCATGCAGCATCACTCCCTTCGCCGGCATTACCCGGATCAGGTTCGGCGGTCGGCGCCTCGTGCGCCCTCTCAGCCCGGTCGCCCGAGCTCCCGCGTGGTGGGTTGTCGAAACCACCGTACCCCGTTCCTGCCGCGGAATTGGTGGTCGGGGCAACCAATCCCGCGGCAAGAATCGCTGCGTGACCCCCTTCGCCAAGCAGACGACCCTGGTGGCCGAGCCGGCGACGCCCGGCCCGAGCGGCCGGGGGAGCGGAAGACATGTCCGCTACCGCGTCGACGTCGATCCTCGCTGGAACTGCCCGTCCGTCCCCCAGGGCGGGATGATGGTCGCGATCGCGGCCAAGGCCATGGCTGTCGAGCTCGACGATCCCGAACAGCGCCTCCGGTCGCTCACCACCGTGTTCGCGGGCCAGGTGCCCTCCGGCCCGGTGATCGTCGACGTGAGCGCGCTGCGGCGAGGGCGGTCGGTGTCACAGGCGATCGTCGACCTACGGACGCCGGGGGCGGACGCCGGGCACACGACCGTTGCCGTGTTCGGGCGGTCGCGCACCGGCTTCGAGTTCACGGACCTCCGGATGCCCGAGGTCCTGCCGCCGCAAGAATGCCCGTCGTTTCGCGATCCGTTGCCGCCCGAGGCGGCCGAATTCGGGCAACGGCCACCCTTCGCCTTCTGGGAGAACGTCGAGGGCCGGCCCGCCCTCGGCCACGCACCCTGGGAGGACTACGTGCCCACCACCTCGGATTGTGCGTGCTGGTACCGCTTCGACGAGCCACCCGTGCTGGCGGACGGCACCTTGGACCCGTTCGCCGTCGTGGCCCTGTGCGATCTCATGCCGTCGTCGGTCGGCGAACGCATGGGCCCGGGGCAGCCCCACTGGTTGCCGCCGAGTGCCGACCTGACCGTTCACCTGCTCGGCGAGGCACGCTCGGAGTGGCTGCTCGCCCACCTGCGGGCACGCCGGGCGGGCGATGGCTACGCGTCGGTGGAGATGGCGATGTGGGACGAGACCGGCCAGCTGGTCGCCCACGCCGCCCAGGTCATGATCCTCGCGTTCCCGGACGGGCCACCGACGCCCGAGCAGCGCGTCCCCCTCGACCAGCGCCGCTGACGCCCGCCTCGCGCTGCGGCCGTGGGATCCTGGCGGCGATGGCGGAGCTGACGGTCGGGACCTTCAACCTCCACATGGGAAGGGGCGGCGGTGGCCACGACGCGCCCTTCTACGACGTGGTGACCGCCTGCAAGGAGATCGACACCGACGTCCTCGTGGTCCAGGAGGCGTGGGTGGACGACCGCGATGTCGGCGACGTGCTCACGATTGCCTCCGCCCTCGGCTACCAGGCCGCCGCCACGTTCGCGGTCGCCCGCGCCGAGTGCCACGACCAGGTGCGACTGGTCGCACGATCGGGCGATGCCGGTGACGGCGACTGGCAGGTCGCGGTGCTGTCGCGCCTCCCGGTGGTCCACGCCCGGGTTGTTCCCATGGAACCGCAGCTGCCGCGCGACCCCGGACGCCGGGCGCTGCTCGTCACCACGGTGGACGTCGGCGGGCGGCCGTTCACCGTGTGCGGCACCCACATGCCGCTGCTCAAGGACCCGGTCTGGCGCCTGGCCCCGGCGCTCCGTCGGGAGCTGCCGCCCGCCGATCGGCCGGCGGCGCTGGCGGGCGACATGAACATGTGGGGATGGTGCGTCGACCGGCTCGTCGGCTCGGGCTGGCGCCGGACGGTCCGGGGCCGGACGTACCCCGCACGCCGGCCCCACAGCCAGGCCGACCACATCCTGGTCAGCCGGCCGGTCCAGGTGGTGGAGGCCCAGGTGATCCGCCAGGTCATGTCCGATCACCGGCCCATCCGGGCGAGGCTGAGGTTCTGACCCGGGGGTTCGGCGCTCCGGAACGCCGGGTGGCGGCGGACCGGGTACACCGTGGGGCATGATCGTTCTCCCTCGGGGGCTGCGCCCCCGGACCCCATCGTCGCCCGGCTCGCTGGCGCTCGCGCGGTCGACCGGTCAGGAGCTTCGCTCATGACCTCTCTCGATGTCGCGGCGCCGGAGGCGGCGCCGCCACCGTCATCCCCGGAGCCGGCCAACGTCGCTGCCCGGCGGCAGCGGCTGCGGACGATGCGCCGGCGCGCGACGGGCCTGCTGGTGGCGGTCACGTTGGGCTTCGTCGCCCTCCAGCTGTGGGGCAGCGCCGCAGGCTGGGTCGGCTACGTCGAGGCGGGGGTGGGAGCCGCGATGGTCGGTGCCCTTGCCGACTGGTTCGCGGTCACGGCGCTGTTCCGCCACCCCCTGGGGGTGCCAATCCCCCACACCGCGATCATCCCCGCCCGCAAGGACCAGTTCGGCGAGACCCTGGGCGACTTCGTCCAGAACAGCTTCCTCACGCCCGAGATCATCGCCGAACGGGTGCGCATGGCCCGCGTGGTTCCCCGCATGGCCGGCTGGATGGCCGAGCCCCGCAACGCCGCCCGCCTGGCCCGCCACCTGGCCGACGCCGCCGTGACGATCGCCGATCTGCTGCGTGACGAGGAGGTCCACCGGGCCCTGGAGGACGCGGCGCGCCATCGGATCGAGACCACGCCGCTCGCGCCGGTGGCGGGGCGCACGTTGCAGCTCCTGACGGAGGACGGTCGTCACCAGGAGGTGTTCGACGTCATGCTCCGGTCGGTCGACCGCTTCCTGCGCGAGAACGAGCCCGCCCTGCGGGCCCGATTCGCGGACGAGGCCCCGTGGTGGCTGCCCGGCGCCGTCGAGGACCGCATCTTCGAGCGCCTCCTGGCGGGGGCCGGGCACCTGCTCCACCAGGCGGCCGTCGATCCCGACCACGAGCTGCGCCGCGACGTCGACGCACGGGTGCGGCGGCTGGTCGACGACCTGCAGACGTCGCCGGAGATGCTCGCCCGGGGCGAGGAGCTCAAGGCCGAGCTGCTCTCGCAGCCGGAGCTGCGCGAGTGGGTGGCGAGGGTCTGGCGAGACATCAAGGCGGGCCTGCGCACCCAGGCCGACGACCCCGACTCCGAGCTGCGCCGCCGCCTGGCCGACGCCATCGCCTCACTGGGCGCGCGCCTGCGCGACGACCCGCGGCTGGCGGAGCGGGCGGAGCACGCCATCGAGACCGGCGTGCGCTACGTGGCCGAACAGTTCTCCGACGAGATCGGCAGCATCGTCAGCGGCACCGTCGCCCGCTGGGACGGACGCGAGACCGCCTCCCGCCTCGAGCTGCTGCTAGGTCCGGACCTGCAGTTCATCCGCATCAACGGCACCGTGGTCGGTGGGCTGGCCGGGCTGCTGATCCACGCCGTCGGGCAGGCGATCTAGGGCGACCTCGACAGCTCCGGCGACAGCCCAGCGGGCCACGCCCGTCTTACTGCGGCCGCGGGTAGTCGGGCGTCTGGTCCTCCTGCGGGACCTGGTCGAAGATCGTCACCGACGACTCGTTGTCGAACAGGCCGGCGTCCTCGACGCTGTCGGGGAAGTCGCCGAGCCGGTAGCGCTGGCCGCCATTGGCATAGCGGTACAGGCCGACGCCCTGGTTGCCGATCTCGTCCTCCCCACTGGCCGTGGGGTCGAACCAAACGATGGTGGCATCGTCGGTGCCGCCGACGTCACTGTCGGGCCAGACGCCATGATCGCCGCGGGACAACCCCGGCTCGGTCGGCCCCCCGCCGGAAGGCGGGTAGCGGTAGAGCCCGTCGCGGAACGTCTCGGGTGTGAGCTCGGGCCCGGCCAGCTGGATGCCCGGGAACACCGTCGCCAGCATTCCGAAGTTGAGCAGGTTGGCGTTGTTGTTGGGCGGCAGGCCCCCATACGCCCAATCCCAGATGCGGAAGGCCCCATTGGTCTCCTGGGCTCCCCTCGCACCGATCAGCGAAATGCCGAAGCCGTCCTTCCACTGCTGCCCATCGGTTTGTCGGGCGAACAGCGATGTGTCCATGAGGAAGCTGGACCCGAGGATCCACTCGGGGTGATAGTCCTGGGCCGTCGCCTCGGCGGTGAGCGAGGCCGGAGTGAGCGGGTCACCCGTGTAGATGACTGTGGTGACGCCCGCCTCCTTGAGGCGACTGATGTTCGTCCGCGCGTTCTCCTGGGCGCTGGCCAGATCGAGGGTGAACTCGACGTCGGTCGCCAGGTCGATGCCGTTGTCGGCCAACTGGTCCACGTACGCCTCGAAGACCGCCTCGTAGTCGCCATCGGGGTTGTCGTAGTGCAACAACCCGTAGACGCGGTCTTTGGCTCGTGTCTCGTCGTCCCCGGCCAGTTCGGCCTTGCCGGGGCCCGCCAGCTTGGCGATCATCTCGGCCGCCAGCGCCGCCGCCTGGTCGGGAGTCGGCCCGTTCTGCCAGATGTAGGGCGCGTACTCGTCGACGAGCGATTGCGGTATCGCCGTGGCGCAGGTACCGGCGCAGATGATTCCCCGCGACGCCAGCTCGGTGGAGAAGACCGTACTGGACTGTTGCGGGCCGCCGATCACGATGAAGGGGTCCTTCTCGGAGATCGCGATGGCATCGGCTCTGGCTGCCTCCAGATCGTCGCCGGCCCCGGTGCCGATGTACGTCTCGATCTCGACCCGGCGGCCGTACGTCTCGTACAACTGGTTGTAGAGGTCCGCGAACCCGGCGACCGTCTCGGCCGCGGTCTCCACGTTGACATCCGCACCGGCGCTGGAGACGGTCGCAGCAGTCAGCGGGTCGAGAGCCGGGTCGGTGATGTACTCCACGACCTTGACGGTGTCGGCCGTGACCCCGGGCGAGGTGGCGCCACCGTTGTCACCCTCGAACGGCTCCACGCACGGGGGCGCGTACGTCGAGACGAGCTTTATCTTGCCCGTCTCGGTGTCGCAGTTCGGGCCCCAGTTGATGTCGGCGGTCTTCCCCTCCTGCTCCGCTTTCTGCCAGGTCATGGGGCCGGAGCTGATCAACTCCTCCTCGCTGGCGGTCGCACCCCCGGTTGCGGCCTCGTCGTCGCCGTTGTCGTTGCCGCCGCCGAACACGAGCACGGCCGCGCCGATCAGCGCCAGGACCAGGACGATGGGCCCGTAGCGCTTGGCCGGCTTCACCCATCCGGGCTGGCGCTTGGGCGGTGGGCCTGCGCCCGATCCGTCACCCTGGGCCTTGGTCTCGTCGGTGGTGGACATCGGGGCCTCCTCTCGTTCCCGGCGCCGGGCTCAGCCGGCTGTCGGTGCGCCGGATCGGACGATGGTGGCCTCGTCGGTGCCGAGGTACGAGGCCACCACTTCGGGGTGTTCCACGACCTCGGCCGGCGTGCCTTCGGCCACCATCCGCCCGAGGTCCAGTGCGATCATTCGGTCGGATATCGAGCTGAGCAGCGGCAGGTCGTGCTCGATGACCAGCAGGCTGGAGCCCAGGTCGTCGCGCACCCGCCGCAGCATGGGCGCCAGCGCCTCGGCCTCCCGCTGGGCGATGCCGCTCGAGGGCTCGTCCAGCAACAGCACCGTCGGGCCCTGCGCCAGCACGCACGCGAGGTCGACGACCCGCCGCGTGCCGGTCGAGAGCTCGCGCACGAACTTGTCGCGGTAGGCGCCCAGGGCCAGGAGGTCGATCAGCTCGTCGACACGGGCGCGGACCCGCTCCTCGGAGTCGGCCACCGACGGGAGGTGCAGGGTGGCCGCCATCGGGTCGCGCACCTCGACGTGCTGCTCGAGCGCGACGGCGATGGCCTCGTGGACGATGAGCCCGGGGAACAGCCTGCCGTCCTGGAACGACCGGCCCAGGCCCCGCCAGGAGCGGACGTGGGTGGGCGCATCGTGGAGGTCGACCAGCTCTCCGTCGACCCGGAGGCGGATCGTCCCCGAGTCGGCTGACGTGTAGCCGGTGATGACGTCGAACAGGGTGGTCTTGCCGGCGCCGTTGGGACCGATGAATCCCAGGATCTCGCCCTGGTGCACGTCGAACGACACGCCGTCGAGCGCCCGAACGCCCCCGAACCGGCGGGTCACCCCGCGCACCTCGAGGACGGGCGGCCCATCACGCACCGCCGAACCGTGTCCACCCGTTCCTGCCGCGGTTTCGGTGGCCCCGGCCACCAATTCCGCGGCAGGTTTCTCGGTCGGGGCACCCCGCAGGAACACCGAACGCACCAGGTCCGGTCGATTCAGGAGCTCGGCCGCGGGTCCCTCGAAGCGCACCTCGCCCTTCTCCATGAAGTAGGCGCGGTTGGCAACGGTCAGCGCCACGTTGACCGACTGCTCGACCAGGATCACGGTCGTCCCCGCGTCGCGCAGCGACCGCACCATCTCCAGGAGCTGCGCCACCACCGTGGGCGCCAGGCCCAGCGACAGCTCGTCGATCATCAGTAGCCGAGGCTTGGAGATGAACGCCATCCCCAGGGTGAGCATCTGCTGCTGGCCGCCCGACAGGTTGCCTGCCAGCTCGTGCCGGCGCTCCCGCAACATCGGGAACATGCCGAGCACGTGCTCGGTGTCGGCCGCCACCTTGGCGCCGTCCTTCCGCCGGGTCCAGCCCGCCAGGCGCAGGTTGTCGGCGACGCTGATCTGGGTGAACACCCCCTGGCCGCCGGGCACCACGGCCACGCCCCGACCCGCTACCTCGTCGGGCGGCGTGTGGGTCATGTCGCGGCCGTCGAATACCACCGCGCCGCCGCTCGCCTGCACCAGACCCGAGATCGCCTTGAGCAGTGTCGACTTGCCGGCGCCGTTGGTGCCCAGCAGGGCGACGATCTCGCCCTCGTCGACCTCCAGGTTGACGCCGAAGAGCACCTGCACGTCGTCGTAGTGGACGTCGATGTCCCGGCAGAGCAGCAGCTTGATCTTGCCCTGTTGCCGCAGCAACGCCACCTCCGAACGGGCTGCGGCCGAGCGCCACACCTGCTCGATGTCGTGCGTCACGAAGGTGTGCCCGGAGGAGAGTACGAAGGCACCGACGAGGAAGACCGGGACCGCCGCGATCAGGCCCCAGCGGATGCCGTAGGTGTCCGCCAGTTGGCCGACGACGGGCAGGATCAGCAGCCCGGGCAGGATCCACAGAGTCCCGACGGCGAAGCCGAAGGCGCGGACCTTGGCCGGCACCGCCAGCGAGAGCACGGCGTAGATGCCGGGGATCAACAGGAAGAACGAGCCCTCGACCACGGCGTTGGCAGCAATGGCGACGCCGATGTTCGGCGCCGCGGCGAAGACGAGCAGTCCCAGCGCCACGACGCACGCCACGTAGGCCAGGAAGCGCACCACGAAGCTCGGACCGCGTGCCATCAACCGGGTCACAACGCGGAGCCCCACCATCAGCCCGACGAACTCGGCGCCGCCCTGGATGCAGGCAATCACCAACCCGCGGGCCCGCTCGTCGAGGCCGAACACCTCCTCGTAGTAGAGGCCTCCAAGTGTGAGCAGGCCGACGACGGCGACGGCCAGGAAGGGCAGGGCGTAGTAGATGCGCCGCAGGGTGCGCACCTGCCAGACGATGCGGAACGACTCGGCCCAGGAGGGCGGCTCCTCCTCGGTGTTGGCCACCTCGTCGGACACGCCCATGGCCCGCCGCTCGAACCGACCCCGCACCGGCTCGTGGAGCCGGAACGCCAGGAGGATGAAGAAGGCGGTGACGGCCGAGAACACGATGAACGGCCACCGCCATCCCACGGCGTAGGCGATCAGTCCCGCCGACAGCGGCCCGAGGAACTGGCCGAGGGCGTTGGCGTAGCGGTGCACCGAGTAGACGCGGGGGCGCACCGGGATGTCGTAGTAGTCGGCGATCAGGGAGTTGTGGACGGGATCGTTGACCGCCCGCCCCAGGCCAGAGCCGGCGCGGGCGATGCCGAGCGTCCACAGGTTGTTGGCGAGGCCGGTCAGCATCGAGAACACACCCCACACCGACGCACCGCCGATGACGATGGGGACGCGTCGGAGCCGGTCGGCGTAGAACCCGATAGGGAGCGCCAGGATGATCGCCGCCACCAGCGACAATGAGACCACCCACAGAATCCCGTTGGTGTCCAGCCCGAAGTGGTCACGGATCTCGGGCAGCAGCACGCCGAAGGCGGTGCGGTCCAGCTCGTCCGCCATGTTGAGCCCGAACAGCACCCCCAGCGGAAACAGCGGGGCGCCCCCCGTGGTCCGCCGCGTCCAGCGCGACCAGCGGCTCGGGCCGTGCGCATCCGGGGCGGCCGCGTCGCCGGCGGGGGCCGGCTCGGCGCCGTTGCCGCTCGGGTCGTCGATCGTCAGCCGGTCGCGGGCGCTCATGACCGTTCCTCGATCCGATCGCCTCCGGACGCGGCGACAGCCGCGGCCTCCTCGGCCCGTTCGTCCTCCTGTTCCGCCTGCTCCGCCATCTCACCGGCGGCGAGGAGCACCTCCTCGACCGGCGGCTCGTCGACGGTGGGCAGCGGCACTCCCGCCTCGTCGACCCGTACGTCGGCCACCAGGCTGGGCACGACCAGACCCCGCCGCTTGGCCACCCGGCGCAGCGCCGCGTCTCGCACGTCCGCCAGGACACCGCCCAGGCCGCTGGGGAAGATCAGCAGCACGAGCAGCAGTCCCACGCCGGTGGCCAGGAACTGCCACTGGTTCGGCAGGAAGAAGTCGACGCTGAAGACGTACGTGGCGCCCAGCAACGCGCCCGGCAACGACCCCAGGCCCCCGATGACGACCATGGTGAACAGCTCGAGGCTGCGCTGGGGCAGGTAGGGGTCGGTGGAGAGCCCGGTCTGCTGGTGCACGTAGAACGCGCCCGCCACCGCCGCCAGGAATCCCGAGAACGCGAACGCCGCCAGCTGCGTCCTCGTGGCGTTGATCCCGTAGGCCCGGGCGGCCCGCTCGTTCTCGCGGATGGCGATGAGCACACGCCCGGTACGCGAACGCCGCAGCCCCACCACCATTGCCAGGGCGAGGGCCAGCACCGCCAGCGAGGCGTAGAACATGGCCGTCTCGCTGGTCAGCTCGATGCCCAGGATGGTGCCCCGGTCGATGCGCCGGCCCGGCAGCCAGTCGGGGAAGATCGTGCGGTTGAGCATGTACTGAGACACGAACAGCCCGAAGGCCAGCGTGCTCACCGCCAGCGTCAGCCCGCCCCGACGCAGGGCCGGGTAGCCCACGACCACGGCCGCCAGCGCCCCCACGAGGCCGGCAACGGCGCCGGCCAGCGCCAGGTCCCAGCCACGGTGATCGGTCAGCGCCCCGCCCACTGCGGCACCCACGCCCACGAACGCCATGTGGCCGAGGCTGACCTGGCCCGCCCAGCCGGTGAGCACGACCAGCGAGGCGGCCACAATGCCGAAGATGACGATGATCGTGGCCAGGTTGATGCGGCTGGTCGACAGCCACGCCGGCAGCGTGACCACGAAGGCCCCCAGCGCGATGGCCAGCAGCAGCCGCGTCCCCACCACCTCGGGCAGGCGACGCAGCTCGCGCGGGATCGGCCGGATCTCCCGCGTTGCCTGCCAGGTGGCCGAGGCATCGGTATCGACCCGTGCCGTAGTGCGGCCCCGGCGCGTCAGCAACAGCCCGGCGAGCACGATCCCGAACAGGACGGCGTCGTTGTAGGCGGGACGGTTGCCGGGCTGGAAGGTCATGGCCCGATCGACGATGCCGAGCCCGATGGCGGCGGCGGCGATGGTCGTGAACCGCTCGAACCGACCGAACACGGCCGCCGCCAGGGCCTGCACCAGGAACGTCGGCGGCAGCACCTCGCCGATCGGTAGGCCCACCGCGCCGGCCCGCAGGAACATGCCCAGGAACGCCAGCAGCGAGGCCACCACCCACACGACGGTGTGCAGCCGCTTCACGGGGATGCCCAGCGTGAACGCGCGATCGGCCCGCTCGGCCGACCCCACGATGGCGACGCCCACCCGCGAGCGCTGCAGGAACAGCGCCATCGCCACCAGGCAGGCGGGCACCACGATCATCGTCAGCACGTCGTTGGCGTTGAAGTTGGTGCCGCCGATCTCGAAGTTGGCCTCGAAGGGCGGGGCGAGCCGGGTGCCGAACGACTGGTCGCCGAACGCCCGCGGCAGGAACAGCCCGGCGCCCGCCAGCAACTGCGCGAGGCCGATCGTGGCGACGGTGAGCACCAGGCGGGGCGCGGAGAAGAACCGGCGGATGATCAGGGTCTCCACCAGCACGCCCAACACCAACGCCGCCGCCAGTCCGGCGATGAGCCCGATCCAGTAGTTCCAGTTCCAGGCCACCACCAGCATCACCGCGAGCGTGGCCGGCACCGCGCCTAGGTCGCCCTGGGCGAAGTTCACGATGCGGTTGGCCCGATAGATGAGTGCGATGCCCACGGCGATGAGGGCGATCCGGCTCCCGAACAGCGCGCCGTCGACCACGATTCCCAGGGGTGCGGGGAAGAACACCCGCTGCAGCAGCACCAGCCCCACCAACGGCGCCAGGAACGCGAGCCGCCGGGTCACCTCGGCGACCTCGAGGCGCCTGGCTGGTGTGGTGCTTTCGACGGCGGCGGTCGTCATCGCACTCCTCGTCAGGTATCCGGTGATCCGCTCGATCCGCTCGATTCCGCCTCCGAGGCGCCGCCCCACGCCGCGAGGAGTGCGAGGACCATGGTCCGCAGCTGCCCCTCGGCTTCGTCCGGTGACATCAGTTGGTAACGCCGCATCACATCCCACGAGGTGGACGCAAGCGTCAGCGAGAGCGCCTGACGCAGTCGGCCGCCGTGCGGGCCCGCCGCCGCGATCTCGGGCGCGAACACGTTGTCGATCTCGGCGCTCCCCGCCTTGCGGCCGGCCTCGAGGGCACGTTGCAGTGCGGGCGAGAACGGCTCCTGCACCAACGCCGCCCGGCGGACACCGCTGCCCGCCTCGTAGATCGTCCGCCGGTTGGCCACCAGCGCCGCAACCCGCCGCTCGATCGGGCCCTCGGTCGGGACCCGGCGGGCCAACGACATCAGGTAGTCGCTGTGGCGGACGGCGGCCGCGACGAGCAGCGACTCGACGTCGTCGAAATGCACGTAGATCGAGCGGAGCGACACGCCCGCCTCGGCGGCGATCTCCCGGGCCGTGGGTCGCAGGTTGCCCTTCTCGTTGAGCGAGAGCAGGGCGTCCACCACGGCCGTGCGGGTGCGGGCGGCTCGGCTGGCACGACCATCGCCTCCCGCCGGCTCGGTCGATGTGACCGTCGTCTCAGCCATCGGCCGGACCGTAGGGTTTTTTTCACGAGCTGTGCAACACGTGTCATGAAGGTGTCACGTGCCGTGAGCAGCGGAGCCGGCGCCCCGCCTGTGGGCGTCGAAGAAGTCGAGGATCGTGCGGGTGGTGGGAAACGCCTGCGCACCGGTCGCGTCGGACTGCAGGGCGTTGCCCGGCCAGTCGTGGGAGCCGCCGACGATCGTGTACAGCACAACCTCGCTGCCCCCGGCACAGCCCGCGGGCCTGGCCGTCTCGACGCCGGGGGCCGGGTCGCCCTTGGCCGCCGGACGCTCGCAACGGTAGGCAGCGGCGTATTGGTCCAGCGTCTCGAGCACGGCGGGAATGCCCACGGACCCGCCGCCCACCGAGCCGCCGGCGTAGGGCACGGCCGGATCGGCGGTGCCGTGGAACACGATCACCGACGGCGCCACCTGGTCGACGGGGCACGTGGTGGGGACGAAGGCGGCCACCATCGCCACCGTTGCGAACCGGTAAGGCGGCTTGCACTGAAGGAAGCCGGCGAAGGCCGAGCCCGCAGAATGGCCGGCCGCGTAGACGCGGCCGGCATCGATGCACAACCGCTCGCTCAGGTCGGCGACCAGGGCCTCGACGAACCCGAAGTCGTCGGCCCGGGTCCGGTCACCGAAGTAGTTCCAGTCGCGGGGATCGCCCAATGCGTCGGGGGTCACGACCACGTAGCCGCGAGCCGTGCCCTGGTCGGCCATCGCCGTGTACGCCTCCTGGCCCTCCTTGTTGCTGGAGAAGCCGTGGAAGCTGAACACCAGGGGGTGCGCCGTGGCGCCGTCGTAGTCGTCGGGCAGCGCCAGCAGGTAGGCCCGTTGCTCGCCGTCCAACCTGAACGTCTGCGGGTCGTCCGTCGCCGCCGCGGGCCGGGCAGGATCGCAATCGGCCGGCGCCCGTCGGGCCGCGGCGCCCGTGTCACCCGACCCGCCTGCGTCGCCGCCGCCCTCGCCACCGGCGCGGCACGCCGTCAGGCCGAACGCGGCCGCCAGCACGATGGCTGCGACCACCGCCGGCCGGCCCGCGGCGATGAATGTGGAGGAGGAGGCGGCGGCGCTCCCCCGGTCAGCAACGGCTGTCTCCGCCGCCGCGTCTCCTCCCGTGCCCAGGCAATACCCAGCTGAGGGATCGTCAATCCTCATGTTTGGGGGTTTGTCGGCTCGCACGTCAGCGTCAGGTACCGCGTCCATCGCCGCCGGGTGCCACGGCCGCATGATCGCATGGCCGGCGCCGTCGGGTGGATCCCACCCCGTGAATGCCGATTGCGGGGTGTGGGCTCGACGTGTATAAAATCCACTATGCCTATCGGATTTACTGTAAAGGGGGGCCGCCGTCGGACGGTGCCGGGGCTCGCCCTCCTGGTTGCCATCGGCCTGCTGGCCGCGGGCTGCGGTGACGACAATGACTCCGCGGGGGCGGCGGCGGATACCGGGAACGGCTCGGAGCAGGCGAGTGGCGCCGATGCCCAGCCGAGCGGGACCCTACGGCTGGGCTACTTCCCCAACGTGACCCACGCCCCCGCGATCATCGGGGTGCAGGAGGGCATCTTCCAGGACGCGCTGGGTGGCGGCGTCGACCTGCAGCTCCAGACCTTCAACGCCGGTGGCGAGGCGATCGAGGCGCTGATCGGCGGGTCGATCGACGCCACCTTCATCGGCCCCAACCCCGCCATCAACGGGTTCAGCCAGTCCGACGGGGAGCTGCTGCGGATCGTCGCCGGTACCACGTCGGGCGGGGCCTCGCTGGTGGTGCGCGACGGCATCGACTCGCCCGAGGACCTCGAGGACACGAAGCTGGCGTCGCCGGCGCTCGGCAACACCCAGGACGTGGCACTCCGGGCATGGCTTCTCGACCAGGGCTACGAGACGGACCAGTCTGGCGGCGGCGACGTCTCGATCACGCCCCAGGACAACCCCGACACGCTGACGGCCTTCCAGCAGGGCTCGATCGACGGGGCCTGGTTGCCCGAGCCCTGGGCCACCCGGTTGATCCAGGAGGGCGGCGGGCACACGCTCGTCAACGAGACCGACCTCTGGCCGGGCGGCCAGTTCGTCACCACCCATCTGATCGTGGCGAGGAGCTACCTCGAGGACCATCCCGAGAACGTCCGGGCCCTGATCAGCGGCCTGCTCGACGCCATCGATGTCGCCAACGGTGATGCGATCGAGGCGCAGACCGTCACCAACGACGGCATCGAGGCCGACACCACCAACCGCCTCGACGACGAGACCATGGCCGCCGCCTGGAAGAACCTCACCTTCACGCCCGACCCGATCGCCTCCTCGCTCGAGAAGTCGAAGGACGACGCGGTGGAGGTCGGGCTCCTCGACGACGTCGACCTCGACGGCATCTACGACCTGAGCATCCTCAACGAGCTGCTCAAGGAGCGGGGTGAGCCGGAGGTCGACGGGCTGTGAGCGACCATCCCATGACCGGAACCGGAGTGGGCGACGCGACCGCGTCGGCGACCGTGCCGAGCGTCCCGCCGGGACCCCTCCCGGCGGTGGCGTTGCGGGGGGTGAGCAAGGTCTACGGCGGCGGCCAGGCCGCGGTCGTCGCCGTCGACCACATCGACCTCGATGTGGCGCCGGGCGAGCTGGTGTGCCTCGTCGGCGTCTCCGGCTGCGGCAAGAGCACCCTGCTCAACCTCATCGCCGCTCTCGACCGCCCGACCACCGGCCGCGTCGACGTCCAGGGACGCAGCGCATTGATGTTCCAGGACGCGGCCCTCTTCCCGTGGCTGACCGTAGCCTCGAACGTCGACCTCGCGCTCAAGCTGCGCAAGGTGCCCAAGGCCGAGCGCCGCACCCGTGTCGGGTCGTTGCTGCGCACCGTCCACCTCGAGGCGTTCGCCGACAAGCGGCCCCACGAGCTGTCCGGGGGCATGCGCCAGCGGGTCGCGCTCGCCCGCGCCTTCGCCCAGGACGCCGACGTGTTGCTGATGGACGAACCGTTCGGGGCGCTCGACGCCATGACCCGTGACGTCCTGCACGACGAGCTCGAGAGCCTGTGGCGCGACCGCAGCCTGACCATCGTCTTCGTCACCCACAACGTGCGCGAGGCCGCCCGGCTGGCCGACCGCATCGTCGTGCTCACGAGTCGGCCCGGCCGCGTCGCGGCCACGTTCGACGTCGAGGTCGACCGGCCCCGCCGCATCGAGTCGCCGGAGGTCAGCGAGATCGCCGCGCACGTGACCGGACGCTTGCGGGAGGAGGTGCGCAGCCATGCCCGGCAATGACACCCACGCCCTGGAGCACGACCAGGAAATGGCGGGCCTCGATCTCCTGGAGATCGCCGGCGACGCCGGGGAATCGAGGAGCCGGCGGGCCTGGCGGGCCACCTGGCCGAAGGTTGCCGCCGCCATCCTCGGCATCGGGATCTGGCAGCTGGTCGTCTGGTCGGGCTGGAAGCCCGAGTTCGCGCTGGCGCCGCCCCGCAAGGCCTGGGACGACCTCTGGGGGTACGCGGCCGATGGCACCCTGACCACCGCCCTCGGCATCACCATGCGGCGAGCGGCCATGGGCTTCGCACTGGCGGTCGTGATCGGCACGATCGTGGGCAGCCTGGTCGCCCGGATCCCCACCCTGAGGGCCGCGTTCGGGTCGCTGATCACCGGCCTGCAGACGATGCCGTCGATCGCCTGGTTCCCGCTCGCGATCCTGATCTTCCAGCTCTCCGAGCGGGCGATCCTCTTCGTTGTCGTCCTCGGGGCGGCACCGTCGATCGCCAACGGTCTGATCACGGGGGCCGACAACATCCCCCCGATCCTGCTGCGCGCCGGTCGCGTGCTCGGCGCCCGGGGCCTGGCCGCCTACCGGTACGTCGTCCTGCCGGCGTCGCTTCCGTCGTTCGTGGGCGGGCTGAAGCAGGGGTGGGCGTTTGCCTGGCGGAGCCTCATGGCGGGCGAGCTGCTGGTCGTGATCCGCGGCAAGGAGTCCGTCGGGTTCCTGCTGACGCAGAACCGCGCCGTGAACAACTCGTCGGGGTTGCTGGCGACGATGATCGTGATCCTGGTGATCGGCATCGTCGTCGACTCCCTGCTCTTCGGGACGCTGGAGCGGACCATCCGCCGGCGCTGGGGGCTGCTCGAGGCCGCACGCTGACGCCGCCTGCCACCCCCGTGACGTGTGTCTGACCCTGCGCCCCGCCACCGCCCAGCCCCTACGCTCGTGTCCATGAGCGATGCCAGCGCCCTCGTGGAGGAACGGATCGACAAGCTGTTGGCCGAGCTCGACCCGGCGTCGACCGAGCCCGTGGAGTTCCGCGGGCGCCAGTACGACCTCGGGCTCGCCTGGGTGCACTTCCCCGAGGGGTCGGGGGGACTGGGCATGTCACCGGCGCTGCAGCGCCGGGTCGACGAGCGGGTGTTCGGCGCCGGCGCCGCGCCGCCGGGCAGCCGCGAGTTCTTCGGGTGGACGCTGGCGGCGCCGACCGTCGTCACCAACGGCGACGATGCGCTGCGCGAGCGGCTGTTGCGGCGCATGTTCACGGGTGAGGATGCCTGGTGCCAGCTCTTCAGTGAGCCGAGCGCCGGGTCCGACCTCGCGGGGCTCGCGACCCGCGCGGTGCGAGACGGCGACGAATGGGTGATCAGCGGCCAGAAGGTATGGAACACGCTGGCGCACATCGCCGACCGCGGCATGCTCGTCGCCCGCACCGACCCCGACGTACCCAAGCACAAGGGGCTCACCTACTTCGCCCTCGACATGCATGCGACCGGCGTCGAAGTCCGGCCACTGCGGCAGATGACGGGCGAGGCGGAGTTCAACGAGGTCTACATGTCGGAGGTGCGGGTTCCCGACGTCGACCGCATCGGCGACGTGGGCGACGGCTGGCGGGTGGCGATGACCACGCTCATGAACGAGCGCACGGTCATCGGCGGTGGGGGCGGCCTGCCCCGGCGTGGCTCCGGCGCCATCGCCGAGGCCGTGCGCATCTGGCAGGACGAGATGGTCGACCACCATCCCGCAGTGCGGGATCGGCTGATGCGCCTGTGGATCGAGACCGAGGTGCTGCGGCTCACCAACATCCGGGCGTCGGACAACCGCAAGGCCGGCAACCCCGGCCCCGAGGGCTCCATCGCCAAGCTGGGCTTCGCCGAGGTGAACAAGGCGGTGTACGAGCTGTGCGTCGACCTGCTGGGCGCGGCGGCCCTCGAAGGCTACGACTACACGAAGCGGCGGGCCGAGAGCCTGGGCCTGGTCGGTCCGCCGGGCACTGCCCGGAAGATGTTCCTGCGGGCCCGGGCCAACTCGATCGAGGGCGGTACCTCCGAGATCCAGCGCAACATCCTGGGCGAGCGGGTCCTGGGCCTGCCCGGCGAGCCGCGGGTTGACAAGGAACTGCCCTGGTCGCAGGTGCGGCGGAGCTGAGCGCCCAGGGCGGGAAGCACGAGTGCCGGGGCTCCGGCTACCAACGGGCCGGGCGCCCCGCCTCGGCGCCGTGGTGGTGGCGTTCGTCGCCAACGGGCTCGGCGGGCCCAGCTTCCTGGCCCGGCTGCCGGAACGCCAGTCCGACCTCGGCCTGCCGGACGCCACCCTGGGGCTCACGCTGGTCGGCATGGCGGTGGGTGCCATGGCCGCCAGCCCCGTGGCCGGCCGGTTGGTGGGCCGGCTGGGCAGCCGCCCGGTGCTGGTCGTGGCCGCCACCGGCCTCGGCGCCAGCCTGTGGACGGTCGGGGCCGCGCCCAACGCCCCGACCCTGTTCGCCGCCCTGGCGGTGGTCGGCGCCGCCGACGCCGCCATGGACATCTCCATGAACGCCAACGGGTCCGCCTACGAGTCCCGGTCGGGACGGTCCGTGATGCACCGGCTGCACGGCACCTGGAGCCTGGGCGCCCTGGCCGCGGCCGCGATCGCCGCCGCCAGCGGCGCCGCCGGCGTCCCGCTCACGGTGCACCTGGCCCTTGCCGGCGCCGTGATCGCCACCGGCGTGCTGGTGACGGGCGGTCGCCTGGTCGGCGATGACGCGCAGCCCCGGACATCCACCGACCCCGTCGCCGCGGACGACGGGGACGACGGGGACGAGCCGGCCGGTCGGTCGCGACCCGCACTGATCAGGCCCATCCTCATCCTGGCCGTGGCCACGGTTGCCGGCGCCATCATCGAGGGGGCGCCGTCCGACTGGTCCGCCATCCAGCTGGAGCGAATGGGCGTGGCAGCCGGCTTGTCGGCGCTAGGCTACGCCGCCTTCATGGCCGGCATGGTGGGCGGGCGGTTCGCAGGAGACCCGCTCACCGACCGGCTCGGGGGCGCCGTCGTATTGCGTGGCGGCACCGCGCTCGTCGTCGTCGGGCTGGTGACGGGCGTCGCGTTGAATCAGCCGGCCGCATTCGCCATCGGGCTGGCAGTTGCGGGGCTGGGTGCGGCCGCGTTCTTTCCCTTGGCGTTCTCCGCCGCCGCCCGGACGCAGGGCGTCTCTCCCGGATCGGGCGCAGCCACCGTGTCGCTCGCCGCCCGCGTGGGCTTCCTCGTGGAGCCGATGCTCATGGGTGCGGTCGCCGACCTGGTGGGCCTGCGCTGGGCATTCGTGCTGGTCGCGGTGGTGGCGCTCGTGTTGGCCGTGGCCGCAGCCCGCATCGTCCCCGGTGCCGGACCCCCGGCGCCGGTGCGGCTGGTCGACATCCGGGAGCCCTGATCCTTCAGGCGAGGCTGGCGATGCCGCCGTCGACGGGGATGACCGCGCCGGTCAGGTAGGCGCCCGCCCGCGAGGCCAGGTAGATGGTGGCGCCGGCCATGTCGTCGGGGCGGCCGATCCGCTTGAGCGGCGCGTTGGCCGCGATCTGCTCGCCGAACGCTTCGAGCGTGGCGGCCATCATCTTCGACTCGAACGGTCCCGGGGCGATGGCGTTGACGGTGACCCGGGGCGCCAGCCGCTTCGCGAGATGGCGGGTGAGCATGTGCACGGCCGCCTTCGACGCCGAGTACGAGTAGTTGTCCAGCAGCGGCACCCTGAGGCCGTCGATCGATCCTATGTTGATCACCCGAGCCGGTTCCTCGGTCGTGCCGGCTTCCTCGAGCAACGGCAGCAGGAACTTGGTCAGGTGAAACACGCCCTTGACGTTGAGGGCCAGCGCCCGCTCCCAGGCGGCTTCGTCGAACTGCTCCAGCGGTGCACCCCACGTGGCGCCCGCGTTGTTGACCAGGATGTCCAGGCTCGACTCCCGGGCGGCGATGGCTTCGGCGAGCCGCCGGCACTCGGCCTCCGTGGACAGGTCGGCGGCGATGGCGTGGCACTCCCCCACCTTCGACAGCTCGGCCGCCGCCTCGTCCAGGACGTCGGCCTTGCGTGACGAGATGTAGACGCGGGCGCCGGCCTCGATGTAGCCCCGGGCGATCATCAGGCCGATGCCGCGGGATCCCCCGGTCACGAGGGCGGACTTGCCGGCGATGGAGAAGAGGTCGTTCATCCGAAGGCCTCACCAGGTGTCTATGTAGGGCCGCTTCTTGGTGGCGCGGGGAGCCGCGGGCGCCGGGGCGGCGCCGAAAGTGCTGGCGATCCAACGGCGGCTGTCGGCGGGGTCGATCACGTCGTCGATCTCGAAGTGGCTCGCGGCGTTGAGCGCCTTGCCGTGCTCGTAGGCCTGGGCGACCATCCGGTCGAAGGCCCGATCGCGCTCGTCGGGATCGTCGATGGCCTCGAGCTCGGAGCGGTAACCGAGCCGAACGGCGCCCTCGAGCCCCATGCCACCGAACTCGCCGGTGGGCCAGGCCACGCAGAACAGCGGCGACTTGAAGCTGCCGCCGGCCATGGCCTGGGCGCCGAGGCCATACCCCTTGCGGAGCACGATCGTGCCGGTGGGCACGCTGAGGTTGGCGCCGGTGACGAACAGGCGGCTGGCGTGCCGCACCAGGGCCGTGGTCTCGGCGTCGGGACCCACCATGATCCCCGGGGTGTCGCACAGGAACAGCAGCGGCAGGTCGAAGGCGTCGCACAGCTGCATGAACCGGGCGGCCTTGTCGGCGCCGTCGGCGTCGATGGCCCCGGCCTGATGGGCGGGGTTGTTGGCCACCACGCCGAGCGGCCGGCCCTCGACCCGGGCCAGGACGGTGATCATCCCGACGCCGAAGCCGGTGCGCAGCTCGAGGACCGAGGCGGTGTCCGCCAACGCGTCGATCACCGCACGCACGTCGTACACCCGACGCCGGTTCTCGGGGATCAGGTCGCGCAGCGCGGTCTGGTCGGCGCACGCCCACGGGTCCCGGGGCCCGCCGAAGTAGGACAGGTAGCGCTTGGCCACGACCACCGCCTCGGCCTCGTCGCCCACGGCGATGTCCACCACGCCGTTGCCGACCTGGACGTCGAGCGGGCCGACCTCCTCGGGGGCGAACACGCCCAGGCCGCCGCCCTCGATCATGGCCGGGCCGCCCATGCCGATGTTGGATCCGGCCGCGGCGATCACTACGTCGCAGCAGCCGAGGATGGCGGCGTTGCCAGCGAAGCATCGCCCCGAGGTGATTCCCACGAGCGGCACCAGACCGCTGAGCCCGCCCCACAGGTTGAACGCCAGGCAGTCCAGCCCGGAAACGCCGGGCGCGTCGGTGTCGCCGGGACGCCCCCCTCCACCCTCGGCGAAGAACACCACCGGCAGGCGCTGCCGCTCGATCACATCGAACAGCCGGTCCTTCTTGCGGTGGTTCTGGTAGCCCTGCGTTCCCGCCAGCACCGTGTAGTCGTACGACAGCACGGCCGTGGGACGGCCGTCGACCGTGCCGACGCCGCCTACCAGCCCGTCCGCGGGCGTGCGGGCGACGAGGTCGTCCAGGCTGCGGCGACGGCGCTGGGCGGCGATGGCCAGTGGCCCGTACTCGACGAAGCTGCCGGGGTCGACCAGGTCGGCGACGTTCTCCCGGGCGGTGCGCTGCACCGTGCTGCGGCGTCGGGCCACGGCGTCGGGCCGGCGGTCGTCGAGCCCGACGGCATGGCGTTCGACGACCTCGGCCAGGTCGCCTCGCGGCGTGGGCGCCGCCGCGGCTTCGGCCGGGGACGGCCCGGCCTCGGGTTCGCCCGCGGTGGGCTGGGCGTCTGCCGGCGCGGCCGCCTCCTCCTCCACCACGGCCAGCAGGTCGCCGGAGCGGACCGTGTCGCCGGGCGCAACCACCACCTTGCCGATCGTGCCCGGCGCACCGGCCTCGATGACGTACTCCATCTTCATCGACTCGACGATCACGACCGCCGACGACGGCTCGACCGATGCCCCCGGCGCGGCCAACACCCGCACAACCGATCCCTGCAGCGGCGAGCGAACCTCGGCCATTCAGGCCGTCGAATACTCGTGGAAGCCGCGCCCGCTCTTGCGGCCCAGCAACCCCGCCTCGACCATCCGCACCAGCAGCGGCGGGGGCGCGTAGAGCTGCTCACGGAACTCCTCGTACAGCGACTCGGCCACCGCCTTGGTGGTGTCGAGCCCGATGAGGTCGGTGAGCGCCAGCGGTCCCATGGGGTGGGCGCAACCCTCCACCATGCCGGCGTCGATGTCCTCGGCGGTCGCGAATCCGGACTCCAGCATGCGTATGGCCGACAGCAGGTAGGGAATGAGCAGGGCGTTGACCACGAACCCCGCCCGGTCCTGGGACCGGATCACGCGCTTGCCCAGCGTCCCGGCGAACGCGGCCGCCCGCTCGGTGGTCCGCTCCGACGTGAGCAGCGAGCTGACCAGCTCGACCAGCTTGAGCACGGGCACCGGGTTGAAGAAGTGGATGCCGATCACCTGCTCCGGCCGGCCGGTCGCCATGCCCAGCTTCATGATCGGGATCGACGACGTGTTCGAAGCCAGGATCGCCGAGGGATCCTCCACCACCTTGTCGAGGGCCGCGAAGACCTGCTTCTTGGCGTCCTCGTCCTCGATGATGGCCTCGACGACAACCTCGCGGTCGGCGAGCTCGCCCAGGTCGGTGACGAAACGCATGCGCTCCTGGGCGGCGGCGATGTCGTCTTCGCCGAGCTTGCCGGCGCGCAGGCCCCGGGCCAGCGAGCCGTCGATCTTGCGCCGGCCGGCGTCGGCTCGCGCCTGATCGACCTCCTGGACGACGACGTCGAACCCCGACCGGGCCGCCATCTCGGCGATCCCGGAACCCATGAGCCCACACCCGACCACTCCCACGCGCTCAGTCACGACCACCTTTATAGGCGCGGCCCTCGGATTCCTGGCGCAGTTGTGGTTGCTCGGCAACCCTTTCGGCGCCAGGAACGGGCGGTCGTCAGCGGGTGGCGCCCTGGTCGGCCAGCAGCCGACCGAGGTTGACGAGCTGGCGGGTGGCGCCGCCGAGGGTCAGCTCGAGCTGCTTGGCCAGCAGGAAGTAGCGGTGCAGCGGGTAGTCGCGGTCGACGCCGATCCCGCCGTGCAGGTGCTGGGCGGCGTGGACCACCCGCTGGCCGCCCGCCGCGGCCCAGTACTTGGCGATCGCCACCTCGCGGTCCGCCGGGAACCCCGCCGTGAGCCGCCACGCGGCCTGCAGCATGGTGAGGCGGATGGCGTGGGCGTCGACGTAGGCATCGGCCGCCCGCTGGCCCACGGCCTGGAAGGTGGCGATGGGCCGGCCGAACTGCTCGCGAGAGGACGTGTACTCGCCGGTCATCCGGACCGCCTCGGCGGCCAGCCCGGCCATCACCGCGCACGACGCCACGATGGCGTGCTCGATGGTCCAGCTCAGCACGGTCGCCCCGGCGTCGACCGGTCCCAGCGGGGCGTCGCCACCGACGCGCACCCCGGCCAGCACCAGCTGGCCCTCGGGCGTGCCGGTCGTCGTGGACTGGCGCTCGCAGGACAGGCCGGCGGCGTCGCCAGCCACGACGAACACCCCGGTGGCCCCGTCCGGGGTCGAGGCGGGCACCAGCACCGTGTCCGCCACCAGCGCGGCGGGCACGTTGGTCTTGGTGCCGTCGAGCACCCACCCGTCGCCGTCGGGGCGAGCCACGGTCGCGGGTCGCAGCGGATCACCAAGCGGCTCGACGAGCGCGGCCGTGAGCACTCCGGTCCCGGCGGCCAGGGGTGGCAGCAGTGCGGCCTGTTGGCCGGGCGACCCGAACCGGGCGACGGGCAGACCGGCGAACGCCAGCGCCGCCAGCGCCGGCACCGGCGCGGTCCGCCGGCCCACCTCCTCGAGCACCAGGCACAGCTCCAGGAGCCCGAGTCCAGCCCCACCGTGCTCCACGGGCACGGCGATGCCGAGCAGCCCGGCGTCGGCCATGGCGGTCCAGAGCTCGCGATCGAAGCGCAGCTCGTCGGCCCGGTCGAGCGCCCACAAGGCCTCGGGGGTCGCCTTGTCACCCAGCAGCTTGGCCGCCAGCTCTGCCGTCGCCTGCTGCTCCTCGGTGAGGTCGAAGTCCACCGGTCCTCCCCGCCTCAGCGCTTCGCCATGGGCATGCCCATGCCGAAGGCGGCAATTAGGTCGCGTTGCAGCTCGTTCGTCCCGCCGCCGAAGGTGAGGATGAGCAGGCTGCGGTACATCTGCTCGAGGCGCGAGCCGAGCAGCCCGCCCGGGGCATCCTCGGCCAGGTATGCCCGCTCGCCGAGCACCTCCATGAGCAGCCGGAAGCTCTCGAGGTAATGCTCGGTGCCGAAGACCTTGATGGTGCTGGCGTCGGCAACCGGCAGCTCGTTGCGGGTCGCGGCCCATGCCACCTGCCAGTTGGCGAGCCGCAGGAACTCGAACCCGGCGTAGGCCTTGGCCAGGTTGATCTGGACCCACTCCTGGTCGATCACTTGACGTCCGCTGCCGGGCAGCGTGGTGGCACGGGCCCAGTCGATGGTCTCGTGCAGCATGTGCTCGGCCATGCCGGGGCTGCACAGCGTGACGCGCTCGTGGTTGAGCTGGTTGGTGATCAGCTTCCAGCCCTCGTTCTCGCCGGCGACCAGGTTGGCTGCGGGGACGCGCACCTCGTCCCAGTGGACCGCGCAGATGTCGTGCGACGACAGCAGGTTCAGCGGGGTTCGCTCGATGCCGGGCGAGTCCATGGGGGCGATGAGAATGGATATGCCGCGGTGGCGGCTGTCCTGGGCACCGGTGCGGACGGCGAGCCAGCAATAGTCGGCGTCGCTCGCCAGGCTGGTCCACATCTTCTGCCCGGTGACGATGTAGTCGTCGCCGTCGCGCACCGCCTTGGTGCGCAGCGAGGCCAGGTCGGTGCCGGCGTTGGGCTCGGAGTAGCCGATGCAGAAGTGGATCTCGCCCCGGAGGATTCGGGGCAGGTAGTCGCGGCGCTGCTCCTCGCTGCCGAACTGCATCAACGTGGGTGCGACCGAGTTGATGGTGAGCATGGGGACGGGGGCGCCGGACCGCATCGACTCGTCGAAGAAGATGAACTGCTCCACCGGGCCCCGGCCCTGGCCGCCGTACTCGGTGGGCCAACCGATCCCGAGCCAGCCGTCGGCACCCATCTGGCGCACCACCCGCCGCATGACGGGCCCGATGCCGTCGGCGTGACGCAACTCGCGCCGGGTTTCGTCGTCGAGGAGGGCCTCGTAGTAATCCCGGAGCTGCTTGCGGAGCTGTTCCTCCTCGTCGGTGTAGGCCAGGTGCACGTCGTCCCCTCGCGTGTGGCGTTGGGCGAACGATAACGCGTTCTACCTGTATCGGGCCTCGGGGGTAGCGGTGCCGGGCCACGGCCCGGAGGCGGCTTCAAGGCCAAGCCCTTCGGGCGGCCTGCGGCCGGCCTTGACCCCGCCTCCGGCCCGTGGGGTTTGCGCGGTCAGGGAAGCGACGCCGGGGCGTCGCTTCCCGGGCAGCGTTATGCCCTCGGACGGAGTCACCATTTGGCAAATACTAGTGGTCGAATTTCTTGAATTCGGCTTGCCCAGTCATGCGAACACTTGTACGCTAAAAGTCATGTCCGGGCAGGTCAGCAACATCCTTCAACCCCTCGCCGACGCCATCGACGACCTCGACCTGCCCATCGACAACGTGGTGCTTCGCGAAGCGTTCGCCTTGGCCGATCGGCTCGATGCCAAACGGGTCGCCGCCGTCGGCGACCACGACGCCGCCGAGACGTGGGTCACGACGGCGCCACCTCCATGACCGCCTGGCTGCGCCACCACACCGGCGCCACCGGGCGCGACGCCGCCCAATGCACCCGAACCGCCCGCCGGTTACGGCAGCTGCCCGTGACCGCCGCCGCCTACCGCGCCGACGCCGTCCTGGGCGACGACCCCGACAAGGCCAGCCCGCAACGGTGGCTGCACCTGTCCCGCATCCTCGACGGGCGCCGTCGCGCTCGACCTGACAACCACCGGCGCCGACGCCCAGTACGTCTTCGCCCTTCGGGACACCGGCGACTCTTCGCCGCTATGGGGACTCCGGGTCGTCGTGCGCGCCGGCACCACCGGCACCGAGCCGCCGCTCGTCGTCGACACCCGCCGAATCGGGGCGCTGTACCTCGGCACCCTGGCCGTCGACCTCGATCCCTACGCCGGTGTCGGCGGCGCCAACTTCAAGAAAAACCTGGTCGACATCAGGGCCGAGCAGAACGCGCTCATGCACGTGCGAGCCCCGACTGCTGCACGACGGGTGGCGGCGACATGACCGAAGCCGAAGCCCGCAAGGCCGCCACCGAACGCGGCTGGACGCTGGAGAAAGACGGCAAGGTGTTTCGGCTCGTGGCCGGCAACGGCACGATCGTGGCCGGCGATTGGTCCAAGCCCGACGACGGATATTTCGGGCTCAGCCTCGCCGACCTCGCCAAGGTGCTGGAGCCGTGAGCTTCCGCCTCGTCGATGAGGACGGCACCGCGTTCGAACCCGAGCCCCGAAGCGGACGCTACGGCGTCGACCTCGCCGGCTGGGCCGAATTCGAGGGCGTCCCCGAGCATGTCTGGTGGAACCTGCGCCACCCGCCGCCCGAGGACGACGAGCGCCGGCCAGAAGGTCCGGCGACCACCATTGCGTCGGTAGCGGTCCTTCGTGAACGTGGGCCCGAGCCGAACGGCAGTTCTGTGCGCCTACGACGGGACGTTCAACCCTTCTTCACGCGCTCTCGCATCCACCGAGTCAAATGCAACGACGAGTCCACCCGGCGGGCGCGGGTTTAGATCCGAGGCAGTCGGAGCAGCGAGATCAGCACAAGGACAAGGATGAGACCCGCGACGGCATTCATCGCGATGCGCGTCGCGCGTCGCGTGAAGCGTTGTGCCATCGCTACGAGGAACAACACCATCGCGAATAGCACGGTGTCGCGGACGTAGTTCTCGGCCTCATGCGCGGCGTCGTGACCGGAGTCGAAGATACGATCGGCTTCCTTCGTGGTT
>JBKPAA010000039.1:0-81792 GCA_046726215.1 Actinomycetota bacterium | reverse complement strand
CGCCGTCGTCCGAGTCGCCGATCGTTTGCGGGGTCCGGGGTGGCCGCCGTGGGCGTGGCTGCCTGTCTAGGTGTTGCTGTGCTTTCGGGGTGCTCGTCGCAGTGGTCTGCTGTCGGGGACGAGCAGGCGCGTGAGCCGATCGTTGAATCGGCGGCGGTCCATGAGCACGCGAGCGGGGCGGTGGCTGTCGAGGTAGTCGATGCGAGCGGCCTGCGCGCCAAGCTGGAACAGCTGCTGGGCCAGCACGCGATCCTCACCGTGCGGCTTACTAGGGCACGGTTGCGTGGTGATGGCGACCTGGCTCAGTCGGCAGACGAAGCGCTAGGTAAGAACACCGCGGACCTGGGCGAGTTGATCGGATCCGTGTACGGCGGGGAGGCAGCGGAGAGGTTCGAACGGTTGTGGTCCGGCCACGTCACCTACCTGTTCAACTACTCGCGAGGTGTGGCCGATGGGGATGAGGCCGCAAAGTCCCAGGCACGTCGCCAGCTGGATGATTACACGACCAACCTGAGCCAGTTCCTGGAGGCGGCCACCAAGAAGGCCGTTCCGGCGTCTGTTGTCGCCGCCGGGTTGCGGATGCATGTGGATCAGCTTCTGCAACAGGTCGACGCCTATGCCCGCGGGGATTATGGTCGCGCCTTCGCACTCGAGCGCGAGAGCTACGCGCACATGTTCCCGCTCGGTAAGGCCTTGGCTGCCGGTATCGTGACCGGAGGAGGTGGGGGGTTGCCGGTGGACTTCGACAGCCCGGCCCGCCGGTTGCAGTCGCGCCTTGGCCTGCTCCTCGGTGAACACGCCGAGCTTGCTGTTGACGCGATGCGTTCGGGGATCTCGAATGCTGCCGACTTTCCTGCGGCCGGCGCCGCGCTTGACGAAAATACGCGTGAGATCACGGCGGTGATCGAGAGCGTGTTCGGTGCTGCAAGTGCGGGTTCTTTTCAGGCGCTTTGGGCGGACCACATCGACGCGTTTGTGACTTATACCCAGGCACTCGCGGCGGGTGATGCGGCTCTCGAAAACACTGCGACCGAGCGGCTCGAGGGGTTCAACGCGCACTTCGCGGCGTTCCTGTCTACTGCGACACAAGGGCGTTTGGGGGCACCCGCTCTGGCGGACGCCTTTGTGATGCACGAGGATCTTTTGCTCCGTCAAATCAACGCGTACGCAGAGCGGGACTACAGCACGGCGCACCAGCTGTCCTTCGACGCCTACCAGCACATGTTTGCGCTGGCGGCGCAGGCCGCCACCGCCATCGGGGACACCGCCACTGCGCAGAGCCCGACGGGTGGCCCGCAGACCGGCGAGGGGGGTATGGCGACGACAACGGGCGGCCGCTGAGGTGATGGCACAGCGTCGTCTGACCGGTGCGACGGCCTTGGGCTCGCTGCTGGCGGTGTTGGTGCTCAGCACCTGCGGGCACGCCGACGACACCGATACCTCGACAGGGTCGAGTGCGGAGCCGAGCCTCGCAGCTCACTCCGGCGTCTGGTCCTACCGTTCGACGCGCGCGCACAGCGAGACTGCTGCCCCGGTTCGTCTGCGCATCCCCTCTATCGACGTGGACACCGCACTGGAGGCGCTGGGGCGGGCACCCGACCAGAGCATCGAGGTACCGCGGCAGCCGAGCTCTGCGGGCTGGTGGGCCGGCGGCCCTCGGCCGGGACAGGTCGGACCTGCGGTCATCCTGGGCCACGTCGACTCCAAGACCGGACCGGCGGTGTTCTTC
Organism: Actinomycetota bacterium; assembly: GCA_046726215.1. Lineage (GTDB taxonomy): Bacteria > Actinomycetota > Acidimicrobiia > Acidimicrobiales > VFJN01 > DASQUK01. The sequence goes on along the minus strand of JBKPAA010000039.1, from coordinate 80,063 downwards.
CGGCTGGGCGAGCTTGAGGCCGGCGACGAGGTTCTGGTCGAACGCGCCGACGGGACCACGGCCCGGTTCCTGGTGACCAGGCTGGATCGATATCCCAAGGCCGAGTTCCCCAGCGAGCTCGTTTACTATCCGACTGTTGAACCGGAACTCCGACTGGTGACCTGCGGAGGACCGTTCGATCCTTCCAGCGGACACTACCGTGACAACCTGGTGGCTTTTGCTACTCAAGGGTGATCACCGCGGTCGCGCCACGACCGTCGTCGTGTTCACCACGCTCGCCTTGCTCTTGGTCGTCACTTTGGTGTCGTACCCGGCTCTCGCGGCTCCTCCTGAAGACCCGCGGGTGATCGCGGTGCACACCGCGTCGGCGCCCCGCGTCTCGATGGTCCTCGCCCTACCCGCGGCGCAGCCCGACAGGGGACTGGCACCCGAGGCGTTGTCAGTGACGGTTGACGGACGGCCGGTTACCACCACGGTCACACCCATGGCATCGCCCAGCCTGTCCGTCGCTCTGGTGATCGATACCGCGTCCGACATGACTCCAGAAGTGTTGGAGGCGGTGCAGAGCGGGGCGACCGAGTTTCTGCTGGGGCTGCCCGAGGGTGCCCGCACCATGGTGGTCGCGTCAGGGGGTGACCCGCGCGTGGTCGGGCCCTTGAGCCCCGAGCCTGCCGACGCCCTGAGCGCCATCAGTGCACTGCACCCGGCGGGCACCCGGTCGACGACAGCGGGGACGTTGCTGGCAGCCCAGACGCTGGCGATGGCTCCGCCCGGACCCCGCGCAATCATCGTCTACAGCCATGGCTCAGACGAACATGGACCCTCGGTCGAGCAGCTCACCGGGGCGGTAGCGCGAGCCGAGGCGGTGATCAACGTTGTCCAGACCCGTGGGGACGACGTGTGGTCGCAGGTCGTGGACCGCACGGGCGGTGCGGTGCTCCGGACCGCTACCGCCCAGGTCGTCCAGTCATACGGACGCCTAGCGACGGCGTTGAGCGAGCAGTACCTGGTGGCGTTCCAAGCTCCCGGTGAACTGCCAGCGCTGGCCGAGGTCACGGTCAAGACCGGAGATGTGCAGTCCAGAACCGTAGTGGGGCTGCCGCAGGCAGGCACACCTGCGGCTGCGGCAAAGCCGCCGAGCGAACGATGGCCAGCTGTCGTGCTGTCCGGGCTGGTGCTGATTGCGCTGGCTGGGCTTGCTCCCATCCTTCGCGCCCGTCGACGGGCAGCTGTGAATAGCGGCGCCCCGTCGGCCAGCGCGCCCGGACCACACGCCAGCACCACCTTCCAGGCACCCGCAGTCGCGATGCCGGGGAGAACGGATCTGCGTCACCCTCCCCCACCGGATGTCACCCCGCCACGCGCTCCGCCGACCCCGCCCGCTCCCCCACCCCTGCCACGTCGGCCGCGGTCGCACTCGCCGCGACGCTCCCCGGGGCCGATCTGGTACCGGTCCCTGCCCCCGTCGTTCCCTGCTGCTGCGCCGGGACTGAGGTCGGCTCCGTCCGCCCCCAGCACGCAGCCCGAACAGCAGCCGCACCCGCCGTACGACCAAGAGCAGTGGCAACGTTCGCCAGACGACAACCAGCCACGGACGGGCGCGCCCGACAGTGCCCTTCGACGAGCCGCGGCCAAGACGACCGCCGAGCCACCACCAGCGACATTGCCATCGGCTAGCGAGTCGGGGATGGCAACCGCCGCCGCCGCCGCCGCAGAGGAGCGCTCGGCCGAGGAGAGCCACAACGCCACGATCGTGTTGACCGGCTCGACCGACGCCGTGGTCAAGTTCACCAAGAACGCCCCCGGCCCAGCAGTCGTCTACATCACCGGCAACGCGGCGTCCCGCTACTTCGGCGTCCGAATTCTGGGCGCCGAGCAGCATCTGGTTAACACCCTCGAGCCCTACGACGGAGTCCGGTGGCTGGACCGGGACGGCGGCGAACCGACCGACTTCGAGGTCCGTGCCACCGGCCCCTGGAGAATCGAGGTGCTGCCACTTTCAGTCATTCCGACCTTCAACACCTCATTCAAAGGCGACGGGGACATGGTGGTGCGCTATACCGGCGACGGTTCGGTCGCCGAGATCACCGGGAACAAAGACGGCCGGTACTTTGACGTGCGGGCCCTCGGTGCCCATGGAACAGACCGCCTCGTCAGCACATCCCAGCCGTACACCGGCTCACACCAAATCAGCCGACAACCTCAGATCTTCGAGGTCCAGGCCGTCGGTTCCTGGACAATCACCGTCAAGTAACGCACCGCTGAGACGCATTGCGGGCGTCGTGCAGGCGGGACGCGCTCAAGCCAGCCCGGCGCTTCCGCCCGAAGTTCGGGTCGATCGACGCCTCGTCGACATCGCCTACACGTTGACCGCCCACCTCGGGCAAGAACCGTGATGCGGCGCGGCTGGTGCGCCGCGAGTGGCCCTCGTCGTGCTGCACGTTGAAGGTCGAGACTCGCAGGCGCATCGATAGATGTTCGACCCTGTGTCGGTCGGCTCAGTCGGGCCGATAGGACAGTGCCTCGCCCCAGCCCCAGTGCGGAACAGGGCGTATTCAACAACCCTTGGCGCCGGGCTGAGAACTCTGCTGCGCGAGGCGCGTGCCCGATTCGAGGTACGAGACAAGAGCTGAGCGGAACTCCGGGTCATCGCGCTCGACACGATCGTACAACGCATGGATCAGGCGCCGAGATCCCGCTGGCGCCGCCGGCCTAGTCGTACAACACGTGCGTCGCGTCGGCAGACGTCGATCTGCTCACGCGGCTACTCCTCGACGGCGAAGGACTTGCGGTCGGGGTCACTGAACCAGGGCGACCCTGCCGTCATGCAGCACGTGGACCCCGTTCGCATCGAAAGACTGCGAGCGGCGGCGAAGGTGGCAACGTCGAAGCGACTGCGGTCGTCGGCTTGCACGCTCACTACCTTGCGCGTCGCCCACTCCGAAAGACAGATACGCCGCCAGGCCCGACCAGGAGACCCGCCAGGATCAAGGCGATCCCGAGGATCCATTGTCCCTGGACGAGCATAATGATGCCCACGACGACCAGGATCACCGCGAGCACCCAAAGCAGAGTTGGGCTCATGCTGAGTCCGTACCCCTCCGGGCGTCTGCCAATTCGGGACCGTGCACGCAACGCCGAGCCCGTAGGGGCCGGCTGGCATCGAATGCGCCATGCGGCACCGGGCGCATTCCCGGAGTCTGCGCCTCGTCACATAGATGCGATCAGCGTGCGACGCAGAGCCGCGGATCCGTAGGTCGATCGCTGGGCCGAGGCGCCCGGCGGGACCGCCGGAGCCGAACGCGTTGGCTCAGGTGATCGCCATGTCTGTCGACAGTCGACCGTCCCCCGACCGACACCCGTCTGAGCGGTGGGTCATGTGGCGCTTCATCGGTGTGACCACCTGGCCGAGCACGAGTCGTCAAAGCGCCGCACCGGTGGACCTAGTACATGGGTTCTGGTAACCGCGACCGGTGCCCACGAGCGGAATCGCGTCACCGGCACCGCGCCTGGGACCATCCCCTAGCGTGGTCATCTCACCGTTTCGAGCGCGCCTCAGACCACGACAGGTTGCACCCCTGTGACGATCGTCGACGGCTCGCCCCTCGGAGCAGGCCGGGGGGGTACGTTCCGCTGGATCGGACCTGTTGGGGGAGGAACCACAATGATCGTTGCGGTCGAACCATTGGACGCGACCTGGAAGATGATTTTCTTCGGCGTCGCCGTGGCCCTTTTCGTGTTGGCGGCCATCGGCTACCAGAGGGGCAAAGTGTCGTTCCTGGCGGCCGGTCTGGGGTGCTTCGTCTTTCCGTTCTTCTGGGACGCGCTTGCAGCTAGCTGACGACTCGGCCCGGCGGAATCGTCGTGCCGCGATGCCGTGCTGGAGCCCGATGTTCCTGGGCAGCCATCCAGCAGGAGTGCTTGAACTCGTTCGTTTCGTCGAATCCCCAATCAGGGGCCGTCCAGCCAGAGCCCCGAGACCACTATGTGGTCGAGGGGTGACATGGCCACGATCCTGGTGATACAGGGCGGCGTTCCGCCGACGCCTGAGCAGGCCGCCTTCCAGGAGCAGTTTGAGCGCTCACGGTGTGAGCCTGTGCCCACGGGAAGGCCGGTGACGACGTCGACGCGGAGCCGGGAGTGGTGGCGCTCAGCGTCGCCTTGTTGCTGCCGCCCTGGCTCGGCGGCCAGGTCGGCGGCGATGGCGTTGAGGATCGCTTGGGCGACGTCGCCGGCCCAGCGAACGTGGTCAGTGTCGATGTGGGACGAGGCGAAGTCCCCGTACTCGGCGAGCGCCCGGTCCCGACGGATGGCGTCGGCGATCTGGTCTGGAGTTCCCAGCAACACGACACCGTCGTGAGCCAGCGATCGGACGGACAAGCGCTCATGACCGGGAGCCCGTGAGTCATCAGCAACGCCAGCAAGACGGTGGAGCGGGATCACTTGGCGTCCTCGGCTGGCTGGATGATCAGCTCATCGATGAGTCCGTCGAGCGATCTGGCGCGTGCCATGGCGGCGGCCGCGGCCACCGCGTCCGGGTCCAGCCTGGCTCGCATGGCCGCCATGGCTGCAGGGTCGAGCCAGTTGACGTGCCCACCGATCCTGCCGAAGGGCGGGATGGCGAACTCGCTGGGGTGCGCGTCGTAGCCGCCCAGCGCTGAGATCGCCAGCACCCGTTCGTCGCGCGCCAGATGCACCCAGGCCGCGACGGCGAGTTGGTAGGACCGGCTTGGCAGTCGTCCTATCTGCTCATCCAGCTGCGACGACTCTGCGAGGGCCTGGAGCGCCTCGGCGCCATGTCCCATGCTTGCTTCCTGCGCGGCCAGATCGATCAGCACCGCGGGCAGCTGCCGGCGGTCGTCGACGTCTCGGCTGTGCGTCACCGCGTCGCGGAGGAACGTGCGAGCGGCGTCGTCCTGGCCGCGACGGTGTGCGATGGACGCGAGGAGGACCAGTGCTTGGCCCACCGGATAGTGGACCGCGCTCGCACAGCATTCCTCGACGACCTGTTCCGCCAGCCGCACCGCCTCGTCCAGGTCTCCGTCCCGGGCCGCCAGCACGCTGATGAAGACTCGACACATGCCGCCTCCAACGCGCTCGCCGAGCTGCATGGACAGCTCGAGGCTCTCGCCGAAGCAGCGTTTGGCTTCCGCCGGGTCGCCGTGCGCACGTCCTAGCCAGAACAGGGCCGCCGCCTGGCCTGGGGCCACCTGTTCGGCCCGGTAGATGGCCAGTGCCTCGTGGAGCCAGGCCAGCGACCGGTCCCAAGCCTGATCGTTCTGGGCCACCATGCCAGCGCTCAGTAGCGCCGGCGCTCGCCGCCGAGGAGGGGCTGACGCGCTGGCCTCGATCACCGCGGCGCACCAGCGGTCGCCGGCAGCGTTGTCGTTGAAGAACCAGTACTGGCCGAGCGATCCGACGATTCGCAACGCAGTCTCGTGTTCGCCGTGTTCGAGCGCCCAGTGCAGGGCCACCTCGACGTTGGCGCTCTCCTCGCGGAGTCGGGTGCTGCGGGCCCTGAGATCCTGCAGCAGGCCGAAGCCCAACCGCCGGCAAAGACTCGCCGTCCACTCCCCGTGCGCCCGTCGAGCGACCTCGGTCGTGCCGGATGCGGCCAAGCGCTCGGCAAGATACTGGCGGAGCGGTTCGAGCAGCCGGTACCGGGCGGTCGTGCCGTCGAAGCTGAGCAGGGACTTGGCAACCAGCTCCTCGACGCTGTCGAGCACGTCGACGCCGCTATCGCACACGGCCTCGACGGCATCGACGCGGAACCCGCCAGCGAACACGGACAGGCGCTGGGCAACTTTGCGTTGCTCTTCGGTCAGAAGCTCGTAGCTCCAATCGAGGGTCATGCGAAGGGACCGGTGCCGGGCGTCGTCCCGGCAGGTGGATATGGGCCGTGCGAGCGTCGCCAGCTGGTCACCAAGTCGGGCGGCCAGCTCAGCGACACCGAGCGAGCGCAGTCGGCTGGCTGCCAACTCGATCGCCAGTGGAACCCCATCGAGAGCGCGGCAGATTTGCACGAGCGGCATGACGTCATCCTGGCCGACATCCAAGTCGGGCCGGACTGCTCGGGCCCGGTCGATCAGCAACTGGACCGACTCGACTCGAGCCAGTCCGGCTGGGTCCCGTAGCGACTCGTCCGGTACGTCCAGGGATCGAACGGGCCACTCTCGCTCTCCGGTCAGACGCAGCGGCTCCCGGCTCGTGGCCAGCACCCGGATGTCAGACGCAGCCACCAGCAACCGTTCGGTGAGCGCTGCACAGGCGTCGAGCAGGTGCTCGCAGTTGTCGAGCACCAAAACCCCGGCAAGCGTGTCTGCTTGAGCAAGCAGTTCCTCCAGCGGATCTGGTCCGGTTTCGAGGCCGATCGCCTTGGCAACCGCCTGGGCCACCAAACCCGGGTCTCGCAACGGCGCCAGCTCGGCCAGCCAAACCCGCACGCCTCGTCGTCGAGCGCACCTCGCCACCTCGAGCGCCAATCTGGTCTTTCCGCTACCCCCGGGCCCGGTGAGCGTGACCAGCTGTTCGGTTTGGATCAGTTCCGCGAGATCGTCGAGGTCCTCGGTACGACCAACGAAGCGCGTACGCGCGACCGGCAGCTCGCCGACCCTGACCCAGATCGGAATGGCCATTCTCGGGTCGTCAGCTCGAACCAGCTCCCATACCTCTTCGGGCCGCTCGATGCCGCGCAGGACCCGCCGCCCGAGATACAGCAGCCGAACCGTCTTGGGCATCCGATCGGCCACCAGACCTGCGCTCACCCCCGACACGAGTGTCTGCCCGCCGTCGGCCAGAGCCCGCAGCCGGGCGGCACGGTTCACCGCCGGCCCGTACCAGTCGCCGTCACGCGGCTCCGCATCCCCGGTGTGCACGCCGACGCGCACCCGCACCGCCATCATCGACGGCCACGGCTCGCCGGTAACCGCCTCTTGGACATCCGCCGCCGCGGCAAGTGCACCGGCAGGGTGTTCGAAGACCGAGAACGTCGAGTCGCCCTCACCCTTGGTTCTCAGCATCTGGCCGCCCGCAGCATCGACCGCGTCCTGGATGACCGTGTCGTGCCACGCCACCGCCTGCGACATCGCCACCGGGTCGCGCTCCCACAGCGACACCGAATCGACGATGTCGGTCATCAGGAACGTGCGCGGGCACCAGCCGTCCGTAGCGCCGCGGGCCGCCGTGCCCTGCTCAACCACAGCCGGACCCGCAAGGTCGGGCTCGGTGCCAGCTGCCGCCCATCCCGCCACCAAAGCGGTGGGCGTCCACACGCACACCGACGACCCCGTCAGTGCCCCAGACGTCGAACGAGCCCAGCATCCGAAGCTCGGAAAGGATCCGCCGCACCTCCGAGACAAAGATCTGCAACGAACGGGCCGCCGATCTCGGGGCGCGGCCTCCCCAGATGACGTCGATGAGGTCGGTGGAAACGATCTGATTGACGTTCAGGAGCAGGATCGCCAGGAGGGCACGCTGCTTCCGCGGGCCCAGCTGAAGGCTCGCGCCGTTGGAGATGACCTGGAAGGTCCCCAGGATTCTGAATTCCGCCAATGTGCCCGCCGATCCGCCTGCCGGGCATTGTAGCCGCGGATCGACCGGATCGACCGGCTCGGCTCAGGGCGCTCGCGATCCGCCGACGCGGGTGTCGGACCACATCCTCGCCTCGGGCCAGCTCAGGTCCGGCCGCTCGCTCATGCGTCGGCCGACGTCGCCGATACAGTCGCGCTGGTGGCCGCCGCATCCCGCCGATCCGCGATCCCTGGGCCTACGGGCGTACCGACATGTGTACTGCACCTGACGGTTCACCTCCCAACGAAGCCGTAGCGCCCTCACAAGCAGTTTCGCGGTGCCCCCGGCAACGGTGCCCCCGGCAGGACTCGAACCTGCGGCCTACCGCTTAGGAGACCGTGACCGATCGTCCAGGGCGTTCGCTGGTGTCCGCTGAGCTGGGTGTCGTCGGCCAGATCATTCATCCCGTGTGGCCGAGTCCACGGACTGCGCTGAAGTATTGCACCCGCTATTGCACCTGGCCCGACCGCAGGTTGACGGCCGCGACCGTGACTAGGTTCCACCTGATGAGCGATCCGGCCCGGCGAGAGCCGCCTCGTCAAGTCTGGTACGAACTCGACGAGGCACTCGCGCTGCTCGCCGACCTCGACGACGCCCGTGACGCGCTCATCACCGCCAACCAACTCAGCCTCGTCGTCACTGTCGAACATCAGATCCGCATCCTGAGCCATAAGCTTGGATTCGATGACTGGCCGGGACCAGACAACCACTGAGCCGCTGCGGGCGTCCGAGGCGGCTCGGCGCCTAGGCGTCTCTACGCGCGAGATCATCCGACTCATCTACCAGCACGAGCTCCGCTACGTGATGGTCAACGGCATCGCCCACATTCCTGCGGACGCCCTTGAGGAGTATCGAGCCAGAGCCAGGTAGAGTGGAGCTCCACGCAGGAGCCGTCTCGAGGCGCGTCTGCCGCGCTCGTCGATGACGTCCTTCGCGGAGACTTGATCGGCCGAACCGAGACCGACGTATTGCGGCATGTCAGGGCGGGGAACACGGCGGTTCGAGGCGTGACGGTTCACTCCCTCGGCGATCGTGCGATCAGCGAGCTGGTTGTAGTCATCGTCAGCCATGACGACTTGGCGGGCGCGGAGCTCGGTGGCCACCTACTTGCCTTCGGATCTGGTGACGCGCCGGACGGCCTGGCGTCCGGGCATGCTTCGACGCGGCACCTCGACTCGGCCACCATGGGGGCGATGGGAGGTCACCCGGCCTTCGAGATCGTTGGGCCGCCGTGACCGCTGCGCGTAGGGCTGTTGAGGCGGATGCCGCAATCGCCGAGGCAACAGCGCTGCACGCCGAGCTGGCGCAGCTTCGCGCCGAGAATGCCCGACTGCGTCGGCTGTTGGGACTCGAAGACCCAACTCGCATCGGTGAGGGACCCACCGCGGCCTGGTCGCCGTCGCTGTTTCCCGATCGGGCAGAGCCGATGTCCAAGTGGGCCGAGATCGACCGCAGCTCGCCGCGCGAGGCGAAGCTCGCGCTGTTCCGATCGTTGTTCGCAGGGCGCGACGATGTGCATGCATTGCGGTGGGAGAACGAGCGAACCGGCAAGGCGGGATGGAGTCCGGCCGTGCGGGGTGGGTGGCGCAACGCCCGCCGCCCCGACCGCGAGCACCTGCCCCTCACTGACGACGTCGTCGCGCGACATCTGGCGGGTGAGATCCACGCGGGCCTCTACCCACTCATGCGGGGCGATGCCTGCCGGCTGTTGGCGTGTGACTTCGACGGGCCTGGATGGGTCCTCGACGCGTTGGCCTACCTGGATGCCGCCCGGTCCGCCGGCATCGATGCCGCGCTGGAGCGCTCGCGGTCGGGTGACGGCGGGCATGTGTGGATGTTCTTTGCCGCACCTGTCCCGGCCGCCTCAGCGAGGCGGATCGGTGTCGGCATGTTACGGGAAGCGATGACGGTCCGAGCCGAGCTCGACCTGGGCAGCTATGACCGTCTGTTCCCCGCCCAGGACTTCATGCCTAAGGGCTCGTTCGGCAACCTCATTGCGTTGCCACTGCAGCGGGACTGTCGCCAGCGCGGCACCACCGTGTTCCTCGACCCGACCAGCCTCGAACCCGTCGAGGACCAGTGGACGTTCCTCGCCCAGCTCGAGCGTCTCAGCACCGAATCTGCGAATGCGCTCGCCAAGGCGTTGGGGGATCTGGCGACCGGGCCTGACGCCTCCACCTACCGGCGGCCCGCCCGCGACCAGCCGACCGCGAGGCCCCCGGCGCAGATCGTTGCCCTCGCTGGCGCGATGTTGAGTGTCGACCGGATCGGGATCCCGCCCGCGCTGCTCGCGGCGCTCAAGCACCTGGCTTCGCTGCACAACCCCGAGTTCCACGAGAAGGAGAGGCTGCGCTTCTCGACGTGGAACACACCACGGTTCATCCGCTGCTACCAGGAGACACTCGACCAGTTGCTGCTCCCCCGAGGGCTGCGCCAACAAGCCGAAACTCTGGTCGACGAGGCAGGGAGCCGCCTCAAGGTCGTCGACGGCTGCCCCGAGGTGGCCACCCTTGACGTCCAGCTGCAGGCCGACTTGACGCCCGACCAGACCGCTGCCACCGACGCCATAGCCGCCCACGACATGGGAATGCTCGTAGCGCCGCCCGGGTCGGGCAAGACCGTGATCGGCTGCGCTCTCATCGCCCGCCACAAGGTACCGACCCTCGTGATCGTCGACCGCAAGCCACTCGTCGAACAATGGCGCGACCGGCTCACCACCCACCTAGATCTCAGCGCCCGACAGATCGGCCAGCTCGGCGGTGGCCGCCGCCGCGCCACGGGCATCGTCGATGTGGCAATGGTGCAAAGCGTCGCCCGCCGTGACGACATCGCCGAGCTGGCCGGGCGCTATGGGTTGGTCATCGTCGACGAATGTCACCACGTCCCCGCCGTCACCTTCGAGCGCGCGGTACGCCAGATCCCGGTCCGTCGGTGGGCGGGACTGACCGCGACGCCGTACCGGCGGGACGGACTCCAGGCGCTGATGGCGATGCACTGCGGACCGGTGCGCCACACCATGACCACCCCGTCCGGAAGCGCGCTGCGAGCCCTCGACCTCGTGGTCCACGAGACCGACCACGAAGACACCGATGACGGCCAGCACATCCAGGCGGTCTTCCGCGGCCTTGTCGAGGACCGACAACGCACCACGGCGATCTGTCAAGACATCGCTGCCGCCGCCCACGCCCGTCGCAACTGCATCGTGCTCACCCGCTGGAAGGAACACCTTGACGCCATCGCCCAGGACCTGACCACCCTGGGCATCGATCCCCTTGTCTTACACGGCGACATGGGCAAGAAGGCTCGCACGGTGGTCATCGACCGCCTCGCCGACCCCTCACCCGACGAAGGCCTCGTACTCGCCGCCACCGCCAGCCTGCTCGGCGAAGGCTTCGACTGCCCACCCCTCGACACCCTGTTCCTCGCCTTCCCCATCAAGTTCAAAGGCAGCGTCATCCAGTACGTCGGCCGCGTCCTCCGCCCGACCGACACCAAGACACGCGTCGAGGTCCACGACTACGTCGACACCCGTGTCCCGGTGCTCGCTCGCATGCACAACGAGCGCCGCCGGGCCTACGCCACCCTTGGCTTCACCCTGCCCCGGCCGCCCCGGCCCTCGCACCGCCACGGGCCCGCCCCCAGCCAGGCCCCCAATGACCGCGCCGGGAACGAGCCATTCTGACCCACCCCAGCACAGGCAGCCCGCCGTCGTCACCGCGACCGGCCCCCGAAATCTCGCGATGTCTCGGCGAGAACGTGGCCTAGGGACATAGACCGGGAAGGAGGCCTGCAGCATCACCCACCCAGCAACCGTCAGCGAGTGCACGCGAGCGCATGACCGACCAGCGAGGCGTACCGACGAGGCGACGAGGCGTACCGACCACCAGGCATTTCACCTGCACTTGCACCTGAGTCTGTCGCCTCGGCGCGCTTCACACCACCTATCAGCACCTTCGCGGTGCCCCCGGCAGGACTCGAACCTGCGGCCTACCGCTTAGGAGACCGTGGCCGATCGTCCAGGCGGTCCCCTGCAGTCCACTGAGCTGGCTGTCGCCAGCGACGTCGTCCACGGAGTGCCACCGAGTCCGTGGGTTTCGCTGGACCATTGCACCTGCTCTTGCACCTGACAGCCGAAATGATGCGGGGTTCTGCGGACTTGCCGAGTCCATCGTGAGCAAGATCGGCAACCCGCCAGCGTTGGGCGCTACCGCTGACGCTGGTGTGATCCGAGGCTGACAGCACTCAGCCCCGATCCGGTATTTGGCGGTACGTCACAACCGGCGTCTGATGATCGGCCGTCGCTTGATCCCGCTGGCAGGCGCGATTGCCGCGCACCCCATTGCGGCGGGCCCCCTCCAGATCACACCGAATCTGCGCTCCTACCTGCCGCTGCGGGGCCGTCCGCGTCAGAGCCTCGGGGACGGCTCGGCTGGCCGACCGCACCGTTGCATGTGCGCCCCGATTGAATCCTCTTCTGGGACCGGCTCGGCTCAAGCGAGCAAGTGCCCACAGGGCACGCCGAAGCCACGCTCCGCTCGACCGACGCCCCTGCCGTTCGACGGCCTTCGATGAGTCACTTCCGGCCCCATATCGGTTGCCGTCAGTACGGGGCATGACGAGCGTCAGGCAGCCGTCGGCACGGGCCGCGGTTCCGCGAGCGGCCGGCGGAGATCTCGTCGCCAGTTCTGTGCGAGTGTGTTCCGTTCTGCCGCCTTGATGTGCCCCACCGGGCGGGCCCTTGGGCACGCGAAGGCAATCCTTGCCGCGTGACCGAGGTCAGCATGCGGCACGCGCCCGACCCTGGACGGCGGGCGGTCGGTTTGCTCGCCGGTGCTCGTCTTGTGTCGGTGGCGGGGCCGCAGGCTGCGCAGGTGGCGCTCATCTACACGATTTATCAGGGCACCGGCTCTTCCGCCTGGGTGTCCGCCGCACTGCGTTGGTGGCCGTCACGGGTCTTCTGGGTCCAGTCTCGGGATGGATCGGCGACCGGTTCGACCGACGTCGCTTGATGATCACGAGCGAGCTGGCCGCCGGCGTGATATGGGTCGGCGTGCTCGCGGTCGATGCGCCGTGGCTGTTGGTGGCGCAGGCCTTGGCGACTGCGGCAGCGAGGCCACCGTTCCGGGCGGCGTCCGCAGCGACGATTCCCAGCCTCGTCGACGACAACGATCTGACGTAGGCGAACGGCATCGTCGCGGGGTCGTTCAACGCCGCCTTGGTCGTCGGGCCGCTCGTCGGGGGCACACCGGTCGCCGCCTCCGGCATTGACGCAGTGTTCATTGGTCAATGCAGGTTCGTATCTGGCGTCGGCGGCGTTGCTCAGCCGGCTCCCGGCGGAGCGGCCGGGCCGTCGTGGAATGCACCTGCGGGTGACTGGCATCGTGGTGGGCCCCCGCGTCGTCGCCCACGACCGGTCGCTGCGACGGCTGGTGGCCGTCACCACTGTGAGCTTCGCCGCCTTCGGGCTGACCCTTGTGGCCGACTTGCCGCTGGCCGACCACTTCAATGCTGGAACGGTGGGCTACGGGTTGCTGACCGCGCTCTGGGGTCTGGGGCGCGGTGGCTGGGTCGTGGGCCGCTGCCCGCCGGCATCTACAGCACGGCCACTGAGCGTGGAGGAGATGCTCGACGGCTGTTCCGTATCGGGTTCGGCTTCGAGGCTCACGAGGAGCTGATCGCCGTGGCCGAGCTCCTACTGGACCGCGACGGGAGGCCCTCAACGACGGCGGCGGAACGGGAGTGAGCTGACGGTTCGGCCGATGCAGCGCCCCTGTGCCAACCCGGCGTCGATCGCCGGTCGGAAGTGGATCCCCCCGTAAAGGCGGGAGATGGCGGCCTCGTCGGCACATTGGCTGAAGGCGTCGAAGTGGTGAGGGGCAAGGCCACGCTCATCGTGGGTGTGGTCGTCGAAGGAGTACCGGTCACCGAACAGGTCGGCGAGCACCTGGAACGCCGCACCGGACTGGACGGAGTGTCCGGACGTGTGCTCCGGGAACGGGGGCGTGGTGAGCAGCGGCAGCCAGTCGCTGTCGATGAGCGATTGGATGTAGGTGACGGGGCGCACCAGGTTGTACCGGTACTTGGCGTACCAGCAGGCGATGAAGGCATCGGCGACCGCCAATCCGACCTTGGCGTACGTCTCGGCGGCTTCCATGAGCGACGCCCGCTCCAGCCGGAGGACCTGGGTCGCGATCGACACCGAGTGGCCCGGCGGCGTGGCGGTCACGCCCGGGTCATCCGACCAGAACAGGGCGATGGCTTCCTGGTCCGGCGTGCGATTGTTCACCGCGTCGTAGACCTCGCGTGCCTCGGCGAAGAAGCGGGACGAGGGGTCCTCGGAGTAGGCCGTGGGAGGCGCGGGCGGGCAGGCTGCGCCCGAGGGGATGGCGAAGCACCGGTTCTTGCCCCAGAACGGTTGGAGGGCGGGCTGGAACGCCGGCGGTGTCGGCACCCACAACCCGGGCGCGACCGGGGGCACGTAGTCGGCAGGGAAGTTGCGCAGGTAGCCGTCGTGGCCACCATCGGTGCTCGACCACTCGAAGACGGTCAGGGCCACCGATCGACCGCGGTCGACCGAACGGCTCAGGGTCGATCGCTTCACCCGGCGCCGAGATCGGTCGGCGAAGGACGCCTCGAGCGCGTCGATGGCAGCCTTGTTGCCATCGCTGGTGGTCGGGAACAGCAGCCGCATCATCGAGGCGAGGGCCGAGTTCGCCACCGTCGGCCAGTGCAGGTCATGACCAGCGCTCTGCCTGACGTGCAGACCAGGCAGCACCCGCCGGAGGGACCGGTGCCGGCGGGATCCGGGCACGACCGCCTCGTAGAGCGTCACTCCGATGTACGCGAAGGCACGCGATGCCACCGGCGGAGTGAACCCGGGGGTCGTCCTCACCAAGGTCCGGGACAGGTCGAACCACGCCCTGGGCACGGCGGCGTTGAACTCCTCCGGACGGTCGCGCCATTGGCCTCCGGCGATCAACGCCCGACCGACAGGAGCCGGACCCAGCATCGCCAGCGATGCCGTTCCCCCCGCAGCGACGCCGGCTCTCCCCAGGAATCGCCTACGGGTCATGTCGTTCGCAGGGTCACATGCGAAGTCAGCCGCCATGGTCTCTCCCTGGCTTCCACCCGGACGCGCTGCCGGGCCGCTCTGGGGCTTCGTTACGGCGATGGTGGTTCCGCAGGTCGCATTGCCTGCCACCATCCCACATGCATTCGGCGTCAAGATCCGAATCGGATGCGAACCGGTGAAGGGTTTGAGGGCACGCGCCGCGGGTGAGGCGCCCTACTCCGCCGGAAGGCTCCGCGACCGGGTCACGCCCCGCGAGGCATGATCCCCGTGCTCGTCTATCCGGACGTGTGAGCCGGTCTTTCTGCCTCCACGTGGCCCGCGACGGCTCGAACGTCGCGGCCGATGAACATGTGGCAGAGGATCGCGATCGCGTTGACCGGCGAACCGGTCCCGCCCTCGATTCGCAGCGGGGAGGCGACGACGAGGAACTCCCACCGCTCGGCCGCCTCGCACCACAGGACGAGGTTCTCGAACTGCAAGTAGTCGAGCAGGTGGATCCCATGGCGTTGAGCGCAAGGACGTGGATCGGGTACGCAACCCCTTCGGTGGTGCTCGGGGCCGTGTCGTTGTTTCCATCGGATCCGAGCGCGGCGACGCGTCGGCCAGTGAGGAATCGGGCCGCGCTCGGGTGCAGGCCGGCCTTGCGCTTGCTCGTGTCCCACGGCGCAAGCTCGGTGAGACCGTGCGCGTGTCCGGTGCGGACGAGGAGGACGTCGCCGGCCTCGACGCTGACGCCCTGCGCCCTCTCTGCTGCGTCGAGGCCGTCGGCGAACACGTGCTCGCCAGGGTCGAGCCAGCGGACGCCTCGGACGCCGGGTATGTCGAGGAGCACCCCGCGACCGACCAGGCCATCGCGCAGCAGGTCGATCGCGCCGGCCACCGCCCCTCGGGAGGTGACCTCTGCATCGGGGACTCCTCCATAGAGCATGCCGTCGTACACGACATGACAGCAGGCGTCGATGTGGCTGTGCCCCTCGTTGTGGTAGCCGACGCCGACGTAGTCCTTGGCGAAGCGCACGCTTCCGGATCCGATGTCGACGTCGGTCAGCATGATCATCTCGTGATGGGCGGCTCGGGGTTGTCTATGCCCCCCTTCGTGTTGAGCGCTCGGCCGACCGAAACCGTCACCCCGCGGTCAAACAATCCGGCCGCGGTGGCTATTCGCCCGTCACCCAGCGCCGTCAGAAGCGCCGCCGTCCTCATCCCGGGCCAAGTGTCTCCGTCGGCGAAGACGTCCCACTCCCAAGACAAGGACGGCTGGGGGCGCGGGACCCGGGGCCATCCATCGCTGGGCGGCCCGGGCTGCCCGGCCTTCCTCAGGCGCCGCTACTTGATGACGTGGAAAATCGTCCGGTTCGCGTTCCCGGGTGGAGCGGGTGGCGCCTCCGGGTTCCAGTAGTCGACGAAGCCCTTCGTGGCGGTGATCCCCTCGAAGACCGAATCCGGGGTCCCGACGAGGTGGCAGCTGACTACGAGGGTGCCGTCGCTGCCGTCGGAGTAGGCGATGCGTAGCACCGCCAGACCGGCACGGACGTCGGCGAGATTGCCGATGAGGTCGACCGGGAGGGGCGGCGTCCCGGGCGCCAGCTCGAAGTCGACAAACCCCGTGACCTCGTAGGTGCCACTTGCCGTGGGAGCGCCTCCGGGGCTGAACGTCTGCCACGTTCCTCCGCCGCTCACGTCCTGGGACTTGCCGGAGTTGGCGTGGAAGGTCCCGGAGCCGGTGAGGGTGATCTTGGAGTTGTCGTTGGCGCGGGCCGACGCGATGCCGCCGGCCGCGACGCTACCGGCGGCGAAGTCGACATCGATGATGTCCCAGCTGTACCGGTGGTTTGCAGCACCGCCGGCGGCGCTGCCGGCGATCATGGGAACCAGGAGAGCGGCCGTCGCCGCCAGTACTGCTCCCGCTCCAAGCCAGGTGAGCCTCTTGCGTTTCATGTCGTAACTCCCTTCTTTGGTGCACGCGCTCCCCTGAGCAGCTGTGCTAGAGGCATCCCTCCTCTCCCGAAGACTGCGGTCGGGAGCGCATCTAGTGGTTGTCGGAGCCGCGGGCTGCGCCTGCGGCGAGGATCGAGACCGCGACCGCGATCAGCACCCAAGAGCCGCCAGGGAAAGAACTCGCGTCCTACTCGTCGGTTGCTCGTCCCGATCAGTGAACATCGATCCGCCCGTTGAGCACCTGCTCGGTCGGGAGCTCGAACAGGAACGGTGTGAACAGGGTGAGCTGAAGTGTTCCCTCGCCTGGTCCGCCTTCGGTGACAACGACTCGAAACGTGGCGGGCGACTTTCCTTGATTGCCCGTCTGGAACATCCCCGTACCTTCGAACGTGACGGTGTCGCCAGCGAAGGCGACGTTGTTGACTTGGCCTCGCACCGCCATCAGATCGAAGCCCGGGAACTGGGAGGCGCCCGCCATCAGACAATTGAAATGCCCGGTGACCGAGCCCTCGGAATGGCGAGCCACCTGGAACCCGAACTGCGAGAAGGGAGCCATCCCGTCGACGGTCCCCCGGCCGCCCCCACTGACCATATCGGGACCCTCCGCCACCGCGGGAGCCGAAAACAGCATGGTCACGGCCAATACCATGAGCACACCAGCAAGCAGTCGCCTCATCTCTCCTCCTCCGATTCAGCCAGAGTCTCCATGTACGGGCTCTCCTCCCGACGCTGAGGTACCGCCTTCCTCGTCGGTCGGCGATGAAGACGGTGAAACCGCGGTGCTCGGTCTGGTTGAAGGTGATTCCTTTGGCGTTGACCCGGTTGCGTTCATGCCTCGCGGGCTGCCGGCGCGCCGCGCCGTTACCCCTCGAAGCGGTAGCCCACACCCCAAACGGTCGTGATCCAACGCGGCTGGTGGGGGTCGGCTTCGATCTTGCCGCGCAACCGGTGGATGTACTCGGTCACCGTCGCGGCATCCTGCCAGTCCGGCGACGAGCTCCACACGTGGCGGAGCAACTGGGCACGGCTGAACACCTGGCGTGGCGACGACGCCAGGAAATGCAGCAGGTCGAACTCCCGACCCGTCATCGGGATCAAGTTGCCGTCCACCACGACCTCGCGAGTGGCTGGGTCGATCACCATGCCATCGAACGTCAGCTCGTCGTGCTCGCGCTGCGGTCGAGCCCGTCGGAGCACGGAACGGACCCGCGCGCTGAGCTCCCGGGTCGAGAATGGCTTGACGACGTAGTCGTCGGCCCCCATCTCCAGCCCGACGACGCGGTCGAGTTCGTCGCTGCGCCCCGTGACGACGACGACCGGGACGTCGCTCAGCCTGCGGACCGCGGCCAGGACATCGAAGCCTTCGAAGCCCGGGATGCGCAGATCGAGCACGACGAGGTCGAGGGGTTCGGAGGCAAGGACGTCCAGCGCCGTCGCGCCATCGGCGGCGGCCAGCACCCGGAATCCGTCCCGCTCCAGATGGTCCCGGGTCACCTCCAAGACCGCCGGATCATCCTCGACGAGAAGGATGCGCCCCGTCGATGGATGGGCCGTCCCGCTTGCGGAGCCCACGGCGGGACGGTATGCGGAGCGGCGTGTCGCCGCAAGCACTCTGCGGTCCGACGTGACTGCGACCATCTCTTGGCACCGTGCACCCGGACGCGGTGCCGATCAATGGATCAGGGGTGGTCCCAGCATCAGTTGAGGAACTGTTGAGAATTTCGTGAGACACTCTCTCAGCAATCGAAGCGGAGCCTTGGCAGGCATTGCCGACGGCTCGGTTCGTTCGTACGCGGATCAGGGGCTGAGTCGGGGTTCCGCCGGACGACCGGGGGCGGGATGGCGGTTTCGGGTGGGCAAGGGCGGACGATCGTTCCGGGGCCGTTCATGCGCGCGCGAGGACGGCCCATGCTCGGGCCATGGGAATGGGCCATCGACGTCGTCCTTCTGGTGGCAACCCTGCTCGCGGTGCTCACGGACGCCCTCGTCTTCTGGTTCCACATCGTGTTCGTTGTGCTCACGGTGTCGGCGATGTTCCTGGGGACCTGGGCGTTCGCCCTTCGGGCTGTCGTCTGGGTTCCGGTAGTGACCGTCATCGTCGCCACGGCCGTGCACGACGAACAGACGCAGCCCGAGGAGCTCGTGGAGATACCGCTGCTGTCGTCGATCCTGTTCGTCGTGTTCATCGTGTCGCTGTGGCGCGCCCGGGCTCTGGAGGATCTCAAGCGGGCCCAGGCGCTACTCGAGGAGAAGCACCGATCGGAGCGGTCCGAGCTGGAGCGCGAGCTCGAGATCTCTCGAAAGATGGACGCGCTCGGCAGGCTGGCCGGCGGGATCGCCCACGACTTCAACAACGTCCTCACCGCCGTCCTCGGCCACTGCGAAGACCTCATCGACAACCTCGACGGCCATCCCGGAGCGAGGCCCGCCCGCGAGATCGAGGCGGCCGTCAGTCGGGCCAGCTCACTCGTCGACGACCTCATGTCCTTCAGCCGACAGCACGTGCGGCAGCCGACGATCGTGGACATCAACGAGATCCTCACAAGCGTGGCCGCAATGCTGGAGCCGCTCATCGGCGAGGACGTTGTGCTCGACGTCCGGCTCAGCTCCTCGCGATGTCTCGCGCATGTAGACCGCAATCGGTTCGAGCAGGTCGTCGTAAACCTGGCGGTCAACGCCCGGGACGCCATGCCGCGCGGAGGTCGGCTCGAGTTCACGACGGGCATCGTCGAGCTGGGGGCGGACCATCCCGCGGCCCATGAGCTCCCGAGCGGGCCGCATACCACGATGACCGTGACCGACAATGGGGTGGGCATCAGTCCCCACGATGTCGGGCGGATCTTCGAGCCCTTCTTCACGACCAAAGACGCTGGGCGGGGCGCCGGCCTGGGGTTGGCTACGGTCAGAGACATCGTCTGCGACAGCGGCGGCACCGTCACTGTCGACAGTGAGGTGGCTCGGGGCACCCGTTTCACCGTGTACCTGCCCGTTCCGGTCGGCGAGGTGGTACCTGACATGCCTCAGCCGCGGGTCGACTCGGTGACGGGGGGCAGCGAGACGGTGCTGCTGATCGAGGATGATGCAGCGGTACGGGCTCGGGCGCGGAACCTGCTCATGCGCGGGGGCTACAAAGTGCTCGAGGCGCCCGACGGCGAGCGAGCCCTCGAGCTCGCCGCGGTCTGCCGCGAGCCGATTCACCTGCTGGTGACCGACGTCGTGATGCCGGGCATGGACGGGCCCAGCGTGGCTCGTCGACTCAACGAAACCAGGCCGGACACACGCGTACTGTTCGTATCCGGCTACACGAAGGAACGAGTCGCTCCGCCTTGGGCGCTCGATGGCAAGGCCGAGATCCTGGCCAAGCCGTTCACTCGCGACGAGTTGCTCGCACGCGCTCGGATGCTGCTCGACCGCAGTTGAGCGAGCTGCCCTGGTGGCTGCTGCGGGGCGGCCGGCTACCTGACCGCAGATTGAGCAATCTGTGCTGATCTATAGGCTCGGAGCCGAGGCGGGCTGGCACTGTTCGAGTGCACCGCGAACTCGGCGGCTCCCGGTTGGCGATTGTGCTGTGACGGGACCGAACCGGCTACCCGGCGACCAGCGCCCACCCCGCCGGCCGCGTGCATCCCGGCGCGGTTGCGGTGGCGGGTCGAGCGGGCCCTTACCTGACCGGCGCCCATCCAGGGTGGGTAGTTCTCGGAGGGGCCTTGCGCGTCTTCGTGGTCTTGATCCGGCGGTTGTCGCTCGCGGTGTCGACCGTGATCTTGCTCTGGTTCGGAAACAAACGTGACCTCCGCAAGCCCACCAGCTCACCACGACGCATGCCCGTGACGGCACCGAGCACCAGAGCCGGCGCCGCGTCCGGGACCACTTCGAGCGCGGCCTGCAGGTACATGCAAAGCTGATCGACCTCGGCCGGCGTGTGCTCGGTGGCGACATGGCTGCTGGTCGGCAGCTCGAAGTCGGCCATGGGACTGCGGCGGATGATCCCGCGGCGCTTCGCCCAGCGGAAGAACGGCAGGTACAGATTGCGGGCGTCGTGCAACCGGGACGCGCTCAAGCCGGCCGCGCGCATCCGCCCGAAGTTCCGGTCGATCGCCGCCTCGTCAACATCGGCTACACGTCGACTGCCGATCTCGTGCGAGAACCACTTGGCGTGCACGCCTCGGTAGTTCAGGACCGTGCGGAGATCACGACCCTTCTCCCTCAAGAGGTATTCGGTCAAGAACCGTTCGATCGCCTCGTCAATGGTGATGTCGCGGTCGGTCTTCTTGTCCGGCAACGGCGAGTTGTGTACCTCGGTGACGAACTCGGCCAGCAACCGCGCCGACTCGGCCGCGGTGCCCGCCCCCACGGTGCGGTGCACCCGGCGCACCGATCCATCGTCAAAGCGACCCGCGCTGACGCTCAGCTTCCACACACCAGGCCGGACCTCGACCTTCGAGCCGCCCCCTCGCGACCGGCCACGCCTGGGCCCGCCACGACGCCCACTCGGCGATCGCCAAAGAGAGAGATGCTCGATCCGCACGCACGCTCTGTCCTCCGGACACGCCAGCACGTCAGTTCCTGGTGGCAGTTGGCCGTGCACAAGTTCCCAGGCGATGCGCTGCGCCGTGACAGCCTTGCCGTCGACCTTCAACTTGCCGGTGCCGTCAGCCTTCTTCGAGCCCGTCCACAGGTGGTGCTCGCCCGAGCGATCCACCTTGGCCTCGACCGATCCCTGAGGGTGGCCATCCGCGTCCCTCGTCTCGTGTCCGTCGGCGCACTAGGCCCACGAACAACCGTGAGGTTCCGGAACGATGTCGACGACCAACGCCCCGGAGCGAGCCACCCGCCTGGACCAGAGACGAAGGTATACCGGCGGGTGTACCAAGAGGTGTACTGCACCTGGATGCCGCTCGCAAGCACACCGGTACACCTCGGGTGGCCAGGCTCGGGAAACCATCCACCAGCACCTTTGCCGTGCCCCCGGCAGGACTCGAACCTGCGGCCTACCGCTTAGGAGGCGCCGTGCGGCAATCCTCGGCGTGCGTCTGGGTCCGCTGACCTGCACTGGTTCCGCCGCCCCGTCCGCTCCGTGCGCTCCCGTCCGCCGGTGTCGCCGGAGTTTGGGTCCTGCGTAAGGTCCAGATCCTGGCTTCGGCGGTCATCGACGGTGAGGCCGCAGCCGTGGAGCTCACAACACCGTCAGCCGTCGCAGCTGCTGCTCGGACCGGAACAGCGGCACCAACGACGATGCAGACCTACTCACATACTCAATCAGAACATCGAGGATCGCGATAGATCCCGGACCGGGTCCGCCATGCCAGATCGCAGCGTCAAAGCCCTCCGACCGCGCATCATCCGCGAGTGACGACCCTCCGTCGGGCCGAGCAGGCGGAGGGTCCGACCCTCCCACCGGCCGCCCATCCCGATCCTTCCCGATCTCCGATGCCAGTCTCTCGCCCCGGTGGTCCTTCCGGTGCAGCTAGCGTCCCGGTCCCCTTGCCGATGAGTTGCGTCAGCCGCGGCAGTCCTACCCGGTGACCACCACCGACGGCTCAGGTCAGGAGCAAGCACATGGGCACCCTCACCATCGCAACCTTCATGACCCTCGACGGGGTCATGCAGGCACCCGGCGGCCCCGACGAGGACCGCGACGGCGGGTTCGAACACGGCGGCTGGAGCTTTCCCTACTTCAGCGAGGACATGGGCGATGTGATCAACGATGCGTTCGCCAAGGCCGAGGCCATCCTCCTCGGGCGGCGAACCTACGAGATCTTCGCCGCCAGCTGGCCCAACTTCCCCGACAAGGACGACCCGGTGGCGTCGAGGCTCAACACCCTGCCCAAGTACGTCGTCTCGACAACACTGCAGAAAGCCGACTGGGGGCCCACCACGATCATCCGCGGCGACATCCCGGGCGAGGTGGCCAAGCTCAAGGAGCAGTACGCAGGCGAGGTCCAGGTCCACGGCAGCGCCGGGCTGGCCCAGACCCTGCACACCCACCGGCTCATCGACGAGTACCGGCTGTTCATCGAACCCGTAGTGCTCGGCACCGGCAAGCGGCTGTTCGAACCCGGCGCCGCACCAACCGCGCTGCGGCTGGTCGACAGCCGGCCCACGGGCAAGGGCACAGTGCTGGCCACCTACCAGCCCGCCGGAACGCCGACCTACGGCGAGTTCCAAATGGAGGAGGGCTTCGGCCTCCCCGACACCTGAGGAGCATCGGGCTCCCGACTCACCGTCGGCGTTGGCGAGCCGACCTACGGCGGCAGCTGTTACCCGCAGGCCGGTTCGCCACTTGTTGCCCCGTTCGCTGCGACATAACGACGTCGCCCCGGGTGGCGCTCACCGCGCCCAGAACGCCGGTTCCGTGTGCGGGTCTCCGCGTGGAGTCCGATGTTCTGTGCGCGTTCCAGCCGCGCGTTCTGGCGCGCCGGGTCAGGTCGCCGCCGCGAGCTGGATGCCGTGGCGGCTCGCGACCCGTCCGCAGATAGCGGCAACGGGCTCGGCACTGTGTTCGCCTGCCGCCCGTACGTAGGTCACGAGCGCTTGGAGCGCCCAGAACCACAGGTCATCCGTGCGTCACCAGCTCACCTCGTCGAGCACCCCGGGATCGACCCCGGCCCGGACCATCGCCGCCGCCCGCAGCGCGTACTCGGCCTTGTGGTGCTGGGCCCTCGTGTGGGCCCGGTCTTCGGGAAGGTGGCGCCTGCGAATGCATTCGAACTCGAGGGGCTGCTCCCGGCTCGCACCGCCTTCCTCGATGGCGTCGGCCGCCAGCCCCAGCAGGACCTCACCGGGGAACGTGTTGTTCTTGGGGTGCAGCGGCGCGAGGCGTGCGGCGATCTCGCCGAGCTCCACACCGCCGGCGATACCCGCCAGCGCCACCCCGATCGCCGTGGCCCGGTCCTCGGCCGTGGGTCCCTTCTCCTTCGCCATCAGCCACGACCGTACTTGGGCTGGGCGACACACAGTCGGGCGCCTGAATCACGGCGAGACCCGTTTGGTGGGACGCCGCGGAAGGGCAGATCTGGGCGCGGTTGCCCGAACGATCGGTGGTGATGCGGAGCTTCGGAAATGAGCGAGGCGTTAGGAGTTCGCTGATGCGCACAGGGGCCGATCGGGAGGCCAACGCGGTAGTCCCCGCTGGCCCCCGCTCCCGGTCACCCGGTCAAGCGCCCACGCACTGCTCGAAGTAGATGCCGAGGTTGGTGATGCCGCGGCATGCCGGGCCCCGGAACTGTGCCTCGATCGGTATCTCGTGGCCGTCGGGGCCTACGCCGATCCATGTGCTGAAGTCGGCCACGCCGTCGCCGTCCACGTCGAACGCGATGAGCCCGTGGAACCCCTCACCGGACTCGAAGTCGACGATGCCCTGGGCGATCCGGTTCTCGAGCCCCCGGCTGATGAACAGCACCTCGTCGTTGGCGCCGAACACGATCTGCGCCCCCGAGTCCGCGTACTTCTTGCTGGCGTTGGTGCAATTGTCTGCCAACGCTGGTCCCGCCATCAGGACGAGCCCACCTACCGCACCGGTCGTCACCACAAGCGCGCGCTTAACGATGCCCATCTGTCCTCCTGTCCTCGCAACGACCGTGGCCGGCCGGCCGCCACCGTGACCTGTGCCCGATCACAGGCCCGGGGCGAAAGGGTCAGATCAGAACCCTCCGATTCTCAGAGCCACTGTGCGGTGTCCGGTGCGCCCTGCCGTCCACTCAGACCCCGCTGGGATCCGAAGCGCCCTTTACCGGCGCGGTCGTGTTCCTCGCCTTCGCCGCGGCATCCCTGATCACGGGTACCACGATCACGGTGGACGGTGGCTTGGACCGCGCGCTAGGGGTGCCAGCGCCGAGTTCGAGCATCGGGGCGGTGCCGACATCCGGTCGCCGCCGCATCGAGTAGCCAAGTGGGTGGGAGTCGCCGCGCAAGGGTTGACGCGGCGACTCCCACCCTGGTGGGTCAGTGGATGGTGAACGGCGCCGACGCCGCCACGTCGTACGGCGTCGTGTTGTTCTTGTTCAACTGGACGACGTAGGAGCCGGGTTCCACGGTCGGTGGTCCGTCCGCGTTGATGTCGCCCTGAGTCTCAGCGAGCGCGGAGACCGGGAAGGGAACGGTAACCGCCTTCGACTGCCCAGCATCTAACGTCACGCGGGTAAAGCCGACGAGCCGCTGGGGCGGTACGACCACGCTGCTGACCGGCTGGCTTACGTAGACCGGAACGACGTCGGTTCCGGAACGAGTTCCGGTGTTGCTCACGGTGAATGTCGCAGTCGCCGTGCCGTCCGTGGGCACGTCGGGCGTGACCGTCAGATCGCTCGTGGCGAAGGTGGTGTAGGACAGGCCGAACCCGAACGGGTAGAGCGGGTTGTAGGCATGGCCCTGCCCAAAACCGGTGCCGGGCAGCTGGTCGAAGAACTTCGGCTGGTCACCTAGTGGAGAGGGCGCTGTGCCGTCGAAGTCCCCGCCAACCGTGGCCGCGTCGGATGGCCAGCTGACCGGGAGCTTGCCGCTCGGATTGACGTTGCCGAAGATCACGTCGGCGACGGCCTGGCCGGCTTCGGTGCTGCCTTGGTAGGCCATGATGACGCCGTCGGCATTCTCGGCGGGTCCGAGACCAACCGGACGACCAGCGATCACGACGACGATCACGGGTTTGCCGGTCGCCTCGAGGGCGGTGATCAGAGCCTTCTGATCGGGTGGCAGCTGGGGTGCCGGGTCGTCTCCGAGTCCTTCGGCGTAGGCCTTCTCCCCGACCACCGCGACGATGGCACTTGCCGAGGGCGCTTGCGCCACGGCGCTCGCCTGATCGGGCGCGTACACGGCATTCGGGTCCGCAGCCTGAATCCCCTTCAGGACCGTGGTGCCCGGCGGGATCTGATTGGCCGGCCCCATGCAGCAGACGTGGCCCGCACCGAATACGCCTTGCCAGCTGACGCTCCAACCGCCGAGCTGGTTGGTCATCGAGTCCGCGCTCGGGCCCGTGACCACGATCTTGTCGGTCGGAGAGAGTGGCAGCGCCTGGTCCTGGTTCCGGAGCAAGGTGATGGACTCGCGAGCGGCGTCGAGCGTGGAATCGCGTCCGGCGGTAACCGCCGCGTTCGCTGCTGCGGCGTTGACACACGGGATGTCGGGGTTGCGGACGCACGGCTGCTCGAACAGACCGAGCTCGAACTTGAGGGTGAGGATCCGGCGCACCGCCTCGTTGATGCGCGCCTTCGAGATAGCCCCGGACGCGACATCCCGAAGTATGGCGGCCTGCCACTGATCGGCGCCGAATACCTGCATGCTCATATCGACGCCTGCATTGACGGCCTTGGCGATAGCCCCGTCCAGATCCGGTGCTATGTGGTACGCGGTTTGCAGCGCCGGGACGTCCTGGTAGTCGCTGATCACGACACCGCGGAATCCCATTTGATTGCGCAACACGTCGGTCAGTAGGTAGTGCGATGCGGTTGCTGGAACACGATTGATCGACCCGGAGTTGACCATGACGGTTCCCGCCCCGGCGTCGATCCCGCCAGCATACGACGGAAGGATCATGCTCTGCAGGTAATTCAGCGGCAACAACGCCTCATTGCGGTCGTGACCATTGATCGACTGCGAGTATCCGGCGAAATGCTTGACGGTCGCCGCCACATCGAGGGAATTCGCCGGGCCGGCTGCCTGCAGTCCGCGCACATTGGCGGCACCCATGGCCGCCGACAGCGCCGGCTCCTCCGCCCACGTCTCGTACGTCCTGCCCCACCGATTGTCGCGAGAGAGGTCCTGGACGGGCGCGAAGTTCCACACCCAGCCGGTCGCCCGCAGCGCATCCGCGGTCGCCGCGCCGCCGGCTTCAGCGGCTGACGGATCCCAGGTAGCGCCCATACCGATCGAGTGCGGATACAGGGGGGCCTGCCACGGATGTCCGAAGCCGTGTACCGCGTCAACACCGAAAAGCAGTGGCACATGAAGCCGTGAATTCTCAATGGCGTACTTCTGGATCATGTTGTATTCATTGGCCCAGTCGAAACCGGTATTACCAACGCCACCGCCGCCGGTCGTATCGATCGGATTGTTGGTGCCGCCCGCCAGGACCGACCCAGTGTTCTGGTCAATCAGGATCTTCTCCATACACGTTGGGTTGGGCATATTGAACCCGTTGTCGCCACACCTCGAACCATCGGGATCGGTCAGCGTGGTGACCAACTGTTGGTCCATTTGGCCAACCTTTTCTTCCAGCGTCATCGCCCCGAGCAGTGCATTGACCCGGGCCGAAATAGGCTTGTGCGAATCAAGCCACGGCGCCTGACCCGTGTCGGCGCCACCCTGGCTCGCGAAGGCAGACAGCCCTCCCACCATCGAGATCACGACAGCAACGGCGACTACTACCTTCCTTCGCCCGCGCTCACGCTCTCTGAGATGCCAATCGGACATGACTCGACCTCCTTGGAAGACCGGTGAATCACGGCAGTTGGCGTCACCGCGCGTGGTCTGGCCAAGGCATTGCTGACCGACTCCGGAATGTCGCGTGATGAGATGCGCATGAAGACATCCCCGCGAAGGCGACGCCGCCGAGCGTAGTGACGCCCATTCTTTCCCGTCAATGCCGAAATCCGGGCCCCGAAACCGCGCTGACCATTTCCAGCAGCACAATCTACGCAAACCTCTTATCGAAGTACGGAAGGCCTCCGTGCGACTGCGACTGCAGCGGCTGATATCACCGGCTGGTCTCCGGGCTTGGTCGATGACGCAAACAAGCCGGATGCCGAAGCCCTGCCCAGCTGCTCGAGGACGAGCCATCTCGGGCCTGTTTTCCGAACACAGAACGCCGCGACAAAACGGCCGGCCCCCGGCTGTCGAGGGTGCGCACCGAACGCATCTGTGTTTGATGGGCTACTCCGCGCAGCGGCTCACCATCTCCTCCGTCGAGCGATCCACAGGCGCACGAAGCGGCAGCTCACGTGTGCGACCCGGGCTGGCGGCTTGGATCAGCGATCTCAACCACCGGACGGTGTCGCCCGCTAGCGCGGACAGCGCGCTGTTAGCGCCCCACGCGACGATCCGCTCGGTCCTGCGACCGCCAGTCTGCGACACCATCGAGCCGTCGGCGAGCTGTCTAGCGGCAGTCTAGTGGTCCAGCCCTCGCGACTCCGCAAGGCCATCGGCGCTCGGAAACCCACATCTACCAGCACTTTTGTGGTGCCCCCGGCAGGACTCGAACCTGCGGCCTACCGCCTAGCAGACTGCGGCCGATCGTCCAGGGCATCGGCTCCAGTCCGCTGAGCTGGTTGTCGTCGGCGGAAGCCTCCATCAGGTGACGCCACGTCCATGGATTCCGCTGGTGTATTGCACCTGTTCTTGCACCTCGGCCCACCACAGGTCTCGGCCGCAAGCGTGAGTAGGCAGCCAGCGTCGGTGCGATCGTCGAGCCAAGAGCCGGCCGCCGTCCGCAGGCCGACAGTGAGCGCGGTGGTCGAGATCTCGTCGGTGAGCACGCCCCCGGCCCGCCACAGCGCCCAATGTGAATCGCCCTCAGGCCAGTGCCTCGCCGGTGTCAGGGTCGAAGAAGTGGACGCGCTCCGGGTTGATGGTCAGCGACAGGGGCTTGCCGACCGCCACGTGGACCTCCGTGGGCAGCCGGACAGTGAACCGGGCCCGATCCTCGGGCAGCAGTAGGGCGTCGTCGGCTCGGGCGTCGACGGCCGCCCTCGTTGCGTCGGTGTCGACCCGCGGGGCGTCGATGTCGAAGACTACGTAGCGCTCGTCGCCGAGCTCCTCGACCACCTCGGGGACCGCGTCCAGCCCGGGCCAGCCGTTGTCCGACGCCGGCGAGAAGCCGGTCGGCCGGACACCGAGGACCACGCGCCGGTCGGCGACAGCGAGGGACGAGCCAGCGGGCAGCGGCAGCGTCACGTCCGCGAACCTCGCCGCTCCGCCCGCCACCGTCGCGTGGACGAAGTTCATCGCCGGCGAGCCGATAAAGGCGGCGACGAACAGGTTGACGGGGTTGTGGAACAGCTCTTTCGGCGTCGTGTACTGCTGCAGCACGCCGTCGCGCAGCACGGCGACCCGCTGGCCGAGCGTCATCGCCTCGACCTGGTCGTGGGTCACGTAGACGGTCGTCACACCGAGCCGCTGGTGGAGCAGCGACAGCTGGGCGCGCATGCTGACCCGCAGCTTGGCGTCGAGGTTGGACAGCGGCTCGTCCATCAGGAAGACACGCGGCTCGCGCACGATGGCCCGCCCCATGGCGACCCGTTGGCGCTGGCCGCCGGAGAGGGCTGCCGGGCGCCTGTTGAGCAGGTCCTCGAGACCGAGCGTCCTGGCGACCTCGGCGACGCGCCGGTTGCGCTTGGCCTTGGGCGTCCGGCGCATGCGCAGCCCGAAGCCCATGTTTCGGCGGACCGACATCCGCGGGTACAGCGCGTAGCTCTGGAACACCATCGCCACGTCCCGGTGCTGGGGGAGCTGCGTGCTGACGTCCTTGTCGCCGAGGTAGATGCGGCCGCGGGTCAGCTCCTCGAGGCCGGCGATCAGGCGCAGCACCGTCGACTTGCCGCACCCCGACGGCCCGACCAGCACGATGAACTCGCCCGCTTCCACCGTCAGGGACAGGTCGCGGACCGCCTCCACGCCGCCGCGGAAGCGCTTGGTCACATTCTCCAACCGGATGCCCACGGGCTCGCGGGCCATCACCGGGGCCTCGGCGTCGGGGGCCTCCGCCTGCGTCGTGGACTGGTCGACCGTCTCTTCCATCTCGCTACCCCTTGAGCGCGCCCGCCATGAGCCCACGCATGAACAGCCGCCCGACCAGCACGTAGACGATCAGGGTCGGGATGCTCGCCAGCAGCGCTGCGGCCATCGCCTCGTGGAACGGTACGACCTGGCTGCCGGCGATGTTGTTGAGCGCGACCGTGACCGGCCAGTCGCCGGCCGACGTGAGCACCACCCCGAAGAGGAAGTCGTTCCACGCCGACGTGAACTGCCAGATCATCGAGACCGCGAACGCCGGCAGGGCGATGGGCAGGGCCACGAAGGCGAACGTGCGCAGCATGCCCGCGCCGTCGACCTGGGCGGCGTCCATCAGCTCGTCGGAGATGCCCGCGAAGTAGCTGCGGAAGATCAGGGTGGTGATCGGCAGCCCGTAGATGATGTGGACGAGGGTCAGGCCGGTCAGGTTGTGCAGTTCCAGGTTGTTCATCGTCTGGTTCAGCGGGATGAGGATCGCCTGGTAGGGGATGAACATGCCGAAGAGGATGAGCGGGAACACGAAGTCGGCTCCGGGGAAACGCCACTTTGACAGCACGAACCCGTTGGCGGCGCCCAGCAGCGAGGAGATGATGCTCGCGGGCACGGCCATGACCAGGCTGTTGCGGAAGCCGTCTTCGAGCTTCGGCCACACCTCGCGGAACGTGTCCAGCGACAGCGAGTCGGGGAGCTGCCACATCTGCGAGACGCTGACCTCGGTCGGGTCTTTGAGCGCCGTCACCACGAGGACGTAGACGGGGATCAGGAAGATGCAGACCAGGGCGAACAGCGCCAGGTAGCGGGCGGTGGTGACCTGCCCCGACCAGCGCGAGCGGATGCGCGCCGGGCGGTCGGCGGGGCCGGTCGGCGCGGGGAACGGTGCGGGCGCGGGAGCGGTGGTGAGCGCGCTCACGTCCGCCGCTCCGAGCGGATCGAGTACCAGATGTAGGGGACGATGATCAGGGAGATGCCCGCCACCAGCAGGGTGGCGATGGCGGCGCCCCGCGAGAAGTTGAGCCCGTCGAAGGTCGTGAACCACATGTAGAGCGCCGGTGTCTCGATCCGACGGCTCTCCTGGTCGAGGGCGTAGATGAGGTCGAACGTCTTGAGCGAGATGTGGGCCAGGATCACCACCGCGCTCATCAGCACCGGCACGAGCATCGGGCGCACCACGTACCAGAAGACCCGCGGCTCGTTGGCGCCATCGACGCGGGCGGCCTCGCGCAGGTCGTCGGAGACCCCCCGCATGCCGGCCAGGAACAGGGCCATGATGTACCCCGACAGCGCCCAGCCCGCGGGGATGGCGACGGCGGCGACCGCCCACGGTCGCTCGGCCTTGAACCAGTCGTTGGCCAGGAAACCCAGCCCCACGCTGTCGAACAGCTTGTTGAAGCCGGTCTGCTGACTGCCGCCGGCGTTGTTCAGCAGCCAACGCCAGACGATGGCGGTGGCGATGAACGAGATCGCCATGGGGAAGAGGAACACGCCCCGGAAGAACCCCTCCCCCCTGACCCCGCGCTCCAGCAACGCCGCAAGGAGAAAGCCCACAACCAGCGCGCCCACGACGAACACCGTGGTGAACACGACGAGATTGGTCACGTCGTTGGTGAAGCGCGAGTCGTCCTGCAGCCGTGTGTAGTTGTGCAAGCCGGAGTAGGCGTAGGTGGGCCGGAAGCCCCGCCAGTCGCTCACCGACACCCGGAGATTCCAGCCGAGGAACCCGTAGACGAACACGCCGAGCACCGCCAACGACGGCGACACGAGCAAGAGGGCGGGGCCCCACTTGCGGATGCGATACATGCAGGTGCCTCCTGGCGGGTCGGCACCCCCACCGTCCAACCTGTGGTGGTCAGGGTTGCAGGGCTCCCTGACCACCGCAGGCTTGGGGGTTCGGGATCGGGGTTACTGCTGGGTGTCCTCGTAGGCCTGCTTCACCGCCGAGGCGAACGCCGCCGAGTCGCCGCTCTCGACGAACTCCCCCAGCGCCGAGTCGATCTCGGCCTTCCAGGCGTTGTCGGCCACCGCCCCGTGGGCGAGCGATCCGACGACCGTCATGTCCGGGTTGTTCCAGTCGGCCAGCGGCTGCGCCAGGTAGCCCGTGTACAACGACTCGTCTGGGTCGGTCCGTGCCGGGATCGAGCCCTTGATCGGGTTGAAGGTGTCCTGGCCCTCCTTGGAGCCGGCGAGCTTCAGCCACTCGATCGCAACGTCGCGATGCGGCGCGTCGACCGGCAGGGTGAAGCTGTCGGACAGGAAGTTGAACACGCCTTCGGTTCCCGGCGCGAGCGCAACGTTGTAGCCCTCCTCGAACGTGAGGCCCTTCTCCGTCTCGAAGTACGCCACGGCCCAGTCGCCCATCACGTTGTAGGCGGCGTCGCCCTCGATCACCGGATCGAGCGCCGGCTGCCAGTCGGCGGCGGCCGAACCGAGGTTGGTGTGGCCCAGCACCTCGGTGTAGGTGTCGAGGGCGGCGATCACCTCCGGCGACTCCCAGTCGGTGCTGCCGTCCCACAACCCGGCATAGGCGTCCGCCCCGAGCTCGCCGAGCAGGACGTTCTCGAGCAGGTGCTCCTGCGTCCATGCCGGCCCGATGGTCAGCGGCACCTTGCCGGCGGCCTCGAGCGTCTCGGCCTGGGTCAGGAACTCGTCCCATGTGGCCGGGGGTGCGGCGATGCCCGCCTCCTCCAGGACGGCCGGGTTGTACCACATGAGGTTTGACCGGTGGACGTTCACAGGGACCGAGTAGATCTTGTCGTCGACCGTGATCATGTCGACCAGCGTGTCGGGGAAGACATCGAACCAGCCCTCATCCTCCCACAGGGAC
Organism: Actinomycetota bacterium; assembly: GCA_046726215.1. GTDB lineage: Bacteria > Actinomycetota > Acidimicrobiia > Acidimicrobiales > VFJN01 > DASQUK01. Next base: position 47,943 of record JBKPAA010000039.1, on the reverse strand, counting down.
GTCAGATCCTCGACCTCCCCGGCCTCGATGTCAGCCAGCAGCTCCGCTCCCGCGTGTCGCTGGTACGAGTCGGGCGGGTCGTCGGCCAGCAGGCGGTCGGCCAGCACGGCCTGGGCATTGGTGCCGGCGCCACCGGCGACCGCCGAGTCCACGATCTCGATGTCCGGGTTCTGCTTCTGGAAGAGATCGAGCAGCGCCTCCTTGCCCTCGGAGTCACCGCCGCCGGTCCACCAGGAGAAAAACTCGAACTCGCCGGCCGCCTCCTCTCCGGTGTCCGCAGCACCGCCTTCGTCATCGTCGTCGTCGCCGCAGGCCGTGGCGGTGACGAGCAGGGCGGCGAAGGCCAAGGCGAGCGCACGCCGCCAGCGGCGAGGTCGCAGGCCAGCCGCGCCCGACCGCTTGGTGATGTGGATGGCTAGTCGGTCCATCGGGGAACCCCCTGTTGGTTGGTGGATAGCTGTCGCGGCCGCGGCCCTGGTGCCGCGGCCGAATTCCGGACCCCCCATCGCGAGCCAACCAGCGCCGGCTGGGCGCGACCAGCGTCGCGGCATCCGCCGGGGTGGTCCCAGGGCCGAAGCTCACGACTTGGGCCCCTGCGCTGAGACTCTGGCAGAACCCCGGATGACGAGACTCGTGCCGAGCATCACCTGCTGCGCCGGACGGCGGTCGCCTCCGAGCCGGCGGAACACCAGCTCGGCCGCCGTGCGGCCCAGCGCCGACGCATCCTGGGACACGACGGTCACCGGGGGCTCGAGCATGTCCGCCAGCTCGAAGTCGTCGAAGCCCACGACGCTCACCCGGCGGCCGTTCCGGCGGCTCGCCCGCAGGGCACCGATCGTGAGCCGGTTGTTGCCGCCGAACAGAGCGGTCGGAGGGTCGGCGCGGTGCATCAGCTCGTCGGCCGAGGCCTCGGCGGCGGCGACGTCGCCCAGGCCCAGCCGCACGAGCGACTCGTCGAGTTCGACACCTGCCGCCTCTAGGGCTTGGCGGTAGCCGCCGTAGCGTTCGGCCGCCGTGTAGATGGCGGGGTCGTCGCCGAGGTAGCCGATCTGTCGATGACCCTGCTCGAGCAGGTGGTTGACCGCGTCGGCCGTGCCGCGGGCGTTGGCCGCCACCACGGTGTCGCTGTCGAGGCCGACCGGCGGGCGGTCGACGAAGACGACCGCCGTACCGGCGTCCACTTCCGCCCGCAGGAACGAGTGATCGGCGCCCGTCGGCACGACGACGAGCCCGTCGACGCGCCGGGCGCAGAATGCCCGGATCACCTCGATCTCCTGCCCGGGGTCCTCGTCGGAGCTGGCCACCATGAGCAGATAGTCGTTGTCGCGGGCCACCTCCTCGACTGCGCGGGCGAGCACCGAGTAGAAGGGGTTGGCCACGTCCTCGATGACGAGACCGATGATCGAGGTCGACTGACCGCTCCGGCGGAGGCTGGCGGCCGCCTCGTGCCGCTGGTAGCCGAGCGACTCGACGGCAGCGAGCACCCGGAACGCCGTGGTGGGCGCAACCGGGTGCTCGCCATTGAGCACCCGCGAGACGGTCTTGAGGCTCACGCCCGCCTCAGCGGCGACATCCTTGATCGTCGGGCGCTCACCCACGGGTTTGACCCCCCAACCGGGGCGTCGGTCCGACCGGTGACAACGTTGTCAGCGGTATGCCCGAAACCTACGGACGAGTGCAGCGGCTGTCAACGGGCTCGGGCCAGGCGCTCGTCAGCCCTGGACCGCGTGCTCCCCGAAGGGCGCGCAGGTCGCGATCGAAGCCGATCCTGGCCGGGCCGACCGTCGCGGCCCTGAGCCGCTCCAGCGTTGGGTGGCCGGCCTCGTGCTCGGCCTCCCACTCGTCGGCGATCCGCCGCCGACGATGGCCACGATGGCGCGCATGGTCGAGGCCATGTCGAGGTGATCTGGAGGCGGCCCGTGCCGCGGTCTGGTACGCGGCCCGCTGCATCGACGCCCGCGAGCCGGGCGCGGCATGGTGGCCCAGGCGGCGGCGCTGGCACCCGAGGCCGCATCCCGGGCCGCGCAGCACCGCATCCAGGTGCTCGGGGGCATCGGGCTACACGTGCGAGCACGACGCCCACCGGCTCCTCAAGCGGGCCATTGCCGTCTGCCACCCCCTGCCGGCGCCCGGACGGGCCCGCCGCCGGGTCGCCGAGGCGGTGAGCGCCGCCCGCTGACGATCGACCTGCCTCCCGAGGCCGAGCCGCCATCTAGTTGGCACTTTCGCGGTGCCCCCGACAGGACTCGAACCTGTGGCCTACCGCTTAGGAGGCGGTCGCTCTATCCACCTGAGCTACGAGGGCGCTGGTGCGACGGTAGCGGGCGCCAGTGGGATGCCGGTCGGCCCCGGAACGAAGCGGCGGTCGGGTGGCCCGGGCAGCGTGACCCGGTGGGCCGTCGTGGCCGTGCCGGCTGCGAGCCGGTGTCGGCGACAGGACCGCGTGCGCGCACTCTGCGCATTGCGACAGGGGTTGGCCGTACGATCGGCCGCCGTGATCGACATTCCCACCGGGCACTGGTTCCCCGGCGAGCACGTTGCGCGCACCCTGGCCCGGATCGGCGATTAGGACCACGGCCATGGGACTCGACGCCGACGCCGCCGCGCGACACGTCAACCAAATCTGGGACGGTGACATCGTCCCCGTACTGCACGACTACATCCGCATCCCCAATGTCTCTGTCGCCTACGACGCCGGCTGGCACGAGGCAGGCCACATGGCCCGCGCCACCCAGCTGCTGCATCAATGGTGCGAGCGCCACGTCGGCGAGGAGCTCCCCGGGGCCACCGTCGAGGTGCGCGAGCTCGACGGACGCACGCCGTTGCTGCTGGTCGACGTGCCGCCGGCCGGCGATACGGGCGGCGCCTCCGACACCGACGGCGACACCGTGCTGCTGTACGGCCATCTCGACAAGCAGCCTCCGTTCACGGGTTGGCGCGACGGCCTCGGGCCCTGGGAGCCGGTCCAGGACGGCGACCGCCTCTACGGCCGGGGCAGCGCCGACGACGGCTACTCCACGTTCTCTGCCGTGGCCGCCCTGGAGGCGGTCCGCGTCGCGGGTGGCGCCCACCGGCGTTGCGTCGTGCTCATCGAGGCCAGCGAGGAATCGGGCAGCCCCGATCTGCCGGCCCATCTCGACGCCCTCGGCGACAAGCTGGGCAAGCCGTCGCTGGTAATCGCGCTGGACTCGTGGTGCGCCGACTACGACCGGCTCTGGATCACGACGTCGTTGCGCGGGCTGGTCGATCTCACCCTCGAGGTGCAGGTCCTGACCGAGGGCGTGCACTCCGGCTCGGCGGGCGGGGTGGTGCCGTCGAGCTTCCGTATCGTCCGTCAGCTCCTCGATCGCATCGAGGACGCCGCCAGCGGCGAACTGCTGCTTCCCCAGCTGCACGCCACCGTCCCCGAGGAGCGGCTGCGGCAGATCGCCGCCACCGCCCCGGAACTGGGCGACTTCGCGCAGCGCTTTCCCTTCGCTGGCGAGACGGGTCCGGCGTTCGCCACGACCGAGCAGATGCTGGTGGCCCGGACGTGGCGGCCCTCGCTCGAGGTGACCGGCATTGCCGGCGCGCCCCTGCCGGCCGAGGCCGGCAACGTGTTGCGCCCTTCCACGGCCGTGAAGCTGTCCGTGCGCATACCGCCGACCGCCGACGCCGCCGTCGCCGTCGACGCCCTGGAGCGGCGGCTCAGCGCCGACCCGCCCTACAACTCCCGGGTCACGGTGCGGCGCGGCAGCGCCGAGGCCGGCTGGCACGCCCCACCCGAGCTGCCCTGGCTGGCCAAGGCCATCGACCGGGCGTCGGTGGCGGCATTCGGGCAGGCGCCGAGGTCGCTGGGAGAGGGCGGCACGATCCCGTTCATGGGGATGCTCGGCCGCCAGTTCCCTCAGGCCCAGTTCGTCATCACCGGCGTGCTGGGGCCCGAGTCCAACGCCCACGGGCCCAACGAGTTCCTCCACCTCCCGACCGCACGCAAGGTCACGACCGCGGTCGCGCACATCCTCGACGCCCATGCGCGCCGCTGAGCGAGACCGCTCCCAGCAGTCTTTGAGGACTCTCCCAGGTTCGGGCGCTCTACTTCTGAGATGTCGGACGCCAAAGTCCTCGTCGTCGATGACGACGAGTTCATCCGTGACCTGACGTCGAGCGCGCTGCGCATCGCCGGCTTCGCGACCGCGACATCCGGCACCGGGCTGGACGCCCTCGCCAGCATCGAGCGCCAGCGTCCCGACCTGGTGGTGCTGGACGTCGGGCTCCCGGGTGTCGACGGCTTCGAGGTGTGTCGCCGGCTGCGCGCCTCCGGCGACCAGACCCCCGTCGTGTTCCTCACGGCCCGCGACGCCGACGAGGACAAGATCTCGGGCTTCACCAAGGGCGGCGACGACTACCTAACGAAGCCGTTCAGCCTCGAGGAGCTGGTCGCCCGGGTGCGGGCCGTGCTGCGGCGGACAGGTCCGCAGGCGCCCCCGAGCCGGCTCCGGTACGCCGACCTCGAGCTGGACGAGGAGACGCTTCGCGTGACCCGGGCCGGCCGGTCGATCCAGCTCTCCCCCACCGAGCTGAAGGTCCTGCGATTCCTGCTTCTGAACCGGGAGCGCGTGCTGTCGAAGGCCCAGATCCTCGACCATGTCTGGGACTACGACTTCGGCGGCAATGCCGGCGTCGTGGAGAACTACATCTCCTACCTCCGCAAGAAGATCGACACGGCCGACCCGCCCCTCATCCACACCGTGCGGGGCTTCGGCTACGTATTGCGCACCGAGCCATGATCCGCCGCCGGTTGGCCGCCACGATCGTGGTCCTGGTGGCCGTCATCGGTGGCGTCGTCGCCGTGGTGTTCCTGACCACGCTCGAGTCGCGATTGACGGCGGCGGTCGATCGCGAGCTGGACCGCGTGCCTGCGGAGGTGACTCGGGTGGCTGCCGCCCGGCTGGAGCGCCGGGCACAGCGGGAGATCAGGCTGTACGACATCCGCCGGATCGCCTACGTGCAGCTGGGGCGGGAAGGTCAGGTGGTCGCGGCCGAGCCCAGCGGGCCGACCGGGGATCCAGATCCGCTGCCCGACATCGCAGGCCTGTCGGCGCCGAGCGGACCGCTGACGGTCAGTGCCAGCGACGGCGGCGGCCCCCGCTACCGGGTGGTCACGTCGTCCCTTCCCGGTGGCGGGATGCTGGCGACCGCCATCTCGCTCGACGACGTCGACACGGCGCTGTCCAACGCCCGCCGCGGCCTGCTCATCGCCGGCCTCGTCGCGCTGGCCGCGACCGCGGCCACCACCTGGTTCGCCATCAGGCGCGGCCTCCGGCCGATCGACCGCATGGTCAGCACCGCCGAAGCCATCGCCGACGGCAACACTGACCAACGGATCGACGTCACCCATCCCGAGAGCGAGGTGGGCCGCCTCGGTACCGCCCTCAACCGCATGCTCGATCAGATCGGCGACTCGCTGGCCGCGCGCACCGCTTCCGAGCAGAGGATGCGCCGCTTCGTCTCCGACGCGTCTCACGAGCTGCGCACGCCCCTGACGGCGATCCGCGGCTACGCCGAGCTGTACCGCCAAGGGAGCGACACCGTCAACGCGGTCACGGCCATGGATCGCATCGAGCATGCGGCGACCCGCATGGGCGTCCTCGTCGACGACCTGGTGCTGCTCGCCCGCCTCGACCAGGGACGCCCGCTGGTCGCGGCGCCCGTCGACCTGGCGGCCGTCGCGGCCGAGTCGGTCGCCGACGCCCGGGCGGTCGAGCCGGGCCGCACGATCGGGCTGGAGGCCGTTCCCAGGGCGATGGTGACGGGCGACCGCACCCGGCTCCGACAGGTGGTCGACAACCTTCTCGCCAACGTCCGCGAACACACCGGCCCAGCCACACGGGTGAGCCTGTGCGTCGAGGCCCATCGCCGCGACGTCCTTCTGGTCGTCGCCGACGACGGCCCCGGCATGACCGACGCCGACGGCGCCCGCGCCTTCGACCGGTTCTGGCAGGCGGCCGCCACCGAGGAGCATCCCCGCCGCGGGACCGGGTTGGGCCTCGCCATCGTCGCCGACCTCGTGGCTGCCCACGGGGGCGAGGTCGCGCTCGAAACCGCGCCCGCCGCCGGCACGCGGGTGACGATCCGCCTCCCCGCAGCTCTCGACGCGGATCCTCCCAGCTGATTCCCAGGTCGACGTGAGCCGCCGCCGAGATACGGCGGCGATGGTCTGTGCCGAGACATCTCCAATCAAGCCGGAGGAACCATGAGGATCTCCCGACCGATCGCGGTGACGACTCTCGCCGCCACCGCCCTCGCCGGTGGTCTCGGCGGCGCACTGCTGCTGGGGCCGGCATCCGCAGGCCCGTCAACGAGCACGGCGGCGGGCGTGGCGTCGGGGAGGGCGGTCGCGTCCGCGGCCCCGTGCCGGGAAGGCTTCGCCGACGTGGCCGATGCGCTCGGAATCTCCAGCGATGACCTGCGCACCGCGCTCCGGGACGGCCAGACCCTCGCCGAGATCGCCGAGGCCAACCATGTCGACCCCCAGCGGGTCGTCGACGTGCTGGTCGCCAACGGCAGCGAGCGCCTGGACGCGGCGGTCGCCGCCGGCCGGATCGACCGGGCCGCGGCCGACGAACGGAAGGCCGACCTGCCCGAGCGGGTAGCCGACCTCGTGAACGGCGAGCTGGAGCGGCACGTCCACCGCCATCCCCGCGCCGCGGTGGCGCTCGAGACCGCCGCCGACGCCATCGGCATCGACGTGCGGGACTTGCGGGCGGCGTTGCGCGACGGCCAGACCATCGCCCAGGTGGCCGAGGCCAACGGCGTCGACCCGCAGGACGTCATCGACGCCCTCGTGGCCCGGACCACCGAGCGGATCACGAAGTTGGTGAACGGCGACACAGTGCGGCAGCGCTGCTGAGACCCGTTCCATCCGCCGGCCGGCGTCGCGCGCCCCGTGACGCCGGGCGGCGCCGCGATGGGGTCTGGTTCCGCCGGCCGCACCTCTTGGCTGGTCCGCGCCGGCTCCCGGACCATGCGTGCTCCGCGGAACCAGACCTCATACCCTGCACACATGGCCGGCAGCGGACACGGAACCCGGGCGGTGGTGGCCGCGCTGCTCGCCAACATCGGCATCGCCGTCGCCAAGTTCGTGGGCTTCCTGCTGACCAGCTCGGCGTCGATGCTGGCCGAGAGCGTGCACTCGGTGGCCGACTCCGGCAACCAGCTGCTGTTGCTGCTGGGGCAGAAGCGCTCCCGCCGAGCCCCGACCGCCGAGCACCCGTTCGGCTACGGACGCGAGCGTTACTTCTGGGCGTTCGTCGTGGCCCTCATCCTGTTCAGCCTGGGTGGCATGTTCGCCATCTACGAGGGCGTCACGAAGATCACGGATCCCCATGAGCTCGAATCGCCATCGATCGCCATCGCCATCCTTCTCGTGGCGATCGCGTTGGAGAGCGCCTCGCTGCGCACCGCCGTCGTCGAGGCCAGGCGCGTCCGAGAGCCGGGCGTGAGCTGGTGGGGCTTCATCCATCGCTCGAAGCAACCCGAGCTGCCGGTGGTGCTGCTCGAGGATCTCGGCGCGCTGGTGGGCCTCCTCTTCGCCCTCGCCGCGGTGTCGGCGACGGTGGTCACCGACGACCCAGTCTGGGACGGCATCGGCACCCTCAGCATCGGCGTGCTGCTGGTCGTCATCGCCATCGTCCTGGCGGTCGAGATGAAGGGCCTCTTGATCGGCGAGGCCGCATCGCTCACGGATCAGCAGAGGATCGCCGCGGCGATCGAGATCGAGCCGAGCGTGACCAGGCTGATCCACATGCGCACGCAGCACATCGGGCCCGACGAGCTGCTGGTGGGCGCGAAGCTCGAACTGGTGCACGGCCTGTCGGTGGACGACGCCGTCGAGGCCGTCAACCGGATCGAGAACAGCGTTCGACGGGCGGTGCCGACGGCGCGGGTGATGTACCTCGAGCCGGACATCTTCCGGACGAGCCTGCCGAGCGACCAGGCGGCTCCCTTGGCGGCGGGGACCGTCCTCGCCGACGCGGCGGCGGAAGGCCTGGCGCCCCCGGGAGAGCCGGGCCCGGACGAGGCGTCCGAGGACGCGGCGGGTGCCAGGGCATCGGCGGTCGAGTCGATCGGCGAAGACGCATCACGGTCCAAGTAGAAACCCGACCGACAAGGTCGTATTTTGCGGCCGCGCCGTTAGGATCGCTTCGCACCCAATCGACCTGGAGGCAGCATGGCGATCCGCCTGGGCGACGACGCCCCCAACTTCACCGCCGAGACCACCGAGGGCACGGTCAACTTCTATGACTGGAAGGGCAACAGCTGGGCCGTGCTGTTCTCGCACCCCAAGGACTTCACCCCCGTCTGCACGACCGAGCTGGGTCGCGTGGCGGCGCTCAAGCCCGAATTCGACAAGCGCAACGTCAAGGTGATCGGCCTGTCGGTCGACGGGGTGGCCGATCACGAGGGGTGGAGCAAGGACATCGAGGACGTCACCGGCTCCCGGCTCAACTTCCCGCTCATCGCCGATCCCGCCAGGCAGGTGTCCAACCTCTACGACATGATCCATCCCGAGGCGAGCGACACGGTCACCGTGCGGTCGGTGTTCGTCGTCGGCCCCGACAACAAGGTCAAGCTGACCCTCACCTATCCGCAGTCCACCGGCCGCAACTTCGACGAGCTGCTCCGGGTCATCGACTCGCTGCAGCTCACCGCCGAGTACAAGGTGTCGACGCCCTCAGACTGGAAGCAGGGCGAGGACGTCATCATCATCCCCGCGGTCTCCGACGAGGAGGCCAAGGAGCGCTTCCCCGAGGGGTGGGACGCCATGAAGCCCTACCTCCGCGTCGTGAGGCAACCTGGCGCCTGAACGCCCAGGCCGAGGCCCGGAACGCACCGGCCGACGCGCCCGATCCTCGGCACCAGGGCCGCCGTGCTAGGACGACGGCGATGGCCGGCTATTCGGGAACCCTGGCCCGCAAGCTTGGGATCCGACCGGGCGACGGCCTGGCACTGCTCGGCGCGCCCGACGGCTTCGTCATCGACGACCTGCCCGCCGGCGCCGAGGTACGGCGGCGGGCTCAGGGGGCTTGCGACGTGATCGTGTCGTTCCACACCCGCCGAGCCGACCTGGCCCACCGGTTCCCGACGCTCATGCAGGCGTTGGTGACCGACGGTGGCCTGTGGGTGGCGTGGCCCAAGCGGGCGTCGGGAGTGCCCACCGACATCACCGAGGACGTCGTGCGGGAGGTGGCGCTGCCAACCGGCATGGTCGACAACAAGGTGTGCGCGATCGACGACACGTGGTCGGGCCTGCGTCTGGTCCTCCGCAAGGAGCTGCGCCCCGGCCGCACCAGCGCCGCCGGCTGACGGGTTCAGTCGCGCGCCGGGCGCATCGTGGCGGCGTCGTAGAACGCCCGGTTGGAGGTGATCTTGCCCTCGGTGTCGAAGCTCATGTGGTCGATGACGTCGAAGGTGTAGGTCTCGCCTCCGAGGTTGGGCCGGGCCTCCATGGTGAACGCCGCCTCCTGCCCGATGATGATGCGGAGGTCACCCAGCCTCAGCTCGATGTTGTCCGGGATGGCGTGGGCCTCGTCCCAGAACTCGCCGATGGCCTCGAGCCCTTCCCGGCGCGCCGTGCCGACCGGATCCTCGATCCAAGCGCCTTCGGCGAAGCACTCGAGCCATCCCTCACGGTCGGTGGCCGAGTAGGTGGAGATGTAGGTATCGATGGTCGTCCTGATGCTGTCGCTGTCGGCCATGGACGGAAGTTACCTGACAGGGCGTCAGGACCCGGAGCTATCCAGCGCAGTTTTTGCACGTTCCGTAGCCGTTACCGGGCTTGGCCTCGAGTCCGGCCGGAGGATGATGCGGGGGCCGCGATCCCACGTGACGTAGCCCCAAGCCCAGTTGAGCAGGACCGACGCCCGATTGCGTACGCCGGCAAGGTAGAGGATGTGGAGTCCCAGCCACGCCAGCCAGGCCAGCGTGCCGTGGAGGCGTATGCGGCCCGGCAGCTCGGCGATCGCCGCCCGCCGCCCGATGGTTGCCATCGTGCCCTTGTCCCGGAACCGGAACGGCTGGGTCGGCTTGCCGTCGCACAGGCGCCCGATCTGCCGGGCGACGTGGGCCCCGGACTGCATCGCCACCGGGGCCAGCTGCGGCAGCACCCCGCGATCCCGCTTGGCATGCGGAGCGGCGACATCGCCCACCGCCCAGGCGCCCTCGTGGCCGGGCACGGACAGGTCCGCAGCCACCTGCACCCGCCCGGTATTGGTGGTCGGGAGCCCCATCGCCCGAGCGACCGGGTGGGCCCGGACACCCGCGGCCCAGATCACGGTGCGGGCCGGTAGGACCTCGCCGGAAGCGAAGCGCACGTGATCGGGCGTCACCTCGTCGACGGTCTCCTCGAGGCGGACCTCGACCTGCCGCGCCCGCAGGGCGTCGAGCGCCGCCCGCTGGGACGAACCGTGGAACGGCTCCAGCAGTCGATCCCGGGTCTCGACCAGCACGACCCGCGCCCGGGCGACCCCGAGGGCCGGGTAGTCACGCTTGAACACGACTGCGAACAACTCCGCCAGCGCCCCCGCCATCTCGACCCCCGTTGGGCCGCCGCCGACTACCACGAAGTTGAGCTCGCCCTGGTCGACGAGCGAAGGATCGGCGTCGGCCGCTTCGAAGCGCGACACGACGTGGTTACGGACCTCGACGGCGTCTTCGAGCGTGTACAGCGGGACGGCGTACTCGGCGGCACCCGGCACACCGAACCACGTGGCCACGGCACCCACGGCCAGCACCAGATGGTCGAACGGCACCGGGCGCTCGTCCGCCACCAGGACCTCGCGCCGCCCCCAGTCGACGCCCGTGACCTCGCCCATGAGGACCCGCAGGTTCCGCTGCCGGTGGAACAGGCCCCGGACCGGGTGGGCGACGTCGGCGGCGTTCAGGCCGGCGGTCGCCACCTGGTACAGCAGCGGCTGGAACGTCGTGAAGTTGTTGCGGTCGACCAGCGTGACCTCAACCGGCGCGTGTTCGAGGTCGCGGGCCGCGGCGAGCCCACCGAACCCTGCGCCGACGATCACGACGTGCGGTCGCACACCCATGGGACACCTCCCGGGGCGGATTAGTGAATCACTTCACAATTGGCCAACGGTCGGGGACCACGGGACATTCCGCGTTTTGTTCGCGGAAGTGGCTGCCGGAGCGACCAATCCCGCGAACATAACGAGGGGGTTGCCTACGACGCCACGACGTCGAGCCGGAAGGTCCGCCGGTAGGCGGCCGGTGACGTGCCCGCGACGCGCCGGAAATGGGTGCGGAACGACGTGGCGGTGCCGAAGCCGCACTGCTGGGCGACGAGCTCGATGGGCAGGTCGGTGGCCTCGAGCAGTCGCTGGGCGTGGAGCACCCGCTGGCGCAACAGCCACTGCATGGGTGTCGTCCCCGCGACCGCCCGGAACCGCCGGGCGAACGTGCGGCTGCTGAGCAACGCCCGCCTCGCCAGGTCGTCGACGGTCAGCGGCTCGTCGAGATGCCCGGCCGCCCACTCGATGGTGCGGCCGATCACGTCGTCGTCGGGGGTGGCGGGCACGGGGGCGTCGACGAACTGCGCCTGCCCCCCGTCTCTCTGTGGGGGGACGACCATGCGCCGCGCCACCTTGTTGGCCACGTTGGCGCCGTGGTCGAGCCGCACGATGTGCAGGCACAAGTCGATGCCGGCGGCCGTACCCGCCGACGTGAGGATGCCGTTGCCGGCATCGACGAACAGCACGTTCGGGTCGACGTCGACATCGGGATAGCAGCGAGCGAGGTCGCCCGCGTACATCCAGTGCGTCGTCGCCCGCCGGCCGTCGAGGAGGCCGGTCTGCGCCAGCAGGAATGCGCCCGAGCAGACGCTCACCAGCCGGCCACCCCGATCGTGGACCCGCCGCAGCTCGTCGAGCAGGACCGGAGGCGCCGGTGCGTCGAGGTCGGGCCAGGTCGGCACGATGACCGTATCGGCGTCGGCGAGGTGCTCGAGCGTCCAAGGCGTGTTGATCGACCAGTCCCCGTCGGTCACCGGCACCGGAGATCCGGACACCGCCACCACGCGGAAGTCGTACCAGGGATCCGCGTACTCGGATCGGTCCAGCCCGAACACCTCATGGGCGACGCCGAGCTCGAAGGCCGCCACGTGGGGGCCGACCACCGCGGCGACGAGGTGCGGCTGCTGCTCGCGCCTCTCGCGGAACCGGTCGCTGTGGCGTTGAACTGGGGTCATACTTCGATAGTTTGGCAGAAACCTTTCGAACATGTGCAGCGCTGCCACTCGTCAGTTCCGCCCGGCAGATGGAGGATGAGAACATGTTCACCGTGAATTGCCCCCGGCATGGCAGCGAGGTGCTCCTCAGCGCGAGCCGGATCCTCGGCATCGACCGTACGGGCGACAGCCTCACCGTCCGCTGGGTTTGCTGGTGCGGACACCTCGGTTCCCACCACACCGGCCGCTCCCGCCGGACCCTCGAGATCATCTGACGACTTCGCTCGGTCATGACCAAACTTTCTGCTGCTGTCGGTGTTTGTCCACCGAAGGCATGGGGTAGCGTGGGGTAACAGGCCAGCTGGGGGCGGGGTGCCTGTCCGCCCGCCCGCCCCGCCCCCCTGGCTGTTTCGGACATCGGGCCGCTTCGGCGGCCCGGTGGCGCGTTTTGGGTCCGGGCGCCAGGTCGGGCGCAGATGCCGCAGTTGTACGCTGGCGCCGTGGTCGAGTATCAGACTCCCGAGTTCCACCCCGCGTTCGAGGAATACTGCGAGGCGATCTGGGAGCTGAAGGAAGACGACGTCGACGTCATCCAGGCCCGCATCGCCGAGCGGCTCAACGTCTCCCGGCCGGCGGTGTCGGAGATGATCAAGCGCATGCAGGTCGAGGGCTTCGTGGCGCTCGACGGCTCGACCATCAACCTCACCCAGGACGGTCGGCGCCTCGCGGAGCAGGTGGTTCGACGCCACCGGCTGGCGGAACGCCTGCTCACCGACATCCTCGGCCTGTCGTGGGCCGACGCCCACGTCGAGGCCGGGAAGTGGGAGCACGTCATCTCCGACCCGGTGGAGTGGGCCATCAACCGGCTGCTCGACAACCCCACCACCTGCCCCCACGGCAACCCGATCCCCGGGTCGCAGTACGCGGCTCCCGCCGCGGTACCCCTGTGCAACCTGCCGGTGGGCTCGGCGTTCACCGTGACGCGCATACCCGAGGAGCTGGAATTCACGCCCGGACTCCTCGAGTTCCTGGAGGGCGCCTCGGTGCAGCCCGGTCACTCGGGCGTGGTCACGGCCGTGTCGCCGGACCGCACGGCGACCGTGGAGATCGACGGTCGCCACGTCGGGATCGGGGCCTTCGCCAGCGCCCGGATCCTGGTTACCGTCGACGCATCCACGCCGGTCTCGGCCAGCGCCTGAGGGTCAGCACGGCCGCGGCGGCGACCACGGCCAGAGCTGCGAACCACGCCGCCTGGAGCGCCCAGTCCCCAGTCGCCGGGTGGCGATAGTCGGGGAGCAACACGCGCCACCCCCGGTAGAGCGGATTGGCGGTGGACTCGAAGTCGAAGACCAGCGTGCGCCGCCGGTCGAGGACCTCGGCTACCAGCCAGCCCCAGGCCAGGACCCCGAACACCCCGGCCACGGCGAGGGCGCCCCGCACCGCCCGGGTGGTGCTGGCCCACCAGGCGATCGCGAGCACCAGGCACGGCGCCACGACCACGACCTGGCGCCCGGGCCACCACCAGCCATGCATGGTCAGGGCCACCCATGTCGCCGTGGCCCAGCCAGCGGCGAGGGGCGCCACCAGCGTCCACCAGCCCGCCGGCCGCCGCCGGGCCAGCACCGCCAGGGCCGGGACCGCCAGCAGGTAGCCCGGCATCCATGCGGCCAGCCCAAAGCCGCGATCAAGCAGCAGGCCGCCCAGCCGCTGCGTGCGTCCCAGGTAGTCGGGATCCGTCCCCATCACGGTGAGCTCGCCGCCGGTGAAGTGGTCGCCGGTCGCGTACACGGTCCATCCGCCGTACAGCAGGCGGTGGGCGCAGAGGTAGGCGGCCCCGGCCAGCCCGAGGAGCGCCACCAGCGCGACGGCCGCCCGCAGGCGGCGCTCGCCCCCGAGCGTGGCCACCGCCACCGCCACCAGCGCGGCGGCCACCGGCGCGTACTTGACCCCGAGCCAAGGCAGCGCCGTCACCGCCAGCCCGAAGCCGACCAGCGCGGCCCGACCCCGGCCACCGGTGAGCAATGCGATAGCCGCGGTGACGGCCAACGCCGCCGGCAGTTCGGGATACACCTGGGTGGCATACGCCGTGAGCGGCGCCGTCAGGCCGAAGACGAGGACGGTGCCGGCGGCGACGGCGAGTGGCACGGCGAAGCGCCGCTGCGCGGTCCACACCAGGAGCCCGGCCAGCACGCCGCCGACGGCCGCCAGCGTGGCCTTGGCCGCAGCCCATCCGCCCAGACCCATGGGGACGGCGAGGATCGCCGGCAGCAACGGGTCGTGGGGGCTGATCTGGCGGCCGTCGTCCAGCAACTCGGTCTGGACCGGCAGGTCGAGCTCGTGGAACGGCACGAACCGCCCCTCGGCCAGCTCGTCGTCGATGTGGAGGTCGCGGTCCTCGAACAGGCTGATGGCCGTCAGCAGGTACTGCGGCTCGTCGGCCGTGGTGAGGGTGCCATACGTGGCGCGGGCGGGGATCGCCATCATCGCCCAGGCCGCCACCACGACGCCGACCATCGCCGACGCACCAGCGGTCGTGCGGAGCCACGGACGCCGGGCGTCACCCGAGGCAACGGGTTCCGCCACCGGGCGGATGAGGCCATCGGTTCCGGGATCGGAACCCATCACCTCGGGCGTGGCTCCGTGGACGCTGTTGCCTCGGGTCGCCGGATTGCCGGTGGGGCTCAAGCCACGCGCTCCGTGCGCCTGACGACCAGGAGCCACGTCAGGATCCCGGACAGGGCGACCAGCACCAGGCTGGCCAGGCCGGCCTCGGCGAGGAAGACCGCCTCGGCATCCTCCCAGATCCGGGTGGCCAGGGTCTCGAACCCGACGGGGGCCGTGACCAGCGTGATCGGCAGCTCCTTCATCGTCGACAGCAGAACCAGGCCACCGCCGGCGGCGAGGCCGGGCCACATGAGCGGCAGCTCGATGGTGGCGAAGCGACGGATGCGCCCGGCGCCCAGCATGCGCGCCGACTCATCCACCCGGCGGGGTACCGAGCCCACCGCCACCTGGGCTGTCCGCAGCGACTGCGCTCCGAGGTGCACGACGTACGCGAACACCAGCATCGTGAAGCTCTGGTACAGGCCCCACGCCTCGGGCAGCTGGCGGCTCCAGAACACCAGCGACAGCGCCACCACCAGGGCCGGCAGGGCGAAACCGGTTGCCACCAGCCCGTTGGCCAGATCGGCGGCCCGCGCCCAGTGCCGGGCCGAGAGGTAGGCGAGGGGCAGCAACGCCGCGATCGCCACCAGCGCGGTGACGAGGCTGATGCCCACGGTGTTGAGCGCCGGGTCGACCAGGTCGGCCAGCCCGTGATCTCCGGACGCGAGGCTGCTGGTCTCGCCGCTGAGCCCGCGCCAGGCCCACAGCCCGAGGGACGTCAGCGGGCCGCCCAGCGCCAGACCGACCCAGGCGACGACGGCGGCCAGCGCCGGCCCGCGCCAGCGCCCGAGCGGCACCCGGAGAGGCCGCACGGCCCCGATGGCCTCGAGCGGTCCGCGATGGCGACGCCGGCCCAGGCGTCGCTCCCCCGCGACCACCGCCAACGCCACGACCGCCAGCAGCAGGCTCAGCGCCGCCGCCTGGTCGCGGTCGAGCAGCCGATTGGTGTAGATCGCCCGCGTCAGGGTCTCGTAGCGCAGCAGCACCACCACGCCGAAGTCGCTGACCGTGTACAGGAACACCAGCAGCGCCCCGGCACCGATGGCGCCGCTGATCTGCGGCAGCACGACGGTGCGGAACACCGCCGGCGGGCGCCGCCCCAGCAGCCGGGCGCTCTCCTCGAGCGAGGGTGGCAGCGCCATCAGTCGCGCCGCCACCGGCAGCAGCACGTAGGGCGTGGTGAACAGTGTCAGCACCAGCCAGGCCCCCCAGAAGCCCTCGGGGCGGGTGGCGTCCAGGCCCACCCATCCCAGCGGCCCGTCAAGCAGTCCCCCGGGCGCCACGGCCGCCATGAGCGCCAAGCCCCCCACGAACGAGGGAAAGACCAGCGGCAGCGGGGCGAGCGCCGCCCACAGCCGGCGCAGCGGCAGGTCCGTGCGGGTCGTCAGCCAGGCGAGCCCGGTGCCCACGACCGCGGTGGACAGAGCGGTCGCCACGGCCAGACCCAACGTGTTGCGCAGCGGCAGGAGCGTGGCGCGGGACGTGTACAGGCCGACCAGGTGCTCGTTGCCGGTGACGTTGCGCCAGATCAGGTAGAGCAGCGGCGCGGCGAACAACAACCCGACGACGGCACAGACGACTACCAGCGACCGCGGCGCCGTGCCCGCGAATCGCTCCGAACGTGCGGTGGTTGGCCGGGTCATCGGGCCGTTATCCGCCGCAAGTTGTGCTTCAGGTGAGGCCACTCTCGTCGATCATTGCGGTGGTGGCCTCGAGGCCGCCACCCAGCTCGTCGAGGTCCACCCGGGCCTTGGAGATGTCCGAGAACGGGGGCAGCGCGCCGTTGACCTCTGCGCCGTCGGCCAGGGGGTACTCGAAGGTCTCCTCGCTGAAGTACTGCTGCGCCTCCGGCGAGAGCAGGAACTCGATGAGGTCGGCCGCCTCGTCCGGCATGTCGCTGCCGGCTATCTCCGCCGCGGTCGTGACCAGCAGCGTCGACCCCAGGTCGCCGTCGGGGAAGTAGTGGTTCTCGACGGGCAGGTCGGGGTTCTCGGCCTTGGCGCGGTACGCGTAGTAGTGGTTGACCAAGCCCATCGGCACCTCGCCCCGGCCCACGGCCTCGACGATGGCGGTGTTGTTGTCGAACGTGGCCGGATCGCCGGCGGCCACCCCGTCGAGCCACGCCTTCGCCTTGTCGTCGCCGAGCTGGTCACGGAGCACGGTCACGAAGTCCTGGAACGAGCCGTTGGTCGGCGCCAGCGCCACCCGGCCGGCATACTCCGCCGCGGCCAGGTCCAGCACCGAGTCGGGCAGATCGGAATCGTCGACGAGATCGGAGTTGTAGACCAGCGTGCGCACCCGTCCCGACAGGCCGACCCACCCGGCATCGGCCGCGGCGTCGCCCTCCGGGACGGCCGCGATGAGCTCGTGATCCAGGGGCGCCAGCCGGCCCGCGGCATCGAGGTATCCCACCGCGCCCGGACTCTGCGAGATGAAGACGTCGGCGGGCGTGCGGTCGCCCTCCTCGTCGATGAGCAGCGCCAGGTTGGCCGACTCGTCGTAGCGCACATCGATGCCGATCCCGGACTCCTCGGCAAAGTCCTCGAGCAGCGGGCGGATGAGGTTGGAGGTGCGCCCGCTGTAGACGACGAGCCGGCCGTCGCCGCCCGAGCCGCACGCGGCGAGCGCCGGTGCGCCCACGGCCAGGGCCATCGTGAGAACCGGCCCAGTCATCGATCGTCTGCGCCCCATCGACAGGAGACTAGCCATACCACCACTCGGGCGTGAAGAATGCCTAACAATGACTGGACCCGACCCTGCGGGCCACCGACCGGTGGTCATGCTCCTACCCGCTCACGATGAGGCGATGACCGTCGCCGATGTGGTGCGGCGGGCGCCGCGGGAAGTGCACGGGCGTCCCGTCGAGGTCGTGGTCGTCGACGACGGCTCGACCGACGGAACCGCGGTCGCGGCGCTTGCCGCTGGCGCCACCGTCCACTCTCTGGGGCGGCACCGGGGCCTTGGCGCCGCCGTCCGTGCCGGCCTGGCGTGGGCGGTCGACCGGCAGGCGGCGGCGGTGGCCTTCCTCGATGCCGATGGCGAGTACGCCCCCGAGGAGCTGGCGGCACTCGTGGCCCCGATCCTCGACGGTCGGGCCGACTACGTGATCGGGTCGCGCTTCGCCGGATCGTCGCGGGACATGCGCCCACACCGCTGGCTCGGGAACCGCGTCCTCACCGTGGCAATGAAGCTGCTCGTCCGCCGATGGGGGGTCGTGGGCCTCACCGACGGCCAGTCGGGCTACCGGGCGCTGTCGCCGGCCGCTGCGGCCGACGCCGAGATCCTGCACGACTTCAACTACGCCCAGGTGCTCACCCTCGACCTGGTGGCCAAGGGCTACCGCTACGCCGAGGTGCCGATCAGCTACCGGTTCCGCCGGCACGGGCGGTCGTTCGTCCGGCTCGTCCCCTACCTGCGCCGGGTGGTGCCGGCCGTGTGGCGGAGCTCGGCACCACGGCCGCGCGCGGCGTCGCATAACCTCCGTAGCGGTGGAGACCCCGCAGGATGACGGCGAGTGGTTCTCGGGATATGTCGGCAGGGTGACCGAGCTGCTCGAGGACGCCGGGAACGTCAACGCCGAGTTGATCCAGCAGTGGGGCGCCCGGTCGCTCCAGGGTGACGAGTGGACGGTCGACACGATGACCGCCGACGTGATCGAGGCGTGGGAGCACGTGACCCCGCTGGCCGGGCGCGGGCTGGAGCTGTGGCTCGAGCTCCTCCAGCGAGCCATCCGCCCGGGGGACCGATCGTGAGCGGTGACGGAGCGGGCCCGGAAGACGTCGCTGAGCTGCTCGGCCAGCGGCTGATCCGCTACGTCGACCTGTGGGAGTCGGCGAGCGCCAAGTTGTCGCGTGGCACCTACCACGCCGATGACCTCGTGGACGACTGGTTCCGCTGGGTGGGCCTGCTGGCACGAGATGCCGCGGCTGCCGCCACGCTGATCCTCGACGCCGCTAGGGACCGGGCGCCGGGCCGAGGATCACCACCGGAATGAGGCGGTCCGTGCGACGCCGGTAGGCGTCGAAATGCGGATACACCGCGGTGAGGGCAGGCCACAGCTCGGTGCGCTCGGCGTCCGTCGCGACCCGGGCGGTCATCGGGCGGCGCGTCGACCCGATGTCGACGGTCGCCCGCGGGTCCGCAATCAGGTTGAGGTACCACGCCGGATGCGTGCTCATGCCGCCGTGCGACGCGACCACGACGATCTGATCGTCGTCGTGGGGGACGTACAGGAGCGGCACCGTTCGGGGCCGGCCGCTGCGCCGGCCGGTCGTGGTGAGCAGGCAGATCGGGCCACCACCGGGCACATGGGCGGCCACTCGCCCGCTGCTCAACCGGTAGACGACGGTGTTGGCCCCGGTCATCCACCGCACGGCGATCCGCCCCAGGCGTTCCTCGAACGCCGTCATGGGTCGCGCCCGGGGGTCCTCCACCGGCGGGCAGGCTACCGGGCGTGGTCAGTCCGCTAGGTACCCCACGACCCGGTGGTTGCGGGCACGGCCG
The DNA here is from genome assembly GCA_046726215.1 of Actinomycetota bacterium. Lineage (GTDB taxonomy): Bacteria > Actinomycetota > Acidimicrobiia > Acidimicrobiales > VFJN01 > DASQUK01. Next base: position 28,559 of record JBKPAA010000039.1, on the reverse strand, counting down.
AGCACCGCGTTGGCGGCCTGCAGACCCGAGAGAACCGCGGCCTCGACGCAGCCGGCGTTGAGGCCGGAATCCGTCCAGTCGCCGGCCAGGAACAGGTTGTCGTAGCCGCTCTCGTCGGAGCGGAGCCGGAAGCGGGCGGTTCCCGGCAAGGACTGCACGTAGCGATCGGACGGGTCGACGTTGGCGGTCCAGAACTGCGAGTCGAAGGCCGCCGGCCCCCTTCGCCCGTCGCGTCCGCACAGCAGCTCCCAACGGAAGCCGCGGTCGTCCACCGCCCCCGGCAGCAGGTGCCGCAGGTTCCGATCGAGGAACTCGATCGCCGCCCCACGCACCTGGTCGCGGCAGCGATCCCGGTAGGCGGCGTCGGTCGCGTCGACCTGGCCCGGCGGCCTGGGCGCCGCCAGGGCCCCGCAGAAGTACCCGATCGCACCCGGGCGGTCCTCGTCCGGCCAGTCCTCCGCGTCGATCAGGAAGGGCATCGAGGCCCAGGTGTCGAACGGGTCGGTGTAGCCGCTCACGGTGGCACCAGGGTGGGGCCACCCCAGCGCGGGCTCGCCCTCCCGCAGCCAGACCTGGAATGCCTGCGTGGCCACGGTCGCCACATTGTCGACCATGTCACGCCATTCGGCTCGGTCGTCGATCAGCTCACGGCACACGACGCCGGCCATGCCCACGGGAATGGCCAGGACTACGGTGTCGAAGTCGATCCCGCGGCGCAGCCGGCGGCGCTCGGCGTCCGGCCAGGCGCACCAGTGCGACTCGAGCGGGTGGTCCTCGATGCCGTGGGCGTGAGCGAGCTGGTCGACCAAAGGCGCTGCGGGGAAGCACGGCAGGCCCCGGACTCGGACCAGCGGCTCGTAGCGCTCGACGTCGGGCGCCAGGCGCACCTGCCGGCCCATGCTGATGGCTTCGATCGCCGTACCGCCCGGGGACAGGTGCAGGGCGTCGACGCGGTGGAAGAACTCGAAGTCGACGCCACGCTGCCGCAGCGCCTGGTACAGCGGCGCGACGACCACGTCCCCCATGCCGGCGGACATCTTCCAGAAGATCCCGCCCTTGTACTCGAGGGCCATCTTCGCGGCGAGCAGCACCGCCGAACCCGCACCGAAGCTCGGGCGTGAGGTGTCGCCGTCGACGTAGGCGAAACACATGTCGTACAGCGCCCGGAGGAGCGCACCGTCGACCGCCTCCGGCGCCGCCCCGTGACGCCGGATCCATGTCAGGTAGTCCTCGTCGTCAAGCTCGGCCAGGGGCCGGCCGGTCAGCACACCGTCGGCCACCAGACCCCTCAGCAATGCGATCGTCAGAGACATGTACTGCCAGGTGCGCTTCATGTCGTGGTCGGTGCCGACCACGCCGCGCAGCGAATCCTGGACCGCATCGAGCGCATCCAGCAGCTCCCGACCGGTTGGGTCGGTCGGCACCGGGCCCGCCGGGGTCCGGTCGCGACCGTCGATCGCCCGGTATGCGAGGCGGGTGGCCTCCAGCAGCGCCGCGGGCACGGCGAGCCGACTTCCCAGCGCCAGGCTGTCGACCAACGACCGCGTGGGGGGATCGGCGGACGTGCTCAGCACGACCCGCTCCGTCGCGACGATCGAGCCGACGTCGGCCAACGACTCCACGCCGTCGATCACCAGCCGCAAGGCGCGCAGGGCGAACTCGGCCAGGCTCGCCGGCCGCTGGTGGCCGTCGGGATCCCCGGGCTCGAGGTCGTTGGGTGCGAAGCGCGCCAGCCAGTGGCGCCAGTCGCCTCGGTCCTTGTCCTCGAGACCCACCGCCGAGGCCGGCTGCACGGCGTCGCGCCACGTGCGGATCGGCGCCATCGGATCGTTGGTGGGCCGATCGAGCTCCTCGTAGCACTCCCGCAGCAATCGAAAGGCGTTCTCGTAGAACCCCAGCCAGACGTGCAGCCCGTGCTCCTCGATGCGGCCGTGCGGGCCGCGGCTGCTGGCGCCCTTGCCCCCCAACCGCCAGCCGCGCTGGTAGACGGTGATCCGCTCGAAGCGGTCACGCCATCCGGGCTCGCTCAGCCGCCAGGCGGCGGTGAGTCCCCCCATGCCCCCACCCAGGATGGCGACGCGCGGACGCTCGCTCACCCGGCCGCCGCGACCATGGCGCGGGCGTCGTCGAGCTCCGGGTAGTGGGCGTCCGGCTCGAACCGGGCGACGGCCTCGGCGACGAGTGACAGGGCGTCGGCGTCCCCGGAGGCGACCAGGTCGCGGGCGATTCGCAGCTCGAGGGAGACGGTTCCCTGGGCGCGTGCGAGGTCCAGCGCCGCCCGCAGCGCCGGCGACACCTCGTCGCGGGGCAGAAGCTGGGCGCGGAGCCTCAGCACCTCGGCCTCGTAGAAACGGATGCCCGTCGATTCGGCGAACTGCAGGGTCTCGTCGTAGCGAGCGGCGGCGGCGTCGTTGTCGCCCGAGGCCGCTCGCAGCCGGCCGGCCATGGCCGTGAACACGGGCAGGAACAGGGCCACGTCGACGAGCTTCCACGTGGCACACAGGCCCTCGAGGCTCTGGGCGTGCGCCGCCAGCGCCGCGGTGTCGCCCGGCTCGGCCTCGAGTGCCCGCAACGCGCCGATCGTTGCCTGTTCGGTTGCCGCCACCAGCGCCCAGAAGTCGAAGCCGTGCCGCTCGGCGACGTCGGTCACTGCCGCGACCGCGCCGGCCGCCCGGTCCAGCTCGCCGCGCTCGATCAAGGTCCATGCCGCGTACGAGTGGACCTCGGCGGCGGTGAACGGCCCGAGGGGGAACTCGATCGCGTCGCAACGGTGCCGCCCGGCGTCGAACTGCGCGTCCGCACCCCGGACGTCTCCCCGCATGAACCGCGCCACCGCCAGGTGCGCGTGCGCCGATGCCGGGCCGTCGAACGGCATGAAGTAGGTCGCGGCATAGTCCGGGCTGACGGGCCGGGTGGCGACGCCATGGACCGCAGACTCGAGCTGGTCGTGAGCGGCGCCGAAGTCGCCGGCGAACCAGCGGATCGTGCCGAACGCCGCCTCGTTGTCGGGCCAGTAGTGGTCCCGCCCGCGGGCGACTCCGGCGCGGAGCATCTCCGCGACCTGCTGAGCGCGCTCCAGGTCACCCCGCAGTATGTAGTAGCCCCACAGCGGGATGAGGGTGTTGAACATGTCGTCGCTGGTGCTGTCGCCCAGCGTCAGCTCGAGGCAGCGCTCGTAGTCCTGGACGGCCTCGGGGGAACTGGGTCCCTCGGCCGACGCCACCAGGAAGCCCCGCCGGAGCCTCAACGCCACCTCGTAGGACCGCCGCGCCGCACTGTCCGGGACGCTGGGGACGAGCTCGATCCCCCGGCCGAGAAGCGCCCGCGCGTCGCCGAGGGCGCCGAGCCGGCGCGCCGCATCCGCAGCCGCCTGGTACGCCGTGATCGCATCGGCGACCTGCCCCGCGGCGTCGTAGTGTCCGGCGACGAGGGGCCAGTCCACCGCCGGTGCGGCGGGCGTGTCCCGCGCAAGCGCGGCGGCCACGCGGCCGTGCAGCTCACGCCGGCGAGACGGTGGTTGCAGCTCGTACGCCACGACCCGCAGCAGCTCGTGGCGGAACCGGTAGCGCTGTCCTTCACCGAGCACGCGTTCGAGGATCAAGCCGCCGAGCAATGCTTCCAGGCCAGCCTCGAGGTCGGGATCGGGCAGGTCGACCACCTGCGCGAGTACCTGGTGATCGACGTCCCGGCCGATGGCCGCTGCCGCGGACGCCACGGGCAGTCCCGACCCCGTGGCGTGGAGGCGAGCCACGAGCGGCTCGTAGAGCGCCTCGGGCACGGAGGACGGAGGGCCTACGGACACCGCCGCCCCAATGCCCTCTGCGACCGGACCGATTCCGGGTGTCCGCCGTATGTCGGCGATTCCCCCAGCGGGGGCGGCTCCACGCACGAGCTCTTCGAGGTACAACGGCATCCCGTCACCGCGGTCGACGAGGACGCGGCATGCGTTGTCATCGAGTGCGGGGTCGAGGGACCTGACCAGCTCGTCGGCGGCATGATCGTTGAGGGTCGACAGCCCGATCACGTGGCCGCGACCGAGCGACGCCGGTGGCCCGTCCCTCGAGGTGGTGACGACCAGCAGGTCGCCGCGATCGGCGCCGAGAACCAGAGCGATCACATCGAGCGTCGACTCGTCGCACCAGTGCAGATCCTCGACGAGCAGCAGGGCCGGTCCCAAACCGAGCGACGCGATGAGGTACCGGGCGGCGGCCGCGACGATCGCCTCGTGCAACTTGCGCCCTTCCAGCGCCGCCTCCTGGTAGCCCGCGTAGGGAGGAACGCCGAGGATGGGTGCCAGCAGCGGCACCGATTCACCCGGATCCAGTCCCACCGCAGCGATCTCCTGCTCCAGCAGCGCCAGCCGCTCGCCGGGAGCGGCGTCCACCGCGATGCCGCTCCGCGCCTCGATCAGGGCGCGGATCGCGTGGAAGCTCGCCTCGGCATGGAAGGGCGACGCCAGCAGTTGCAGGCACGACGCTCCAGCCGTCCGAGCTTCCTCGGCCAGGACGGCCGCGAGCCGCGACTTGCCGATGCCGGCCTCACCTACGAGGTGGACGACGGCAGGTCGTTGGTCGCCACCGCGCCGCGCTTGGAGCCACTGCTGGCGCAGGCGCGCCAGCTCGTCGTGACGGTCCACGAGGGCGGCCTCCCAGCGCCGACCCCGTGTCGGCTGTTCGGGGTGCGCGGCGACGACCCGGTGGGGTTGCAGCGGCTCTTCGATCCCCTTCGCTCGCTGCGCCGGCCCCGCCTCGGTCTCGAACAGCGGGCCCACGATCTCGCGGACATCGTCGGACATGACGACGGTCCCGGGCGCCGCCAGCGATTGGAGCCGCGCCACCACATTGGCGGCCAGCCCGTAGACCTCGTCCTCCTCGACGTCGAGATAGACGAGGCCCCGGTGCACAGCAGCCCGCGCCTCGAGGCGCTCGCCGAGCGCCGCCTCCACCTGTGCGGACAGCCAGCGCAGCTCCCGCATGATGTCGAGGCCGGCGCGGGCGGCCCGCTCGGCATCGTTCTCGTGGGGAATCGGTAGGCCGAAGACCGCCAGCATTCCGTCGCCGGCAACGTGAGAGATGTGGCCCCCATACCGCTCCTCGACCACCTCCCGGCACACCGCCTGGTAGCGCCTGATCAGGGTCCGGTAGGTCTCGGGCTCGTGGCGGGCCGACAGCTCCGTCGAGCCGACGAGGTCGCAGAACAGCAGGGAGAGGCGTCGGAGCTCACCCGCGGACGGCCCCTCCACGCCGAGAAGCGCCGCTGCGTCCCGGTTGGAGGTGTCCGCGGCCAGGACCCGCTCGGCCAGGTCGTGTGCGGTCGTGACGTCGCCGCGGTTCAGCGCCGCCACCGCGCGGTCGAGCAGCTCGTCGATCGCCGCGGACCGGTCGGTGGCGTCGGTCATGACCTCACGGAACGATCACATCGACGTCGACGCGGCCGACCTCTGCGCCGCTCGCCGGGCTCATCGCGGTCACCTCACCGGTGTACGCGCTGCCTTCCAGGCCGGAGATGTCGACCTTCAACCGGAACTCACCACCGGTGCTCAACGCCGGGGGCAGGATCTCGACACGAGCGACCTCGATCTGTTCGCCGTACGGCGAGCGCAACGGTCCCGCCAGTGCCAACTGGCTGTCATCGGGGAGTGCGCTGCGGAAACCGAACGGCGCCGACTGCAGCGTGGACGGAGCGGCCGACGTGCCGGCAACGTCCTTGATGGCCTCGAGGAAGGTGGTGGCGAGCGTCGCCAATCCTCGGAGCGCGAGAGCCGCGGCCCTGCTGGCATCCTCCGCCGCCTTTTCCGGTGTATAGGAACCCTCGTCGATCCGACCGGCGATGCGGCGCGCCTCGTCGCCCGCATCGGTCACACACTTCCGCGCCAGGTCGACGAACCGGTCGACGGCCGATGTCGCGCCGCCGGCCGGTGCTGCGTCGGGATCGCAGTCGATCGGCTGCGGTAGACCCCCGGAGCAATCGCAGATGACGTCGGCCGCCACGTCCCCGTAACCCACCAGGCAGGCGATCACCGAGAGAGCGTCAGCGTCGAGGGGGTCGCTGAAGCGGATCCGCTTGGTGGTCTCGACTCGCACGTGATCCCGCTCCCGGCGGACGTCGATGACGCCCCGGTCAACCTCGACCGCGTCGTTGGCGCGCAGCCCGCCAACCATTCCGCTCTGGTCGGGGCTCTTGTTGTACGTGACGACCTTGCGGGTCTCCACGTCGATGGCGGTCGCGAAGTCGAGGAAGACCGCCACCTCGAAGACGTGGTTCGGGCAATCGGCGGCGACGACCTCGAGATATCGATTCAGTCCTGGCCCCGCACCCGGCGCCGGCAGGATCTCGCACCACCACGGACTGCAGCCCGGCCAGTTCGTCGGATCGAGGAAGCCCGCGGACAGCGCCGCCAGATCGACGCTCGCCACGCAGAGGCTGGTACGCAGCACCACGACCGCATCGTCCGCGCCGGTCGGCGGCTCGATGACGGCGGTCGTGCAGGGTGCCGGCAGGCTGGCGAGCTGCGGGCTCAGGACATGCGAGGTACTGGCCAGGAATTCGTGCCAGTCCTCGACGCGTGGGAGCCGCTCGGGGTCGGCGAGGGCCGCGAGCAGCTCCTCGGCCTGGGATCGGAGGGTCGGGTCGCCGAAGTCGGGTACGTCGGGTGGCTCGTCGATCGGTGGCGTCGGCAGCAGGGGCAGTCCCGCCAGCACGCCCGGGATCGTGAGCGCTCTCAGGGAGGCCTCGGCTTCCTCGCCGTGCGGTCCGAACCGGTCCGGGAAGACCCGAGCGGCCAGCGCCACCACCAGGAGCCGCCGCGGCAGCATGGCGGCGAACCTGGTCGGCTGACGCAGGTTGCGCATCGCCGTCTCGATGTCGGGCAGGCCCTGGTTGCCATCACGCTGGACGAAGCTGTCATACCAGCCGAATCGGTTGCCCTCGCGGTACGCCTTCACCAGGGCGGCCACTTGGGCGCGCCTGTCGTCCCCTTCGTCGTCGCGCACGGCGCTATCGATTGCGCCCAAGATGGCGATCAGATCGCCGATCTCACTCATCGCCTGTCAGCCCACCCGCCTCATGACTCCTCTCGCGTAGCCTACCGATCCGATAGCGCCGGGCCAGGCTGGTGGCGGGAGCATGTGCGGGTGCGTGGTTGAGGAGCACCAGGTGGGTGAACGACGACACGACAAGGGGGGTGGCGAGTCGCCGTGGCTGTCGATCCTCGATCCGAGCGCCAACGCCGCGGCCCTGGGTGACATCCAGCGGCGTGGGCTGCGCGCTGCCGGCGAGCTGGTCGACCGGCTGATCGGCGCCGTCGACCGTGACAGGCCCCAAGATCCGGGGACGGGCGGTGGCCCACCATCGCCCACTGAGCCAACGCATGGCGATGGTGCCGGCGCGAACGGCACTGCCGGCGCGCCTCCTGGAACCCCGCGTCCCTTGGCCCCCGGCGTCCCGTCGGCCGACCTCTTGCACGCCTGGGTGGACCTGTTCCAACGCGGGTTGCAGGCGATGGCGGCCGTCGCGCGCACCAACGGCGGGCTCGGGCCCGGGGGCGAGTCGATCGCCACGGCGGATGTGGGCCGGGGCACGGCGACCGGCGCCGTGCGCCTCACCATCCGGGTCGGCGGGTCCGACGACCGTCCCGGCGGGTCGGACGAACGCGCGGGCGGGTCGGACGAACGCGCGGGCGGGTCGGACGGACCCTCGGGCCGCAGTGGCTCGGCTGAGGTCTGGCTGCACAACGGCACGGCCGAGCCGATGCTGGGCCTGCGCCCGCACAGCGGCGACCTGCGCAGCCACGATGGCAGCACGCTTCCGGCGTCCTGCATCGGGTTCGATCCGCCGTCGCTCGAAGAGCTCCCGGCCCGGTCGAGCCGGGGCGTGTTGGTCGTGGCCGCCGTCGGCGCCGACGTCGGCGCTGACGTGCCCGGCGGTGTGTACCACGGTGTCCTGCTCGTGGCCGGTGCGCCCGACGTGTGGCTCCCGATCATCGTCACCGTGGCGAGCGGCGAGTGACCGCCACACCCACCACCCAGGCGCCCACCGACGCAACCGTGGTGGACGAGCGCCTGCGCGCGGTGGGGCGCGACATTCGCCGGGCCATGCTCGCAGCGGTCCCCGACGCCGAGCCCCACGACTGGCTCTACCGCCTGGTGCGGTCGTACCCGAGCCGGCCGGGCAAGGCGATCCGGCCGGCGCTGTGCCTCGCCACCTGCCGCGCCTTCGGGGGGTGCGACGACGACGCCCGCGGCGCGGCCGTCGCCATCGAGATGCTCCACAACGCGTTCCTGGTGCACGACGACATCGCCGACGGGAGCGAGCGGCGGCGGGGACGCCCCACCCTGCCCGCCGAGCACGGTCCGGAGTTGGCGCTCAACGCCGGTGACGCCCTCGCCGTCCTCGCCCACCAGGTGCTGCGCCAGCACGCCCGCCGGCTCGGCGACGACCTCGGCGAACGCCTGCTCGACGAGTTCGACACGATGGCGCTGCGGACGCTCGAGGGCCAGGCGACGGAGCTGGGCTGGCGCCGCGACGCAGTGGCGCGGCTGGTGCCCGAGGACTACCTCGACCTCATCATGCGCAAGACCTGCTGGTACACGACCATCCACCCCCTACGGGTGGGGGCGCTCCTCGGGTCCAGCGGCCGGGCCGACCTGCGGCCCATGGTGCGGTTCGGGTTCCACCTGGGTGCGGCGTTCCAGATCCAGGACGACCTGCTCAACCTGGTGGGCGACGAGTCGCTCTACGGCAAGGAGATCAACGGCGACCTCCGCGAGGGAAAGCGCACGCTGGTGCTGATCCACCTGATCGGTGCCGCCCGCGGGTCGCACCGGCACAAGGTCGACCGCTATCTCCGCCTGGCGCCCACCGAGCGCGGTCCCGAGGTGATCGCCGAGATCCGGGCGCTGTTCGACGTGTACGGCAGCATCGAGTTCGCCCGCGCCTACGCCGAGGGCATCGCCGGATCTGCGCTCGACACCTTCGAGGCGGCGTTCGCGGACGCCTTCGAGGGCGCCGACAAGGATTTCGTGCGGGCGATGATCCCGTACATGCTCGGTCGCCACCACTGACCCGGCGGGCCCGGCCACGGCCCGACCCGAGGCCATGGGTTCCACATGCGCCTGCCTGACGTCATCCGTTCTGCTCCGATATCGCGGACACCCGAGCGGTGAGGCTGGACCAGCTCGCGGGACGCCGGGTCGCCTGAGGCAATGGGTTCCGTCGCGGAGGACTCGAGGTCATAGGTTCCGGAACCGGTACCCATAGCCTCAGGCTCGGTTCGCCGGAACCCATTGCCTCGGGTGAGGCGATGGAGTGGCGGGATCAGTCCTCGACCACGAAGGACCGGAAGCCGTCTCGTGCCGAGTGCCAGGCGGTGCGATCGAACGTGCCGTCGGGGCGCAAGGCCTCGGCGGCGGCCCAGCCCATGGCTAGCGCGTGGTGGGTGTTGTCCGGGGTGAACAGGCCCTGGCGGCCGAAGATGACCAGCCCGGCCGCCGTCGCCCAGCGCTCCAGGGCCGCCAGATCGTCGGCGAACCCCGGACCGTAGACCGGGTACACGTGCGGTAGCCGCCGGCTCGCCACGTCGACGGCACACGGCTCGGGCAGCCCTGCCGCCGTCAACTCGCGGCTGAGCCGGGCGGCCAGGTCGGCGTCGGCGGAATTCCACACGCGGTCGCCCGGCCAGCAGGGGATCTCGGCGCACAGCACGGTGCGGTCGGCGGCATCGTCGGGGTTGTCGCGGTAGTTGCGCGGCTCCGACAAACGGGAGGCCATGACCTCGGGGCCGGGGAAATAGTGGGCGTCGTACTCCGTCCATTGCCGGCGGTCGAGCACGAGGTAGAGCAGCACCATGCCCCGGTGGCGCAGCCTGGCGGCGGCATCCAGTGCGGCTTGGGGCGGGGGCGGATCGACCACGCCCGCCAGCGCCGCGAGCGGAACGGTCGCCCACACGTGATCGGCGTCCAGACCGGTGCCGTCGTCGAGCGCCAGGCGCCAGCCGCCGTCGGGGCGGCGGCGGAGAGCCTCGAGCCCGCAGCCGAGGCGGATACGGGCGCCGGCGCCGTCCGCCGCCTCCGCCAGCGCCTCGGGGATCGCCCCGAAGCCACGGCGGGGATACAGGAACGTCCGGCCCGCGGGCCGGGCGCCGCGGGCCAGGCGGCGGACGATGTCAGACGGGGACGAGGCGCTCACCCGGCGACGCGCCAGCTCGCCGGCCAACTGCGCCGCCGGCGTGTCCCACAGCTTGCGGGCGTACGGCTCGTAGAAGGCGTCGAGCACGGCGGGCCCGAGCCCGGCACGCACCACCTCGGCGAAGCTGTCGGCGCGGGGGCGGCGCAGCGGTGCGCCCAGCGCGTCGACGGCGGCCCGGACCGCGAACGCCGGGGGCATCCGGCGCACCACGTCGCCGGTCCGCAGGGGGAAGGCGACCCAACGGTCGACCAGTCGGACGCGCCCGTGGCGGGGCCGCACCTGAAGGTCGGCGCCCAGCAGGTCGTGGAGTGCCGCGAGGATGGGCGACGGAGTGGCCGGATGGAGCCGATGGCTGCCGTGGTCGACCCGGAGCCCGGCCACGTCGAACGATCCGGCCATGCCGCCGACCGAGGGGGCGCGCTCGACGACCACCACCTCGTGCCCGGAGGCCGCCGTGCGCCAAGCGGCGGCGAGCCCTGCGGGGCCCGCACCGATGACCGCGATCACCGCGCGTCGACTGGTCGACCCGCCACTGCGTGGGGCCGGCGGGCCCCGTTCCCATTCGCCCGCTCGGCGGGGAACACGACGGCCGGCGGCCCGTCGTAGGTCATGACGACGCGGTCGCCGCGCTCGAACCGCGGCGTGGCGGCGGCACGGGCACGGACCGGGTCGCCGCCGTCGGGGCGCACGAGGTAGACGGTGTCGTGCCCGTAGTACTCGGTCAGCTCGACGGTGGCGGGCACGCCCCGGCCCCCGGGAGTGTCGACCGGGCCGAGCGGGTCGAGCCGTAGCTGCTCGGCCCGCAGCACCACGTCGACCGGCCCGTGTGCGGAGCCACCCGCATCCCGCACGTCGATCTCGACGTCCCCCACCGCAGTGGCGGCGTGGCCACCGCGGGCGTCGCCGGCCACGAGGTTGGCGTCACCCACGAAGCTCGCCACCCACGGATTCGCCGGGCAGGCATAGAGGTCGGCGGGCCGGGCCTGCTGCACGATGCGGCCGGCCTGCATGACCGCCACCTCGTCGCCGAGCACGAACGCCTCTTCCTGGTCGTGGGTCACGAACACGGTGGTGACGCCCAGCTCGGCCAGGAGCTGGTGCACCTCGGTGCGGACCTGCACCCGTAGCGTGGAGTCGAGGTTGGAGAACGGCTCGTCCAGCAGCAGCACGCCCGGCTGCGGGGCCAGTGCCCGGGCCAGGGCCACGCGCTGCTGCTGGCCGCCCGACAGGGTGGCCGGGTGCCGGTCGCCGAGCCCCTCGAGCCCGACCATGCGCAGCGCCTCGCCCACGCGCGGCCCCTGCCGCTCGGACCGGGGCAGGCCGTAGCCCACGTTCTGGGCGACGCTCAGGTGGGGGAACAGCGCCCAGTCCTGGAACACCATCCCGATCCGCCGCTTCTCCGGCGGCACGTGGATGCCGCGCGCGCTCGCCGAAAGAACCCGGTCACCGACCCGAACCTCCCCGGCATCGAGCCGCTCGAGCCCGGCGACGGCGCGCAGCAGCGTCGTCTTGCCGCAGCCGCTCGAGCCCAGGAGCGCCACGACCCGGCCGGGGTCGACCCGCAGGTCGACGTCCCGGAGCACCTCGAGCGCGCCGAAGCGCTTGGACACCCCTCGCACATCGATCCCCATCGGTGCGTTCATGGCGCCTGACAACGTACCTCTGGGTTCCCGAAGTCCGGAAGGCGCGGTCCTTGCCGCCGTCTCAGCGCTGCCGGTCGAGGACGGCCATGGCAGCGTTGTGGCCGCCGATGCCGCTGACGCCGCCGCCGCGGCGGGTCCCGGCTCCGCAAACCAGCAGATTGGCGACGTCGGTCGAGACGCCCCACCGATCGTCCCGGTCCTCGCCGTCCCAGGGCCAGCTCAAATCGCCATGGAAGATGTGACCGCCCGGCATGGAGAGGGTGGCCTCCAGGTCGCCGGGGCCGACGGCCTGCAGGCACGGGCGCCCCTCGGCGTCGCTGGCGAGGCACCCCGCCACCGGGTCGGTGAGGTAGGCGTCGAGCCCGGCCAGGTGCCGCCGCACCGCCTCGTCGAGCACCGAACGGTCGTGGTCGTCGGCGAACAGGCGGGCGGGCGTCTGCAGCCCGAACAGCGTGAGCGTGTGCACCCCACGCGCAGCCAACTCAGGGGCCAGGATCGAGGGATCGGTCAGCGTGTGGCAGTAGACCTCGCCCGGCAAGGGGTCGGGTAGGCGACCGGCGGAGGCCGCCGCATGGGCCGACTCCAGCGCCGCGTAGCCCTCGTCGATGTGGAACGTGCCGGCGAAGGCGACGCGGGGATCGTGCCCGCTGCGCAGCCGCGGCAGCCGATCGAGCACCATGTTGATCTTCACCTGGGCGCCCTCCGGCCCGGAGCCGCGCGCATGCCCCCGCAGCCGGTCCAGGACCGCCGGGGCCACACCGGCGAGCACGAACCGCCCCGCCACCCGCCGCTCGTCACCCGCGCCACCGTCGGTCACGTACGTGACCTCGGCGTCCCGGCCATCGGCGTCGACCCGCACGACCTTGGCGCCGGTCGCCAGCTCGGCGCCGGCGGCGCGGGCGGCACGCTCCAGCTCGGTGGTCACGGCCCCCATGCCCCCGACGGGCACCCGCCATTCGCCGGTCCCGTTGCCCATCAGGTGGTACAGGAAACAGCGGTTCTGCCGGAGGGTCGGATCGGTTGCCGACGCGAAGGTGCCGATGAGGGCATCGGTCAGGACAAGGCCGCGCACCGCGTCGTCGGCGAAGGTGTCCTCCAGCGTGACGCCCAGCGGGCGGGCGACAAACCGTTCCCAGCGGGCGTCACCGACGCGTCGACGCACCTCGTCCGCGGTCGGCAGTGGCTCGAGCAGGGTGGGCGCCACCACCCCGGCCAGGCAGGCGGCGTCGGCGTAGAAGTCGCACCAGGCCGCATACTCCTCGTCGGATCCCGTCAGGGCACGGAACGACTCGGCCGTCGCCGGGCCCGCATGCCGTTCGACGATGAGGCCTACGTCGCGTCCGTCATCCCTGCGCACCGGCGTGAACGACGCCACCGGCCGGGAGGCGAGGACGAGCCGGAGCCCGAGGTCGGCGACGATGCGGTCGGGCAGGAGGCTCACCAGGTACGAGTAGCGGGAGAGGCGGGCGTCGACTCCGGCGAAGACCCGCCCGCTGACCGCCGCACCCCCCACGTGATCGGCCCGCTCCAGCACGCACACCGAGAGGCCCGCCCGACCCAGGTACGCGGCCGCCACCAGGGCATTGTGCCCGCCCCCCACGACAATGACGTCGTAGCGGTCGCGCCGGGCCTTCACCCCGGAATCCTGCCGCGGGATCGGTCGCTGGAGCCACCGATCCCGCGGCGGGTAACGGCTGTCATCGCAGCGGCTCGGGGAGCGGCCGAGTGTGCACGACGGCGAGGCGCTTGGTGGCCCGCGTGAGTGCCACGTACAGCGCCCGGGGCCCCTGCGCCTCCTCGTCGACGATGGCGGCGGGCTCCACCACCACGGCGGCGTCGAGCTCCAGGCCCTTGACCAGGTTCACTGGCACGAGCGTGACCTGGGCCTCGAGCCCGTTGCGGGCCGCCCGGCCGTACTCGATGCCGGCCCGGTCGAGCGCCCGGGCCACGTCGCCCACCAGGGTCTGCGGCGCGATGACCGCCACGCTGCCGGGATCCACGGCGTTGCGCTCCTCCGCCGCCACCCGCGCCACACTGTCACTGAGGTGGTCCAGCGTCGAATGCACGATCCTCGGGGGATCGCCCTGCAGGCGCACCGAGTCGGGTGGCTCCAGGTCGGGGGCGGCAACCGCCAGGACCTTGGCCGCCAGGTCCATCGTGGGCTTCGGGATGCGATACCCGATGGTGAGCTCGGCCCGCCGGGACGGGCGCTTGTCGGGCAGGTGCGTGAGGATCTCGTCCCAGCCCGAGTGGGCCCACACGCCGGTGGCCTGGGCGATGTCGCCGACCACCGTCATCGAGCCGTTGAGCGACCGGCGCGCCAGCATGCGGAGTTGCATCGGCGAGAGGTCCTGCGCCTCGTCGACGACAATGTGTCCGTAGGTGCGGATCTCGTCGGCATCGCCGCGGTCGCGGCGCCGCCGGGGCTTGGGGCCGAGCAGCGCCCGGGCCTCGTCGAGAAGTGGCACGTCGTCGTGGGTCCAGACGACGCTGGCCACGTCGTCGCTGCGGGGACGCTCGAGCGCCGTTACCTCGTCTTGATCCAGGTCCTTGCCGGCCAGCTCCAGCAGTGCCCGCGACCCGTAGAGATCGTGCAACAACTCGGCCGGCGTCAGCACCGGCCACATCCGCTCCAGCGCCTCCCGCACCTCGGGCGTCAGCCGCAGGCGCTCGCGCACCTCCTCGGGCGTCGTGGGCGTGCGGCTGGCCTCTGCCAGGGCGGCGAACAGCTGCGACTCCACGAAGCGCCGGCCGGCGTTGTGCAGCCGGAACCGGCGCCGGGCCTCGGCGGCGATGCCGGCCGTGCGCTTGGCCGGCACCATCAGCGTCTGCAGGCCGAAAGGCACGCGGAGCGCCCGACGCAGCCCCCGCTCGCGATCACGGACCGCCTTGGCCAGCAAAGCGGCCATGCGCCCGTCGCCCTTGATGCGGGCGGTGGCGGGACGGTCGTAGCGGCTCACGCGGACGTCGTCGATCAGGTCGGCCAGCACGGCCAGCTCGACACCCGCTTCGCCCAGGCTGGGCAGCACCCGCTCGATGTAGCCGAGGAACAGCCGGTTGGGACCCACCACCAGGACGCCCTGGCCCTCGAGCGGGAACCGGTGCGTGTAGAGCAGGTAGGCCGCCCGATGGAGGGCCACGACCGTCTTGCCGGTGCCGGGACCACCCTGCACCACCAGCACCCCGGGTAGCTCGGAGCGGATGACCTCGTCCTGCTCGCCCTGGATCGTGGCGACGATGTCGCTGAGCTGGCCCGTCCGGGCTTCCTCCAGGGCTGCGATCAACGCGCTCTGGCCCCGCAGTTCGCGCGACCGGTCGCCGTTGTCGACGACGCGGAACTCGCCGTCGAGCATCCCGGCGCCCTCGCCGAACAGCTCGTCCTCGATGCCGAGCAACTGGCGCCCACGGGTGGCGAAATGGCGACGCCGCACCAGACCCATCGGCGCCCGCCCGGTAGCCCGATAGAAGGGCTCGGCCACGGGCGCCCGCCAGTCGACCACGAGCGGCTCCTGGCTCTCGTCGGCGACCGCAATGCGACCGATGTAGAACGTGTCGCCACCGTCGGTGCGGGACTTGTCGATGCGGCCGAACACCAGGCTGGCATCCCCGAGGTGCAGGTAGTCGAGGCGGTTGGCGATGTTGCCCTCGATGATCTCCCGCTCCCACCGGGCCTGCTCGGTGCCACCCTTCCCAACCTCGACCATCGACCGCAGCTTGGTGGCCGACTGCCGGGCCCGCTCCAGGCAGTCGTAGGCACGATCGATGTACGCCTGCTCGGCGGCCAGGTCGGGGTGAGTGGCCAATCGCTCCTCCGCTGGTCGAGGAACGGACCATGCTACCGGTTCCGCCCGATTCTGTGGAGACCCCACGCCGGAACGTGAGTTCGGGCCCCGAACGCCCCCACCAGTAGCGTGACCGTCGATGCCCCCGCCGGCCCACGCCCCGTTCCTGCTGGCCTGCCGCAACCAGCCCGCCGACCGGGTGCCCGTGTGGTTCATGCGCCAAGCGGGGCGGTCGCTGCCGGAATACCGGGCCATCCGCGGGACCGGCAGCATCCTCGACGCGGTCCGCGACGCCGAGCTGGCCACCGAGGTCACGCTCCAGCCCGTGAGGCGCTACGGGGTCGACGCCGCCATCCTCTACAGCGACATCGTGTTACCGGTGGCGGCGCTGGGGTTTGGCGTCGAGATCACGCCGGGAGTCGGGCCCGTGGTGTCGCGCCCCTTCAGCAGCGCCGCCGACCTCGACCGGCTGGGCTCGTTCGATCCCGAGGCCCACTGCCCCTGGGTCCAGGACACGGTGCGGGCCGCTGTGGCCGAGCTGGGTCACGTGCCCCTCATCGGTTTCGCCGGCGCGCCCTTCACCGTGGCCAGCTACATGATCGAGGGGGGCCCATCGCGCACGCTGGGCCGCACCAAGGCCCTGATGCTGGGCGAGCCCGACCTGTGGCATCTCCTCCTGGACCGGCTGGCGACCATCGCCGCCACCGCCCTCCGGGCACAGGTGGAGGCGGGCGCGTCGGCCGTGCAGCTGTTCGACAGTTGGGCCGGGACGCTGAGCCCGGATCTGTACGAACGGGCGGTGCTGCCCGCCAGCGCCCGGGTGTTCGCCGGCCTCGCCGACCTGGGGGTGCCGGCCATCCACTTCGGCGTCACGACCGGCGAGCTGTTGCCGCTGCTGGCCAAGGCCGGGGCCCAGGTCGTCGGGGTCGACTGGCGCGTGCCCCTCGACGAGGCTCGCCGACGGCTGGGGCCCGACGTCGCCGTCCAGGGCAACCTCGATCCCGCCGCGTGCCTGGCACCATGGCCGGCGGTCGAGGAGCGTGCGCGCGACGTCCTGGCACGCAACGGCGGGCGCCCCGGCCACATCTTCAACCTCGGTCACGGGGTGCTGCCCGAGACCGACCCCTCGGTGCTCGAGAGTCTGGTCGAGCTGGTCCACACCTGGGACGTGCGCGGGTGACGGATCGCCCGATGGGACTGGTGGTCATGGCCTACGGCACCCCGGCATCGCCGGGCGACGTCGAGGCGTACTACACGCACATCCGCCGGGGACGCCCACCGTCGAGCGACCAGCTGGCGGACCTGACGCACCGCTACGAGGCCATCGGCGGTGTGTCGCCGCTGGCGGAGCGCACCCGCGAGCAGGTGGCCGCCATCGCGGCCGCGCTGCACGCCGCCGAGAGCGCGGCGAGCGGCCGCGGGGGCGGTGAGCCGATGCGCTGGGCGGTGGCGCTGGGCAACAAGCACGCCCCGCCCTTCGTCGAGGGCGCGGTGGCCGAGCTCGCGGGCTCGGCACCCCGCAAGATCGTGGGACTTGTGTTGGCGCCCCACTACTCCCGGGGATCGGTGGGCGAGTACCACGAGCGGGCGGCCGCCGCCGCAAGCGGGCGCGGCCTCACCTATGTCGGCATCGACGCCTGGCACGACGAGCCGGCGTGGCTGGCCGCCCAGGCGGACCGGGTCCGCGCCGCGCTGCGCACCCTCCCCGCCACCACCAAGGTGCTGTTCACCGCCCACAGCCTCCCCGAGCGGGTGCTCGTAGACGATCCCTACCCCGACCAGCTGCGGGCCTCGGCCACCGCCATCGCCGATCGCGCCGGACTGGATCCTTCGTACGGCTGGGCGCTGGCGTGGCAGTCGGCGGGCCGCACGCCCGAGCCCTGGCGGGGGCCGGACGTGGTGGATGTGATCCGCGACGTCGCCGCCAGCGTTCGGGCCGAGGGGGTGCTGGTGTGCCCCCAGGGGTTCGTGTCCGATCACCTGGAGGTGCTCTACGACCTCGACGTCGACGCCCGGAGGGTCGCCATCGAGTCGGGCCTGGCGTTCGCCCGGACTCCGTCGATCAACGACGACCCCACTGTGATGGCGGCGCTCGCCGAGCGGGTGCGGCGCGCCGTGCCCGACGCGACCGCCGCCGGCGCCCGCGCGGCCGGCACAACCCCGTGACCCGCAGCGTCGACCTCGCCGTCGTCGGCGGGGGGATCAGCGGCCTTGCCGCAGGCTGGGCCGCCATGCAGCGGGGCGCCGACGTGGTCGTCCTCGAGGCGGGGGACTCGCCAGGGGGCAAGCTGCGGACGTCGCCCGTCGCCGGGATCGGGCTCGACGAGGGGGCCGACGCGTTCCTGGCGCGGGTGCCCGAGGCGGTGGAGCTGTGCGAGGCCCTGGGGCTGGGCCACGAGCTGGTCTCGCCCACCACCGGCGTGGCCTACGTGTGGAGCGAGGGGGCGCTGCGCCGGCTGCCGTCCGAACAGCTGCTCGGGGTTCCCACCGACCTCGACGCCGTCGAGGCGTCGGGGGTCCTGTCGGCCGCCGGCGTCGAACGGGCGCGCGCGGACCTCACGGCCCCCGACGACCGGCCCAGGGGCGACGAGGCCATAGGGGCGCTGGTGCGGCGCCGGCTCGGCGACGAGGTGCTCGACCGGCTGGTGGCACCGTTGCTGGGCGGGGTCTGGGCCGGCGATTGCGATCGGCTGTCGCTGCGGGTGGCCGCCGCCAGCCTGGCGGCGGCCCGCGACCGCGACCCCAGCCTGGTCCGGGGCGCGGCGGCGCTGCGCGACGAAGCGGCGGGCGACGGCGAGGGCGACCGCCCGGTGTTCCTGGCGCCGAGGGGCGGCATGTCGCGGCTCGTGGGTGCCCTGGCCGAGCGCCTCGGCGGGCGGCTGTTGTGTGGCACTCCGGCGGCCGGCCTCGAGGCCGACGGTGCTGGCTGGCGGGTCTCCACCGGCGGCGCCGGCGGTCCCGATGGGCCCCGGCCGGGCTCGGTTCGAGCCGGCGGGGTGGTGCTCACCACGCCGGCGTTCGTCACCGCGCCCCTCCTCGCGGGCGTGGCCCCCGAAACCGCCCGGTTCCTCGCCGGGGTCGAGTACGCGTCCGTCGTGCTGACCGCACTGGCCGTGCCCCGGGACGGCATCGCCCGCCCGCTCGACGGATCGGGGTTCCTGGTGCCGCAGTCCTCGGGGCGCCTGCTCACCGCGTGCTCGTGGATGACGTCGAAGTGGGCGCACCTCGGTGTCGACCCGTCGATCGCCATCCTCCGGGCGTCGGCGGGGCGGGCCGGGGACGAGCGGGCCCGGGCGCTGACCGACGACGAGTTGGTCGCCGCGCTTCTCGAGGACCTGCGGGACACGATGGGCGTGCACGACGGGCCCGCCGAGGTCCGCGTCAGCCGGTGGGAGCGCTCGTTCCCTCAGCCGCGGCCCGGCCACCTCGACGCCCTCGCCATCGCCGAGCGGGCTCTGGCCCACCGAGCTCCCGGCATCGCCATCACGGGCGCATGGGCGTTGGGCGTCGGCATCCCCGCCTGCATCCGCGGGGCACGCCGAGCCGTCGGCGCATGGCGGTCAGTCGGCAACCCCGTCCGCACGGATGAAGCGCCCATTGCCGGCGGACACCGCCCGCACGGCGTCGGCGAGTGCGGACAGCTCACCTGACCGCCCGAACAGGACCGGCGCCACACCCGGCGAGCGTACCGGCCGCATAGCGAAGGATCGTCGCTACGTGCCGTCGTGATCTGGTCGGTCCGCGCCCAGGGCGGCCCGAGTGTCGAACCGTAATGCGGGAAACGGAGATGTCTTGCGTAGCCCTACACAACCCGATGGGGTAGAAACCGCGGCATGGCGCAGCGTCCAGCCCGCTCGCTGGCCATCGCCCTGCTGCTGGCCACAGCGCTCGGCACCGGCTGGGCGCTCGCGGTCGACGACGGGCCGCGCCGGGCGACGACGACCGCAGCCGCAGTCACGACCGCCGCGCCGCCGTCGACCGTCGCGCCGACGACGACCCTCCCTCCGTCCACGTTGCCGGCCCCCGAGCCGGCGCCGGCCGACGAGAACGCCTCGACGCCGGACGTGGTCCACGGCAGCCTGGCCCTGCCGACCATCGGTGTGGAGCAGGACCTGCACGAGGGCGTCACCCTCACCGCCATCGACCGCGGTCCCAGCCACTGGCCGGGGACGGCCATGCCGGGTCAGCCCGGCAACGTCGTGATCGCCGGCCATCGGGTCACCCACACGCGGCCGTTCCACGACCTCGATCGGCTGCGGCCCGGCGACCCGCTGGTGTTCACGCTCAACGACGGCAGCCGCTGGACCTACGAACTGACCAGCATCGAGATCGTGGCCCCCGACGCCATGCACATCGTCGACCAGACCTCGGAACCGACCGCCACGCTGTTCGCCTGTCATCCCAAGGGATCGGCGGTGCAACGCATCGTCGCCCGCTTCCGGCTGGTCGAGGGCTAGCCGGCCCGTCTATCTCGATCGGACGAGCGGCCACAGCATCCGCGCCGCCACCGAGACGAGCAGCAGCGCGAACAGGACGTTCGACGTCGTCTCCGACATGCCCACCGAGATCTTCGACGCCAAGAACGCCGACGCCACACCGGCGAGGCCCACGGCCACCGCGACGGGGATGTCGGCGTTGCCGTGGTGGCGGTTGCGCCACGTGCCCATGATCGACGTCGGAACGATGACGGCGAGCGAGGTGCCCTTGGCGACGGCCGGCGGGATTCCCCACAGCACGACCATGGCCGGCACCATGATGACCCCACCGCCCACGCCGAGCAGACCGGCAAGGACGCCGCTCGACAGGCCCAGGACCAGCAACCCGATGACGCTGGGGGCGTCGAGGCCGCCTCGGCCCCCGGCGTCGGAGTGGTCGATCAGCAGGCGCACCGCCGTCGCGACCAGCAGGCCGGCGAACGCCAACGCCAGCGCCCGCTGGGGCAACCGGTCCAGCGCATGGGTACCCACCACTGCGCCTCCCACGGCCGCGACCGCCAGCAGCGCCGCCACCGGCCAGTCGACCTTGTCTTCGAGGGCGTAGCCGAGCGTCGACGACACCGCGATCGGCAGCACCGCCGCCAACGACGTGCCGTGGGCCAGCCGCTGGTCCATCGACATGACCAGGACCAGCGCCGGCACGATGAGGATGCCGCCCCCGACGCCGAACAATCCCGAGAGGAATCCCGCCACCAGGCCGACCGCGGCGGCGCGGGCCAACCGCGAACCTGATGGACGGGTGGTGCGGGGCTCGGTCTCGATCGACACGGGGGACGCCTCCAGTTCCCGGAATGTATCCGGGGCGCGCGATCATCGCCGTGCCATGCCCCGCTTCGTCCCGGCCGTCCTCCGCCGCGAGCGCTCCGGCCCGACCCCCACCCGCGGCCCCTCGATGGCGTCGGTCTGGCGGGCCCGCGGCACCGCCGCCGTCGCAACGGGTGTGATCACCGCCTTCGCCCTGCCACCCTGGGGCTGGTGGCCGCTCGCCTTCGTCGGACTGGTCGCCTTCGACCGGCTGATCGCCGACGCCGATCGGCGCACACGGTTCTGGCGGGGGCTGCTGGTCGGGCTCGGGCTCTACATTCCGTCGCTCGCCTGGATGATCGAGATGACGGCACCCGGCTACGCCGTCGCCGCGTGCTTCTATGCCGCCTTGCTGGGGTTGGCGGCAGCCGTCGTGCCGGCGGACGCTCCGGGACGCTGGCTGGCGCTGCCGGGGGCCATCGCTCTGACCGAGTTGCTGCGATGGTCGTGGCCGTTCGGTGGGGTGCCCCTGTCCAGCCTGGCCGTCGGCCAGGTGGCGGGTCCGCTGGCGCCCGTACTGCGGATAGGTGGGGCGCTGCTGTTGGTCGAGGTGACCGTGATCGTGGGCGTGGCGCTGGCGGCGGCCCTCGACCGTCGCTGGGTGACGGCCGGCGTGGGTGCGACGGTGGCGCTCGGCATCGTCCTCGCCGGCGTCGCCGGCCCGCGGGGCGCGCAGGTCGGGACCATGCGCGTGGCACTGGTGCAGGGCGGCGGGCCCCAGGGCACCCGGGCCTCCGACACCGACGAACGGCTGGTGTTCGAGCGGCACCTCAGGGCCAGCGATGACGTCGACACGCCGGTCGACCTGGTCGTGTGGCCCGAGGACGTGGTCGACGTCGACGGCCCGGTGGCCGGCACCCGTGAGGGTCGGGAGCTGAGCGAGCTGGCGCGGCGGCTCGACGCCACGCTGGTGATCGGCGTCGTGGAGGACGCCGGGCCCGACCACTTCCGCAATGCCGCGGTGGCGTACGACGCCGCCGGCGAGATCGTCGATCGGTACGACAAGGTCCACCGCGTTCCGTTCGGCGAGTACGTCCCGCTGAGATCGCTGGTGGAGCGGTTCGGCGGCAAAGATCTGACGCACCGCGACGCCGTCGTCGGCGACAACGCTGCCGAGCTCGACACCCCGGCCGGCCGATTGTCGGTCACCATCTCGTGGGAGATCTTCTTCGGTGACCGCGTGCGCGAGGGCGTCGACCACGGGGCCGAGGTCGTCATAAATCCCACGAATGGCTCGTCGTTCACCGGGACCCTGGTGCAGACACAGCAGGTCGCCACCTCGCGCATGCGGGCGATCGAGAACGACCGCTGGGTGCTGCAGGTGGCCCCGACCGGCTTCTCCGCGATCGTGGGCCCCGACGGCACCGTCCACCAGCGCAGCTCCGTGTCCGACCCGACCGTCCTCCAGCAGGCGGTCGGTACCCGCGAAGGGGCCACGCTCTACACCCGCGTGGGACTGCTGCCGGCGTGGATCGTCGCCGTGACCAGCCTGGTTCTGGGTTGGGGTGCGGCCTGGCGGCAGCGTCGCCAACGGGGGCGGGAGTCCGGCACCGTCGGCCTCTTCGACGTCGACGACGCCATCGTCACGACCGCGCCCGCCGACGCCGATTCCCTGCCCGCGGTCACGCCAGCCCGACCTCAACCCGCCCCGTGATGGCGTCGGTCTGACGACCGATACTGTCAGACGTCAATGATCAGGGTCACCGGCCCGTCGTTGACCAGCGCCAGTTGCATGTCGGCGCCGAAGGTACCCGTCGCCACGGTCGCGCCCAGGGCGCGCAGCTCACCGACCACCGCCTCGACAAGCGGTTCGGCCTGCTCGGGCCGGGCTGCGGCGATCCAAGACGGCCGGCGTCCGCGGGACGTGTCCCCATAGAGCGTGAATTGGCTCACCACGAGGATCTCCTGGCCCGTCTCGCTGGCCGACCGGTTCATCACCCCGGCATCGTCATCGAGGATGCGCAGGTGCCAGAGCTTGTCGGCCATCCGGCTCGCGCGGGCGTCGTTGTCGTCGTGGGTGACCCCGAGCAGCACGCACAGGCCGGGCCCGATGGCGCCGACCGGTGACCCTCCGACCGTGACTTCGGCGCTCGTCACCCGCTGCACCACCGCTCGCACGTCCTTGCCCTAGCAGATCCTTGGTCGCACCCGGCGATTGGCTCTCGCGGCCGCGCCCCACTTGTTACGGTTTGGTGTCGGGCAGCTGGGGAGACAGCCATGACATACAGCTTGGGGGTCGATCTCGGTACGACCACGAGCGCAGCGGCGCTGCGGCGCGGAACCCGCCTCGAGGTCTGCGCGCTGGGTGATCTCGCCGCGACCATGCCGTCGGTGGTCCTGGAGGGCTCCGACGGCTCGCTGCTCGTCGGTGAAGCCGCCGCCCAGCGCACCCGCTACGAGACCACCCTCGTGGCGCGCCACATCACCGCACACCTCGACGATCGGCCGGCCATCGTGCTCGATGGTCGGCCACACGATCCCGCGCACCTGACCCAGGCCCTGCTCGAAACGGTCATCGACCGCGTGCGCCGACTGCACGGCGACCGGCCGCGCGACGTGGTGCTCACCTATCCGCTGTTTCCTCCCGGCGGGTCCCAGGCCCTGCTCGAGCGGGTCGGCCGCGCCGCAGTGGGTGGCGCGCGGTTGATCCCCCACCCGGTGGCTGCGGTGGCCAAGCTCGCCCACGACATCGACATCGCCTTGGGGACGACGGTGGCCGTCCTCGACTTCGGCGGCGGCACGCTCGAAGCCACGATCGTGCGCCGAACCGACAGTGGCTTCGACGTCGTCGGTCCCCCCGGCGGGTTGGCCGACTTCGGCGGCGTGGAGATCGACGACGCCGTCTTCACTAGGGTCGATGCCGAGCTCGGCGGCGTGTTGCAGGCGGTGCCGCGTGAGGATGTCGAGGGCATGGCCGCACTCCGGCGCCTGCGGGTCGCCTGCCGAGCGGCCAAGGAGTGGCTCTCGTCCAGCCCCGACGCGACAGTCGAGGTGACGCTCCCCGACATGTCGACCTGGATACCGATCCGTCGCACCGACCTGGAGAACGACATCGGGCCGGCCTTGCTCGCCGCTGTCGACGTTGTGTCCCGGACGATTGCGGCGTCCGGGCTTGCTCCCGCCGACGTCCACGTTGCGCTGTTGGTGGGCGGGTCGTCGCGCATCCCACTGTTCGGCGAGCTGGTCTCGGGTCGGCTGGGCCTGCCGATCGTTGCCGATGCCTTCCCGGAGCTCACCGTGGCGCTCGGTGCGGCGCTGTTCGGCGCCGACGGCCCGACGTCGCCACCACCGCCCGGCCCGGGTGCCGAGGCCGGCATCGCGGACGACGTCGCCGACGACGTCGCGGCCCTGGCGGCCTGGTTCGCCGACCCGACGGCCAACCGGCCCGACCTCCCGGGAACGGGCCCCGGCCCGGTGCCGGCGATGGCTCGGGACGGCCTTCCCCAGGCCCAGCCGATGTCCGGCGATTCGGCGAACGGCGACGAGTCGGGCGCCGACGAGTGGTACGGCGGTGCGGGCGCCGACGAGTGGTACGGCGGTGCGGGCGCCGACGAGTGGTACGGCGACGAGTCGAGCGGCGACGAGCGGGATGCCGGTGCGGACGTCGACGCCTGGTACGGCGACGAGTCGGGCGCCGACGAAGACGCCGACTTCTGGGACGCCACCAAGTGGAATGGCGGCGAGCGGACCGGATCGGGTGAACCGCGGGGCGAAGTATCGAAGACCGTCGCGTCCCCGGCGGGCGGCCGGCGCATGGCGGGACCGACAACCGGCGAGACCGACCTGTGGGGACCACCGTCCCGGCGACAGCGGCCTCCACGGTCCGAGGGCGCTGACGACGACGGATCGACCGGCGCACCGCCCGGCCATGCCGACACGGAACGAACCAATTCCCGCCTGGTGATGGTCATCCTCGGCGCCGCGCTGGCGGTCCTCGGCATCGCCGGCGCGGCGTTGGCGACTGGAATGGGGGATGCCGACGAGCCGAGCCTCACGCTCGTCGACCCCGCCCGGTCGGCGGTCACCACCACGACCAGCCCGTCCACGAGCGCGCCCTCGACGGCGACCACGGCCCCGTCGACCACAACGACCACCACCACGCCCGAGCCGGAGCCCGCGTGGGAGCCGCCGACAACGCCGCCCCCGACGACGGTGCCACCGACAACGCGCCCGACGACGACCACCACCGCGCCCCCGACGACAACGACGCCTGCGCCCCCGACGACGACCTCGGCGCCCACCACAACCACGTGCCCGGGGGCCAACCGGTCACCCGGAAAGCCCGGGCCGCCGACGACCACGACCACCACGGGCGGGTGTGCGTGAGTGACGCGGCCGGGCCGGACGTCGCCTGTACCCCCCGGAGGTAGGGATCGATTGACTGACGGCGGTAGCCTTACCCGCCGGTAACCACGACGCCTCCTCCAGGTGGGCGGTCCGCGGTCGTGGTGGACGACCGCGGCGATGGTCGGCGGTCTTGACCGCACGGTCAGTTGGACGGAAAGGTTGCAGGAATGCATGCCGAGGAACGTCGGTTACGAATCGCGCTGCTCGCCTATCGGGGCAAGCCCCACGTGGGCGGCCAGGGCGTCTACGTGCGGCACCTGTCGAAGGCCCTGGCCGACCTGGGGCACCACGTCGAGGTTCTGGCCGGTCAGCCCTTCCCCGTGGTCGATCCGCGGGTCCGTCTGGTCGAACTGCCCAGCCTCGACATCTACAACGACTACTTCCCCATGCGGATGCCGGGGCTCTGGGAGCTCAAGCGTTGGACCGACTTCGTCGAGGTGGCGGCGTTCTCGGCCGGCCAGTTCCCCGAGCCGTTGGCCTTCAGCCTCCGGGCCTGGCAGCACCTCCACGGCCGCCGCCGCGAGTTCGATCTGGTGCACGACAACCAGTGCCTCGGCTACGGCCTGCTGGCGGTGCAGCGCGACGGGTTCCCGCTGCTCGGCACCATCCACCACCCGATCACCGTCGACCGCCGGCTCGAGATGGAGCACGCACTGGGTTGGTACAAGCGGCTGACCCTGCGCCGTTGGTACTCGTTCACCGCCATGCAGACCCGGGTGGCCAAGCGGCTGCCGCGGATCATCACGGTGTCGGAGAACTCGTTCGGCGACATCGTCGCCGACCACGGGGTGGATCCGGCCCGCATGGCCATCGTGCCGGTCGGCGTGGACGTCGACCTGTTCCGACCCGTGGCCGGCGTCGAACCGGTGCCCGGGCGGCTCATCACCACCGCCAGCGCCGACGTCACGATGAAGGGCCTGAGCTACCTGCTCGAGGCGCTGGCCAAGGTCCGGACGGAACGCGACGACGCCCACCTGGTGGTCATCGGCCGGCGCAAGCCGGGTGGTCGGTCGGACGAGGTGATCCGCAGACTCGGCCTGGACGACCACGTCGAGTTCGTGACCGGCGTGCCTGACGACCGCATCATCGAGTTGTACAGCGAGGCGCAGCTGGCGGTGGTGCCGTCGCTGTACGAGGGTTTCTCGTTGCCTGCCATCGAGGCGATGTCGTGCGGCACCCCGCTGGTGGCCACCTCCGGGGGCGCCCTGCCCGAGGTGGTCGGCCGCGACGGCGAGACGGCACTGGTGGTCCCCCCGGGCGACAGCGAGGCGCTGGCCGCCAGGCTGCGGTGGGCGCTGGACCAGCCGGGCCTGCGGGGAACCGTGGGCGCCGCGGGGCGCCAGCGGGTCGTCGACCAATGGTCGTGGCGCCATACGGCGGAGCGAACCGTCGAGCAATACCGGATCCTCCTCGACGAGCGGGCAGGTGCCACCTCGCCGGCCGCGGCCGATCGGCGGACCGCCTGATGCTCACGGTCGACTACGAGCGTCTCGGGCTCGCGCCAGGAGGCCGCCTACTCGACCTGGGCTGCGGCGCTGGCCGCCATGCCTTCGAGGCCCTGCGCCGAGGCGCCCGCGTGGTCGCCTTCGACTACGACGAGGTCGAGCTCAAGGACGTGGCCGCCATGGCGGCGACGATGGACGAGGCGGGCGACATCCAGGTGCCGGGCAGCGCCAGCACCGCCTGCGGCGATGCCGCACGGCTGCCGTTTCCCGACGGGACTTTCGACCGGATCATCGCCGCCGAGGTCCTGGAGCACATCCCCGACGACGAGGCCGCCATCCGCGAGCTGGTGCGGGTGCTTCGCCCGGGTGGCACCATGGCCGTCACGGTTCCGGCGTGGCTGGCCGAGCGGATCTGCTGGGCGCTGTCGGACCGGTACCACGCCCCCTTCGTCGAGGGCGGCCACGTGCGGATCTACACGGCGTCCGAGTTGCGGTCCAAGCTGCGGGCCGCCGGCCTCGAGCTGCGGGGCGCCCACCATGCCCACGGCATCCACGCCCCCTACTGGTGGCTGCGTTGCGCCGTCGGGCCCACCAACGACGCCAACCCGCTGGTGCGCGCCTACCACCAGGTGCTGGTGTGGGACATCAGCGGCAGGCAGCCGTGGCATCGGTTCACCCGTCTCGCCGACCGGATGCTCACGCCGGTGATGGGCAAGAGCATCGTTCTCTACGCCCGCAGGCCCCTCGCCGTCGCGCGTTGCACCGAGGCGGCCGCATGAACCTCACCGACGTCCCCGGCATCGTCACGGCCCGCGAACTGCGCCAGACGGTGGACGCCATCGCCGAGTGGCAGCTGCCCTCCGGGATGGTCCCATGGTTCCCCGGCGGCCATGCGGATCCCTGGAACCACGTCGAGGCGGCAATGGCGCTCACGCTGGGGGGCCGCCACGCCGAGGCCGAGCGGGCGTACCAATGGCTGGCCGACCTGCAGCGACCGGACGGCGCCTGGCACCAGTACTACCTCGCCGACCGGGTCGAGCAGGAGAAGCTGGACGCCAATGTCTGCGCCTACGTGGCCACCGGGGTGTGGCATCGCTGGCTGTGCACGGGGGACCGCGCCTTCGTCGACGCGATGTGGCCGACGGTCGAGAAGGCCATCGACTTCGTGCTCGACCTGCAGACGCCGCGCGGCGAGATCCTCTGGGCCCGCCACGCCGACGGCACCCCCTGGTCGTTCGCCCTGTTGACGGGCTCGTCTTCGATGTGCCACAGCCTGCGCTGTGCCATCGCCCTCGCCGAGCTGCTGGGCCACGAGCGGCCCGACTGGGAGCTGTCGGCGGCCCGCCTGACGCACGTCATCCGCCACGCGCCCGATGCGTTCGCGCCCAAGCACCGGTGGGCGATGGACTGGTACTACCCGGTGCTCACCGGGGTGATCGCCGGCGACGAGGGGCGGGAGCGGCTGGCCGAGCGCCACGCCGCGTTCGTGATGGACGGCTGCGGCGTGCGCTGCGTGTCGGACCGACCGTGGATCACGGTTGCGGAGACCTGCGAGTACGCCTTGGCCAACCTGGCGGTCGGCAACCGCGACCTGGGGGTCGAGCTGTTGAGCTGGGCCCAGCGCTATCGCACCGACGACGGCCGCTACTGGACGGGCACCGTGTTCCCCGACGAGGCCCGGTTCCCGGTGGGTGAGCGGTCGACGTACACGGCCTCGGCCGTGGTGCTGGCCGCCGACGCCTTTGCGGCGGGGTCGCCGGCGAGCGGGCTGTTCACGCGGCACGACGAGGTGCTCCCGGCGCTGTTCGAGGCGGACGCCGAAGCCGAGGACGCCGCCGCGATCGACCGCGACTAGAC
>JBKPAA010000038.1:0-47375 GCA_046726215.1 Actinomycetota bacterium | reverse complement strand
CACTGACACACTGGGGTCGTGGCCCCGCGCTTCGACACGGTCTCGTTCCTGTCCGACTACGGCACCGCCGACGAGTTCGTCGGCGTGGTGAAGTCGGTCATCCGGTCGATCGAGCCGCGGGTCACGGTCATCGACATCACCCACGACATCCAGCCCTACGACGTCAAGGCCGGGTCCCTGACGCTGGCGCGGAGCGTGCAGTACCTCTGCCCGGGCGTGGTGCTGGCGATCGTCGATCCCGGCGTGGGAACCGACCGCAAGGCGGTCGCCATCGAGGTCGGCGACGGCCAGTCCTACCTCGTCGGCCCCGACAACGGGTTGCTGGCGGCCGCCGTGGGGATGGTCGGCGGCGCCACCGGCGCCGTGGAGCTCAGCAATCCCGAGTACCGGCTGGCGTCGCCCGGCCCGACGTTCGACGGGCGCGACGTGTTCGGACCGGCGGCAGCCCACCTCTGCGCCGGCGTGCCCCTCGACGCCCTCGGGCCTCCGCTGGATCCCGCCGACCTGGTGCCCGGCCTCGTACCCCTGCCGCGGGACGAGGCCGGCGCCATCGTGGGCGAGGTCCTCTGGGTCGACCGCTACGGCAATTGCCAGCTCAACATCGATCCCGACCAGATCGCGTCGTGGGGCGACCGGGTTCAGCTCCGATGGACCCGGCCCACCGAGGGCAGCCGAACCGCCGTGCGGGTGCGGGCCTTCGACGACTTGGGCAGCGGCCAGGTGGGGCTGGTCGTGGACAGCTACGGGCTCCTGGCGGTGGCAATGAGCCGCGCCTCGGCCGCCGACACGTTGCAGATCGCCGCCGGTGACGAACTGGCCGTCGTGCCGCTGGGCGACGAGGGCGACGATGGCGGGGAGGATTCCGGTGGCAACGGCGCCCGCGCCGGCATCTCCAGTCCGGTCCGGCTCCAATCGCGCCGGCCGAGCGCATCGTGAGGCCCGGCACCACCATCGTCCTCGCCATCCTGCTGGCGCTCATCCTCGGTGCGTCGGCGATCCAGCTACTGTTCCTGGCGCGCTAGCTGATACGAGTCGGCCGCAGACGAGGCCATTACGGGGCGGCGGGTGGGGATCGGGCTGGATTCGGGGCCACAGGGAGACGGGCACGTGAACCTCGCGGCGGTGATCGAACCTCACCCGGGTGGCGCGCCGGCATTGGTGAGCCAGGGCAAGGTCACGAGCTACGGCGAGCTCCGCGCGCAGACGGCCGAGATGCGGGGCGCCCTGAGCGCCAGCGGCGTCGCCCCCGGCAATCGGGTGGCCATCGTCGCCGCCAACAACTGGCACTTCGTGGCGGCCTACCTGGCGGTGCTGGGCGCCGGCGCCGCGGCGGTTCCGCTCAATCCGCTCAGCCCGGCACCCGAGCTGGAGCGCGAGCTGGGTATCGTGGGCGCCGGGCTGGCGCTCGTGGATGACACCAGCCGTCCGGCGTTCGGCGGCGGTGAATCGGAACGGCTGGGCGACGTCGAGGTCGTGCCGATCGGCGACCTCCTGGGTGGCGAGCCGGCGCCGCTGGTGGAGCGGTCCGACGACGACCTGGCGGTCCTGCTGTTCACCAGCGGCACGGCCGGACTCCCCCGCGCGGCCATGCTCACGCACGGCAACCTCCGCACCAACGTCGACCAGATGCGGGCCAGCGCCAGCGATGCCGGCGGCACGGCCAGCGCCGCGCTCACGGCCGACGACGTGGCATTGGGGGTGATCCCCCTGTTCCACATCTTCGGGCTCAACGCCGTGCTGGGAATCGTGTTGACGCTGGGCGCCTCGGTGGTGCTGGTCGAGCGGTTCGACCCCGCCGGCGCGCTCGAGCTCCTGATCGAGCACGGGATCACGGTGGTGTCCGGCGTCCCCACGATGTGGCGGGCCTGGGCGGACCTCCCGTCGCCGGGTGCGGGCGAGGCCAACCCCATGGCGGGCCTGAAGCTCGGCGTGTCGGGCGCGGCGGCACTCGATCCCGGACTCCGGAGGGCCATCGCCGCGCGCTACGGCCTCCAGCTTGCCGAGGGCTACGGCCTCACCGAGGCGTCTCCGGTGGTGACCAGTGGCGTGGGGCACGACGCACCCGACGGCAGCATCGGCCTGCCGCTGCCCGGGTTGCTGGTCCGCCTCATCGACCGCTTCGGCGAGGACGCGCTGGTCGGCGACGCGGGCGAGGTCTGGGTCAAGGGGCCCAACGTGTTCGCCGGCTACTGGGACGACGCCGAGGCGACGCAGGCGGCGCTGAGCGACGACGGCTGGCTGCGCACCGGCGACCTGGCGGTGGTGGACGACGACGGGTTCCTGTACCTGGTCGATCGGGCCAAGGACCTGATCATCGTCTCGGGCTTCAACGTGGTACCAGCGGAGGTCGAGGGCGTGCTCGCCCGCCACCCCGACGTCGCCGAGGCGGCGGTGGTGGGCGTGCCCCACCCCAAGACGGGCGAGGCCGTGAAGGCGTTCGTGGTGCCGGTGGCGGGGGCCACCATCGAGGAGGACGCACTCATCGACTACGCCTCCCGCCACCTGGCTCGCTACAAGTGCCCGTCGATCGTCACCTTCGTCGACGAACTGCCCCAAGGTCTCGTCGGCAAGCTCCTGCGACGACGCCTCCGCTGACCGGCCCCCGCGGCGACCCGGGCCACATGCCACCCCGTGTCCTTGTGAGCGTGTGAACAAGCGGCGGTAGGCTGCGGGCCTGATGGCGAATGGTGGCAAGCGGCAGGCGCGCAAGATCCCCGAAGCCACCGTGAGCCGACTACCGCTCTACCTGCGCAGCCTGCTCGAGGTCGCCAACGACGGGATGCCCACCATCTCGTCGGAGCGGTTGGCCGAGATGTCCGGCGTCAACGCCGCCAAGGTCCGCAAGGACCTCAGCTACCTCGGCAGCTACGGCACCCGCGGCGTGGGCTACGACGTCGAGTACCTGCTGTTCCAGATGAGCCGCGAGCTGGGCCTCACCCACGACTGGCATGTCGTGATCGCCGGCATCGGCAACCTCGGCCACGCGCTGGCCAACTACGCCGGGTTTCACGAGCGGGGCTTTCCCGTGGCCGCCCTGGTCGACGCCGATCCCCGGGTCATCGGCACCGAGGTCGACGGCATTCGGGTCCGCCACATCGACGAGCTGCCCGCGATCGCGGCCAGCCACGAGATCGCCATCGGCATCATCGCCACCCCGGCCAGCGCGGCCCAGGAGGTTGCCGATCGCATGATCGCCGCGGGGGTCAGCTCCATCCTCAACTTCGCACCGACGATCCTGTCGGTACCCCCGGAGGTGTCGCTCCGCAAGGTCGACCTGGCGGTCGAGTTGCAGATCCTCAGCTTCTACCAGCAGCGCAAGAGCGCTTCGGACCGAGTCGCCCAGGTCGCCGCCGAGGCGGCCGCGGCACCGCCCGCCACGTAGCCGACGCGGCACACACACCCACCCACCATGCCGGCCGAGCACCCCCTCTACCCGGTCAACCTGATCGTCGACGGGCGGCGCTGCCTCGTGGTCGGGGGTGGCCTGGTGGCACTGCACAAGGTGCGCGGGCTGGTCGAGGCCGGAGCCCGGGTGACGGTGGTGGCCCCGGAGCTGGACCCCGGGATCCTCGAGCTGGCCGGCCGCGCCGCCGGCGACACCAGCGTCGTCGCCGAGCCCCGGCCGTACCGACGCGGCGAGGCGGCCGGCTACCGGCTCGTGGTTGCGGCCACCGGCGACCCGGTCGCCAACCAGCAGGTCTACGACGACGCCGAGGCCGCGGGCGTGTGGATCAACAGCGCCGACGATCCCGAGCGCTGCACGGTCACGCTGCCGGCGCGGCTGCGCCGGGGTCGCCTTACCGTGACCGTGTCGACCGGCGGGCACAGCCCGGCCTTGGCCTCCTGGCTTCGAGACCGCCTGGCCGACGAGCTCGGGCCGGAATACGACCAACTCATCGGGCTGTTGGCAGACGAGCGCGCTCGCGTCCGGAGCGAGGGTCGATCGACCGAGGGCTTGGATTGGCGATCGGCGCTCGATTCGGGAATTCTGGAACTCGTTCGGGCCGGCCGGCTCGAAGCCGCAAGGGAGCGCCTGCGCTCGTGTCTGTCGTCGTCATCGGACTGAACCACCGCACTGCCCCGCTCGAGCTGCTCGAGCGGATGAACGTGGCCGACGGCCAGGTCCCCAAGGCCCTCCACGACCTGTGCGGCCGCGAGCACATCAGCGAGGCGCTGGTGCTCTCCACCTGCAACCGCGCCGAGGTCTACGCGGTCGCCGAGCGCTTCCACGGCGCATACAGCGACATCCGTGGCTTCCTTGCCCAGCACTCGTTCCTGCCGCCCGAGGACTTCGCCGACCATCTCTACGTGCACTACGACGCGGCCGCGGCCGCCCACCTGTTCTCGGTCACCGCGGGGCTCGATGCGGCGGTCCTGGGCGAGAGCGAGATCCAGGGCCAGGTCAAGCAGGCCTGGGACCGTGCCCGGGACTGTGGTGCCGCCGGCCCGGGGCTCAACCTGCTGCTGCGTCACGCGCTCGAGGGCGGCAAGCGGGCCCGCACCGAGACCGGCATCGGCCGCAAGGTCGCGTCGGTGTCGCGGGCCGCCGTGGCCATGGCCACCGAGCGGCTGGGCGGGCTGGGCGGCAAGACCGTGCTGTTGCTGGGCGCGGGCGACATGGGCGAGGGCATGGCCGTCGCGTTGGCCGGCGCGGGAGATCGGCTCAACCTCATGGTGGCCAACCGCACGCACGCCAAGGCCGTCACGCTGGCGGCCCGCATCGGCGCCGAGCCCGTGGCGCTCGTCGACGTGCCCGACCGCGTGGCCGACATCGACCTGCTGCTCACGTCGACCGGGTCGCAGACCCCGATCATCGAGCGCTCCGACCTGGCGCCGGTCATGGCCGGGCGCTCGGAGCGACCGCTGCTGGTGGTGGACATCGCCGTGCCGCGCGATGTCGATCCGGCCGTGGCGGACATCGACGGCGTGACGCTGCTCGACATGGACGATCTCCGCGGCTTCGCCGCCATCGGCGTGGCCAGCCGGCGGCTCGAGGTCGCGGCCGCCGAGGCGATCCTCAACGACGAGCTCGAGCGCTACCTCGACGCCACGTCGGCTCGTGAGGTGGCGCCGATGGTCGTGGCCCTGCGCGAGCGGGCCGAGGCGGTGCGCCGGGCGGAGCTCGAGCGCTTCCGCGGGCGGCTCGACGAGCTCGGGCCCGAACAGGCACAGGTCGTCGAGGCGATGACCAAGCGGCTGGTGGCCAAGCTCCTCCACCAGCCGACCGTCGTCCTCAAGGACGCGGCGGGGAGTCCCCGGGGTGACCGCCTCGTTGCCGCCCTGCGCGAGCTGTTCGAGATCGAGGGTTGAGGAACTAGTGCACCCTCGCGGAAGTCATCGTGGCGTCTCGCCGGCCAGATTCGCCCCTGGACTGCGTCCTCGTCGTCGCCGCAGCTATGGCTGCGCCTTCCTCCTGCGTCCTTGCCAGCGACGAATCTGCCTCGGCGATACATCCACGGAACTTCCGCGAGCGCCCGCTAGCCGATGAGACGGCTCCGGGTCGCAACCCGGGGCTCGGCCCTGGCCCGGTGGCAGGCGGACCACGTCGCCGTCCTGGTGCAGAAGGCCGAGCCCGGGCTCGAGGTCGAGACGGTGGTCGTCGAGACCAGCGGCGACCGCCGGCGCGACGTTCCCATATGGGAGCTCGGGGGCAAGGGGGTCTTCGTCAAGGAGGTGCAGGCGGCGGTGCTCGAGGGGCGGGCCGACGTGGCGGTCCATTCGGCCAAGGACCTGCCGTCGCTGACGCCCGACGGCCTCGTGATCGGGGCGGTACCCGAGCGTGCCGACGTCCGCGACGCACTGGTCGGCGCAACGCTCGCCGCCCTCCCCCGGGAGGCCATCGTGGCGAGCGGGTCGCTGCGCCGGCGGGCCCAGCTGGCCCACGTCCGTCCGGACCTACGCTTCGAAGGCCTGCGGGGCAACATCGCCACCCGGTTGGCCCGGGCGGCGTCCGCCGACGTGGCCGCCGTGGTGATGGCCGCTGCCGCCCTCGACCGGTTGGGGTTGGCCGAGCGGATCGCCGAGCGCCTCGATCCCGACGTGATGCTGCCCCAGGTGGGGCAGGGTGCCCTCGCGGTCGAGTGCCGCTCCGACGACACCGACACCCGTTGCCTGCTCGACCGGATCGAGCACACGCCGAGCCGGCGCGCCGTCGACGCCGAGCGTGGGTTCCTGGCCGAGCTGGGCGGCGACTGCTCCGTGCCCGCCGCCGCCCACGCCACGCTGGCGGGCGACCGGCTGAGGGTTCGGGGCCTCGTGGCCTCCCCCGATGGCGAGACCCTGGTGCGGCACGAGCTGGCGGGGCCGGCGACGTCGGGGGCGGCGCTGGGCCGGTCGGTTGCCCGGCAGCTGCTTGGCGACCAGGGCGGCGCCGCGCTCCTGGGCCGTGCCTGACGCGTTTGTTCGCGGGATCGGCCGCCGTAGCGTCCATTCCGGCCAACAGAACGCCTAGGTTCCGCGCCGTGACTGTCCACCTCGTCGGCGCGGGGCCCGGCGACCCGGGTTTGCTGACGGTGCGCGCCCTCGAGTTGCTCCGAGGGGCGGATGTCGTCGTCTACGACCGGCTGTCCCAGGAGTCGCTGCTCGACCAGGCGCCGGCCGCCGCGGAGCGCATCGACGTCGGCAAGGCGCCCGGGCACGTGCGCCTGGCGCAGTCGGAGATCAACGACCTGTTGATCGAGCGGGGCCGCCGGGGCGACAACGTGGTGCGGCTCAAGGGTGGCGACCCGTTCGTGTTCGCCCGCGGAGGCGAGGAGGCGGCGGCCTTGGCCGCCGCCGGCGTGCCCTTCGACGTGGTGCCGGGCATCACCTCGGCCATCGCCGTGCCGGCCTACGCCGGCATCCCGGTCACCCTGCGGCACTCGTCCACCAGCGTCACCATCGTCACGGGCCACGAGGAGCCGGGTCACGGCGGAGCCGAAGGCACCGTCGACTGGCGGGCCGTGGCGCAGGTGGGCGGCACGATCGTCGTGCTCATGGGGGTGGCCCGCATCGGGCGGATCGCGGCCGAGCTCATGGCGGCGGGACGGTCGCCCGAGACCCCGGTGGCGGCGGTCCGGTGGGGGACCCGGCCCGAGCAGCGCACGGTACGAGCGACGCTCTCGACGATCGCCGACCAACCCCTGGGGACGCCGTCGACGATCGTGATCGGTGAGGTTGCCGCCTCCGACCTGGCCTGGTTCGAGAACCGGCCCTTGTTCGGGCGGAGGGTCGTCGTGACCCGAGCCCGCGAGCAGGCCGGCGAGCTCGTGGCGCTCCTGCAGGCCCAGGGCGCCGCCGCGGTCGAGGTGCCGGCGATCGAGATCAGGGACCCGGCCGACCGCGGCGCCGCGCTGGCGGCGGCGGTTGACCGCCTGGGGGACTACGACTGGGTCGTCCTCACTTCGCCCAACGGTGCCCGCCGGCTGCTGGATGCCGTTCGGGATGGGGGCCGCGACGCCCGGGCCTTCGCGGGTGCGAGGTTGGCGGCGATCGGCCCCGGAACGGGCGAGGCGCTGGCCGCCGCCAACCTCGTCGTCGATCTGGTGCCGCCGCAGTTCGTGGCCGAATCGCTGCTCGACGCGCTGCCGGCGCCAACCGATCCCGGCCGGGGCCGGCTGCTGCTGGTGCGGGCGGCGGTTGCGCGGGACATCCTGCCGGAGGGTCTGCGCGCCAGGGGATGGGACGTCGACGTCGTCGAGGCGTACCGCACCGAGCAGGTACCGGTGGACGACGAGCAGGCGGCCGCCGTTGCCGGCGCCGACGTCGTGACGTTCACGTCGTCCTCGACGGTGATCGGCTTCCTGGCGGCGATGGGCGATAGGCCCCTACCCCCTGTGGTCGTCGTCATCGGGCCGATCACCGCCGCCACCGCCCGGGAGCAGGGGCTCGCGGTCGATGCCGAGGCCGAGGTCCACACCATCGACGGGCTGGTGGACGCGCTGGTGGCCTGGGCTGCGAAGACCCCCCGTCCGGCCGGCGACGAGGACGCCGGTGGGTGACACCGGTGGTGACGTCGGTGCCGACATAGCGGCGCTGATCTTCGACTTCGACGGGCTGATCCTCGACACCGAGACCTGCACGTACGAGGCCACCGCCGGCATTTTCGCCGAGCACGGCGAGACGCTCGACCTGGCGTGGTGGCACTCGATCATCGGCTCCGCCGACCACCCCCACTGGTCGGAGGTCCTCGCCGAACGCCTGGGCCGCCCGGTCGACCGCGCCGCGCTGGTGGCGCGGCGCGAGGAGCGCCGGCTGCGGGTCCTCCGGGCCCTGCCGCCGCGAGCCGGCGTGGTCGAGCTGCTCGAGGCCGCCCTCGCCGAGGGGATCCCCGCGGCGGTGGCGTCGTCGTCGGCGCTCGACTGGGTCGGTGGACACCTAGAGCGGCTCGGGCTGCGGGCCAGCTTCGCGGCGGTGGTCA
This sequence comes from Actinomycetota bacterium, assembly GCA_046726215.1. Classification (GTDB taxonomy): domain Bacteria; phylum Actinomycetota; class Acidimicrobiia; order Acidimicrobiales; family VFJN01; genus DASQUK01. Next base: position 38,977 of record JBKPAA010000038.1, on the reverse strand, counting down.
CGCGAGACGACGTCAGCGACGACGGCGCACGGACCAAGCCTGCACCGGACCTGTTCCTCCTCGCCGCCGACCGGCTCGGCGTCGAGCCCGCCCATTGCCTCGCGTTCGAGGACTCGCCCAACGGCGTCGTCGCCGCCCGGGCCGCGGGCATGGTGGTGGTGGCCGTCCCGGGCCCGATGACCACCGGCTTGGACATGAGCGCCGCCGACCTGGTGGTGCCGTCGTTGGCCGGCATCGACCTCGCCGGGTTTCGGAAGCTGGTGGGGGACTAGTCCGCCACCGCTGACCAGGCGACGCCGCCCCGCACCGGTTCGCACATGTGCTTGACTGGCCCCAACATCGCCGGGGGTGGACGACCAGGGGGGCGTTTTTTGGCGTTGTTGGATGTAACGAACGTCGGGGTCCGGTTCGGGGGCGTCGTCGCGCTCGACGACCTCACGTTCTCCGTGGAACAGGGCACCATCTGCGCGCTCATCGGCCCCAACGGCGCCGGCAAGACCACGCTCTTCAACGTGCTGAGCCGGCTCTACCAGCCCACCACGGGGCGGGTCACCTTCGACGGGGCCGACCTGCTCGACGTGCCGGCGCATCGCATCGCCCGACTCGGCCTGGCACGCACGTTCCAGAACGTGGCGCTGTTCCCGGCGCTGACGGTGCTCGAGAACGTGTTGACCGGCGCCCACGCCCACGGTTCAGTGGGATTCGGCCGGGCCATGCTGCGGATCCGGGCGGCCGGCGAGGAGGACGCCCAGCGCCGGCGGGGCATCGAGCTGCTCGAGCGGCTCGACCTCGGGCACCTGGCCCACCGCCCCGTGGCGGGCCTGCCGTTCGGCACGCTCAAGCGCATCGAGCTGGCGCGAGGGCTGGCGGCGGAGCCGCGGCTGCTGATGCTGGACGAGCCCGCCAACGGCCTGACCCACAGCGAGGTCGATGACCTCGGGGAGACCATCAAGGCGATCCGCGACCAGTTCGATCTCACGATCCTGCTGGTCGAGCACCACATGGCGATGGTCATGACCATCTCCGACCACATCGTGGTCCTCGACTTCGGGCGCAAGATCGCCGAGGGCCCACCGGCCGGAGTGCGCAACGACCCGATCGTGATCGAGGCCTACCTGGGGGCACCGGCGTGAGCCGGCTTCGCCCACCCGCTCCCTACCCGCCCTCCGCCGGAGGCGGAGGAGCGGCCTCGGCCTGCGGCCGAGTCGAGGTTCTCCGGTGAGCCTCCTCGAGGTCGGCAACGTGCGCGGCGGCTACGGGCCCGTGCGGGTGCTCCACGACATCGATCTCGGGGTCGAGGAGGGGCACGTGGCGGTGGTCCTGGGCGCCAACGGTGCCGGCAAGACCACGACGCTGCGCGCCATCAGCGGCCTGATCCACGCGCAGGGTGAGATCCTGTTCGACGGTCGCTCGATCCTCGGGCGTTCGCCCGAGGCCGTCGCCCGCCTGGGGATCGCCCACGTCCCGCAGGGACGGGGCACTTTCACGGATCTCACCGTCGAGGAGAACCTGCGCGTCGGGGCCGTCAACCGCAACGACGGCGGCATCAGGTCCGACCTCGACCGCTGGTACTCGGTGTTTCCCCGCCTGGCCGAACGCCGCCACCAGGAGGCCGGCAGCATGAGCGGCGGCGAGCAGCAGATGCTGGCGCTGGCGCGGGCAATGATGGCCCGTCCCCGCCTGCTGCTGCTCGACGAGCCCTCGCTGGGTCTGGCCCCCCTCGTGACCCGCGAGCTGTTCGCACAGCTCGGTGACCTCAATCGCAACGACGGACTGACGGTCCTGGTCGTGGAGCAGAACGCCAACCTCGCCCTCGACATCGGCCACTGGGGCTACGTGCTCGAGGCCGGCCGGATCGCGGTGCAGGGCGCGGCCGACCAGCTGCACGATGACGAGGCAGTCCGCAAGGCCTATTTGGGGTTTTAGTGCCATGACCGCAAACGTTTCCGCCCACCACGCCGGCCAGGATCGCCGCTCGCGGCGTCCTCCTCACCTGGGGGCCTACCCAGCCTTCGTCGTCGTCCTTGCGAGTGACGACCCTGACTCGCCGTGGACGAGCGAACGTTCACGGTCACGCCACTAATGCAGGTCTTCATCGAACAGGTCCTCAACGGCATCGCCAATGGCGTGGTGTACGGGTCGGTGGCCCTTGCCCTCGTGCTCATATTCCGGACCACCGGGATCCTCAACTTCGCCCAGGGCGAGATGGCGCTGTTCGCCACGTACATCACCTGGAAGCTGGCGTCCGAGAGCAACGGCGCCGGCCTGCCGATCGTGGCCGCGATCGCGATCTCCATGGCGATCGCGTTCATCACCGGAGGAGTGATCGAGCGGGTGTTGATCCGCCCGGTCGAGCAGGCCCGCAGCCCGCTCAATGTGGTGATCGTGACCCTGGGTCTGTTTCTGGGCCTCAACTCGGTCACCCAGCTCATCTTCGGGACCGACCCGCACCTCATGCCCTCGCCCTTCCCCAAGGGCAACGTCGAGCTGTTCTCGAGCGGGGGCGACGCCGTGGTGGTCAGCAAGGCCACCATCGGCCTCATCCTGGTGCTGCTGGGCGAATGCCTCGTGCTGTGGTTCCTGCTGCAGCGGACCAAGCTCGGGCTCAAGCTGCGGGCGGTGGCGTCCAACCCCGACTCGTCCCGGCTGCACGGCATCAAGGCCGGCAGGATGCTGATGCTGGGATGGGCCATGGCGGCCGCGATCGGCGCGCTGGCCGGCTCACTGGTGGCGTCCCAACGCACGGGCTTCGACGCCAGCCTCATGCAGACGATCCTGGTGTACGCCTTCGCGGCTGCGGCCCTCGGCGGGTTCGACAGCCTCATCGGCGCCGTCGTGTCGGGACTGATAGTGGGCATTGCCGACGCGCTCACGATCCAGTACGTCGATGCGCTCGAGGGCATTGAGGTGGTCGTGCCGCTGGGGCTCATCCTCGTCGTGCTGATCGTCTCGCCCAACGGACTCTTCGGCCGCCGCACGGTGGAACGAGTGTGAGGCCCCAGCAGCCATGAGCATGCCGTCCGACGCCACCGGGGCCGCCGTCGAGCCCGCGATCGGGACGCTGCCCGGGGTCGCCGAGCCGGTCGCGGCACCCGGCGAGCCCCCGCCGCTCCGGCCGCACCTGCCCCGGCCCGTCCTCATCGCCCGAATGGTCTTCGGCATCGCCTTGTCGGTGGTGGCCCTGTACGCGCCCTTCTACTTCAGGCCCGAGACCAATCGGATCCTCTCGCAGGCGATCTACCTCTCGATCGCGGCGATGGGTCTCAACCTGCTCACCGGGTTCACCGGCCAGGTGTCGATCGGCCACGGGGCGTTCTTCGGGGTCGGCGCCTTCACGACGGCGATCCTGATGGTCGACCACGGCTGGACGTTCGAGGCCACCATCCCCGTCGCCGCCGTGCTATCGGGGCTCGTCGGCCTGCTGGTCGGCTTCCCGGCCCTGCGGGTTCGGGGGTTGTACCTGGCGTTGGTCACGCTGGCCCTGGCGGTGCTGTTCCCCAGAGTCGCGTCGAAGTACGTCGAGGGTGCGGGCGGCGTCGCCCTGTTGCGGCCTCGGCGGTCGGAGTTCTCTTCGCTCATCGACGGGCTGGACGACGACCAGTGGGCGTACTTCGTGTGCCTGGTCATCGCCGTCGCGCTGTTCCTGCTGGCCTGGAACCTGGTCCGGGGGCGCATGGGCCGGGCCATGCTGGCGGTGCGCGACCAGGAGATCGCCGCCGCCACCGTGGGCGTGAACCTGGCGGGCACGAAGGTGGGCACCTTCGCCCTGAGCGCCGCCTATGCCGGGGTCGCCGGCTCCCTGTCGGTGATGATCGACCGCATTGCCGACGCCACCAACCCGATCCTCTACTTCCAGCGCTCGATCGAGTTCCTGGTCGCCATGGTGATCGGCGGCGCCGCCACCATCCTGGGGCCGGCGGTCGGCGCCTTCCTGCTGGTGTGGCTGCGGCGCAACACCGAGGACCTGGTCGAGGGCAAGGAGATCCTTGCCCCGGCGGTCTTCGGTGCCGCCCTCATCGCCATCGTCTACGTGTTGCCCGAGGGGGTGGTTGGTGGCGTGCGCCGGCTGCTCGCCCGCCTGGGCCGACGTTCATCGGGGTCGGTGGCACGTCCCGCCCCCACGTCTGCTAGCGACGTGCCCAACGACAGCATCAACCCAGGAGGCTCACATGAAGAGGGGACCTAGACCTCGATGGCTCGCCGTGCTGCTCGCACTCGCCATGGTGGGCGCGGCCTGCAGCTCCCGAGACGACGACGACGGTGCCCAGACCGAGACCGGTGGCGGGGAGGCCGCGGGTTCGGCGTCCATCGACACTGAGAACTGCGGCAGCGATCCCACGCAGCCGATCGAGGGCGACGTCATCAAGCTGGCGTCGAGCTATCCGCAATCGGGCCTGACCGCGGCCTTCTCCGAGATCGCCCGCGGCTGGGAGTCGTACTTCGAGAAGGTCAACGCCGAGGGCGGCGTCGACATCGGCGACAAGACGTTCACGTTCGAGTTCGTCGACAAGGACGACGAGTACAACCCGTCGAAGACCGCGCAGAACATCGAGGAGTTGTTCGGCCAGGACGGCAGCGGCGCGTTCGCGGCGTTCAGCGTGGTCGGCACGGCCAACAACATCGCCATCCGCGACTTCCTCAACGACCTGTGCGTGCCCGACGTGTTCGCCGCCACCGGGTCACCGGCCTGGGGCAACCCCGACTTTCCCTGGTTGATCGGCTCGACCCTGGCGCCGTACCCGCTGGAAGGGCAGATGTTCGCCGAGCTGCTGAAGGAGCAGAAGCCCGACGCCAAGGTCGCCATGTTGGTGCAGGACGACGACTTCGGCCGGGCCTACGAGGAGGGCTTCAAGGAGGCGATCGACGGGACCGACATCCAGGTCGTGGCCACCGAGCGCTACCCGACCGGCGCCAGCGAGGTGTCGGCGCAGATCACCAGCCTCGCCGGCTCGGGGGCCGACGCCTTCTTCAATGGCGGCACGCTGCTGGCGTGCCCGGACGCGCTCACCAAGGCGGCGGCCGCCAACTGGAAGCCGCTCATCTGGGTGTCGGGCACCTGCATCTCGAAGACCCTCATGGGGCTGGCCGGCGCCGCCGCCAACGACGTCTACTCCGCGGGCAACCTCAAGGATCCGCTCAACCCCGACTGGGACGACGATCCCGCCATGAAGGAGTACCTCGAGACCGTGAAGAAGTACCGCCCCGACGACTTCGATCCCGAGAACGCCATCGTCGGCTACGGCTACACACAGGCCGCCGTGTTCGTCGAGGCGCTCAAGGCCGCCAAGGAGCCCACCCGCTTGGCGGTGATGGAGTCGCTGCACAACATCGACGGCGTCAGCGACGTCGGCCTCCTGCTGCCCGGCGTCAGCATCACCACCGGCGAGAACGACCCGTACATGGGTGAGTCGTTGCTGTTGGCGCAGTACGACTTCATCGGTGACGGGCAGCGGAACCACTTCGTCCCGCAGGGCGACCTGGTCTCCTTCGAGGGCAAGACGCTTGACGTCACGCCCGAGGACCTGGTCACGGGCTGACCTCTTCTTGCGAACTTGCGGCGGTTACGGCCGCGATGGCGTCCATGACCGTCGCAAGTTCGAGCTCCGGTTGGCGGAACCCATTGCCTCGGGTCATAGCATCCCGGGGGTGAGCTTTCCTCAGCGCCGGTTGCGGCGGCTGCGCCGCACGCCCGCCCTGCGCCGCCTCGTCGCCGAGACGCACCTGTCGATCGACGACCTGATCGCCCCGCTGTTCGTGCGCGAGGGCATCACCGAGCCGGCGCCGATCAACTCGCTGCCGGGCGTGGTCCAACACACCCGCGAGTCGCTGCGCAAGGAGGTGCACGAGCTGGCGCATCTGGGCGTGCCGGCCGTGATCCTCTTCGGCGTGCCCGCTACCAAGGACGCCACCGGCTCTGGTGCCTGGGACCCCGACGGCATCGTTCAGGTCGCGCTCCGCGATCTGCGTTCGGACCTGGGCGATGAGGTCATGCTCATGGCCGACCTGTGCCTGGACGAGTACACCGACCATGGGCACTGCGGGGTCGTCGACGATCGCGGCCAGGTCGACAACGACGCCACGATCGACCTCTACGCCCGGGTGGCGATCGCGCAGGCCGAGGCGGGCGCCGACGTGGTGGCGCCCAGCGGGATGATGGACGGCCAGGTGGCGGCCATCCGCGACGCCCTCGACGACAGCAGCTTCGAGCAGGTGGCGATCCTGGCGTACGGCTCCAAGTACGCATCGGCGCTGTACGGCCCGTTCCGGGAAGCCGTGGACGTCACGATCGTGGGGCCGGTCCGGGACCGCAAGGCCTACCAGCAGGACCCGCGCAACTCCCGTGAGGCGCTGGAGGAGATCCGGGCCGACCTCGCCGAGGGCGCCGACATGGTGATGGTCAAGCCCGCAGTCGCGTATCTCGACGTGCTGGCCGCGGTGCGGGCCGAGGTCGACGTCCCGTTGGCCGCTTACCATGTGTCGGGCGAGTACGCCATGGTCAAGGCCGCAGGCGAGCGCGGCTGGATCGACGGCGCCGCGGTGATGCTCGAGCACCTGACGGCCATCCGTCGCGCCGGCGCCGACATGATCCTCACGTACGCGATCCGCGATGTCGCCGACATGTTGAGGTGACCACCAACCACGACCTGTTCGCCCGGGCGGAGGGGGTGATCCCGGGTGGGGTCAACAGCCCGGTGCGGGCGTTCCGGGCGGTCGGCGGCACGCCCTACTTCGTGAGGCGCGCCGACGGCGCCTTCGTGTGGGACGTCGAGGGGCGGCGCTACGTCGACCTGGTGCAGTCGTACGGGGCGATCATCGCGGGCCACGCCCATCCCACGGTCGTGGACGCGGTGCGGCGGGCCGCCGCCGAGGGCACCAGCTATGGCGCCCCCACGGAGCGGGAGGTCCGGCTGGCGGAGGAGATCTGCGCGCGCGTGCCGTCGTGCCGGATGGTCCGGTTGGTGTCGAGCGGTACCGAGGCCACGATGTCGGCCATTCGGGTGGCGCGCGGCTTCACCGGCCGGCCCAAGGTGGTCAAGTTCGCCGGCAACTACCACGGTCACGGCGACCTGTTGCTCGCCGAGGCGGGCAGCGGGCTGGCGGCGCTCGGCCTGCCGGGATCGGCCGGCGTGACGGAGGCGGCCGTCCGGGACACCGTCGTCGCGCCCTACAACCGGGTGCCCCCGCTCGACGAGCAGACGGCGTGCGTCATCGTCGAGCCCATCGCCGCCAATATGGGCCTGGTCCCACCCGAGCCGGGGTTCCTGGCCGGGCTGCGGGCGGAGTGCGACCGCGTCGGCGCGCTGCTGGTGTTCGACGAGGTGATCACCGGCTTTCGGGTGGCCCGGGGCGGGGCGCAAGAGCTGTTCGGAGTGACCCCCGACCTCACGACCATGGGCAAGGTCATCGGCGGCGGCCTCAACGTCGGTGCCTACGGCGGACGCGCCGACGTGATGGGCGTCGTGGCCCCGCTGGGTCCCGTCTACCAAGCGGGCACGCTGTCGGGGAACCCGCTGGCGACCGCCGCCGGGCTGGCGGTGCTCGAGCTGCTCGACACCGCCGCCTACGAGGCTCTGCGGCGCACGGCCGACGCGCTGGCCGCTGCGTTCCGGGCCGCGTTCACGGCCGCCGGGGTGATCGCCCACGTGCCGGTGGCGTCGACGCTGGTGGGCCTCCATCTCGGCGCCCGGACGCCGATCGACTACGACGGCGCGCGGTCCACCGACGAGGCCGGCTACGCCAAGCTGTTCCATGCGCTGCTCGACCGGGGTGTTGCCCTGGCGCCCGGAGCGTACGAGGTCATGTTCCCCGGATTGACCCACACCGACGAGGTGATCGACGAGGTGTCCGCCGCCGTCGCCGACGCCGTCGCCGCCAACTGAGGGCGGGCGATGGCGGTCACCGCACACCGCGACGCCAGGGTCGAGCGAACCGTGGCCAAGGTATTGGCCGCCGCCCATCTGCTCCTCGAGACGGAGGGCCTCGGGAGCGTGACCTTCGGCCGCATAAGCCGTGAGACCGGTGTGTCGCGCACCACGCTCTACCGCCACTGGTCGAATCCCTCCGAGTTGATCTCCGAGGCCTGGGCGAGGGTGGCACCGCCGAACCGCGTGTCGCACAGCGCCGAGCTGCACGATGATCTCGTGGCCGTGTTCCGGGCCGTTCGCGACGTGGTGGAATCGACCACGATGCAGCGCTCGCTGCCGGCGCTGCTGGCGGCGGGGCAGCGGGACCCTGTCATCTCCTCCTTGCACGCGCGGTTCGTCGAGGACCGGCGCGAGCCGATCGTCGAGCGCCTCAGGGCGGCGATCGCCGAGGGGCAGATCCGCGTCGACGCCGATCCCGAACTGCTGGTCGACCTGCTGTCCGGTCCGATCTTCTACCGTCAACTGCTGCGCCGCACGCGCACGTCCGACGACGACGTCCGCGCCGTGGTCGCCGCCGCGCTCGCCGGTGTTCGCCCGCGGCCGGCCCGGTGACGATCAGCCCCGCGGCCCGGTGTCCACGGCGTCGCTGGGGCCCCGCACGGGTTCGAGGGTGCAGTCCCACGCGCCGGACCCGAGCCCCGGGGGCTGGTCCATGAACTCGATGCGGCAGTCGATGTCGTTGAGCAACAGGCCGAGCACCAGGGCGGGCTCGAAGTCGGCGCCCTCGCTGTCGTTGGGCTTGTCGGCCGTCAGCGGCCTGAAGGCGACGATGCCGTTGAGGGCGATGGCGCCGATCATCATCCACAGGAACGGGCGCCGGTTGCGGTCGCTGGCCGCCACCCAGAGCACCAGCGCCAAGAGGCAGGGGAGCAGGTGGGCCACCTTCCACGGCACCACGAAGAACAGTGCCTCGGTGGCCGCTAAGCCCAGCACCGCGAAGCGCACGAGCGGGTCCACCGTCCAGCGGCCCACGCACCGGACCAGCGCCGGCAGCGCCAGCGCCACGACGGCGACCAGGGCCAGGCCGGCAGCGGCGTAGTTCTTCACCGCCAGGCGCCCGACGTTGTTGGCGACGCCGCGCCATCCTTGGGTGGCGGTGAGGAACTCGAAGTTCCGGTCGAATGCCAGCCACGACGGGATGAACAGCGCCACCCCCAGCGGCAGCGCCACGGCGGCCGTGCCGACGCAGCGGCGTCGGTGCGCAGGGTCCCAGCCGTCGGCGACGAGGAAGGCGGCGACTGCCAGCAGGGTCGTGGCGCGGCTCCCGATGGCCAGCCCGAACAGGACGCCTGCAAGGGGGATGCGGCCCCGCAGGTGCGCCAGGGCGCCCCACACGAAGAACGCCAGCGCCCAGATGAAGTCACCCGTCGACGTGCCCGCGACCAGCGTGACCGGCGAGGCCAGGAAGGCCAACGCAACGAGATCCCCGTTCTCATGGCCCCAGGCCCGTACCAGGCGCGAGATCCCAACCACGGTGAACGCCAGTGCCCCGACCGTGGCCAGGTTGACCAGGAGGTGCCCGCCCACCGGCTCGAGCACGCCGACGATCGTCTCCACGACGGGCACCCCCGGGTTGCGGGAGGGGGCGTAGTCGCCGTTGCGGATGCGCTCGCCCGCGAGCAGCACGGCCCCCGCATCGATGTCGGTGCCGTAACCCAGCCAGAAGATCGGCAACGTGACCGCCGCGGTGATCGCCAGCAGGGCCCGCTCCGACAGCCCGGGCGACACCGCCCGAGCGGTCTCCGTCGCGGTGGTGGCCATGTCGCCCGCAACGCCCACGGTGCTCGGCGGATCGGTGGCGGCGGCGGACATGTACGCGCCAACGTAGTGGGCGCAACTTCGCCACATGGCTGGTAGCAAGGGGGGCGTGATCCTCGACGAGACCCCTGACCGGCTCGGGTCGCTCGCCGGCGCCATCCAGGTGGCCCTGGACGAGCTGACCGAACGGGACGCCGTGGCGCGTACCTGGTCGCGAGACCACACGCTCTGGCGGGAGGATCCCGCCGAGATCAGCGACCGGCTCGGATGGCTCACCGTGGTGCCGGACATGATGACCGGGCTCGATGACGTCCGCGCCACGTGCGCCGGCATCGCCGCCGGCGTCGACCACGTGCTGCTGGCCGGCATGGGCGGATCCAGCCTGTTCCCGGAGGTGGTGGCGCGGTCGACGGCCGCGATCGCCGGCAAGCCGGCGCTGCACGTGCTCGACACGACCGATCCGGCCGCCATCGCCCGCCTCGGCGCCGAGCTGCCACCGGACCGCACGCTGCACATCGCGGCGTCGAAGTCGGGGACGACCCTCGAGACCCGCAGCCACCTCGCATGGGCCTGGGATCGCCACCCCGACCCCGCCCGGTTCGCGGTCATCACCGATCCGGGAAGCGAGCTCGCATCCCTGGCGACCGAGCGAGGGTTTGCGGCGGTGTTCGAGAATCCCCCGGACATCGGCGGGCGCTACTCGGCGCTGTCGCTGTTCGGGCTGGTGCCCGCGATCCTGGCCGGGGCCGACGTTGACGGGTTGCTGGCATCGGCCGCGGGGATCACCGAGGCGCTGCGGACGGCCCCGCCCGCCAACCCGGCGGCCCGGCTGGCGGCGACCATGGCGGCTGCGGTCCGGGCCGGCCGGGACAAGCTGACGCTGGTCGTCCCCGACCAGCTCGCCACCTTCGGCCTGTGGCTCGAGCAGCTCCTGGCCGAATCGACCGGCAAGGACGGCACCGGCGTCGTCCCGGTGGTCGGCGAGCCCCTGGGCCCCCCCGGCGTGTACGGCGAGGACCGGCTGTTTGTGGCCGTTGGGGTGCCGGAGCCGGAGGCCGCTACCCGGCTCGACGCACTGGCGGCGGCCGGGCACCCGGTGGTCGGGCTGGCCAACGGAGGGACCTTTCCGGGCCTCGGTGAACAGGTGCTGCTGTGGGAGCTGGCCACCGCGCTGGCCGGTGCGCTGCTCGGCATCCACCCCTTCGACCAGCCGGACGTCGCCGCGGCCAAGGCGGCCACCGGCCGAGTCCTGGCCGGGGGCCGGCCCGACCTCCCGCTGACCCCGCTGGCCGACATGCTGGACCAGGTGGGTCCCGGTGACTACCTGGCCATCCAGGCGTTCGTCGATCCCGGCCCGAGCGGCCGTGGGAGCGGACAGCATGTCAGCCCGGTGGTCGGGAGCATCGAGAACGCGCGGGTGGCCCTGCGCGACCGCCTGGCCGTCGCCACCACCGTCGGGCTCGGGCCCCGGTTCCTGCACTCCACCGGTCAGCTGCACAAGGGTGGGCCCGACCGGGGGGTTTTCGTCCAGGTGGTGGGCGACGATGGGGTGGACGTGCCGATCCCCGGCGAGGGCTACGGATTCGCCGCGCTCGAGCACGCCCAGGCCGACGGCGACCTGCTCACGCTGCACGAACGCAAGCGCCGGGCCGGCCGTGTCCGGATCGACGAACTGCTGGGGGTGACGTGAGCGAGCGTCCGTCGAGGGTGACGGGGCAACCAGGTGAGAGCGAGCCCGGCCCGAGTGGCCGTGGGAGCGGACAAGCAACGCGTCGGAGCCCGAGCGGCCCGCTGCGAAGCAGCATGAGCGGGGAACAATGAAGGCGGGGATGGTGGGGCTGGGGAGGATGGGCGGCAACATGGCCGCCCGCATCCGGGCGGCCGGTCACGAGGTGGTGGGCTATGACGCCTACAGCGACGCATCCGAGGTGTCGTCGCTCGCGGAACTGGTGCAGCGGCTCGACCCGCCGCGGGTCGTGTGGGTCATGGTCCCGGCCGGCGACGCCACCGAGGCGGTCGTCACCCAGCTGGCGGACCTGCTGGAGCCCGGCGACGTGGTCGTCGAGGGCGGCAACTCCAACTGGCACGACTCGGTACGTCGGGGCGAGGAGCTGGGGCGCCGCGGCCTCGGCTTCGTCGACGCCGGCACCAGCGGTGGCGTCTGGGGCCGCACCGAGGGGTACTGCCTCATGGTCGGCGGCAGTCCCGAGCACGTGGCCGTGGCGCAACCGATCTTCGATGCGCTCACGCCGCCCGAGGCTGGGTTCGTGCACACCGGCGGGATCGGAACCGGTCACTTCACCAAGATGGTCCACAACGGCATCGAGTACGGGCTCATGCAGGCCTACGCCGAGGGCTACGAGGTGCTCGACCGTTCGGGCCTCGACATCGACGTCCTGGGCGCGCTCGATGCCTGGCGCGCAGGCTCGGTGGTGCGGTCGTGGCTGCTGGACCTGCTGGTGCTGGCGCTGCAGCAGACGCCCGATCTGAAGGGCGTAGCCGGCGTCGCCGAGGATTCCGGCGAGGGGCGCTGGACGGTCCAGGAGGCCGTCGAGCGCGGCGTGGCCACCCCGGCGATCAGCGCGGCCCTGTTCGCCCGGTTCGTCTCGCAGCAGGGCGACTCGATCGCTATGAAGATCATTGCTGCGCTGCGCAACCAGTTCGGCGGCCACGCCGTGTTGCCCGAGACCGAGAAGGCCGGTGACCCACCGGTCCAGACCACCACGGAGCCCTGAGATGCCGAACCGCCCCTGCAGCGACGCGCTTGTCCTGTTCGGCGCCACTGGAGACCTGGCCAGCAAGAAGATCTTTCCGGCGGTCTACGAGATGGAACGCGCCGGGCGGTGCGGCATGCCCGTGATCGGCGTGGCGTCGCGTGAGTGGAACGACGAGCAGCTGCGCGAGCGGGCGCACGAGTCGATCGTCGCCGCCACCAACGGCCAGGTCGACGAGCGAGCCTGGAAGGAGCTGGCCGGGCGGCTCAGCTACGTGAGCGGCGACTACCGCGAGGATTCGACCTTCGAGGCGCTGGCCGACAAGCTCGCAGGCATCGAGCGGTCGCTCTTCTACCTGGCCATCCCGCCGGTGTTGTTCGATGACGTGGTGCAGGGCCTGGCGCGGGTCGGGCTTGCCAGCGAGGGTGCGCGGGTGGTCGTGGAGAAGCCGTTCGGTCGCGACCAGGCGTCCGCCGCCGAGCTCAACAACGTGCTCCACCGGGTCTTCCCCGAGGAGGCGATATTCCGCATCGACCACTTCCTCGGCAAGGAGTCAGTGGAGGACCTGCTGGTCTTCCGCTTCGCCAACTCGATGCTCGAGCCGCTCTGGAACCGCAACTACATCTCCAGCGTGCAGGTGACCATGGCCGAGCCGTTCGGCGTCGAGCAGCGGGGCCGGTTCTACGAGTCGGTCGGCGCCCTCAGGGACGTGTTCGAGAACCACCTGCTGCAGGTGATCGCGCTCCTGGCGATGGAGCCCCCGGTGTCGGCCGACGAGAACGCGCTGAGCGACGAGAAGGTCCGCCTGTGGCGCCAGATCCACGCCATCGACCCCGCCAACGTAGTGCGGGGGCAGTACCGCGGCTACACGGACGAGCCCGGGGTCGACCCGGGCAGCGACGTCGAGACCTTCGTCGCACTCAAGCTCGAGATCGAGTCGTGGCGCTGGGCGGGCGTGCCGTGGCTCGTGCGCACCGGCAAGTACCTGCCGGTGCACGCCACCGAGGCCACGATCACCTTCGCCGAGCCGCCCCGGCTGCTCTTCGCCAAGGCGGGATCGCGACCGCCGGATCCCAACCGCCTGCGCTTCCGGCTCGGTCGCGACGACGGTGTCACGCTCCAGGTGCAGGCCAAGACGCCGGGGGAGGACCTGGTGAGCCGCCCGGTCGACCTCGAGGTGTCGTACGAGCGGCTGTTCCCGCACCGGCAGGAGGCGTACCAACGATTGCTGGAGGATGCCGTCGAGGGTGACCACCGGCGGTTCGGGCGCGCCGACGGGGCGGAGGAGCAGTGGCGCATCGTGCAGGACGTGCTCGACCACCCGCCCGCGGTCCAGCTCTACCGCAGGGGCACGTGGGGTCCCCCGAGCGCCGAGACCCTGGCGGCGCCCGTCGGTGGCTGGGTCGAACCGCTGGCCGAGGGGTAGCTCGCTCGGGTGCGGCCGGCGCCAGGAGTCGGCGCCGGGCGGACCGGTGCCGGCGCCGTTCTTTCGCGAGTACCGCAAGGAATCGGCGCCGGAACGGGTCGGGTCGGGCGCAAGGAATCGGCGCCGGAACGGCTCCCCTGCTGGGACCGGCGTCAGGCGGCCGCCGGGTTCGGGGCCAGGCGGGCGATGCGGGCAACCGAGCGATAGGCGGCCTCGGCCGGGCCGAGCTCGTCCTCGCGCAGCAGGTTGGCCATGATCCGCAAGACCCACTCCATGAGGCTCTGCGATCGCATGCCCACCCGGGTCAGCTCGCGCATGAGCATCGGCTGGCCGATGATCTTGGCGAAGCTGCGGGCGACCTTGAAGTAGAGGCCGTACTCGTCGTCGAGCATCGCGGTGTAGCGCTGCAGCGGCTGGCCGGTTCCCGAGGCGATCGCCTCGTCGATGAGCTCGGCGGCCATGCGGGCGGTCTCGTAGGCGTAGTCGATGCCCTCGCCGTTGAACGGGTTGATCGACCCGGCGGCGTCGCCGACGATCAGCCAGTTGGGCCCCACCTTGGGGTTGACCGAGCCGGCCATGGGCAAGCGGCCGCCCGTGGGCGGTGCCAGCATGGCGTCGGGGTCGATGCCCCAGCGCTCGGGCGCGGTGGCGGCCCACTCGTCCATAAGGTGCGTGGTGTTGACGTCCCGGTAGCCCTTGTACGTCGACAGCAGGCCGATGCCCACGTTGATCGTTCCGTCGCCCAACGGGAAGATCCAGCCGTAGCCCGGCAGGCTCCGGCCGTCGCGATCGTGGACGTCGAGGCACGACTCGATCCACGGATCGGCCGACCGCGGGCTCTCGAAGTAGCCCCGGATGGCGATGCCCTGGGGGTACGACTTGTTGCGGGCGGTCCCCAGCGCCCGCCCGAAACGCGACAGCGAACCGTCCGCCACCACGACATAGCGGGCGTGGATCTCCCGGGTCTCGCCGGTCTCCTTGTCCTTCACGAGCGCTCCGGTCACCAGGCCGTCACGCGTCAGGGGGCGCAGGGCCTCGCTGGAAGTCCGCAGCGCCGCCCCCGCTGCGGCCGCCTGCTCGGCCACCATCTGGTCGAGGTCGCGCCGGCGCACGACGTACCCGTAGCTCGGGAACACCGGATGGTCGGGCCACGGCAGCTCCAGGGTGATGCCATGCGCCTCGGCCCGCAGACCGTCGTGGCGGTGATGGCGGGCGGCGATGGCGGGCTCGAGACCCATCTCCCGCAACTGATGCACCGCCCGCGGCGTGAGCCCGTCCCCGCACGTCTTGTCCCGGGGAAAGGCCTTGCGTTCGAGCACGCTCACGTCGTGCCCGGCCTTGGCCAGCCAGAACCCCGCGGCGGCGCCCGCCGGGCCACCCCCGACCACGAGGACGTCATGGCGTTCGCCGGTCACGACCGGCCACCCGACCGGTTTTGTTCGCGGGATCGGCCGTCATGGCGACCATTTCCGCGAACAAAACGCGACATCAGCCGCCCAGCTCGCTCTCGTCGACGCCGGCCTCCTGCGAGATGGGGCCGAGGCCGGGCGGCGCGTCGTCGGGGCCCGGGGCATCGGCCAGCGTCGACTCGCCGTTGGCGACGGCGAACAAGCCCGTGTACTGGGGGTTGTCCGGCGTCACGTCCTCGCCGGCGAGCTGGCGCTCGTGCAGCACGATCTGGGCGATCTGCTGCTCGTCCAGTTGTTCGCCGAACGTCGGCATCGTGCCACCGCCGCCGACGGGCTTGCGGTTGGCACCGTAGGTGCGTGCCGGCCAACCATCCGTGCCGAGCTTCACCCACATCATGTGGTCTCGCCAGTCCGGCCAGGTCTCCACCACCGCACCATCGACGAACGCGGGGGCGGAGACGCCCTGGCCGTTGGCTCCGTGGCAGGAGGCGCAGTTGGCGCCGAACAGCTCGGTGCCGAGCACCAGCGGATCGGTCTCGCCGGCCGGCGGCGGCTCCAGCGTGCGGACGTAGACGTAGCCCCAGATCGGCAATGCGGCGAGGACCGGCATGGCCCAGTAGGGGATGCGCTTACGCCGCCTCGCCGCCTGGATGTAGGCCGGTTCGGGCTTCGGGGGCGCCGCCCTGGCTTCCTCGACCGCGGCCGCCGGCGCGGGAGTGGGTGTGGCGGCGGCCGCCGGCACGGGCGCGGCCGCAGCCGACTCCGCCTCCTCGGCCTGGCCCTCGGCGGGCGTGCTCGCCGGCGTCTCGCCGCCCCCCAGGCCGAGCGCGGCCCGTCGCTCGCGAGAGCGCTTGAGAAGGTGCTCGGGGATCTCGGTCAACGCAGCCTCCGCGGGGAGCTCCGAAAGGCCACTCTATGCAGGTCCGGACGACGGGTACCAAGACCGACGGACCCCCCGAATCGGGCCCGACCCAATGTGATTGCGCCGGAGGTCGCGTGGTAGACCTGGCCACGTCGCCGGCCACCGGATGTCGGTACTGTTCTATGTGAGCGATTTCACGAGGAGTCCGCGAGCCAAGTGGTCGCCTTCATAACCGAGCTGTTGATCGGCTTCCTAGGCGTTGGTGCCGTCATCGTGTACGGCCGCCGCCGTCCGATCGGGGCGCCGCTGTCGTGGGGCCAGGCGATGTTGGCGGCCGTGTACACCATGTGGATGTTCTTCTGGTGGTACGCGGTGATCCCGCACCAGTGGCTCACCTGGGCGACGGCCGAGCTGGGCTGGACGGTCGACAACATCCTCATCAAGCCCAACAGTTGGCAGCCCCTCACGATCAACATGCAGGCGATCCGCGACGTCGTGGTCGTCATCATCTACGGGGTGGCCATCGGCACGCAGGTGGGCGTGTGGGCGTGGTGGAACGACCGGGCCAAGCCCCGCCCCGTCGCGGTTCCCGCCTCCCGTTACGGACGGCCGTTGGTGAGGAAGGGCTGAACTGATGGCCAAGAACGACGCCAACCCGCCCATGCCGGAGTTCCGCGACGACTACGTGCTCCAGGAGGTCGACGCTGCCTGGCTCTCGAAGGCGGTCAAGCCCAAGCAGTTCATCCACATCGACCAGTCCGAGTGCATCATGTGCGAGGGCTGCGTGGACATCTGCCCGTGGAAGTGCATCCACATGGTCACCACCGATGCGATCGACGAGGCCATCGGCGTCGATCAACCGGGTGACGATCCGTCCGACCATGTGATCTTCACGATCGATGACGACGTGTGCACCCGATGCGCGCTCTGCGTCGATCGCTGTCCCACCGGGGTCATCATCCTCGGCAAGGTCGGCGACCCAGTGGCGAGCGGCGACGCCCATCAGCGCACCAACACCTACGGCTACGGCTACGGGATGCGGCTGGGATAGGAGAGCCCGTGGCCAAGACGATGGAACCGAAGGTCCCCCTGCGCGAGCGGGTCGAGACCGCGGTCAAGGGCCTGCCCGATGCGATCCAGAGCTCGCAGGCGTGGAACTCGATCTTCCGGCCGGGATCCATCTTCCGGCGGGGCTACAACGACAGCCCCCGGAACCGCTCCTACGTGGTCATGAACAGCGTCCTCTACCACCTCCACCCGGTGAAGGTGAAGCGTCACGCGGTCAAGGTCAGTTACACGCTGTGCCTGGGGGGACTGAGCTTCTTCCTGTTCATCCTGCTCACGGTCACGGGCATCTTCCTGATGTTCTTCTACCGCCCGACCGCGGCGCAGGCGTGGGACGACATCTACACGTTGCAGACCTCGGTCACCTTCGGCCTGCTGGTGCGCAACATGCACCGCTGGGCAGCGCACCTGATGGTGATCACCGTGTTCCTGCACATGGCCCGGGTCTTCTACCACGGGGCCTACAAGCCGCCCCGCGAGTTCAACTGGGTGATCGGCGTGATCCTGCTGCTACTCACCCTGCTCCTCAGCTTCACCGGCTACCTGCTGCCCTGGGATCAGCTCGCCCTGTGGGCGGTCACGGTGGGCACCAACATGATGGGCTATACGCCCGTCTTCGGAACCCAGGTGCGCTTCGTACTCCTCGGGGGCGCCGAGATCGGCACCGACACGCTGTTGCGCTGGTACGTGCTGCACGTGCTGTTCTTGCCGTTCATCATCGTGATCTTCATGGCCATCCACTTCTGGCGGACCCGCAAGGATGGCGGCATCTCGGGGCCGTTGTGATGAGCAGCGCGGCCCTACGGGAGACACCCACATGACCGAGATCCCGGAACATCTGCGCAAGCGGGCGGAGGAGGCCCGCAAGAAGGCCGAGGCGGCAAAGGCCGGTAGCGGCGCGCCCGCCGCCGACGCGGGCGCCGGCGCTGGCGCACAGGGCTCCGGCGACGCGGGTGCCGGTGCCGGCGGGCCGGCCCCGAGCGAGGCCACCAGCCGCATCCCGGCTCACCTGCTCGAGCGCTCCCGGGCGGCCAAGGCCACGGCCGGCGGGGGCGGCGCCGAGGCCGGAGCCGAGGGGGGTGGCGGAACCGGCGTCGCCACCGCGCCCGCGGCCGCGGCTGCGGCTGCCGCACCCGTGGCTCCGCCCCTGGCGACGGGACCCGGGGGGCACACCCAGCGGCTGCTGACGGTCGTCAAGTCCGGCTCGATCCAGGACGTCAAGGCGGTCCCGCAGGACAAGGTGCATGTATGGCCCCACTTGTTGAGCGTCGAGTTCGTGGCGGCGCTCGCGTGCACGGCGTTCGTGCTCGTGTTCTCGACGTTCGTCAACGCGCCGCTGCTCGAACTGGCCAACGCCAACCAGACGCCCAACCCCTCGAAGGCGCCGTGGTACTTCCTGGGCCTCCAGGAGCTGCTGACCATGTTCCATCCCATGGTGGCGGGCGTGACCATTCCCGGCGTGGGGTTGGTCGGCCTGATCCTCGCTCCGTACACCGACCGCAATCCGTCCCACAAGCCCGAGGATCGCAAGTTCGCCATCTCCATCTTCACGATC
Source organism: Actinomycetota bacterium (assembly GCA_046726215.1). Lineage (GTDB taxonomy): Bacteria > Actinomycetota > Acidimicrobiia > Acidimicrobiales > VFJN01 > DASQUK01. The sequence continues at coordinate 20,263 of JBKPAA010000038.1, read as the reverse complement.
TTCCTCATGTCGTGGACGGTGCTGGTGATGATCGGCTCGTTCTTCCGGGGCCCGGGCCAGAACTTCGTGTTCCCGTGGAACGCCGGCCTGTTCTTCGATCTGTGAGCGGCAAAGAGGCGCGGTCGTGAGCACCACCACCGTTCTCGCCATCGCCGTCCCGGCGCTCGTCGTCGCCGCCGGTGTGTTGCTGTTCGCGACCGCCCGCCGCCGGGACACGGGATCCGCCACCGGGGTGATGAGCCACGAGACGACCCGGCGCGACCGGGGTCCCGTCTCGCTCGACGACGCCGGCGCGCCCGTGACCGGTCGCGAGGTCGAACGGGCGGCCGTCCTGGCACGGCGCGAGGAGTCGTTGCCGGCGGTCAAGGTCGAGGAGGCGCCGGTCGAGTGGGTGCCGCCGGACGAGGAGACGCTGGGGGTCACCCGCCGCCAGTTCTTCAACCGCTCGATCGTGACGCTGTTTGCCTTCAGCAGCCTGGGCCTGGGCGGGGCAATGCTGGCGCAGCTGTGGCCCTCGGGCACCGGCGGGTTCGGCGCCAAGATCCGCGTCGGCACCCTGGATGACATCAACAAGGCGATCACCGACGGCAACGGGTTCGCCTACTACCCCGAGGCGCGGATGTGGGTGACCGCCTACCCCAAGGACGCGCTGCCGAAGGCCGAGGCCGTGTACTCCCCGCCCGAACTGGTGGCGATGAAGGCGGGCATCGTGACCCTGTGGCAGAAGTGCCCGCACCTGGGTTGCCGGGTGCCGGCTTGCGAGACGTCGCAGTGGTTCGAGTGTCCCTGCCACGGCTCGCAGTACAACCAGGTGGGCGAGAAGCGGGGTGGCCCCGCGCCGCGGGGGATGGACCGCTTCGCGGCCACCATCGACGGCGACGTCGTCACCGTCGACACCGGTACGTCCGGCCAGATCCAGGGCCCACCGATCGGTACCAACACCACGGGACAGGAGGCCGAGGGCCCCCACTGCGTCAGCGGAGGCTCCGAGTAGATGTATCCGCTCCTCGCGGGCGTGACCGTGCTCGCCGCCAGCACGGTCACCGTGGTCGGTGCCGTCATCGCATCGATCATCCTCATCGGCTTCTTCGTCTACGTCATCGCCAACATCCACGGCGGGCGCCCGGAGGCCGGCGCCGAGATCGAGCTGGCCCCCAACCGCAAGCCCTACCTCGACGACGAGCAGCTCGAGACGACCAAGCTCAACCGCACCCTTCGGTGGGCGCTGATCTCGTTGGTGATCATCTCCATCGGCCTGCCGCTCTACTGGCTGAACGAGCCGAACCGGCAGTCGGGCGCGGTCGAAGGGTTCCAGGCCAAGTTCGTCAGCCGCGGCGAACGGACGTACACCGAGGGCTCGCAGTGCGTGAACTGCCATGGCCCCGACGGGACGGGGGGCCAGGCGCCGTACACCATCACCGATGCCGACAACAAGTTCGTGGCCCAGGTCAACTGGCGGGCGCCGGCGCTCAACACCGTGCTGCTCCGCTACAGCAAGGACGAGGTCACGTTCGTCATCAACTACGGCCGGCCGTTCTCGCCGATGCCGGGCTGGGGGGCGGCGGTCAACAAGGGCCCGCTGAACGAGCAGCAGATCTCCGACGTCGTCGCCTACCTCGAGTCCATCCAGCTGTCGCCGAAAGAGGCTCAGCGCGAGGCCCAGGTAGCTCTGGCGGAGGAGCTCGGGCTGCTCCAAACGGGCGAGTCCGATGACGCTGCCATCGACGCCGCCCTCGCCAAGATCGACTACCAGGACCCCGACACCGGGCGGGCTCTGTTCAACCTCGAGGTGGCCGGTGGCGCCTACGCCTGCGCCCGCTGCCACACCCGGGGCTGGTCGATCATCCCCGACAGCATCGAGCCGGCCGGCGCCGACCTGAGCGCCTACGCCGGGTTCCCCGACGGCAGCGGCGCCCTGGGCCCCAACCTCACCGGCGGGCTCGTCGACCGGCAGTTCGCTTCGGTCGAGGAGCTGGCGCTGTTCGTCAGCACCGGCAGCGTCGAAGGCGAGGCCTACGGCAACAACGGCATCGGCAGCGGCAAGATGCCCGGCTTCGGTGACAACCCCAACACCGAGAACGTCGAGAACGACGGGATGATGACCCAGGAGATGCTCGAGGCCATCGCCCGCTACGAGGCCAGCCTGCCTCCCGCCAAGACCACGACCAATGCCCCGCGGCCCGGGTTGTCGGGCTCGTCCCCATCCTCCGGCGGGGAGGGCTGACCATGACGCTCGTGCCCACCATCGTGGCCGGGATCGCCTGGGACCCCCAGATCCGCGGCATCCTCGCCGTCCTGACGGGCGTCATCGTGCTGGCAGGTGGCATCTACCTGCTGCTGGCCACCAACCTCGCCACGCGGCTCGGGTTCCTCGTGATCCTCGCGGCGCTGTTCGGCTGGATGACGATCCACGGCTCGGTGTGGTGGCTGTACCCGCCCGGCCAGGGGCCCATCGGTCGCATCCCCTCGTGGGAGGTCGAGGAGATCAACCACGGCGACCTGTCCCAGGCGCTGCTCGGCGAGGCCCACGATCTCGACCCGTCGGGCCTGCCGAGCACCGAGGAGCTCAACGACGCCACCGACGCCCAGATCGCGGACATCAACGATCAGTTCGCCGACCAGCTCAACGAGTGGACGCTGCTGGCCGCCTCGGACGCGTCCCGGGCCGAGGCGCAGTCGACCGCCGACGCCACGCTGGCCGAGGGCGTGATCCCGGGCCTGGAGGAGACCAGCAGCTACGTGCACCTCTACGCCTTCGAGACCGGCGGCAAGCCCGAGCGCCAGAGCGACGGCATCTGGGACCGCGTGACGAACCGCGTGACCAACACGCTGCGCATCACCAGCCCACCCCACTACGCCATCGTGCAGATCCAGCCGGCCATCCCGCAGCAGGAGGTGGTGGGCCAGGCGCCGCCCCCGCCCGAGGCCGACCCCAATGCCGAGGTGATCTCGATCGTGATGGTGCGCGACCTCGGCCAGCGCCGCCTGGTCCCGGCGCTCATCACGCTCGGGTCGGGGCTGATGTTCGGCCTGTTGTGCGCCATGCTTCACGCACGCGATCGCGTGGTCGCCGAGCATCGCTCGGCGCCACTGCCCGCACCGACGGGAGGAGGGGGGTAACAGAGTTGGGCCAGTACCTGCCCGTCGTGGCAATGGCGGTCCTCGCGGCAGCGTTCGCGGCGATCAGCCTGGTTGTGTCGCGGCTACTGGCCCCCCGCCGCCCGAGCGCCGCCAAGCGCGCCCCGTACGAGTCCGGCATCATCCCCACCCGCGAGCCGCCCGAGCGGTTCCCGGTGCGGTTCTACCTGGTGGCGATGATCTTCATCGTGTTCGACGTCGAGATCATCCTCCTGTTCCCCTGGGCGGTCATCTATCGGAACCTGGGCGCCTTCGGGCTGGCCGAGGTGGCGCTGTTCTCGGTGGCCGTGTTCGTGAGCTTCGTGTACCTGATCAGCAACGGTGCGCTCGATTGGGGGCCGGTGCACCGGGCCCGCCGGGCGTCGCCGATGGTGTCGGCGGAACGGACCGCCCGCACGACCATTCGCCGCGTCGGCCTCGACGGCCGTCCCGACACCGACCTTCCGGCCGAGCCCGTCGAGCCGGCGGCGACGGCCCGAGCGGCCGGGGGAACGGAGGACGGGTCTCCCGAGCGCGAGGAGGTCGCCTGAGTGGGGTGGGACATGAAGCGGGGCCTCGAAGGGCTCGACCACAACATCTTCACCGCCAAGGTCGAGGACCTGGTCAACTGGTCGCGCCGGCGGTCGTTCTGGGGTGTGACGTTCGGGCTGGCGTGCTGCGCGCTTGAGATGATGGCCGCCGGCGCGTCGCACTACGACCTCGGCCGCTTCGGCATGGAGGTGTTCCGCGCATCTCCGCGCCAGAGCGACCTCATGATCGTCGCGGGCCGCGTGTCGCAGAAGATGGCGCCCGTGCTGCGGCAGGTCTACGACCAGATGATGGAGCCCAAGTGGGTGTTGTCGATGGGCGTGTGCGCCAGCACCGGCGGAATGTTCAACAACTACGCACTGGTCCAGGGCGTCGATCAGATCGTGCCCGTGGACGTTTACGCGCCGGGCTGCCCGCCCGGTCCCGAGACGCTGATCCACGCCATCAACACGATCCACGAGCAGATACAGAACCGCGAGCTGCTGCGCCGCCGGGAGAGCCGGGGTGCGGGCGCCGGTGCCGGCCTGGTCGTCGAGCAGCGCGACGGCCAGCCCAAGAGGGCCACGCCGGCCCCCGTCGGCGGAGGGCGTTGAGGCCGTCCCATGTCCGACACCGAGGCGAAGTCGGGGTTCGACGAGGAACCGGTCGCAGACGAGGCCGGCGCGACCACTGAGCCGGCGACCCGCTTCGGGCAGCCGGTCACGTACAGCCCCGGCCCGAGCGGCCGCGGGAGCGGCAGGCATGTCCAGCAGGTGCTCCATCCATCCCGCGACGAACTGGTCGATCTCGTCCGCACCCTGCGCGACGACGAGGGCTTCCGGGTGTGCGTCGACCTCACCGCCGTCGACTACCTGGCCTACGAGGGGCGCCGCGAGCTCCCCCCGGGCGTGGAGCCCGAGCGGTTCGAGGTGGTGGTCGGGCTCCTGTCCCACGACAGCCGCGAGCGGCTGCGCCTGCGGGTGCAGGTGCCGGCCGACGAGCCCACGTGTCCGTCGCTGTTCGACGTGCACCCCGGCACCGAGGCGCTCGAGCGCGAGGTGTACGACATGTATGGCATCGAGTTCACGGGCCACCCCGACCTGACCCGCATCCTGATGCCGGAGGACTGGGACGGCTTCCCCCTGCGCAAGGACCATCCCGTGGGTGCGATCCCCGTGCAGTTCAAGGGCGTGCAGAACGCCAGGTGATGCCGTGACAACCGCTTCCACCGACGCCGCCATCCGCACGTCCGAGGGGTCCCAGGAGCTCGCCCCGCGCCAGGGCGCGGGCGCCGCCGAGCTGATGCGGGAGGTCGGCTCGGTCCTGCGGATGTCGGAGGCCGAAGTTGCGGCCATGGCCGACGAGGAGCCCTCCGAGGACCAGACGATGATCCTCAACATGGGTCCGCAGCACCCGTCGACGCACGGTGTGCTGCGGCTCATGCTCGAGCTCGAGGGCGAGACCGTGCTGCGCAGCAAGCCGGTCATCGGCTACCTGCACACGGGCATGGAGAAGACGGGCGAGACGCTCACGTACCTGCAGGGCCCCACCAACGTGACCCGTATGGACTACGCCGCGCCGCTCTTCAACGAGCTGGTGTTCTCCATGGCGACCGAGACGCTGCTCGGTATCGACGAGGACATCCCGCCGCGTGCGCAGTGGATCCGCATGCTGCTGTGCGAGCTCAACCGGATGTCGTCGCACCTCCTGTTCCTGGCCACCAACGGCCTGGACCTGGGCGCGGTGTCGATGATGCTGTTCGGCTGGCGGGAGCGGGAAGAGACGCTGCGGCTGCTGGAGATGATCACCGGGCTGCGGATGAACCACAACTACATCCGGCCCGGCGGTGTCGCCGCCGACCTCCCGGATGGCTGGCGCGACGGCGTGCTGCGCGTGCTCGACCTGTGCGCACCCCGGCTCGACGAGTACGACGAGCTGCTTACCGGTCAGCCCATCTACCGCGCGCGGCTGCAGGGCGTGGGCGTGATCACCGCCGAAGAGGCGATCGCCCTGGGGTCGACCGGACCGATCCTGCGGTCCACAGGCGTTTCCTGGGACCTGCGCAAGGACATGCCCTACCTCTTCTACGACCAGGTCGAGTTCGCGGCGGTCGTGGGCAGCTACGGCGACGCGTTCGACCGCTACGCCATCCGGCTCAACGAGGTACGCGAGTCGATGGCGATCGTGCGCCAGATCCTCGACGCACTCCCTCCCGGCGACTACCGGATCCAGGATCGCAAGGTCACGCCTCCGCCCCGGGCCCGCATCGACGAGTCCATGGAGGCGCTCATCCACCACTTCAAGATCTTCACCGAGGGCTTCAAGGTGCCCGAGGGCGAGGTCTACTGCGCCGTGGAGAGCCCGCGGGGCGAGCTGGGCTGCTACATGGTGTCCGACGGCAGCGCCGTGCCCTACCGCATGCACATCCGGGGACCGTCGTTCGTCAATGTCCAGGCCCTGCCGCACATGCTGCGCGGCGGTCTGATCGCCGACGCCGTGGCGGTCATCTCGTCGGTGGACCCGATCATGGGTGAGGTCGACCGGTAATGCCGCGGTTCACGTCGGAGAACACGGCCGTGGCCGATGACATCATCTCCCGCTACCCACGGCCGCGGTCGGCACTCGTCCCGCTGCTGCACCTCGCGCAGGAGCAGGACGGCCACCTCACCGATGAGGCGATGGAGCACATCGCCGAGCTGGTGGACGTGAGGCCGGCGGAGGTGCTGGGGACGGCGTCCTTCTACGAGATGTTCAAGCGCGAGCCGGTGGGCGACTACGTGATCACGGTGTGCACGAACATCTCGTGCATGCTGCTGGGCGGCGAGGAGCTGCTGCACCACCTCGAGCACCGGCTGGGCGTCAAGGCCGGCGGCACCACGCCCGACGGCAAGTTCACGCTCGAGGACGTCGAGTGCATCGCGGCGTGCACCGAGGCCCCCTGCATGCAGGTGAACTACCGGTACTTCCACCGGGTGCAACTCGACGAGGTCGACGAGCTGGTCGACGACCTCCGGGGTGGTCGGCTGGCCCACGAGGTCCCCCGGCACGGGACGCTCAGCCGCGTGCGCCAGCAGCTCCCGGAGGACCGGGCCGGCAATGCGCTGCCGGAGCGCAACGTCGAACCCGCCTGGCTGGCCCGCAACCGGAAGGAGAACGCCGAGGGGAACGGCGGCGATGCCGACGGGGGCGCGTCGTGAACCGAGGTCATAGGTTCCAACCGACCCGGCCCGAGGTCATAGGTTCGGGGGCTGGAGCCGATTGCCTCGTCCTCGGTCGGACGGAACCCATTCCCTCGGGACGATCGAGGGCATCGACGGAAGCCGCGCGATGAACGCCAGCGCCGACGCGACAACAGACGCCATGGACATCCCGCGGATCGTGTCGTCCCGCTGGGACCTTGCCGACGGGCACACGCTCGAGCGCTACGTCGACACCGGCGGCTACGAGGGCCTCCGGCGGGCGTTGTCCGCCATGACCCCCGACGAGGTCACCGAGGAGGTCAAGGCCGCGAGCCTGCTGGGTCGCGGCGGCGCCGGCTTCCCGGCCGGAGTCAAGTGGGGCTTCTGCCCGCCCGGCGTGTTCCCCCGTTACCTGGTGGTCAACGGCGACGAGTCGGAGCCGGGCACCTACAAGGACCGCATCCTCATGGAGCGCGACCCTCACCTGCTCATCGAGGGCTCGCTCATCGCCTGCTACGCGTTCGGTGCGACCCAGGCCTTCCTCTACGTGCGCGGCGAGATGGCGCTGGCCCAGGAGCGCATCGCCCAGGCACTGAACGAGGCCTACGCCGCCGGCTACATCGGACGGAACATCCTGGGCCACGAGGACTTCTCCCTCGACATCATCCTGCACTGGGGCGCCGGCGCGTACATCGTGGGCGAGGAGACGGCGCTCATCGAGTCGCTCGAGGGCTATCGGGGCATGCCCCGCCTCAAGCCGCCCTACTTTCCGGCCGCCAAGGGCCTCTACATGCAGCCGACGGTGGTCAACAACGTCGAGACGCTCGCCAACCTGCCGTGGATCGTCAGCAACGGCGGTGCCGCCTTCGCCGCCCTCGGGGCCGAGAAGAGCCTGGGGACCCGGCTGTTCGCCGTGTCGGGGCACGTCAACCGGCCCGGCGTGTACGAGGTCGAGTTCGGGACCACCACGTTCCGGGACCTGCTCTACGGCGAGCGCTACGGCGACGGCATCCGCCACGGCAACCGGCTCAAGGCCTTCATCCCGGGCGGGGCGTCGGCACCGTGGTTCTTTGAGGAACACCTCGACCTGCCGCTCGAGGCCGGGGCGGTAGGTGCCGCCGGGTCGATGCTCGGGTCGGGCGCCATCGTGGTGATGGACGAGACCACCGACGCGGTCAAGGCCGCCTGGCGGGTGGTGCGGTTCTTCGCGCGGGAGTCGTGCGGCAAGTGCACCCCCTGCCGCGAGGGCGCCACCTGGCTCGAGCGGATCCTTCGCCGCATGCTCGACGGCTACGGCCGGCCGACCGACGTCGACAAGCTGCTCGACATCTGCGACAACATCAGCCCGCAGATCACCTGGCCTCCCAAGCAGACGACGATCTGCCCACTCGGGCCCTCGGCGGTGTCGCCGATCGCCTCGGCGGTCATGCGCTTCCGCGACGAGTTCTTCGCCTACTGCGGGGGCGGGGAGATCACCGTGCCCGTCCTGGGCAAGGCGTACCTGTCGACGCCCCCGGCCGTCGAGGTATCCCAATGAGCGACACCACCGACGCCGCCCAGGAGGCGCCGCCCGGCCCGAGCGGCCGTGGGAGCGGGGAGCATGTCGTCAGCCTCATCATCGACGGCCGCACGATCACCGCCGCCAAGGGTGAGCTGGTGATCGCCGCCGCCGAGCGCAACGGCATCTACATTCCCCGCTTCTGCTACCACGCCCGGATGAGGCCGGTGGGGATGTGCCGCATGTGCATCGTCGACATCGACACCGGCCGCGGCCCCGCCCTGCAGCCCTCGTGCATGATCGAGTGCGCCGACGGCATGACCGTCACCACGGGGTCACCGGGCACGCGGAAGGCGCAGGAGGGCGTGCTCGAGTTCCTGCTCGTGAACCACCCGCTCGACTGCCCGGTGTGCGACAAGGGTGGCGAATGCCCCTTGCAGGACCAGACCATGTCGCACGGGCCGGGCGAGAGCCGCTTCCTGGAGGAGAAGCGGCACTTCGAGAAGCCGATCCCGGTCAGCGACCTGGTGATGCTCGACCGCGAGCGCTGCATCCTGTGCGACCGCTGCACCCGCTTCGCCTCGGAGGTTGCCGGCGACCCGCTGATCAGCTTCATCGACCGGGGCAACGAAACCCAGGTCAACACCTTCCCCGGAGAGCCCTTCGCCAGCTACTTCAGCGGCAACACCGTGCAGATCTGCCCGGTGGGTGCGCTGACCGCCACGCCCTACCGCTTCAAGGCCCGCCCCTGGGACCTCGAAGAGGTCGAATCGACGTGCACCAGCTGCTCGGTGGGCTGCCGCGTGGTGATCCAGTCGAGCCGTAACCGGGTACTCCGCTACCTGGGGGTCGACGTCGACGCCGTCAACTGGGGCTGGCTGTGCGACAAGGGTCGCTTCGACTTCGAGGCCGTCAACTCTTCGGAGCGACTCGGCGGCCCGCTGGTCCGGGACGAGGGCCTGCTGCTCAAGCCCGCCACCTGGAACGACGCGCTGCAGCGGGCGACTGCATCGATCCGCGAGGGCCTGGATCGGAGCGGGCCCGACGGGTTTGCCGTGGTGGGCGGCGCCCGGCTCACCAATGAAGATGCCTACGCCTGGGTGAAGCTCAGCAAGGGCATCGTCGGCTCGGACAACGTCGATGCCCAGCTGGGCGACGGCCTGCCGGCCGAGGCCGTCCTCGGCCTGCCACCGGCGACCATCAACGACGCCTGCCGGCCCGGGGGCGCCGTCCTGCTGCTCGGGCCTGATCCGAAGGAAGAGCTGCCGATTCTGTTCCTGCGGCTGCGGCACGCGGTGCTCAACGACGACGTCAGGATCGTGGAGCTGGCGTCGACCGAGACGGGCACGACGGAGCTGGCGGCTCACTCGCTGCGCTATCGACCGGGCCACGCGCTCCCGCTGCTGCGGGCGCTGTTGGCCGGCGAGGTGGAGGAAGAGGTGGCCGGCGTGGCGCCAGAGGCCATCGAGGCGGCGGCGGCGCTGCTTGCCGACCGGACCGTGACGGTCGTCCTCGGTCGGGCCAACCTCGCCGAGGGTGCCAGGTCGATCGCGGCGGCGGCCAAGGTCATCCACGAGGCGCAACCGCAGGTTCGGTTCCTATCGGCGCTGCGGCGGGGCAACGTGCGGGGCGCGCTCGAGCTGGGCATGGCCCCCGGGGTTCTGCCGGGTCGGGTGACCCTCAAGGCCGGCCAGGGATGGTTCGCCGCCCACTGGCCCACGGTGCCGGAGACCAAGGGGCTCGATGCCACCGGCATCCTGCGGGCGGCGGCCGACGGCAAGATCGACACGCTGGTCCTGCTGGGTGCGGATCCGCTGGCCGACTTCCCCGACCGGGACCTGGCCGAGCGCGGGATGGCCGGGGCGCGGACGGTGATCGCCTGCGACCAGTTCCTCACCGAATCGGTCAGGCAGGCGGACGTCGTGATGCCCGCCGCCGGCTACGCAGAGGCCGACGGCACGACCACCAACCTCGAGGGCCGCGTCTCCACGCTGGCCCGCAATGTCACGCCGCCGGGAACCTCCCAGCCCGACTGGGCGATCGCCGCCGACCTCGCCTTCCGCCTGGGCGCCGACCTCGGCCTCGAGTCGGTCGAACAGATCGCCCGGGAGATCGAGGTGGTCGCCCCCGCGTTCGCCGGGCTCCTGCACGACCTGGCGTCTCCGAGCGGGGCGGACGGCGTGCTGGTCTCGCTGCCGTCGCGGAGCAATGGCCAGACCGCGGGCGAACCTGCCGCAGAATCGGTGGCCGGGGCAACCGATTCCGCGGCCGGAACCGAGGGGCGGTCCTCGGCCCCCGCGCCCACGGTCCCCGTGCCCGACTGGCGGGTGATCGATCCACCGCTGCTCGACGCGTACTCGCTGCGGCTGGTCGTCAGGCGGAAGCTCTACGACCGGGGCACGCTCGTGCACCAGTCCCCGTCGCTGGCCGACCTGGCCGAGCGGGCAACGCTCCGCCTGAATCCGCAGGACTTCGACCGCCTCGGGATTGTCCCTGGTGACGACGTGCGGGTGACGTCCAGCCGTGGCCACGTGACGGTGTCCACCCGGCCCGACCCCGGCGTGCCCCGGGGAGTGGCCGTGCTCGACGCCAACAAGGCCGGCGGCCGTGCCAACGCCCTGATCGACGCCAATGCCCCGGTGACCGACGTACGGGTGGAACGACCGTGAGCCGGCTTCGCCCGCCCGCGCCCCTCCGCTCACGGGTCCTGTCGCCTGCGGTGCGGGGCCTACCGCCTTCGGCGCAGCAGCGCCTCAAGCGGCCCCCCATCCTCAGCGCCACCCGCTCGCTACCCGCCCTTCGCCGGATGCAGCAGGCGGCCTCGGCCTACGGCCGAGTCGAGGTGTCCCCTTGATTGGCCTCGATCCGCTGTTGGAGGGCGGCATCGGGCTGGCCGAGGTCCTGATCGTCTTGCTCAAGACGGCGGTGGCCTTCGGGCTGCTGCTCGGGTCCGTCATCCTGATGATCTGGTTCGAGCGGAAGCTCCTCGGCGACCTCCAAAACCGGATCGGCCCCAACAAGGCCGGACCGTGGGGGATCCTGCAGACGCTGGCCGACGGGATGAAGCTGATCCTCAAGGAGGACAACATCCCCGACAAGGCCGACCGCCGCGTGTTCATCCTTGCCCCGTTCCTGTCGGCGGTGCCGGCGTTCGTCACGTTCTCGGTGATCCCCATCGCCGGTGCCTTCGACGGCGACCGGGAGGGAGTCGTCCAACTGTTCGGGCACGACACCTACGTGCAGCTGGCCGACCCGCCCGTCGGGGTGCTGTTGATCCTGGCGATGTCGTCGATCGCCGTCTACGGCGTGATGCTGGCGGGCTGGTCGTCGGGCTCCAAGTACCCGCTGCTGGGCTCGGTGCGGGGGGCCGCCCAGATGATCAGCTACGAGGCCGCACTCGGCCTCGCCACGGTGACCGTGGTGATGCTGGCGGGCTCGCTGTCGACGCACGACATAGTGGCGACGCAGGCGGGCAACGGCTACGACCTGTTCGGCATCATCCCGTTCCCCCGGTGGAACGTCATCGCCACCGGGCTGGTGCCGTTCGTGATCTTCTTCATCGCCGGCACGGCCGAGCTCAACCGGCCCCCGTTCGACCTCGTGGAGGCCGAGCAGGAGCTGGTGGGTGGCTTCCACACCGAGTACTCGTCGTTTAGGTTCGCCCTCTTCTACCTGGCCGAGTTCATGAACACGATCACGATGTCGGCGATCATGGTCGTGCTGTTCTTCGGCGGGCCCGCCGGGCCGACGTTCGACGTGCTGCCGCATTGGCTGTGGGGCTTGATCTGGTTCTCCGTGAAGCTGCTCATCTTCCTGTTCGTGCAGGTGTGGATCCGCGCCACGCTGCCGCGCTTCCGTTACGACCAGCTCATGAACCTGGGATGGAAGGCTCTGATCCCGCTGGCGCTCGGCTGGGTGCTGCTGCTCGGCGCGATCAACATCGGCCGCGACAACGACTGGAACACGGTGGCGGTCGTCGGCGTGTCGTTCGCGGCACTGGTCGTCGGCTACGTCGCATTGGCGACGGCCATCTCGATCGCCCAGAGCCGCCAGGAAGCGCCCGAGGAAGTGATCGTCTAGTGGGCTTCCTCGACGGGTTCAAGGTCACGTTCCGCAAGCTGTTCGAGGAGCGGCTCACCAGGGACTACGTGAAGGACCGGGGCGGCAAGCGCGTCAAGCCCATCCGCCTGCACGGGCGGCACGTCCTCAACCGCTACGAGGACGGCATGGAGAAGTGCATCGGGTGCGAGCTGTGCGCCGGCGTGTGCCCGGCCCGCTGCATCTACGTGCGCGGTGCCGACAACCCACCCGAGGATCCGGTCTCGCCCGGCGAGCGCTACGGCTACATCTACGAGATCAACTACCTGCGCTGCATCCACTGCGACCTGTGCGTGGAGGCGTGCCCCACCGAGGCGATTACGGAGACGAAGTTGTTCGAGTTCAGCTTCAGCAACCGCCAGGACGCCATCTACACCAAGGCCGAGCTGATGGTGGACGACGAGGGCAAGCCCCGCCAGCTCCCCTGGGAGGACTGGACGGATGCCGAGCAGATCGTTCCCCACACGTCCGCGTGGGTGCGGGCCACGTCGTCGTCGGGCGCGGCCGCCTACGAGGGTCGGGTCGCCTGGTCGGGCGAGCTGGGCTTCGGTGTCCGGCCGCCCGAGACGGGCCAGTCGCGGCCGGAGAGCGAGGCCGACACCCGCGAGGCGGACGTCATCCTCAGCCACCCACGCGAGCCGGGCGGCCACCCGGTCGACACCCCCATCGAGGACCTGGGGCATGTCGGGGAGGCGACCGGGGCCAGCGAGCACGCCGAGGACGGCGGGGGGCACCCGTGATCGAGCTCATCGTGTTCGCCGTCGCGGGTGCCGTCTGCCTGGCCGGGGCCGTGGGCGTGGTCGCCAGCAGCAACCCGGTGCACGCGGCCCTGTCGCTGGTGGCGACCCTGTTCGGCATCGCCGTGCTGTTCGTGGCCCAGGAGGCGAACTTCCTGGCCGCCGTGCAGGTCATCGTCTACGCCGGCGCCATCGTCGTCCTGTTCCTGTTCGTGATCATGCTGCTGGGCGTCGACCGGGCCGACAACCTGCGGGTGGAGCCCCTCGGCGGCGGACAGCGGGTGACGGCGGCGGTCGTGGCCGCGGGTGTCCTGGGCCTGGTCCTGACCACCCTGGCCAGCACGGGCTGGGAGGCGACCGGCGCCTTGGGCGAGGCCGACGAGTCCGTTCCCGACATCAACCAGCTTGGCGAGGCGCTGTTCACCCGCTACCTGTACGCCTTCGAGATCACGTCGGTGCTGCTGGTGATCGCGGTCGTGGGGGCCGTCCTGCTCGCCCGGCGGGCGCGCCGGGAGGACGAGATCGTCGATCCCGGCCAGGCCGAGCGCCAGGCCGAGATCACCGAGCGGATCGCCAGGGCCGAGACCCGGGCCGCCGCACCGAACGGCGAGAGGGCCGTGGCCGCTTACACGACCTCGGCTGAAGCCTCGGACGATCTGGTGACCACACGACGGGGCCTTGGAAGTCCCAAGGGCGCCGAAGGCCTGCCCGAGGGAGATGAACAGTGATCGCTGCGCTAGCGGTCACGCCCGCGTGGTACCTCGTGCTGGGGGCGGCGCTGTTCTCGATCGGCACGTTCGGGCTGCTGATCCGCCGCAATCCGCTGGTGATGTTCATGTGCGTCGAGCTGATGCTCAACGCGGTGACCCTCACCTTCGTCACTTTCTCGCGCATGGTGCGCGACACGGGGGGACAGTCGATCGTGGTGTTCGTGCTCGTAGTGGCGGCAGCCGAGGTCGTGGTGGGCCTCGCCATCATCGTCGCCCTGCTCCGCAAGCGGCCCGGCGCCACCGCCGACGACGTCGCCCTACTGGAAGGCTGACGCGCCCGTGCTCGATGTCGTCTGGTTGATCCCCGCGCTGCCGCTGGCGGGCTTCCTAATCCTCTTGCTGTCCGGGAAGCGCGTGGGCGAGCCCGCCGCCGGCTGGCTGGCGACCATCATGTGCGCCGGAAGCTTCGCGGCTTCCGTCGTGGTCTACGTCGGCCTGCTCGGCGAGCCCGAGGAGGGCCGCCAGTTCACCCAGACGCTGTTCCAATGGGTGCCGGTGGGCGGGCTGCGGGTCGACGTCGGATTCCTGGCCGATCCGCTCTCGATCACGATGGCGCTGTTCGTCACCGGCGTGAGCACCCTCATCCACCTGTACGCGATCGGGTACATGCACGGCGACGAGGACTTCCCCCGGTTCTTCGTGTACATGAACCTGTTCGTCTTCTCGATGCTCATGCTGGTGCTCGGCAGCAACCTGCTGGTCACCTTCCTGGGCTGGGAGGGAGTGGGCGCCTGCTCCTACTGGCTGATCTCGTTCTGGTTCACCTCCGAGGCGAACGCCACCGCCGGCAAGAAGGCCTTCATCACCAACCGCATCGGGGACTGGGGCTTCCTGCTGGCTATGTTCCTGGCCTTCGCCACCGTCGGGACCCTGAACTACGAGGGGCTGTTCGCGAGCGTAGGGACCGTCGCCCCGGTCACGGCCACGGCCATCGGGCTGCTGCTGTTCCTCGGCGCCGTGGGCAAGTCGGCGCAGATCCCGCTGTACATCTGGCTTCCCGACGCCATGGCCGGTCCCACGCCGGTATCGGCCCTCATCCACGCCGCCACGATGGTGACCGCGGGCGTGTTCCTGATGACCCGGGTCAACCCCATCCTGGCCGCCGGCTACGACTGGGTGCCCGACGTGATCGCCTGGGTGGGTGTGATCACGGCGTTCATCGCCGCCACCATCGCCGTCGCCCAGAACGACATAAAGAAGGTGCTCGCCTACTCGACGGTGAGCCAGCTCGGCTACATGTTCCTGGCGGTGGGGGTCGGCGCCTACGTGGCGGCGATCTTCCACATGATCGCCCACGCTTTCTTCAAGGCCCTGCTGTTCCTCGGCGCCGGCTCGGTGATCCACGGCATGAACGGCGAGCAGGACATGCGCCGCATGGGCGGCCTGCGCAAGTTCATGCCGCTGACCGCAGCCACGTTCATCGTCGGCTGGCTGGCGATCGCCGGGGTGCCGCCGTTTGCCGGGTTCTGGTCGAAGGACGACATCCTCCTGTTCGCCTGGGGAAGCGGCGGTGCCGATGCGAGGGTGCTCTGGGCCATCGGGCTCGTGACCGCGCTGCTCACGGGCTACTACATGAGCCGCCAGGTGTTCATGGTGTTCTTCGGCGAGCCCCGCTGGCGTGCCGAGCCGGCACCGCAGCCGGCGAGCGTGGGCGCCGCCGCCAACGAGCTGGACGTCGATGGCGATGAGCACGCACACACCGAGCCGCACGAATCACCCTGGCTCATGACGGTGCCCCTGGTCGCGCTTGCGGTGCTGTCGATCGCGGGAGGCCTCATCAACCTGCCGTTCGACGAGGACCTGCACTTCCTGGAGCACTTCCTCGAGCCCGTCCTCGGCGTGAACGAGGCGGAGATCGCCGTGTCGTCGGGGGCCAAGGTCGCCCTGGCGATCGTCGCCGTCGGCGCCGGCGTGGTCGGGATCGCCATCGCCGCCGTCGTCTACCTGCGTCACCGGATCCGTGCGGTCGAGCCCGCAGTGCTGGCGCACGCGTGGTATTACAACGAGGCCATAACTGGTTTCATGGGCGGTCCCGGCCGGAAATCGTTCGAGGCCATTGCCTGGTTCGACGCCCACGTCATCGACGGTGCGGTCAACGGCGTGGCCGGCGTCGTTCGCGGTGCCGGCAGGCGGCTGCGAACGGTGCAGACCGGTTTCGTCCGCTCCTACGCCCTGGGCGTGACCGTCGGTGTGGTGGTCGTCCTCGGCTACTTCCTGACGAGGGTGACGTTCTGATGGGACCCCTCCTGTTGGCCCAAGAGGGGGCGTCCAGCTCCTCCGTGCTGACCGCCCTGATCCTGGTTCCTGCCGTCGGGGCCGTGGCGGTGGCGCTGATCCCCCGGGCCCGGGCAGAGCTGCACCGTGGGGTGGCGCTGCTGTTCTCGGCCGCCGCCGGGGCGCTGGCCATATACGTGTTGGCGGCGTTCGACAAGCACGACGCCGGCATGCAGTTCGAGGCCAACCGCTCGTGGATCGGCGACTTCGGCATCTCCTGGCACGTCGGCGTCGACGGGATCTCGCTGTTCCTCGTCGTGTTGACGGCGGTGCTGTTCCCGCTCGCCCTGCTGGGGTCGGCTCCGTCGCACGACGCCAAGCCCTACTACGCCTGGCTCCTGTTGCTCGAAGCCGGCTGCCTGGGCGTGTTCGTGGCGCTCGATCTCTTCCTGTTCTTCGTGATGTTCGAGATCGTCCTGGTGCCGATGTACTTCCTCATCGGCGGCTGGGGCTACAGCCGGCGGGTGTACGCCGCTATCAAGTTCTTCCTGTTCACGATGTTCGGCTCCGCGTTGATGCTCGTCGGCATCGTCGCGCTCGCCTACCTCCATCGCGACGGCCTAGAGGACCGGAACCGCGCCGAGGCCGCTGCGCTGCTGGCCGAACAAGAGAACCCCCAGGTGGTTCCACCCGCCGTCGAGGATCAGGTGGCAAAGCTGCGGGCCGACGTGCCCCTCAGCTTCGACCTGGTCGAGATCGCCGAGGCCCGCACGGTCACCGACGACTCCAGCAGCGCCAACCCGCTCGACTGGGCCGCCGCCCGCTGGATCTTCCTGTCCTTCGCCCTCGCGTTCGCCGTCAAGGTTCCGCTGTTCCCGCTGCACACCTGGCTACCGGACGCACACACCGAGGCGCCCACCGCGGGATCGGTGATCCTGGCGGGGGTGTTGTTGAAGCTGGGCGTCTACGGGCTGCTGCGGTTCGGGCTCTACCTGTTCCCCGACGCCGCCTCCTTCTTCGCGCCCGCGCTGGTGACCCTCGGCGTGATCGGCGTCGTGTACGGCGCCATCGTCGCCACGATGCAGCGCGACCTGAAGCGGCTGGTGGCCTACTCGTCGGTCGCCCACCTCGGGTTCATCGTCCTCGGCATATTCGCGATCACGACCCAGGGACTGCAGGGTGGGCTGCTCCAGAACGTCAACCACGGCCTGTCGACGGGGGCCCTGTTCCTGTTGGTCGGCATGATCTCCGACCGGAGGCACACCCGCGAGATCGTCGCCCTCAAGGGATTGCAGAAGGCGGCGCCGATCTTCGCCGCGGTCTTCACCGTGGTGATGATGTCGTCGATCGGGCTGCCCGGGCTCAACGGGTTCGTGGGCGAGTTCCTGGTGCTGGTCGGCTCGTTCCTGACGCGGCGGTGGTGGGCGGTGGTGGCCGCCACGGGCGTGATCCTCGCCGCGCTCTATCTGCTGTGGGCGTACCAGCGGGTGTTCCACGGCGAACCGGACGACGACAACCGTCACTTCCCGGAGATGAACTGGCGCGAGGGCTTGGTGATGGCGCCGCTGCTCGGGCTGATCGCGTTCCTGGGCATCTATCCCAAGCCGGTGCTGGAAAGGATGCAGCCCTCGGTCGATCGCCTGATCGAGCACGTCGAGGCCAACAGCGACTACACCCAACCGCCGGTCGCGAGGGAGGGTCCGTTGGTGTCCACGGGGGATGAGGCCCGGGACGAGGAGGCCGGTGGATGATCGGCATCCTGGGATCCCTGGGCCAGCCCTTGCCGGTCGATCCGGTGCCGATCGAGCGCCCCGGTGTCGACTGGGGCGCGGTCGCCCCGATGCTGGTGTTGGTCGGCGGCGCGCTGGTCCTGATGCTGGTGTCGTCGTTCGTGCACAGCCGCCGTTCGACGGTGGGCTACACGATCTTCACCTGCCTCGCGGCGCTGGGAGCGATCGGCGCCGCGATCCCCCTGTGGATCGAGGTCAACGACGACAGCCGGGGACCGTTCTCGACACTCGCCGGGACCGTCGGCGTCGACGGCTTCTCCACGTTCGTCACGTTCCTGATCGCCACGGCCGTGGTGCTGGCGGCCCTGTTCGTCGACGACTACCTGAGGCGCGAGCAGCTCGAGGGCGTCGAGCCGTACGTCCTGCTGCTGCTGTCCGCCACCGGCGGCGTGATCATGGCCCACGCCAACGATCTGATCGTGTTGTTCCTCGGCCTCGAGGTCTTGTCGATGGCGGTGTACGTGCTGGCGGCGATGCACCGGCGGCGGGTCACGTCGCAGGAAGCGGGCATGAAGTACTTCGTGCTCGGCGCCTTTTCGTCGGCGTTTTTCCTCTACGGCATCGCCATGATCTACGGCGGCACCGGCACCACCAACCTGGTGACGATCCTCGACACGTTCAGCACCAGCGCCCTGACCGACGACGGCCTGATCCTCGCCGGGCTGGCCCTGTTGCTGGTCGGCCTCGGGTTCAAGGTGGCGGCGGTGCCCTTCCACTTCTGGACACCCGACGTGTACCAGGGCGCTCCCTCGCCGATGGTGGCGTGGATGGCCTCGGGCGTGAAGGTGGCGGGCTTCGCCGGTCTCATGCGCGTGTTCGATCTCGCATTCTCCGCTTATGCCGTCGACTGGCAGCCGCTGATCTACGCGGTCGCGGTGGCGACGATGCTGGTCGGGGCGGTGCTCGCGGTCGTGCAGACCGACGTCAAGCGCATGATGGCGTACAGCTCGATCTCGCACGCCGGCTTCGTGCTGGTAGGCGTGCAGGCCGCCACGGATCAGGGGGTCGAGGCGGCGTTGTTCTACCTGGCGACGTACGTGTTCCTCGTTGCCGGCACGTTCGGGGTCATCACGCTGGTGGGACGCCGGGGCGACAGCCATCACAGCCTCGATGACTACAGGGGCCTGGCTCGATCGCGTCCGGTGCTGGCCCTGGTCCTGGCCCTGTTGCTCTTCGCCCAGGCGGGGGTGCCGTTCACGTCGGGCTTCTTCGCCAAGTTCTACGTCATAAACGCCGCCGTCGACGCGGGATCGGTCTGGCTCGCCGCCGTGGCCATGCTCAGCGCCGTGATCGCGGCCTACCTCTACCTGCGGATCGCGGTCAGCATGTACATGGCCGACCCCGTGGCCGAATCGGGGGCCGCATCGGGCGCCCCGCGGATACCCGTCCCGGCGGGCGCCACCATCGCGCTCGCCATGTGCGTGATCGTCACGATCCTCGCCGGCCTCTGGCCCGGATCGATCGCCGACCTCGCGCGCGAGGCCGTCCCGGTTCTGGCCACGTTCGGCTGAGATCGTCGAACGGCGTCTCGGCCGCCGGGCGGGTCGATGCCGCTCGGGGGAGGGTGGCCCAATCGGGGGTCGGGGGTGTGCTGGAATGCCGTTGGACAGATCGCGCTCCATCGACATGGCGAGGACCACATCCGTCACCGACACGCGCCTCATGCGCCGGTCGCAACAGGGTGACCGGAGGGCGTTCCGCGCGCTCTTGGGCCGCTACGACTGGCGATTGCGGGGCTTGGCGCACGCGCTGCTGCTCGAGCCCCGCCGGGTCGACGCCGTGCTCCGCATGGCCTACGTCAAGGCGTGGCGCGAGGTCGTACGCATCGACCCCCGCGAGGATGCGGCGGCCTGGCTCTACCGCGTGGTCTACAACGCCTGCATCGACGGCCTGCGGCGCGAGAGCAGCCACATCGGTGCCGCGCCGCCCACCGCGGCCGATGCGCCGGACGCTCCGGCGGATCCACCGCCGGGGCCGGCGATTCCGAACGCCACCGGCAACGGGGCGTCGTCCGCCGGGGCGCAGGGCCGCCGGACGCGGCTGGCCGAAGTGTTGGCGGAGTTGGCGCCGGCCGACCGCGTGGCCGTGGTCCTGGTCGATCGCGAGGGCTTCACGCCGGATGCGGCCGCCCGCATCCTCGGCCTGGCCCCTGACGTGGTGCACACGCGACTGGCCGGCGCGCGGGCGCGGCTGACGCGCCAGCTCGCCGACGACCTGGCGGCCTCGGCCGGCGATGGAGCCGCGACCGCACCCGCCGACGACAACGACGCCGCGACCGCACCCGCCGACGACGACGCCGCCGCACCGGCCGACGACGACGACGCCGCCGCAC
>JBKPAA010000037.1:0-10919 GCA_046726215.1 Actinomycetota bacterium | reverse complement strand
GGACGCAGCGGCGCGCCGCCACCCGCCCGGTTGACGGGGCGGGCGCGACCCGCGCCGGTCACACCCGGCCGCCGTGGCCGCGTCCGCTCGTCCGGGCGCGGGTTGGGCGGCGACCAGGTCGAGGGCCGCCAAGCGGTCCGGGAGCTGCTGCTCGCGGGCGCCCGCCGCGTCCGGGAGGTGTGGATGGAGAACGACGCCGGCGACGCGTCGATCCTCCGCGACATCCGCGAACTGGCCGAGGCCAACCGCGTGCCCCTGAGCATGGTCGGACGGGGGCGCTTCGCCGCCCAGGCACGGAGCGAGGCACCCCAGGGCGTGCTGGCCCTGGCGGCTCCGCTCCCCGAGGTCGACCTCGACGACCTGATCGCGGGCCGCCGCGCCTCCGACGTCGCCAGGCCCGGCGCCGACCGGCACGCCGCCGTGGTGCCGTTCCTCGTCGCGCTGGACGGGGTGACCGATCCCGGCAATCTCGGCGCCATCCTGCGATCGGCCGAGTGCGCGGGTGTCACCGGCGTGGTGCTGCCGCGGCATCGGGCGGTGCACGTCACGCCCGCGGCCACCAAGGCGGCGGCGGGAGCGGTGGAGCACCTGCCCATCGCCGTGGTCGGGGGGCTGGCGGCGGCCCTGGCCCGCATGCGTGACGCCGGCATGCGCGTGGTCGGCCTCGAAGAAGGGGCGGCAACCTCGCTCTACGACCTGGCGGGGGCGGACGGTCCCATTTGCCTGGTGCTCGGCGCCGAGGGACGGGGCCTGTCGCGTCTCGTCCGCGAGCGCTGCGACGAGCTGGTCTCCATCACCATGTACGGCCGCCTCGGCTCGCTCAACGTGTCGGCGGCGGCGGCGCTCGCGTGCTTCGAGATCGCCCGGCGACGCTGACCGCGCGCCACGAGCCCGAGGCGGGAATCGAACCCGCGGCCTGACGCTTACAAGGCGCCTGCTCTGCCGGCTGAGCTACTCGGGCGGCGGCGCGACCATATCGCCGCCTTCCTCGGCTCCCCACGGGGGTGCTTGCATTGGATGGGTCACCACGCCAGCCTTGTTCGAGTGTCCCTCACCGATCGTGACCGGGCGATCCTCGACTTCGAGCGGAGCTGGTGGATGCTCCCCACGTCGAAGAGCGCCGGAATTCGTGAGCGCCTGAACCTGTCACCAACCCGCTACTACCAACTGCTGAGCGCCCTGCTCGACGATCCCGACGCCGTCGCGTACGACCCGCTGGTCCTGCGTCGGCTCCGCCGCATGCGGCTACAGCGTCGGCGGGCCCGCGTCGTGGGCGGCACCACCCTCGGGCAAGGCCGATAGGAGGCCCCGGCATGCAGACCGAGCGACCACCGACCGAGGGACCGATGTCCCCACGGGCGAGCCCGGCCCGGGGGATCGTCCTGATCGCGGCGGCCGTTGTGCTGGGACTGTTCCTGTTGCGGGCCCTCGAGGACAGCGCGCCCGACGATGTCGCCGCCGGCTCGACCGAGACGACGGCCGCCGGCGGGGACACCACGGCCACCACGGCGGCCGACGGGGGCGAGACCACGACGACCGCCCCGCAAGTGCGCCGGCCCACCGAGGTCGTCGTGCGTGTGGCCAACGTCTCCGGGGTCTCCGGGGCCGCCGGCGCCCGAACGGAGCAGCTCGCGGGCGCCGGATATCAGACCGTCGAGCCGACGAACGGACCCGAGGGCCAGCAGCTCGAGAGCACCCAGGTCCTCTTCATCGAGGGCTTCGAGGGTGAGGCCCGGGCCCTGGCCGAGGCCCTCGGCGCACCCGCCGACGGCGTGGCGGCGATGCCCGCCCAACCGCCGGTCGACCCCGGCGGCGCGCAGCTCGTGGTGCTGCTCGGCACCGATCTCGCGGGGGGTTGACGCTGGCCGACACGCTGGCGCCGTTCGTCGAGCGGCCCGGCCGGGCGGCCCTGCTGCTCGACTTCGACGGCACGCTGTCGCCCATCGTCGATGTGCCCGCCGAGGCGCGCCCGCTGGCCGGGGCGGGCGAGGTGCTGGAGTTGCTGGCCCGGCGGCTCGCGGTCGTCGCGGTGGTGTCGGGCCGCCCGGCCTCGTTCCTCGAGCCGCTCCTGCCGGCCGGCGTGGTCATCTCCGGGATCTACGGCCTGGAGACCGTCCGGGACGGCGTGCGCACCGCCCACCCGGTGGCGGGCGCGTGGCGGGACGCGGTCGCCGACGCCGCCCGCCGGGCCAAGGAGGACGGGCCGGTGGGCATGGCGGTCGAGCCCAAGGGGCTGTCGCTCACGCTCCACTACCGGGAGCATCCGGGGCTCGGGTCGGCGGTGCGCGAGTGGGCGGGAATGGAGGCGCAGCGGTCGGGGCTGGTGCTGCGCCGGGCCCGCATGTCCTTCGAGCTGCACCCACCCGTCGCCGTCGACAAGGGGACCGCCGTACAGAGCCTGGTCTCCGGCGTCGAGGCGGTGTGCTTCGTGGGCGACGACAGGGGCGACCTCCCGGCGTTCGAAGCCCTCGACCACCTCGAGGAGCGGGGCATGGAGGTCCTGCGAGTGGCGGTGGCCAGCGCCGAGGCGCCCGGCGAGCTGGTCGAGCGCGCCGACCTGGTCGTGGACGGGCCCCCCGCCGTCCTCGACCTCCTCTGGCAACTGACGGGCGAGGAGCCGGCGCCCCTGTCCTCCCGGGGGCGGCCGAACGCTCCCTAGTGACTACCGCCGGGGCCGCCGGCGGCCGCCAGCTGGTCGGCGAGCCAGTCGGCGGGGCGACGGGCCAGCGCGAGTCGCCGGAGCATTCCCGCCCGTTCGCGCCGCTCGTCGGCGTCCATGGCCAGCGCCTTGGCCAGGGCGTCGGACGTCCCGGCAACGTCGAACGGCTGCACCTGCACCACCGCGTCGCTGAGCTCGTCCCACACCCCGGCCTCGGTTGAGAGGCACACCACGAGCTCCCGCTCGTTGACGATGGCCGCTTCCTTGGCCACCAGATTGAGCCCGTCACGGATGGGGTTGACCAGCAGCACGTCGGCCCGCCGCAGCACGGCGACCGAGCGGGGGTAGTCGTCCTGGGTGTCGTACACGATCGGGGTCCATCCCGGCGTGCCCCAGCGCTCGTTGATCCGCTCCACCAGCGCCTCGACCTCCCGCTGGTAATCGATGTAGGCGGCCACAGCGGTCCGCGACGGATAGCACGACGCCATGAACACCACCCGCTCCCGCCAGCCGGGCTCGTGCTCCAGGAGGTCGTCGTAGGCCTGGAACCCGCGGAGGAGGTTCTTGGACAGCTCGATGCGGTCCACGCGGGCGATGACGACCCGGCCGGCGACCTGGTCCTCGATCTCGGCCAGGGCGGCCTCGCAGGCCGGGGACGCCGCCGCCCGCTGCAGATCGTCGGCATCGGCAGGCAGCGGCGACACGAAGGTCGCCGGGGCCAGCGCGAGGTTGGCACGGCAGCAGGCCAGGAAGTCGGCGGCCCAGCGCCGCGAGTGGAACCCGCACGCCCGGTGGGCGGCAAGGCCCGACAGGACCTCACCGGTCACGTGGTTGGGGAGCACCCCCAGCCAGGTCGGGGTGGCGAATGGGGTGTGGCTGAAGTGCACGGCCGCCAGGTCGGGCCGGTGCTCGGCGAGGCCGACGCCCAGCAAGCTGAGGTGGTAGTCCTGCACGAGCACGGCGGCGCCCTCCGGCGCATCCTCGGCCACGGCGGCGGCGAACGCCTCGTTGACGTGGCGATAGGCGAGCCAGGCTTCACGCAGGTCGCGACCGAACGCCGGCGCCCGGGGCAGGTCGTAGAGCCCGTGGTGCACGAACCACAGCACCTGGGTGCTGATCACGTCGTTCGCGAGCCGGAACGCCTCGCGGTCGAGGGCGACGAGGTGGACGCGGAGGTCGTCCGCGTCGATCAGACCCTTGGCCGCAGCCTCGCGGTCGCCCTCGGTCATGGCGGCGGCGATCCAGGTCGCTCCGGTATCGGCGACGACGGGACGGAGACCCGAGACCAGTCCCCCGGCGCCGCGAGTCGCGACCAGCTCGCCCTGGTCGTCGCGCCGGAACGACAGGGGGCCGCGGTTGGACACGATGACGACGGGGCGATCCACGGGTGGTCGAGGCTAGTGGGGTGGCCCGCCGGGCACGTGTGACCGAGTGCGCCACACTGTCCGGTCATGCGCGTGGTCGCGGCGCCCGACAAGTTGCGGGGGACCGCGACCGCCCGCGACGTGGCGGCCGTCGTGGGTCGGGCCGCGGCGGCCGCGGGCTGGAGCTGCACCGAGGTGCCGCTGGCCGACGGCGGCGAGGGCACGCTCGACGTCCTGGGCGGGCCCAACCGCGCCACGTCGGTGACCGGGCCCCTGGGCGACCCGGTGACGGCCGCATGGCGGCTCGACGGGCGCACGGCCGTGATCGAGACGGCGCAGGCGTCGGGGCTGGCGCTCGTGGGTGGCGCCGACGGCAACGATCCGGTGGCGGCCTCGACCGTGGGAACCGGCGAGCTGATCGGCACCGCCGTGGACAGCGGTGCCCGCCGGGTCCTGGTGGGCCTCGGTGGATCGGCCACCACCGATGGGGGGCTGGGCGCACTGCGGGCGCTGTACCCGCTGCACCGGCTGGCCGGGATCGAGCTGGTGGTGCTGTGTGACGTCCGCACCCGGTTCGTCGACGCCGCCGAGGTCTTCGCACCCCAGAAGGGCGCGACACCCGCACAGGTGGAGCTCCTCCGGCGGCGGCTCGACCGCCTGGCCGACGTCTACCGCGCCGACCACGGCGTCGACGTCCGCGATCTCGATGGTGCCGGTGCCGCCGGCGGCCTGGCCGGAGGGCTCGCAGTCGCCGGCGGGTCGCTGATGCCGGGCTTCGACGCGGTGGTCGACGAGCTCGACCTCCACGACGCGGTCGAGGGCGCCGACCTTGTGATCACGGCCGAGGGATTCCTCGACCGGCAGTCGTTCGAAGGCAAGGTGGTCGGGGGCGTGGCGGGGCTGGCGGCGGCCCTGAGCGTCCCCTGCGTGGCCATCGTGGGCGAGGTCGTCGACGACCTGGACCCGCCCGGCAAGGGCCTCGAGGTCGTGTCGCTGGTGGGGCGGTTCGGCCGCGAGCGCGCCCACACGGACACGCTCGCCTGCATCGAGGTCGTGGCCGGAGAGCTGCTGTCCGGTCCGCCGGGGCGATGACGAGCGGTCCGCCGAGGCGTTGCCGGTCGGAATGGCGGAAGCGTCAGGGCCGTTGGGTACCATCGCCGCGCTCTCAGACGCCGAAGGACCGTGCATGACTGTCTCCGTCCGCATCCCGACAACGCTGCGCACCCTCACCGCAGGCCAATCCGAGGTGTCGCTGGAAGGGTCCAACGTGCGCGACGTGCTCACCCGACTCGACCAGGCGCATCCCGGCTTCGCCGACCGGCTGCTCGACGACGACGGCAACCTGCGGCGCTTCGTCAACGTGTTCGTGGCCGACGACGACATCCGCTTCCTGGAGGGCCTCGACACCCCCGTCCCGGATGGATCCGAGCTGTCGATCATCCCCGCCGTGGCCGGCGGCTGAGCCGGCTCGCCCCCCGCTCGGTTAGCACTCACGTGTTGCGAGTGCTGATCCGAGGTGCTTGACTGGCTAGCACTCAGACCAATCGAGTGCTAACCCCGTGCCCAACGGAGGGATTCAGGGATGCCGAAGATCATCGCTTTCGACACGGAGGCCCGTCGCAGCCTCGAGTCCGGCATGAACAAGCTGGCCGACGCCGTACGGGTAACCCTCGGCCCCAAGGGCCGCAACGTCGTGCTCGACAAGAAGTGGGGCGCTCCCACCATCACCAACGACGGCGTGTCGATCGCCAAGGAGATCGAGCTCGAAGACCCCTACGAGAGGATCGGGGCCGAGCTGGTCAAGGAGGTCGCCAAGAAGACCGACGACGTCGCTGGTGACGGCACCACCACCGCCACCGTGCTGGCGTGGTCGATGGTGCGCGAGGGCCTGCGCAACGTCGCCGCCGGGGCCAACCCGATGTCCCTGAAGAAGGGCATCGAGGCCGCCGTGGTCGACGCCGTCGAAGCGATCGCCGACATGGCGGTCGACGTCGACTCCAAGGACCAGATCGCCCAGGTGGCCGGCATCTCGGCCGCCGACCCCGAGATCGGCGAGATGATCGCCGAGGCCATCGACAAGGTCGGCAAGGACGGCGTCATCACCGTCGAGGAGTCGCAGACCTTCGGCATGGAGATGGACCTCGTCGAGGGCATGCGCTTCGACAAGGGCTACATCTCGCCGTACTTCGTCACCGACCCCGACCGGATGGAGGCGGTCCTCGACGACGCCCAGATCCTCATCGTCGGCTCCAAGATCTCCAACGTCCGTGACCTGCTGCCCGTCCTCGAGAAGGTCATGCAGGCCGGCAAGCCGCTGGTCGTGATCGCCGAGGACGTCGAGGGTGAGGCCTTGGCCACGCTCGTGGTCAACAAGATCCGCGGCACCTTCAAGTCGGCCTCGGTGAAGGCCCCCGGCTTCGGCGAGCGCCGCAAGGCGATGCTGCAGGACATCGCCATCCTCACCGGCGGCCAGGTCATCACCGAGGAGGTCGGCCTCAAGCTCGAGAACACCACGCTCGACCTCCTGGGACGGGCCAAGAAGGTCATCGTCACCAAGGACGAGACCACCCTCGTCGAGGGTGCGGGCTCCGAGGAGGAGATCAAGGGCCGCATCCAGCAGATCAAGAACGAGATCGACAACACCGACTCCGACTACGACCGCGAGAAGCTGCAGGAGCGGCTGGCCAAGCTGTCCGGCGGGGTCGCCGTGCTCAAGGTCGGCGCCGCCACCGAGGTCGAGCTCAAGGAGAAGAAGCACCGGATCGAGGACGCGGTGTCGACCACCAAGGCCGCCATCGAGGAGGGCGTCGTTGCCGGCGGTGGCGTGACCCTGCTGCGGACGCAGTCCAAGGTCAACGAGCTGGCCAACAGCCTGACCGGCGACGAGTCGACCGGCGCCCGCATCGTCGCCAGGTCGCTCGAGGAGCCGCTCAAGCAGATCGCCATCAACGCCGGCCACGAGGGCGGCGTGGTGACCGAGCGGGTCCGGGCGCTCGAGGGACCCACCGAGGGCCTCAACGCCGCCACCGGCGAGTACGAGGACCTGACCAAGGCCGGCATCATCGACGCCGCCAAGGTCACCCGGTCGGCGCTGCAGAACGCAGCCTCGATCGCAGCCCTGTTCCTCACCACCGAGGCCGTCATCGCCGACAAGCCCGAGGAGAAGGGCGCCCCCGCCATGCCCGGCGGTGGCATGGAGGACTTCTAGGGTTTCGCTCCCGAAGCGAAGCTTCGACGAGGGGGGACCCCGGAGGGTCCCCCCTCGTGCTCCCCCCAGCGCCCCGCCATCTCGTGGTGCGAGCTGCTGCTGGACGGGGTGCCCGGTAGCGTGGATGAGTCATGGATGGGACCCGGATCGTCTTGGTGCGCCATGGCGAATCGCGGGCCCAGGAGCTGGGCATCGTGGGCGGCCACACCGGCTGCCGCGGGCTGTCCACGCGGGGGCGCCTGCAGGTGGAGGCGCTGCGCGACCGCTGGAAGGCGACCGACGAGCTGGGAGAGGTGTCAGCGCTCTACTCGAGCGTGATGCCCCGCGCCGTCGAGACGGCCGAGATACTGGCACCGGTGTTCGGCGATCCCGACGTGTTGCGGGACTGCGACCTCTGCGAGCACCATCCCGGTGAGGGCGACGGGCTGGCCTGGGACGAGTACGACCGGCTCTACCCGTTCCCCGACGGGGGCTGGCACCCGGACCTCCGGCGTGATCCCGGGGGCGAGACCTGGCGGGAGATGGCCGATCGGGTCGGCGCCGGGATCGACCGCCTGGTCGAGCGGCACGGGGGGACGACCGTGGTCGTCGCGTGTCACGGCGGCGTGATCGTGCACACCATGATCCGCTGGCTCGGCATCGGCGAGAACGACGGCCGCGAGCGCGCCTGGTTCAGCCCCGAGAACGCCTCGGTCACCGAGTGGCGCCACGGTGCGAACCCCTATCGCGACCGGTCGATCTCGTGGGAGCTGGCCCGCTTCAACGACCAGGCCCACCTCGTGGCGCTCTTCTGACGCCAGGTTCCGTGCTCACGCCTCGTGGTGGTGAGCCGGCGGTATCCATCGGGGGTCGACGTCGTCGTCGGGCTCGAGCGGGCGCATGGCGAGATCGATGGCGCTCCACAACGTCTTGGACACCGGAAAGAATGCCAGGGGGACGACAACGGACGTTGCCACCACGGCGACCAGCGCCGGGGCCAGCGGTCCCGGGTAGGTGGCGAGAAAGCCGAGCACGACCGCGATCAGCACGGCGCTGAAGGTGACGATCGTGTTGATGCCCAGCGCGCCCAGCCAGTGGCCCTCGATGCGTTCGAGCCGAAAGCCGCAGCGGGGGCAGCGCTCCTGCATCACGAACCATCGGCGGAACAGGCCGCCCCCACCACAAAGGGGGCAGCGGAGGGCGAGCCCGCGGGCCAGCAGGCGAGGAACCGTCAGTGGCGGCGGTTCGGGCGACTCGTCCCCCACGGCCAGAGCATGCCGCGACTCGCGGCAGGCCGGGAACGCGTGGCTGGAAATGGTTGGAGAGCAACCATCTGCGCACACGGATTCGGGGCTACGTTCGCTGTCATGAGCCCGCCCGCGCACGCCGACCTCCGGCCGCTCGCAGCCCTGCTCGGAACCTGGAGGGGCGAGGGCGAGGGCAGCTATCCGACCATCGAGCCGTTCCGGTACTCCGAGGAGATCAGCTTCACGCACGTGGGCAAGCCCTTCCTCTCCTACCGCCAGGCGACGGTCAACCTGGCGACGGGGCTGCCGGCCCACGCCGAGGCCGGCTACTGGCGGCCGGCCGGTGAGGGACGTGTGGAGCTGGTCATGGCGCACCCGACGGGCATCGTCGAGATCGAGGAGGGCACGGTCGAGGCCCTTCCGACCGGCGTGCGGCTGCACCTCCGGTCGACGGCAGTGGCCGGCTCGACCACGGCCAAGTCGGTAGTCACGCTCCAGCGGGACGTCGAGGTCGTCGGCGACACCCTGCACTACGACCTGGCCATGGGCGCCGTCGGCCAGGCCCACCAACATCACCTGAGCGCCACCCTGCGCCGGACAGTCTGAGCACGGATACTCCGGCCCGACCCCCACCCTCCGGCCCGACCCCCGCCCGCCGCCCCGTGGCGGCGTCGGCCTGCCGGCCGACTCGTACTCCTGATGGCGTGGGTCTGCGACCGACCTCGTACCCTTCAGGGCGTGTCACGGGGGCGTACCTCCAAGGTGCTCACTCACCGCTACGACGGGAGCGCCGTGGCGCGCCAGCCGGACCACCTGATCGTCGAGGAGCCGCTCGAGATCCAGCTCGACGGGTTGCTGGTGACGACCACCATGCGCACGCCCGGCCACGACTTCGAGTTGGCGGCCGGGTTCTGCTTCACCGAGGGGTTGCTCGCCGGGGCCCCCGTCCGCCAGTGCCGCTACTGCGGGACCGGTTCCGCGGTCGACAGCGAGTTCAACGTGGTCACTGTCGAGACCGGCGGCCTGGCCCCGCCGCCCCGCCCGCGCCTGACCACCACCACGTCGGCCAGCGGCATGTGCGGCTCCACCGCCATCGACGAGCTGCGGGAGCGGCTGCACCCGTTGCCGCCGACGGCGCCGATCCCGCTCGACGTGCTGGCGCAGGTGCCCGACACGGTCACGTCCACCCAGCAGCTCTTCGACGCCACCGGGGCCGTGCACGCCGCCGTGGCGTTCGACCGCACCGGTGCGCCCCTGCTCGCCCGCGAGGACATCGGGCGCCACAACGCCGTCGACAAGGTGGTGGGGCGGCTCCTGCTCGATGACCGCCTGCCTGCCAGGGGCCTCGGCCTGTACGTGAGCGGACGCGCCAGCTTCGAGATCGTGCAGAAGGCGTGGGCAGCCGGTTTCTCCACTGTGGTGGCCGTCAGCGCGCCCTCGTCGCTGGCGGTGAGCGCCGCCCGCCTCGCCGGGATGACGCTGTGCGGCTTCGCCCGCGGCGGCCGCCTCAACGTCTACGCGCCCGAGGAGCTCCCCCGCTACGACGAACTTGCGGGGGTTGACGACGTGGTGACAGCGCCATCCGCCGCAAGTTCGAAGCCGGGGCGCTGACCGGTGTCGCTGCGCGAGCAGTTCGGCGGCTGGAACCCCAGGCTGTGGGCCGGTTGGCGCCCCAACGGTGTCGGTGAGCAGAAGCCGAACCACTACCGCGACCTGGCCCGGGTGGCCTGGGCCAACCGTGCGCATCCCGCGTACGCCTATCGGGTCCTGACCAGGGGTGCGTGCGACGGATGCGCTCTCGGGGTCGCCGGCCTCCACGACTGGACCATCGACGGCGTCCACCTGTGCACCACACGCCTCGACCTGCTCGAGCTCAACACCGCCGACGCCATCGATCCTCACGTGCTGTCGGACGTGGCGCCGCTGCGGTCACGCACGGGAGGCCAGCTCCGGGCGCTGGGACGGTTGGGCCATCCGATGCGGCGCCGGCGCGGCGAGGCCGGATTCCGCCGGGTGTCATGGGACGAGGCGCTGTCGGTGTTGGCGGCCCGACTGCGGTCCACGGCACCCGATCGCACCGCGCTCTACCTCACCAGCCGGGGCATCACCAACGAGACCTACTACGTGGCCGGCAAGGCGGCTCGGGCGCTGGGGATCGCCAGCATCGACTCGGCCGCCCGGGTATGCCACGCACCCTCGACCGTGGGCCTGAAGCAGACCATCGGCGTGGCGGCCACGACCTGCTCGTTCCAGGACGTGATCGAGGCGCCCCTGGTCGTGCTGTGGGGTTCGAACCCGGCCAACAACCAGCCGGTGTTCATGAAGTACCTGTACCTGGCGCGCCGGCGCGGCTGCCGGGTCGTGGTCGTGAACCCGTACCTGGAGCCCGGCCTCGAGCGGTATTGGGTGCCGTCCAACGTGGAGTCGGCGCTGTTCGGGACCAGGATGTGCGACCTCCACGT
>JBKPAA010000036.1:0-12118 GCA_046726215.1 Actinomycetota bacterium | reverse complement strand
GGCCCGGGTCTGACACGGTCCCACGGTGGCCAGTTTGGCCGCCAGCTTCGGCCGAGGGGCCATGACGAATCACTGGCGTGACTTCAAGAACAGTGACGTCATCCTGGTCATCGGGGCCAATCCCGCGGAGAACCACCCGTGCGGGTGGAAGTGGGCCCACGTCGGGCGCGACGAGCGGGGCACGCGCATCATCCACGTCGATCCTCGGTTCACTCGGACGTCGGCCATCGCCGATGTCTTCGTGCCCATCCGCGCGGGGACGGACACGGCGTTCTTCGGCGGTCTGATCAACTACGTCCTCGATAACGAGCTCTACCAGGAGGACTACGTCCGCCTCCACACCAACGCATCATTCATCGTGGCCGCGGGCTACGCGTTCGAGGACGGGCTCTTCTCCGGCTACGACGAGGCCGAGCGCACCTACGACACCACCACGTGGGACTACGAGCGCGATGCCGGTGGCTTCGCTCGAGTGGACCCCACTCTCCAGGACCCCCGCTGCGTCTTCCAACTGATGAAGGAGCATTACAGCCGCTACACGCCTGAGTTGGTCTCCCAGATCACCGGGATCCCCGAAGACAAGTTCGTCGCGGTCGCCGAGGAGTTCGGCGCGACCGGCGCGGCCGATAAGTCCGGCAGCGTCGTCTACGCCGTCGGGCTCACTCACCACACGTCCGGGGTGCAGATGATCCGGGGCATCGGCCTGCTGCAGATGCTGCTCGGCAACGTCGGCATCCCCGGTGGCGGGGTCAACGCCGAACGCGGCCACGCCAACATCCAGGGCAACACCGACAACGCCATCTCGTGGGAGATCCTCCCGGGCTACCTGGCCATCCCTCGCCCCGGCATGGAGACCATGGCTGACTACCTCGACATGGTCCCCGCGAAGCAGCTGCGCCCCAACTCCATCAACTTCTTCGGGAATAACTACGGGAAGTTCCTGGTCAGCCAACTGAAGGCGTTCTTCGGCGACGCTGCGACCGCGGGCAACGACTTCGCCTACTCGTGGATCCCCAAACCGGAGAAGAACTCGTCGTGGCTCACCATCCACGACGAGGCCCGCGCCGGCCGGCTCGACGGCATCATCTACGGCGGTTTCACGGGCGTGACCGTCGGCCCGGACTCGACCCGGATGGCGGAGTCGCTCGCCAACCTGAAGTGGCTGGTGATCATGGATCCATTGCCGACCTCGGCGTCGGAGTTCTGGCGGGCGCCCGGCGTCGATCCCGGGGACATCCAGACCGAGGCACTGTTCCTGCCGGCGACCCACTGGATCGAGAAGTCCGGGTCGTTCACCAACTCGGGGCGGTGGGCCCAGTGGAAGCACCAGGTCCTGCCCGCGACGGGCGAAGCCAGGGACGACAACCGGATCCTCGGCGAGCTCTACCAGCGACTGCAGGATCTGTACGAGGAGGAGGGCGGCGCGTTCCCCGACCCGGTGCTCAACCTGCACTGGCCCTACGCCGACCCGACCAACCCGGGACTCGAGGAGCTGGCGCAGGAGGTCAACGGCTCCAACCTCGACAGTGGTGAGCAGCTGGTGACGTTCGTCGACCTGGCCGACGACGGCACCACCGCGTCCGGGAACTGGATCTACTGCGGTTCCTGGACGGAGGACGGCAACCAGATGGACCGTCGCGGCGTCGCCGACCCCACCGGCCTCGGCTACTTCCATGACTGGACCTGGTCGTGGCCCCTCAACCGGCGGATCCTCTACAACCGGGCGTCGGCCGACGCCGACGGGCAGCCGTGGGATCCCACCCGTCCCGGGATCCAGTGGAACGGGTCCAAGTGGGTTGGGGACGTGCCCGACATCACCGCCACCTCCGGTCCGGAGGAGGGCAAGGGCGCGTTCATCATGACCGGCGAGGGTGTGGCGCGGCTCTTCGCCCCGAAGAACCTCACGACCGACGGGCCGTTCCCCGAGCACTACGAGCAGACCGAGGCACCGATCGACAACCTGTTGTCGGGCACTCGGCGCAACCCCGCCGCGTTCCTGTACGAGGGCGCCCCGGCCAGCTTCGCCGAGGACGACGCCGAGTTCCCCTACGTCGCCACGACCTACCGAGTCGCCGAGCACGAGCACTACGTGACCCAGAACGTGCCCTACCTGGTCGAGGCCATGCCCGACTTCTTCGTCGAGCTCCCCGTCGAGCTGGCCGACGAGAAGGGGATCGACAACGGGGGCCGGGTCCGGGTGAGGTCCAAGCGGGGGGAGGTGGAGGGAGTCGCCCTAGTCACCAAGCGGATGCGCCCGCTGCGGATCGGTGACGGCAAGGTCGTCTACCAGGTCGGCATCCCGGTGCACTGGCACTACGCCGGCGGCAAAGGGGAAGGCGAAGCGGCGCCGATGATGGCCAACCTGCTGACGCCCTACATCGGCGACGCCAACGTCCGCACGCCCGAGTACAAGGGCTTCCTCGTCAACGTCGAGAGGGCTTAGGGAGGCCAGCATGTCCACCGAGCTCGGTCTGGCCATCCGCCGGAAGTCGGCATCACCGTCGTCCGGCACCAACATCCGCCGAGAGAGCGTCGAGGTGTCGAAGCTCGTCGACATCGATCTGTGCATCGGCTGCAAGGCGTGCGAGATCGCCTGCAAGGAGTGGAACGACCTCGAGCCCGACGACACCTTCAACTTCGGCAGTTACCAGAGCCACGAGGACCTGACTGCGAGCACCTGGGACCTCATGCGCTTCAAGGAGGTCGACCTCGACAACGGCGATCTGGCGTGGCTGATCCGCAAGGACAGCTGCCTGCATTGTGACGAGCCGGGCTGCCTGCTGGCATGCCCGGCGCCCGGTGCGGTCGTCCAGTACGAGAACGGCATCGTCGATTTCGACCAGACGAAGTGCATCGGCTGCCAGTACTGCGTGACTGGCTGCCCGTTCGACATCCCCCGCTTCGACACCAAGACCAAGAAGGTCTACAAGTGCACGATGTGCGTCGACCGGGTCGCCGGGGGCCTCGAGCCGGCCTGTGTGAAGGCCTGCCCCACCGGGTCGATCCGGTTCGGGTCCAGGCAGGAGATGGTCGCGTACGGGGAGGCCAAGGTCGACAAGCTGCACGGCCGAGGGTTCGACGATGCCATGCTGTACGACCCGTCCGGCGTCAATGGGCTCCACATGATGTACGTGGTGCCGCGGGGCGACATGCTCGGTGACTACGGGCTCCCCGAGGACCCCGACGTGCGGTCGAACCTGAGCTTCATCGGCAAGCTGCGCGGGCTGCGGGGCATCGGCGCCGTCGCCACGTGGGCGGGGCTTATCGGCGCGGGCCTCTACTGGCTGCGTGTCGGGCGCAAGGCCCCGCCGCCCGAGGCGGAGGCGGTGGCCGAGGCCGAGCGGCTGGGCCGCGAGCCGCCGGGGCCAGCGGAGCCCCAGGAGCCCCAGGAGCCCGGGGAGTCGCAGGAGACCGAGGAGGCAGAGCGATGACCGTCACCGCGGAGGCCGGCCGGGGGGACGTTATCGAGCGCGAGCGCGTCGAGGCCGTCGAGCCCGAGCCGGCCGTCATCACCCGCTACGACCTGTTCGAGCGTGTGCTCCACTGGGAGGTGGCGATCACCTTCGTCGCCCTGATGCTGTCGGGCATGGCGCTGGCCTACCCACGGCTGGCCTGGCTCTCCGGCCTGTTCGGCGGTGGCCAGACCATGCGGGCGGCGCACCCGTGGATCGGTGTCGCCTTCACCGTCGGGATCGTGATGATGCTGTTGATCTGGGCACGCGGGATGATGCTGGATGCCACCGACCGGGCCTGGTTCCGGCGGCTGCGGCGCTACGCCCGCACGGGGCATGCAGGGCTCGACAACGGCCGCTGGAACGGCGGACAGAAGGGCTACTTCTGGTTATCGCTGGTGTTCGGGATCGTGTTGCTGCTGTCGGGCATCCCGCTGTGGTTCCCGTCGGTTGCCGGCGACGGCGTGCGCGAGTGGTCGCGGCTGATCCACCACGCCGCGTACCTGGTCATGGTCGGGGGCTTCATCATCCACGTGCTGCTCTCGGTGTTCCTGTTCCCCGGGACGCTGGCGGGCATGACAACCGGTCGGGTCACCCGGGGGTGGGCCGCCTGGCACCACCCGCGCTGGTACCGCGAGACCAGCCACAGCGAGCCGGAGAGGCCCGAGCCGCCGGCGGCGGAGAGCACCGAGCCGGCCGAGCCGACGCCGTGACCCCACCGTGAGACGAGGGTCCCGGGGTGGCCCGGGCGCGCTCGAGGTGCGCCTCGCCCGCGCCGAACGGCTCCTCGGCGACGAGGACGGCGCCGCCCACGCCCCACTGTCGGTGCTGGTCGCTGTCCTGCGCCACCAGCAGGCCCGAGCGGGCGTGTCGCGGGTCGCGGCCCGGGCCGACGACGAAGCTTTCCCGCTGCTCGATGTCCAGGGCGCCGCGCCGTCCATCGTGCAGGAGCTGGGGCTCGCGATCACGACACTGCGCGCTGCCGTCCCACCGGCGCTGGGCGAGGCCGGCGACCGACTGCGGGCGCTCGCCCCATCCGAGTCGGCGGCGGTCGTCGAGACGTGGCTCGACGACGTGGCCTTGGTGGAGCCCCGTCTCGGCTTCTGGGTGTGGGTCGCCGCCGGTCCCGTGCTCGAGATCGGCGCCACCAGAGTGGCCCTCCCCGACGAGTGGAAGGGGGGTGCCTGCCCGGCGTGCGGTGGCCAGCCGCAGGCGTCGGCCATCGCCGAGGAGAGCGGCGAGTTCATGGCGGGCTCGCCGCGTTCGCTCGTCTGCGGTCGGTGCGCGACGTGGTGGCCGTACCCCCGCGTCACCTGCGCCGTCTGCGGTGAGGAGGATCCCCGGCTCATGGAGTCGTTCCTTGTCGAGGGGCGGCGGTCGGTTCGGGTCGACACGTGCGCCACCTGCCGCGGCTACATCAAGACCTTCGATCTCCGGGAGCCCGGTGCAGTTGCCCTCGTCCCCCTGGTCGACGACGTCGCCACGCTCACCCTGGACGTGTGGGCGCAGCAGCGCGGCTTCGCTCGCGCGACGTCGTCTCTGGCCGGCGTGTGATGCACCCGCGAGGCGACGCTCGCCGCCGGTTGTCTAGGCCCGGCCCCGGGTCGCGAGCCGGGGGCCCGGGACGCGCAGGTCGCCCCGGCGGCGGGTAATTCCCCGGGCGTCGAGCAATGCGGCCAGCGGCACCGCCCATTTGCGGGTGGTTCCCATCGCCTCGCGGAGCTGGCCGACCGTCACGCCGTCGGGGTGCTCGCCGGACAACCGTTCGACGAGCGCCGCGGCCCGCTCAATGGCCGCCGGTGCGAAGTAGAGGCCGTCGCGCTCGATCACCCGGCCCCGGCGTACGAGCTGGCGGACCGCGGCCTGGTCGATGCCGAGCTCCGCCGGCGATGGCGGCGAGAACGGCTCCGCCTCCAACGCGGCGATGAAGGGATGATCCTCGAGCAGGTCCGAGGCATCCGACGCCGCGACACGCGCCCGCCCATGGCTGACGACGACGTCCGCGAGCGAGGCCAGGACCGCCCGCTCACGATCGTCCAGTTCGGCCACGTCCAACCCCGGCGCCGGCGAAGCCTCGACCCGGGCCGCAAGCTGGTTGCGGGCAGTGGCCAACCGGACCGGATCCACGACCCAGGAACCGACGGTCGGCTCGCGGCGCTGGCCGGTGAGCCGCTCGAGCTCGTCGGGACGCACCCAGCCACGCTCCGCGATCACCCGATCGATCGACCGGTCGGGACGCGCGCGTGAGATAGGGAGCACGGGATCGACATCGAGCACCTCGCCACCGCCAATGGTCTCTGCCCGACCCAGGTCGCGTACGACGAACCGGTCACCCGTTAGCAGCGGCAGCGCCTCCGGCAGCTGCATCCGCACCAGGCCTGTCTCGCCGGGGCCGATGCTGTCACCCCGCAGGACGTTGAGGCGGATCGGGCACTCGCCGCTACCGATGTAGGCCGCGAGCGCGGCGCGGCGCGACACCCGATGGGCCACGGCCGGCAGGACCCGGAGGAACGCGTCGCAGCGCCGCGTGCGGTGCCACTGCCCCGGCCGGACCACGACGTGGCCGCGGCGTACCGCCCGGTGGTGGATCCCAGCAAGGTTGATGGCCACCCGCGACCCGGGCTCGGCGACGTCCCGGTCGCGCCCGAACGACTGCAGACCCCGGATCCGCAGCCGGTGCACACCTTGTCGGGTGGCGACCTCCACTTGCTCGCCCACGGCCAACGGCCCATCGGTCAGCGTCCCGGTCACCACCGTGCCCGCCCCCCGGATGGCGAACGACCGGTCGACCCACAAGCGGGGCCGCCCCCGATCGACCGCCGGTGGCGCGGCCGTCACCAGACGATCGAGGGCCCACCGCAGCTCCTCCAGCCCTGCCCCGTCTGTCGCGTCCACGGCGACCACTTCCGCACGGTCCAGCGGACTCCCCGCCAACGACTCTGCCACCTCGGCCAGCGCGAGCCCGACCAGGTCGTCCCCGGCCACATCGATCTTGGTCAACACGACGACGCCTCGGCGCACACCCACCAGCTCGAGGATCCGCAGGTGCTCCTCGGACTGCGGCTTCCATCCCTCGTTCGCCGCCACCACGAACAGGCACGTGTCCACCGCACCCACCCCGGCCAACATGTTCTTGATGAACCGCACGTGCCCCGGGACATCCACGAACGCGATCGACACGCCCGACGGGCTGACCATCTCCGCGAACCCCAGGTCGATCGTCAACCCTCGGCGCCGCTCCTCGGCGAACCGATCGGGCTCCACCCCCGTGAGCCCCCTGACCAACGTCGACTTGCCATGATCCACATGGCCGGCAGTAGCGATCACCTGCATCGCGGACCCCTGTCAAACCCCCACCGAGGCTACCGTCCGCTCCCCGACAGCGCCGGGCCCTCACCCCATCGTGACGCGACGAGCCGGCAAGACCACGGACCCACGCACGGATAGGCGAGGAGAACCCTTTCGCCGGCCGACGGGCCGGATCCAACAGATCATGCAGCCTTGGCGCCGCGGGGAAATCGCGTCGCGCCCACGTACCCGCCGCCGGCGTTCCCGACCGCGACGGCATGACCCTGAACGAGTTGGCCGCCCACCTGGGCCTTCCGAAGAGCAGCGCCTCGGTGCTCGCGAAGGACTTGGAGCGCCGGGGCTTCCTGGTGCGGCGACGCCATCCCGACGACGAGCGCCCGGGCACACGTTGTGTGTCAGCTCGTGTAGCAGTAGGAGTCGCTCGAGGCGTCGCCACCCTGCAGGCGGGTCTGGTGCACCTTCAGGCCCCGGAAGTCGTCGCCGTGCGGGAAGAACCGGGCGTCGGCGACGAGCCCACCCTGGTCGGTGTCGGCATCGAGCTTCGCGAGCCACGCGCCGACGCCCTCCGGGTAGAAGATCTCGTCCCACGCTGCGTAGAGCGAGTTTGTGAGGAAGACGCGCTTGCCGTCCCGGCTGATCTCCACCATCTGCGGCCCGCCCGACAGTCCCAGTTCGGGCGCGCTGGGGTGCGGCTCTCGTCGGACGATGCCACCGAGGCGTACCGATGCCGTCTCGCGGGGGTGGAACGGGTCGGCCACGTCGTACTGCTTCAGTTCGCCGGTGCCCCAGCAAGACACGTAGAGCCAGCGGTCGTCGACAGAAAGGTCGATGTCCGAGACGAGGGGCGGTACCGCCGAAAACGGCTTGAGCGCGGGCGGCAGGTCGTCCGGGTCGGCGGGTTCGGCCGGAATGTCGATCACCTTCTTGACTGCCCAGCGGTCGCCGTCCCGGTGCCATAACCACACCGATGCCGAGAGGTCCTCGACGCTGATGACGACACCGACGAAGCCGTATGCCTGGGCCGGGTCGTGGGCCGGTCGCAACTCGAGGACCATCTGGTGCTGGTCGCCAAGGTCGACGCGCTGGGTGAGTTTTCGATCCGACATGCTCCAGAAGTCCAGGCAGTGCCCAAACTTGCGTCCGAGCAAGTCCTCGGGATTGAGGCCATTCTCGATCATCGACGGTGTTGCCCACTCGGAGGTGATAACGGTGTCGTGGTTGAGGTGCCACCACACGTCATAGGCGAAGAACTGGTCCCCCCGCTCGAGCTCCCACGCCCCGATGACGTCGAAGGTGTCGTGGTCGATCAGCGCAACACCACCCGGCCCGTCGTTGCCGTGTGCGCCACCCAGCGCGGACATGAAGATGCCGCCCGGGCCACAGTGCACGGTGTGCGGCCTCGAGTAGCCGGCCTTGCTGGCGAGCTCCTCGGCCTCGATCGTGTGTACCACTCGCGGCGCTCGAGGATCGGGCTTCGTGTCGACGATGTACGTGCGTGAGGAGCGTATGCCGGGGACGACAAGGTAGCGCCGTTCGAGCGTCGCGCCCTCGTGCCCCTGGTCGCTCTCGTGCTCCCCATGACCCGGATGGCAAAGGGCGCTCGAGCACGCGTTCCAGCCGAAGTGATGCAACTCGTTGCCCGTCGTCGGCAGCTCGGTCCAGCCGACCACGGTGCCGTACGTCGACGAGGCTGGGTCGCAGTCGACCACGGTCATCGCGTCCTTCGCCCGCCCAGCGGGGTCGAACGCAGCGACGTAGGCAAGACTCTCGGGGGCGGCGGCCATTGCGGCGCCAGGGCTGCGGTAGAACGTCGGATCCGTTGTCTCAGACATCGCGGACCTCCACGCGGGAACAGCGGTCAATCAGCTCGATCATGCGCCTCGCAGGGCTCGATAGGAATGCCCAGCGGCGCACGACTGGTAGCAACAACACCTGACGGCCCTAACGACCCACTACAACGGCGTCCTGGCCGCGTGGCTGGCGGCGCCCGGTGCGGGCATCGGGTCCGAGCATACGCTCAAGGTCATTCTCGGAGTGCGGCTCCAAGCGTGACCACCCGCAGGTGGGTGGAGGAGCGCACCGCAGAGATCACGGTCGTCGCTCGTGCCGACGGATCGCAGGCGGCGGTCTGCGCCGTACAGTGCCTCTTGCCGGCCCGCCGGCCTGTCAGAACCTCGCAGTTGTCGATGCCGATCGGCACGGTGATCGGCACGGGGTACTGGGAGAGTGCGACGGTCAGGCCGCCTAGAACGGGCGCTCGATAACGCGCCTTCGCCGGGTGGGCGAAGAGCGCGCCGATCGGCGCCTCTGCGCTGGCAGGACATGCCGGCGGCAGCGAACAGATCGACCGCTCTGGTGGTCGCATCGAGCATGCTGGCCGGGCGCAGCTCGACCGGTGCTGTGCGCTTACCTTCGCGCCAGATCAGGCTTGGCGCGGTCCTGCGTTCCCGATCGGCTGCTTTCGAGCGGTGCTTCTCATCTAGCCTGCGCGGGTGTTTGTCGAGCGATTCACCCTCCCGCGTGCGGAATGGGAGGAGTGGACTGGACGACTCCGGCTCCTCACCGAGCCGCCGGCGGCGCTGGTTGCCTCCGTCGCTTGGCAGTCAGAGGACGACACGACCACGTCGATCAACGTGTGGGACTTCGCCTCTGACATCGCTGACTTCTTCCTTGATCGCGCCCAGCCCATCGTCGAGACCGACGGGCCTCCGAGCCGCAAGCCAGAACGACTGGGCGACGCCATCAGCGCCTACATCAGATCTGACGACTTGACCTCCGGGTGAGCAAGGCGTCCGATCGGCATGATCGGACTGTCCCCGACCGCCGGCTCGGTGATGTGCGGAACGAGCGCCAGACTGCATGGATGATCGTGGAACGCGACGTCGACTGCGGGATCGTCTACCAGCGGTTGCGTCGACGCCTCATGGCAACGGTTCGCTCGTTGGACAGCGATGTGCTCGCTCTCACCGTGCCGGCGACGCCGGCCTGGTCGGTGCGCGACGCCGTGGCACACGTGATCGGGATCGCTCACGATCTCAACGCCCAGCGCTTCGACGTGATCGACCCCGACGAATGGACGGCCCGTCAGGTTCGGGAACGGCGTGATGCCACCATCGACGACCTCGAGGTCGAGTGGGACCGCGAGGCTCCGCGCTTTGAGGAAGGCCTGCGGTTGATGGGCTACGAGGTCGGCAGCCACTTCGTGGGCGACTTGCTGCACCACGCGGCCGACATCCACCACGCGGTCGGCCTCGAGCCAATCGACGACGACGAGGCTCTGGCCGTGGGCCTCGACTTCTACCTCGACAGATGCCACCAGGACCTCGTGGCCCATGATCGGGGTTCTCTCGGCGTACAGGCGAAGGACCCGCCCCGGGACCGATGGACGCTCGGCGCAGGCAGCGAGGTCGCGACGCTCGAAGCGACCCGCTACGAGCTCTTCCGCGCCCTCGGAGGCCGACGCAGCCAACGCCAGCTCCGCGCCATGACGTGGACCGGTGACGTCGACGAGGTCGCCGGAGTGCTCACCAGCTACGCACCACCGATCCACGACCGCATCGAGACGTCATCGACCTCCTGAGCACCGCGTGCTGTCCCCCGCACGCCGGATCGGCGGCAATCCCCCACGCCAGCGTCGGCGTGGGTGGGAACGCCGAACGACGAAACACATTGACTGAATGATTCATTCAGTCAAGGCCGGGACCTCTGTTTCGTGATGGCTCGTAGCCGGGCCGAGTCGGGCGGTGCCGCGCCCACCTGTTGATGTGGCGCACCCATCGACACACGAACTGCTCGAACCCGCAAGCTCCCAGCGGCGCCAGACAGTCGGTCCAGCCCGCGACCGTGCCAGATTCGGCGTTCGGCGTGGGTCCTCGCCGGTGGCGGCGGTACAGAACGCCGCGCCATAACAACGTGTGATCGATCTCCGACAGCCGCGTCATATCGGCGCGTCTGCGCTTGTCGGACACGCCGTTCGCGACGTACAGATCGACCGTGTGGGAGCGGGGCGGATCGCTGGCTTGTTGAGTACGGTGCGTGATCGTCGCGTGTTGGCTGGGGCCGTGTGGGCTCCGACTGCGGGGCCTCCCCATGACTTCGGAGGTTCACATGACGAGCTGATCTCGACATCGTTGGCGCCGGTTCGATTCGGTCTTCGGGGATGGTGAGCGTGTCTCCCATCACCGTCGATAGGTGGCCCGCGAGTCGGTCGCATCCCGCCGCAACGTCGCCAGCTCGACTCCGCACCTGATGATCCGGGCCGCGATTCGGGTCAGGGCAACTCCCGGCTGTCGAGGGGCGAGGAACTTTGGCGACCCGCACACGAAGTCGGAGCCCGAGAGAGATCGGCCCTCGGTGGCGACCTCGTTGCTGCGGGGACGTCACCCGAACGGCCGATGTGTCGATACGCGTGTGGGCGGGAGCGTTGTCGGCAGTTGGTCCAAGCGAAAGGCACGTCTACAAGGCAGAATCTCCGCAACAGATCCATTTTCCAAGAGAGGCTCACCATGGCGAAGAAGCCGGCCATTCACACCGTCCCCCACGGCGGCGGCTGGGCCAACCGCCGCGAAGGCGCTGCCCGGGTAAGCAAGGTCTTTCCCACAAAGGCGGCTGCGCAGGCCGCCGGACGCGAAACGGCGAGGCGTGAGCGGACCGAGCACATCATCCACAAGAAGGACGGTGAGATCGGCGGTCGCAACAGCTACGGCAACGATCCCCCTCCGCCGAAGGGCTGAGTTCCGGACCGCACCACCTGCCGAGTGGGCTCCACCAGCCACCGGATGGCCTTCACGGGCCCGGACATCTCACCTCGAAATGGTGGGCGTCTTGCTTGGGATGGTGGATCTGATTCGAGGTGCGAGCGACTGGCGACCTGTCCCGAAGGAGCCGGTCGCGGGCACGCTTGACGTGCGAACCGGATGCCAGGCACTCGGCCGGCACGGCCCGGCATATCTACGCCTCGGTCGTTGACAACCCTCGAACCCGCATCGAACGACCGCCATGTAGGGGACATTTCGCCGCGGTGGCCGGGGTGACCGTCCAGGTCAGGAACGCGGGGCGATCGCCGCTGTCGTGTAGGAGGTGTTTGGCGAGCTCGGTGAAGCACGGAGCGGTCGCAGTGCTGGCGATGAACTAGAACCGCAGGGCGCCTGTACGGGTGGTCGTGAGGATCATGGTGAAGGGAGCACCGTGCAGCGGTCAGCGTCGTGACGGTCGCTGGGTCGAGTTCGACGAGACCAGCACCGGTGGAGTGGGCGATGAACGGCGATACTTGTTGTCATGGGGGAGAGCAGTATTCGCAACCGCGGCGGGTTCAGCTATGAGGGGCACATGGCGCGGGTCTACCGGCGGGGTCGCGA
>JBKPAA010000035.1:0-11630 GCA_046726215.1 Actinomycetota bacterium | reverse complement strand
CAACGCCATCGTCGGCAACATCGGCCACTTCGACAACGAGATCGACATGGCCGGCCTGGCCCGGATGAGCGACGTGCGCAAGGTCGAGATCAAGCCCCAGGTGCACGAGTTCGTGTTCCCCGACGGGCACTCGATCATCGTGCTGGCCGAGGGCCGGCTGCTGAACCTCGGTTGCGCCACCGGTCACCCGAGCTTCGTGATGTCGATGAGCTTCACCAACCAGGTGCTCGCCCAGATCGAGCTGTTCGGCAAGACCGACAACTACCCCCTGGGCGTCTACGTCCTGCCCAAGCAGCTCGACGAGAAGGTGGCCCGGCTCCACCTGGACGCCGTCGGCGTGAAGCTCACGCGGCTGACGCAGGAGCAGGCCGACTACATCGGGGTCCCGGTCGAGGGGCCATACAAGGCCGACCACTACCGCTATTGAGAACGCGTGGAGCGACGTGGTCTCTGGCGGCCACGTCGCCCGCCAGCGTCATCTGGCCGAGTGCCGCGCTTCGGCGGCGGGTACGACGACTGGCGGCGGCTACGTCGATCCGTGGTCGGACGAGAGCGCCTACGAGTCCGAGCTCCTGTACTGACTGACCGCGGCGCGGGCCGGCTTCTTCCTGGCGCCGAAATGGTTGCTGGGCAACCACGTTCGCTCCAGGAGCCGGGGCCGGCGCCTGAATGTCAGTGGTCGTGCTTACGGTGCCCGCATGATCCTCAGTGCCGTCTTGCCCGCCCGCTGTCCTGTGTGCGGCGAGCCCGGCCCGGCGCCCTGCGCCCGCTGCATCGGCCGCATGCGGCGGGCGGGGCCGGGGCCGCTGCCGGCGGCGCTCGACCTGTGCGGCTCGCTGCTTGCCTACGAGGGTGCCGGGCGTGAGCTCGTGGCCCGCGTGAAGTACCGCAACGACCGCGCCGCGCTGGCGTGGCTGGCGGCAGGGATGGCGGCGCTCGTGGAGCCGCCGGCGGGGGTCGTGGTCACCTGGGCGCCCACGAGCAGGCGACGGCGCCGGCGCCGGGGTTTCGACCAAGCCGAGCTCCTCGCCGCCGCGGTGGCCCGCTGGTGGGGCGCCCCATGCCGGCGGATGCTGCACCGGCCGGCGGGACCGCCCCAGACAGGCCTGTCGCTGGAGGCCCGGCGCCGGGGACCGTCGTTCGTGCCGGCCCCGGCGCCGGGGCAGGCGTGGGGCCCGGAGCGGCGGGCCTCGCCCGTGGTCGTCGTCGACGACGTGGTGACGACCGGGTCGACGCTGACGGCCGCAGCGTGGGTGTTGCGGGCCGGCGGATCCCCGTGGGTCGGGGCCCTGACGGCCGCTCGCACCCCCCGGATGGCGGCGTCGGCTCCCGCGCCGTCCCCCGACGTACCTCTATCCGTACCGGCCGCACCACCCGACGTGGAAACTTTGCTCAAGTTCTCGGGCCGACTGTCCGATATCCACCAGTGATGCAGGTGTCGCGCCGAGAGGCTGCCCGGGCGCTCATGGTCCTGCGCCGCACGCAGCGGCGCGCCTGGGCGCGCCGTCGCCGGCGCCCGCGGCTGCACCGGGGCGCCGGGCCGGGCACGATCGA
Source organism: Actinomycetota bacterium (assembly GCA_046726215.1). Lineage (GTDB taxonomy): Bacteria > Actinomycetota > Acidimicrobiia > Acidimicrobiales > VFJN01 > DASQUK01. Next base: position 10,076 of record JBKPAA010000035.1, on the reverse strand, counting down.
CCGCACGACGAGCTGCCGCACCACCGTCGACCACGGCACCATCGAGTCCATCCGCCGCCACCTGCTCGACGACCGCAACTGGGTCAGCATCGAGCGGATCGAGGCTGCCCAGAGCCGCCTGGAGGCGGGTGAGGGGCCATCGGCCGACGACGTGGCCGAGATGATGGTGCGCCGGGCCATCTGCGATCGCTTGAGTTGAGCGCGAACCAGCCACAACCAGCACGAACCAAGGAGGGGGCATGCCGACCTACCTGGTTGTCGCCCATCGCACGCTGGTCGGTGAGCACCTGCTCGACCACGTCCGCTCCCTGTGCGGGGCGGGCGAGGGTCAGTGCCGGTTCTACCTGGTGGTGCCCGTCACCCATCCCCGCGACCACGCCTGGTCCGAGGGCGAGGTCGAGGCGGCGGGGCGGCGCCGCCTGGACGAGGGGCTCGAGGCCTTCCGCAACCTGGGCGTCGAGGCCACCGGCGAGGTCGGCGACGCCAATCCCGTCTACGCGGCCTCCACTGCGCTCAGGAACCGGCCGTTCGGCGACGACGAGTGGGACGGCATCATCGTGTCCACGTTGCCCCCGGGGGTCTCCCACTGGCTCGGCCTCGACGTGGTCAGCCGCATCAAGCGCGAGTTCGACATCCCGGTCACGCACCTGGTCGCACCCAAGGTCCAGGCCAGCGCCTGACCGCGGGCGGGTCCCGGCCCACCGGTAGACTCGGGGCCCGAATGAGTGAGCGCAGCGAGCGAATCATGAACACGGTGTCTTCGCCGCGGAGCGGCGACTCACCCATTAGCGTGCCGGACGCACGGTAATGAGCGAGCGCAGCGAGCGAATCATGAACACGGTGTCTTCGCCGCGGAGCGGCGACTCACCCATTAGCGTGCCGGAGGCACGGTAATGGGTGTTCTCGATCGTTTCCTCCGCGTCGGTGAGGGCAAGAAGGTCAAGGCGCTGCAGTCGCTGGTGCCCGACATCTCCGCCCTCGAGCCCGAGCTGGAGCGGCTCTCCGACGACGACCTGCGGGCCAAGACCGGCGAGTTCCGCCAGAGCCTCGACCAGGGCGCCAGCCTCGACGACCTGCTGATCGACGCCTTCGCCGTCGTCCGCGAGGCCGGGAAGCGGGTGCTGGGCCAGCGGCACTTCGACGTGCAGCTCATGGGCGGCGCCGCCCTCCACTTCGGTTGGATCGCCGAGATGAAGACCGGCGAGGGCAAGACGCTCGTGTCGACCCTGCCGGCGTACCTGAACGGGCTGTCCGGCCGGGGCATGCACCTGGTCACCGTCAACGACTACCTGGCCACCCGCGACGCCCAGTGGATGGGCCGCCTACACCGCTCGCTGGGCCTCTCCGTCGGCCTGATCGTCCCCGGCGAGACCGACCCGGACCACAAGCAGTCGCAGTACGCGGCCGACATCACCTACGGGACCAACAACGAGTTCGGCTTCGACTACCTGCGCGACAACATGGCGCCGTCGCGGTCCCGGCAGGTCCAGCGGGGCCACGTCTACGCCATCGTCGACGAGGTCGACTCCATCCTCATCGACGAGGCCCGCACCCCGCTGATCATCTCGGGCCGCGTCGCCGACGCCGCCCAGCTCTACTACAAGTTCGCCTCGATCGTGCGGGGCCTGAGGCCCGAGCTCCACTACGAGGTCGACGAGGAGAAGCGCACCGTCTCCCCGACCGAGGACGGCATCGAGCGGGTCGAGGGCGAGCTCGGCATCGAGAACCTCTACGACGGTGTGGCCCAGAACCTGGTGCACCAGCTCCAGGCCGCCCTGCGGGCGAAGGAGCTGTTCAAGCGCGACAAGGACTATGTGGTCGTCAGCGGCGAGGTGAAGATCGTCGACGAGTTCACGGGTCGCATCCTCGAGGGCCGGCGCTGGTCCGAGGGCCTCCACCAGGCGGTCGAGGCCAAGGAGGGCGTCCGGATCAAGGAGGAGAACCAGACGCTCGCCACGGTCACGCTGCAGAACTACTTCCGCATGTACGAGAAGCTCGCCGGCATGACCGGCACCGCGCAGAGCGACGCCGCCGAGCTGGCCGCCACGTACGAGCTGCAGGTGGTCCCCATCCCCACCAACGAGCCCGTCGTCCGGGCGGACGAGGGTGACCTCATATACAAGTCGGAGGAGGCCAAGTTCGAGGCGGTCGCCGGCGACATCGCCGAGCGCTACGAGACCGGCCAGCCGGTGCTAGTGGGCACGATCTCGGTCGAAAAGTCCGAGCGCCTGTCGCGCCTGCTCGACAAGCAGGGCATCGCCCACCAGGTGCTCAACGCCAAGCCCGACCGGGCGTTCCGCGAGGCCGACATCATCGCCCAGGCGGGCCGGCTCCACGGGGTGACCGTGGCCACCAACATGGCCGGCCGCGGCGTCGACATCATCCTGGGCGGCAACGCCGAGGGATTGGCCAAGCGCGACCTGCGGGCCGAGGAGGTCGATCCCGACGCCGAGGAGAACCGGCCGCGCCTGGAGGAGCGCATCGCCCGGCACGAGGCCGAGACGAAGCCCGAGGGCGACAAGGTGCGGGAGCTGGGCGGGCTTTACGTGCTCGGCACCGAGCGCCACGAATCCCGCCGGATCGACAACCAGCTCCGAGGTCGGTCGGGCCGCCAGGGCGACCCCGGCGAGAGCCGCTTCTACCTGAGCCTGGAAGACGACCTGATGCGCCTGTTCGCCACCGGCGCCGTGAACTGGGTGATGGGCAAGGCGCTCCCCGACGACGTACCCCTCGAGGCCAAGATGGTGACCAAGGCCATCGAGCGGGCGCAGACCACCGTCGAGCAGCGCAACGCCGAGATCCGCAAGAACGTCCTCAAGTACGACGAGGTCATGAACGAGCAGCGCAAGGTGATCTATGCGCTGCGCGACCAGGTGCTCGACCAGTCCGACCTGCGCGACAAGCTGGTGGACGAGGCGCTACCCGACGCGGTCAACACGCTGGTCGAGGCCCATTGCGTGAGCGAGTACGCCGAGGAGTGGGACCTCGACGGGCTGCAGGCGGAGGCCCGCACGTTCTGGCCGTCGACGCTGTCAGTCGAGCAGCTGCACCAGGCGACCTCCACCAACGAGCTCTACGAGATGCTCATGGACGAGGCGCTGGCCCACTTCGAGCGACGCGAGGCCGAGCTCACGCCCAGCGTCATGCGCGAGGTCGAACGCCAGGTGATGCTGCGGGTGATCGACCAGCGCTGGCGGGCCCACCTCCACGAGATGGACTACCTGCGCGAGGGGATCAACCTGCGGGCGATGGGACAGAAGGACCCGCTGGTCGAGTGGCAGCGCGACGGCTTCGACATGTTCGGGCAGATGATGCACGGCATCTGGCAGGACTTCATCCGCTACGTGATGCACGTGCAGGTGCAGGTCAACCGCCAGGCAGCTGCGGCCGGTGCCGCCGCGGACGCCCCAAGCGAACCTGCGACCGTGGGGGCGGGCAACGGCGATGGCGATGCCGGGGTGCGGGGGCTGCAGTACTCGTCGCCGGCGGACCCCTCGAGCACCGGCGGCGCCGCAAGCATCGCCGCCGCGGCTCGTGCCCAGCCGGCCGCCACGGAGGCCGCGGAGCCCGCGCCATCCCGAGACGGCGGCGACGGACGGCGCCGCGCCGCGCCGCCGGTGGCGGCCGAGGCGAACACGCCGCTCGTGAAGTCGGAGTGGGACAAGACGCCGCGCAACGCCCCCTGCCCGTGCGGGTCGGGCAAGAAGTTCAAGCTCTGCCACGGCAGGTGAAGGTTCCACCCCCTGCGGGTGGCGACGTCGTACCGTGGCGAGGGACTGCTCATGCGTGATCTGACTGACGAGCTGAAGGGCCTCCGGGGCCGGGTCGACGAGGCGGCCGGGTACCTGAAGGTGGGCGAGTTGCGGGCCCGACAGCCACAGCTCGAGGCCGAGGCCTCGCGCCCGGACCTGTGGGACGACCCCGACAAGGCCCGGAGGGTCACCTCGGAACTGGCGGCCGTCACCGACGACCTCGGGGCGTTTGACGCACTGAGCGGCCGGCTCGACGACGCCGAGACCCTCTACGAACTGGCCCGCGACGAGGGTGACGAGACGGCGCTGGCGGAGGTGGAGCAGTCGCTGGCCGCCATCGACGCCGACCTGCGCCGCGTGGAACTGCAGTCGATGTTCTCCGGCGAGCACGACAAGCGGGACGCGCTCGTGACCATCCAGGCTGGCGAGGGCGGTGTCGACGCCCAGGACTGGGCCGAGATGCTGTTGCGGATGATCACCCGCTGGGCCGAGCGGCGGGGCTTCGACGTCGAGGTCGACGAGTTCACGCCCGGATCCGAGGCCGGCATCTCCTCGGCCGAGCTGATCGTCAAGGGCCGCTACGCGTACGGCTACCTCCGGGCCGAGCGGGGCGTGCACCGGCTGGTGCGCATCAGTCCGTTCAACGCCCAGGGCAAGCGGCAGACCGCGTTCGCCGCCCTGCAGGTGGTGCCGATGCTCGGCGAAGAGGACGCCGCGGTCGAGATAGACGAGAAGGACATAAAGATGGACGTGTTCCGGGCGTCGGGCGCCGGCGGCCAGCACGTCAACAAGACGTCGTCGGCGGTGCGGCTCACGCACATCCCTACCGGCATCGTGGTCTCCTGCCAGGTCGAGCGCAGCCAGTTCCAGAACCGTGATCGGGCCATGGCCATGCTGCGGGCCAAGCTGGCCGACCTGGAGCGGCAGCGTCGCGAGGCCGAGCTCGACGAGATCCGGGGCGACCAGCAGCGGGTGGGCTTCGGCAGCCAGATTCGGAGCTACGTGCTCCAGCCCTACCAGATGGTCAAGGACCTGCGATCCGATCACGAGACCGGCAATGTGGCCGGCGTGCTGGACGGCGACCTCGACCCGTTCATGGAGGCCTACCTGCAATGGCGGCGCAGCTAGGGAGCGGCCGCCCAACATGCCTGAGCGGCGCAATTGCCTGGGTGTAGATTGCGTCCGTAACCTGATCGCAATCCCTGGGGCAGCCAGCCGTCGAAGTGGCACAGCCGCGCGCTGCGGGCGAGGTCGATGATCACCTTCGAGAACGTCAGCAAGATCTACAAGGGCGGCGTCGAGGCCCTGCACAACGCCTCGGCGACCATCGAGAAGGGCGAGTTCGTGTTCCTCGTCGGACCGTCGGGGTCCGGCAAGTCGACGATGCTCAGCCTCATCAACCGGGAGGTCACCGCTGACCGCGGCCGCATCTTCGTGGCGGGTAAGGACATCGCCCGCCTGTCGTCGTGGCGGGTGCCCTACCTGCGCCGCAACATCGGCTGCATCTTCCAGGACTACAAGCTTCTCGCCAACAAGACGGTCTACGAGAACGTGGCGTTCGCCCTCGAGGTCATCGGCCGGCCGCGGCACGTGGTGAAGACCCAGGTGCCGGCGATCCTCGAGCTGGTCGGCCTGGAGACCAAGGCCGGCAACTTCCCCCACCAGTTGTCGGGCGGCGAGCAGCAACGGGTGTCGGTCGCCCGGGCGTTCGTGAACCGGCCGCTGATCCTGCTGGCCGACGAGCCCACGGGCAACCTCGATCCCGGCACGTCGGTGGGCATCATGCGCCTGCTCGACCGCATCAACCGCACGGGCACGACCGTGGTCATGGCGACGCACGACCGCTCGATCGTGGACACCATGCAACGCCGGGTCATCGAGCTCGACGAAGGCATGGTCGTCCGCGACCAGCTCCGGGGTGTGTATCAGTGAGCCGGCTTCGCCCGCCCGCACCCCTCCGCTCACGGGTCCTGTCGCCTGCGGTGCGGGGCCTGCCGCCCTCGGCGCGACAGCGCCTCGAGCGGCCCCGCATCCTCAGCGCCACCCGTTCGCTACCCGCCCTCCGCCGGAAGCAAGACATGGCCTCGGCCTACGGCCGAGTCGAGGTACTCCGTTGAAGTTCGACTACATCCTCCGCGAGACGGCCATCAACCTGCGCCGCAACATCACGCTGACCCTCGCCGCCATCGTCACGGTGGCGGTGTCGCTGGCGCTGTTCGGCTCGACGCTGTTGTTACGCCAGGGGGTCGAGAACCAGTCGGCGCGATGGCAGGACGGCGTCCAGGTGCTGGTGTTCCTGCAGCGCACCATCACCGACGAGCAGCGGGCCGCGCTCGAGGACTCCATCGGCAACAATCCCGAGGTCCGCAGCTTCCGCTACGTCGACGTCAAGGAGAGCAACGACGAGGCGCGCCGCCTGTTCAGGGGCAACGCCGCCATGCTGCAGCGTCTCGAGGCCGACCCCGAGATGATTCCGCCCTCCTACCGGCTCGTTCCCGAGACCACGGACGCCGGTGCCGTGGAGAGCCTGCGCCAGCAGTACGAGGGCCAACCGGGCGTGCAGGCCGCGACGGGCGAGACCGAGGGCGTGAAGACGGTCCGGGGCGTGTCCGACTTCTCGCAGCGGGCGATGCTGGCGATCGCCGTCGGCCTGCTGGTTGCGGCGTTGATGCTCATCCTCAACGCCATTCGCATGGCGACGTTCGCCCGCCGGCGCGAGATCGAGGTCATGAAGCTGGTCGGCGCGACCAACTGGTTCATCCGGGTCCCGTTCATGCTCGAAGGGATCATCCAGGGCCTGGTGGGCGGGCTGCTGGCGTTGGGGGCCGTGTGGGCGCTCGACAACGCCATGCAGGGTGCGTCCCGCAACCCCGACTACGACGACATCCTGGGTGGGTTCGTGGCGTCCACCGGGCAGTTCACCTGGACTGCGATCGTGGTGGTCGTGCTGGGCGTCGCCATCGGCGCCGCCGGATCGGGATGGGCACTCAGCCGCTTCCTGAAAGTGTGAGTGAGGGTCGATTCCGCGGACCACCCGCCTCACGCAACCGGCGAGTGCCTGAGTCCGAGCAGCGGCGGAATCGACCCTCATCGTCGAGATCCACCCGGTCACGCCCGACCGCTGGGACGACCTGGCGGACCTGGCGGGGGAGCGGGGCTTCACCAGCGGCTGCTGGTGCATGTGGTGGCGGGTGACGTCCAAGGAGTTCGAGGAGCGCCACGGCGCCGCCCTGCGCCAGGACCTGAGCAATCTCGTGGCGCGGGGACCCGAGCCCGGGTTGCTGGCCTACGTCAACGGCGAGCCCGCCGGATGGGTGGCGCTGGCGCCCCGGGAGGAGTACCCGCGCCTTGACCGGTCGCCGAAGTTGCGGCGCCTGGACGACCGGCCGGTGTGGTCGATCACCTGCTTCGCCATCGGTCGCCGGCACCGCCGCCAGGGCGTGGCGGCGGCGCTCCTCGATGCGGCCGTCGACTTCGCCGCGCAGCGAGGCGCGGAGGTGGTGGAGGCCTATCCGATCGACACGGTGGGCTCGAAGCGATCCAGCGCCGAGCTTTACACCGGCACCCTGGCCATGTTCGAACGGGCGGGCTTCGACGAGGTCGCCCGACGGGGGGGCCGTCCGATCGTGCGGCGCACGCTGGCCGTCAGCCGACGCTGACCGGCAAGGCGTCGAGTCCCCGGAGGACCACCCGGCCGTTCCAGGCCGGCCGTTCCGTGGCCAGCTCCATGGCCGGGAAGCGCCGCACCAGCGCGGGGATGGCCTCGGCACCTTCGAGCCTGGCCAGGGCCGCCCCGAGGCAGTGGTGGATGCCGCTGCCGAACGACAGGTGGGCGCTGGCACCCTCGCGGCCGAGGTCGAGGTCGCCGGCGGTCGGCCCCCACTTAGCCTCGTCGTGGTTGGCGGAGCCCAGCAGCGTGAGGACCATCTCGCCCGGCTCGGCGGTCTCGCCTCCCAACTCGATCTCGGTCATGGCGATGCGGCGTGAGAGCTGCACCGGGCTGTCATAGCGCAGGAGCTCCTCGACGGCCGGGGCGTCGAGCGACGGGTCGGCCGCCAGTCGCTCGTACTGGTCGCGGTGGCGCAGCAGCGCCAGCGTGCCGTTCCCGATCAGGTTGACCGTCGTCTCGTGGCCGGCGAGGTACAGCAGGATGACCTGTATCTGGAGCTCCTCGGCGGTCATGCGGTCGCCGTCTTCTTCCGCCGCAATCATGGCGCTGAGCAGGTCGTCGGCGGGGTGGCTCCGCTTCCATTCGATGGCCGCGTCGACGTGCTGCACCATGTTCTCGGCTGCCTCGACCACGGTCCGGGCACTCTCGTCGTCGATGTACGGCTCGAGCGACAGCGTCATGGTGTGGGACCAACCCCGGAGCTCGTCTCGGTTTCCCTCCGGCATGCCCAGCAGCTCGCTGATCACCATGAACGGCAGCGGGAACGCATACCGGGCGATCAGGTCGACGGGATCGCGGGAGGCCTCCGCCCCGGACAGGTCGTCGAGGAGGCCGGCCACCAGCTCGCGCACCCGTCCCCGCAGCTGCTCCACCCGGCGGACGGTGAAGGCGCTGGAGACCAGCCGCCGCAGGCGGGTGTGATCGGGCGGATCGAGGCCCAGGATCGAGCGACGGTCGTCGCGAACGGCCATGCGGTCGGCGATGTCGTCCGGTGGCTGGTAACGGAACACGTTGCTGGCGTTGCGGTCGTCGACGCTGGTTCCCGCCAGCCGGAGCAGGTGGAAGCAGTCGTCGTAGTGCGACAGCAGCAGCATGCCCAGCACCGTGCGCGCCGCCCGGCCCTGAGACCGGATCGCGGCGTACTGGTCGTAGGGGTTGTCGGCGAATCCGGGCTCGAACGGGTTGAAGGTCGCGGTCGCCACACCGCCAAGGTTTTCGCACTTATGGTGCAAAAGCAAGCCACTCCCCGGACCCGCCACGGGTTTGGTGGCCGGGGCCACCGATATCGCGGCAGGTTTTCGTGATGCACCGCCCGCCGCCCCGCGACCTGGCGCTGCTCGGGCTGGCGGTGGCGGCCGTCTCGACTGCGGCGCCGCTTGTGCGGGTGGCCGACGCTCCCACCCTGGCCATCGCGTTCTGGCGGAACGCCCTGGCCCTTCCCGTGCTGGTCCTGCTGGTCTGGCTCCACGCCAGGGGGCGGCGCCCAGGGCGCGGCCGGCCGATCCTGGACCGGCGGGAATGGAGGCTGTCGATTGTCGCTGGGCTCTTCCTCGGTGCCCACTTCGCGGCTTGGGTGCCGAGCCTTTCGTTCACCTCGGTGGCGTCGTCGGTGGCGCTGGTTTGCACGCAACCGGTGTGGGCAGCGCTCATCGCCCGGGGCCGGGGCGAGCACGTGCCGGCGGGCGCCTGGTGGGGGATCGGCAGTGCGGTGGCCGGTGCCGTCGTGCTGAGTGGCGTCGACCTCTCCGTCGAGCCGCGGGCACTGGTCGGCGACCTGCTGGCGCTCGCCGGGGGCGTGCTCGCGGCCGCGTACGTCACGGTCGGCGCCGAGGTTCGGCAAACCGTGCCGACGAGCGTGTACGCCCTGGTCTGCTATGCCGTTGCGGCTGCCGCGCTGCTGGTGGTGTGCCTCGTCGGTCGACAGCCGTTGGCGGGCAGCGACTACGACGCCACCACCTGGCTGGCCATCGTCGCGATGGTGGCGGGCCCGCAACTGCTCGGCCACACCGTCGTCAACCGCGTGCTGGGCACGACCAGTCCCACATTGGTGTCGGTCGCGATCCTGTTCGAGATCGTGGGGGCGGCCTTGCTGGCCTGGGTGGCGTTCGACGAGGTGCCGCCGGCATCGGCGCTGCCCGCCGCGGTCCTGATCGGCCTGGGCGTCGTGCTGGTGGTGCGCTCCGGCGCCGAGGAGCCGTCCGTGGCCGGAGCGCCGGCGCTGGAGTGAGCGGCGGCGCCGATCGGACCGACACCCGGCGCGGTCAGGGGACCGGGCCGGCCGAACATGCGAGCGCCACCCCGTGGTCGACCCCCGGACCGCCGGTCACGGCCACATCGGCACCGGACACGACGCCGGGGCCCAAGGTCGCCGGGTCGACCCGCACGCCGTGGTGGTCCAGCGCCCGTCGGTCCAGCTCGAGGACGACCGCATCCCCGACGGCGATCTCCACGACCTCGACCCACGCTGCGAGCTGGTTGTCCGCCGCCAGCGCCGCCGTGACCAGCGCCGCGGATCCCGGCTCGTCGCCGCGCCTGGTCGAGAGGCGAGCGACGTCGGGAGCGTCGACCGGGTTGTCGGCGGTGTAGTACGCGGACCACACCATCTCCTGGTGATCCGTCAGGCACGATCCAAGGGCGTGCAGCTCGGCGGCGAC
>JBKPAA010000034.1:0-15938 GCA_046726215.1 Actinomycetota bacterium | reverse complement strand
GATGGAGGCGGCGCTCGACCGGGCCAAGGCCGCTGGCAAGCCGGTGGTGGAGATCATGATCCCCCTCACCGTGAACCGGGAGGAGATGGAGGAGGCCCGCGTCTGGGTCACCGACGCCATCGCCCAGGCCCTGAAGGGATCGCGGCGCCATCTCGACGTCACCATCGGGACGATGATCGAGACGCCACGCGCCGCCCTGTGCGCCGATGAGATCGCCGAGGTGGCCGACTTCTTCAGCTTCGGCACCAACGACCTGACCCAGATGACCTTCGGGTTCAGCCGCGACGACGTCGAGGCCCGGATGATGCCCGCCTACCTGGCTGAGGGGCTGTTGCGCCGCAACCCGTTCGAGACCATCGACGAGGATGGCGTCGGAGACCTGGTCAACATCGCCGTCGAGCGGGGTCGATCGACCAACCCCAAGATCAAGCTCGGTGTGTGCGGCGAGCACGGGGGCGATCCCGCGTCGATCGCCTTCTTCCAGCGGGTCGGGCTCGACTACGTGTCGTGCTCGCCGTTCAGGGTCCCGGTGGCTCGTCTCGCAGCGGCCCAGGCGATCGTGGGTACCCGAGGATCCGACACGCGCTGAGCCCACGGCTGCGGTTCGGGCTCCCCGGCGGTTGGCTGTAGGCTGTCGAACACCGAAGGGGAGTAGCCCTCGACGTGCGTCATCGTCAGGACGGCCTCGTGCCCGGTGTCCACGGCCCCAGTGGCGGGCGAGACCTTCGGCTGGAAGCCGACCCACCAGCCGGAGACCGCCGTGCCCTTCGCCGTCCTTGCCTCCGAGTCATCGGGTAGCCGGGAGAACTTCGCCAGCTTCGACGTCCCCATCTGGGTCTGGTTCGCGTTCCTGGCGCTGATCTCCGTCCTGCTGATCGTCGACCTGCTGCTGGTCCACCGAACGCCGCACGCGCCGACCACCAAGGAAGCGGCCATCGAATCTGCGGTGTGGATCAGCATCGGGCTGGCCTTCACGGGCGCGGTGTTCGCCTGGCATGGCGGGCAGGCTGCGGGCGAGTACATATCCGGCTACCTGATCGAGAAGAGCCTCAGCGTCGACAACGTGTTCGTGTGGGCGCTGATCATGAGCTACTTCGCGGTGCCGCGGGAGTACCAGTTCCGGGTGCTCTTCTGGGGTGTCTTCGGCGCGCTCGTGCTGCGATTCGTGTTCATCTTCGCCGGGGTCGCGCTGCTGGAGCAGTTCGAGTGGCTCCTGTTCGTGTTCGGCGCGTTCCTGCTGATCACCGCGTTCCGCATGCTGAGCCACCGCGGCGAGGAGGAGGTTCACCCCGAACACAACCCGGCGCTCCGATTGGTGAGGCGCGTCATACCGTCGACCACCAAGTACAACGGCCAGCACCTGTTCGTGAAACACCGCCGCAAGTTGTTGGCCACACCGCTGCTGGCGGTGCTGATCGTCATCGAGACCAGCGACGTGGTGTTTGCCGTCGACTCGATACCCGCGATCCTGGCCGTGAGCCGCGAGCAGTTCATTGTCTTCAGCTCCAACGCCTTCGCGATCCTCGGCCTGCGGGCCCTGTACTTCCTCCTGGCCGACCTGCGCGACCGGTTCCGCTACCTGCAGGAGGGTCTGGCCGTCATCCTGGCCTTCGTCGGCGTCAAGATGATCATCGCCGAGTGGTACCACATCGAGACGTTTGTCAGCCTCGGCGTCATCGCTCTGGTCCTCGCGGTATCGATCTGGCTGTCGATCCGCCGGGACGCCCGTGAGGAGGCGTCACGCCGCCACGCGGTCGGGCGCGGGTCGGGCGACGGCCATGGGCCCGGTGGCGGGGGTGCGGACCGCTTGGGCACGGGTACCGGCGCGCCGTCGAACGCGACCCCGGAGCCCGGCGCTCCTGGCTGACGAACCAGGGCCGGGTCGGTAGGGCCGGTCGGGTCGTAGAGGCCGTCGGGTCACAGCCACCTCACCCCGGCTCGGGCCCGATCCGACCACCACGCCAGCTCGTCCGCGTCGCCAAGCGCCTTCTCCCAGCCGAACTGCACCAGCGTGCCCAGCAGGCAAAGGTCCAGCTGGCGCTCCCACCAGCCGGCCGTGGCCACGCCTTGCCGCTCGAGCGACGCGCGAAACCGTTCGATGGCGGCCTCCTTGGGTTCCGGAAGCCGCGCCTTGTTGATTGCGAGGTACCAGCCCAGCTCGTGACATGTGGGGCCCTCGCCCGGATAAGCGCAGTCGATCAGGATGGTGCGGCCATCGGCGTGGCTCCCGAGGTTGCCCATCTTCCAGTCGCCGTGGAGGAAGGTCGTGGGCGTCGTGGCGACGGCCTCGCTGATGGTCCACGGCGCCCGGCGCAGCTCGGTCACCAGGCGGCGGACATCGTCGGGTGCCCGTTCGGCGAACGCCTGCCATCCCGCCGCGGCGAGCCGCGGGACATCGTCGGGCCAGCCGCGCCGGCGTTCTACGTCGAGCATGGCGTCGCCAAAGAACGCCCATCGCAGGCTGGGCGGTGTCAGCCCCGCCGTGTCCTTCCAGCCCCAGAAGTGGGCGGAGACCTCGGCCATGTGGTCCACGAAGGCCGAATGCTGGCCCAGCTGTACCGCGTCGTCGCCGGCGGGCACGAGCCGGTCGGCGACGTCGCGCATCAGCAACGCCGCTCCCCAGCCGTTCCGGCCCAGGCCGGCAGCGGCACCGACCACCGTGTGGTCGATCGTGGGTGGCAGAGCGTCGAGCACTCCGGCTGCCCACACCCGCACCGGCCGACAGGTGACGTCGCCCATCGACCGGGCGAGCCAGTCGTCGTCGACGTGCATCACCTTGAGGACGTAGCGCTCGCCATCGATCTCGACCCGCTCGAACGACGAGCCCGACTTGGCGTCGCTCGTCCGGAAAGGCCACCGCCCCGCCGCTCCGTCGATCAGTTCCGCGACCGATGACATCACCGGTTGCGGCGTCAGTGCCGGGGGCCGTCCACCCGCCGCCGTCCCGCCCGTGCCGTCCACGCCCATCAGCCTCGCGCCCGGACCGCGCCGTGTCCCTGCGCGCCGACGGCCGCCCGGGGGGAAGGCGGCCGTCGGCGTGGGTCACCCGGATGGGGATGATCCCAGCGAGGGACGGTCACGGTCGCCGCCGCGCCACCGCGACCGTCCCTCGGGGAGCTTGTGTCTCATCAGGAAGCCCGCCGATAGCGACGCACGGCCAGGGGACCGAACACGGCGATGATGCCGAGCGACCATGCGATCGAGCCGACCACGGACCAACCGATGGGATTGCCGAGCACCAGGTCGCGGGCGGCATTGATGGTGACCGTGACGGGCTGGTGGTTGGCAAAGGCCTGCAGCCAGCCGGGCATGAACGACGTGTCCACGAACGCCGATGAGGCGAACACCAGCGGGAACACGATGGGGAACAGGGTCGCCTGCGCCGCTTCGCCGTTCGACGCCCCCAGGCCGATCGTGGCCGCCACCCACGACAGCGCGTAGGTGAACAGCAGCACCAGTGCGAGGGCTGCGAGGTAGGCGAAGACTCCGCCGTGGATGCGGAAGCCCACCAGGAGGCCGACGGCCGTCATCAGGACCAGCACGAACGCGTTGCGGGTCGCATCGGCGATCGTGCGGCCGGACAACACCGCCGACCGCGCCATCGGCAGCGATCGGAACCGTTCCACGAGGCCCTTGTGCAGGTCCTCGGCCAAACCGACACCCGTCCCCAGCGCCCCGAACACGGTGGCCTGAACGAACACGCCGGGCATGAGGTAATCGACGTAGTTGATCGTCGGGTCGGAGAGGCTGATCGAGTTGCCGAACACGTAGCGGAACAGCAGCACGAGCATGATCGGCTGGATGGTCGAGAAGACAAGCAGCTGGGGGAGCCGCACGTAGGTGAGCAGATTGCGCCACGTCATGGTGACGGCATCTGCGACGGCGTAGCGGCGGGGGCTGCGCCGCACCGTTGGCGCCGCCGATGAGGGGGAGGAAGGGGGGGCGGTGGGGGTGAGGGTCGTGGAGGTCATGCGGCACCTCGGGCCAGTCGGCCGGCCTCTTGGCCGGCGGGGCTCGCGTCATCGGGCGCTTCGGTGTCGGCTCGGTGGCCGGTGAGCGACAGGAACACGTCGTCGAGGCTGGGCTCGCGCACCGCGAGGCCGGCCGGGGCGATGCCGGCGCCGTCGAGCGTGCGCAGCACCTCGACGACCGTCCGGGCACCGTCGTCGACGGTGAGGTCGAGCGAGCTTCCGTCCAGGCGGACGGCGCCATCGCCGGCCGGCGAGTCGGCGTTGGCGGCGGCGAAGGGCTCGAGCAGCGCCGCGGCGCGGACGCCGGCGGCGGGATCGTCCAGGGTGATCTCGATGACGGTGCCCCCGAGGCCGGCCTTGAGTTGCGTTGGGGTGCCCTCGGCGATGACGTGGCCGCGGTCGACGACCGCAATGCGGTCGGCCAGGCGGTCGGCTTCCTCGAGGTACTGGGTGGTGAGCAGCAGCGTGGCACCCTCCGCCACGAGCTCATCGATCACCTGCCACAGCTCGCTGCGGCTGGTGACGTCGAGGCCCGTGGTCGGTTCGTCGAGGAACAGCACCGGGGGACGGTGGACCAGCGCGGCTGCGAGGTCGAGGCGGCGACGCATGCCGCCGGAGTAGGTGCGGACCGGTCTGTGGGCGGCGCCGGTGAGGCCGAAGCGCTCGAGCAGCTCGTCGGCTCGCGGGGCCACCTGGTCGCTCGGTAGGTGCGTGAGCCGGCCCACCAGCCGAAGGTTCTCGCGGCCGGTGAGGTTCTCGTCGACGGCGGCGTACTGCCCGGCGAGGCCGATGCTCTCGCGCACAGTTTGGGGATGGCGGGTGACGTCGAGACCCAGCACCTCGGCTCGGCCCCCGTCGGGGTGGAGGATGGTGGTGAGGATGCGGACGGCGGTGGTCTTGCCGGCTCCGTTGGGACCGAGCAGCCCGCACACCGTGCCGGTGGGGACGAGCAGATCGATGCCGGCGAGGGCGACGACCGTTCCGAAGCTCTTGCTCAGGGCCTCGGCCCGGATGGCGGTTTCGGGGGGCATGGCAAGGATCGTCGCGCAGGTCATTGATTCGAGTCAACGATCTTTACCGATTGAAGGTTGAGTCTAGGCAAACAGTAGTTGCATCCGGTACCATCGCCGTATGGACGAGACCGCGACGACCGCCGTTGCCAAGGAGGTGACGCAAGCGCTCGCGGAACTGTTCTTCTCCGCCGAGAACCAGCAGCGATTCCACGGTACGGCCGACGACCTGGGGTTGACGCTGCCGATGCTCAAGGGACTGCTGGAGCTCGAACCGGGAGGTGGCCTCCCGATGCGCAGCCTCGCCGAGCTGTGGGGCTGCGACGCGTCGTTCGTGACGGTCATGGTCGACGGGCTCGAGCGGCGAGGCCTGGTGGAACGGCAGGTCGCCGCCTACGACCGCCGCATCAAGACCGTCGAGCTGACCCCCGAGGGCGTCGCCGTCCGGCGACGGGCGATTGACGCCGTGTACGCGCCGAGGGCGGGGTTCCTGGCGCTCACGTCCGCCGAGCAGGCGGCGCTGGCCAAGCTCCTCCACAAGATGACCAAGGCCCAGGCGGCCTACGACGAGCAGCTCCTGCACGATCCGGACGTCCGCGCTGGGATGCGGCGGCTCGCCCAGCAGCGGACCCGCGAGCACCGGGCGCGCGCCGAGGGGCGGGGTTCGGGGGGCGACTGGCGCGCCGTCCTCGAGCAACACCGCGACGAGCTGCGGCAACTCAAGCGCGAGGTCGACCGGGTCAAGGCCGACATGAAGGCCCAGGCACGTTTCGCGGCGGCGGACGCCAGAGCCGCGAAGCAGGAGGTCAAGGCCCGGGCCGCGGCTCCGTTCCGGGGCCGCGGCCGGCGCCCCTAGCGGCGCCCCGCTGGCCCGCCGGCAAGTGCCGGTAATCTCGCCCCGATGGGCATCCTCGACGAGGACGTGGCGGCGGTCAGGGTCGCGTCCGACATCGTCGGGGTGATCAGCCAGTACACGCAGCTCCGCCGGGAAGGGCAGCGGTGGAAGGGCCTCTGCCCGTTCCACAGCGAGAAGACGCCGTCGTTCTCGGTCAACGCCAACGAGGGCGTGTGGTATTGCTTTGGCTGTCAGGCCCGGGGTGACGTGATCACCTTCGTGCGCGAGGTCGAGCACCTGGGCTTCCCCGAGGCGGTCGAGTGGCTGGCGGCCAGGGCGGGCATCACGCTGCGCTACTCCGACCGCAACGAGGCCGAGGCCCGCAAGCGCCGGGCTCGGCTCGTCGAGATCATGGGCAGGGCCATCGCCTGGTACCACGAGCGCCTGCTCTCGGCTCCCGACGCCGGCGCCGCGCGCCGCTATCTCCGGGAGCGGGGGCTCGACGGCGATGTCGTGCGGGAGTTCCAGCTCGGCTGGGCCCCCGACGCCTGGGACGCGCTCTGCCGTGCCCTCCGGCTGGACGAGCGTGACGCCGGCGACACCGGCCTGGGCCGCGTCAACCAGCGGGGGCGCCTGCAGGACCACTTTCGGGCCCGGGTGCTGTTCCCCATCCACGACGCCGAGGGACACCCGGTGAGCTTCGGCGGACGCATCCTGCCGGGGACCGAGAGCCCCGGGAACCACGGCAAGTACAAGAACACCACCGAGACCCCGCTCTACAGCAAGAGCCGGGTGCTCTACGGGCTCGACCGGGCCAAGTCCGCCATCGTGCGGGACGGCACCGCCATCATCTGCGAGGGCTACACCGACGTGATCGGGTTCCACCGGGCGGGAGTGCCCCTGGCCGTGGCCACCTGCGGCACCGCGCTCACCGACGATCACGTGGTCCTGCTCCACCGCTTCGCGGCGCGTCGACTGGTGCTGGCCTTCGACGCCGACAGCGCCGGCCAGGCCGCCGCCGAGCGGTTCTACCAGTGGGAGCGCCAGCACGACCTCGAGGTGGCGGTGGCCGACCTGCCGCCCGGTCAGGATCCCGCCGACGTGGCCCAGTCGGACCCCGACCGTCTCGTGGCGGCGGTCGACAAGGCGACGCCGTTCCTGCGCTTCCGGCTCGACCGGGTGTTCGCCGCCGCCGACCTGTCCAGCAACGAGGGCCGGGCCCGAGCGGCGGAAAGGGCGCTGGCGGCCATCGCCGAGCACCCGACCGACCTGGTGCGCGACCAGTACGTGATGGATGTCGCCTCCCGCTGCCGGATCGAGCCCGATCGGCTGCGGGCCCAGCTCGATCGCCTGCGCTCGCACCCGCGGCGTGGGGTCGATCCCTCCGGCGTAGGTCACGGCGCACGTGCCAACCGGCGGGCCATCCCCAACGAATCCCCCGGCCCCAGGCATGACGAACCCGGTTCCCGCAGTCCCGCCGCGCACGCGAACCGCCACGCGCCCGCCGATGCCTTGCCCGGCCGGAACGGCGTGCGCCAGTCCGAACAGGACGGACCCGCCACGGAGGTGCTGCGCCACGCCATCCACAACCCCGAGGCTGTGACCCGTTGGCTCGCCGGTGACCTCTTCGACGATCCCGTGCATGCCGGCGTGTACCGGGCGCTCCTCGCGTCCGACACCCACGCCGGTGCCCTGACGAACGCTCCGCCCCCCGTTGCCGACCTACTGGCGCGGTTGTTGGTCGAGGAGCCGACGTCGGAGCCCTTCGATGCCGTCCGACGCCTGCTCACCGAGGTCGCTCGTCGCCAGATCGGCACGTTGCGTCTCGTGGGCGCAACCACCGGGGATCCCGCTCGGGCGCTGGCCGAGCTGGCCTTCCTCAACCGGGCGATCGACGACCTTCGCGATCCGTCCGCCGCGGCCGAGTCGGCAGATCGGTTGCTAGCCTGGCTGGGCCAACGGGTTGGAGACGGGGGATGACCGATACGCCATCGACGCTCGACGCTTGGAACGGCTCGGTGGACGAAGAGCTCACCAAGCTCCTTCAGCGGGCCCGCACCCGAGGTCGGTTGACGCAGCACGATGTCGTCCGTGCCCTGCCCAACGTCGAGTTGACCCCCGAGGTGGTCGAGGAGATCATCCGCCGCTGCCGCGAGGCGGGCATCGAGATCGACGACGTGTTCGGCGACCTCGACGACCTGCGGGGCGGCCTGGCCGGTGGTTCCGATCTGCCGGGCACCGAGATCGTCAACGGTGACAGGCCGGCCCCCAACGTGGTGGTCCTCAGCGCCGAGCACACGCCGACCAGCGCCTCCCGGGCGCGGCGGCTGTCGGCCACCCTGCGGCGCCGGAGCCGCCTCTCCGCCGATCGGGGTCTGGAACGGGGCGTCGGCACCTCCGACCCGGTGCGCATGTACCTGCGCGAGATCGGGCGGGTCCCGTTGCTCACCGCCGGCGAAGAGGTGGAGCTGGCCCAGCGGATCGAGGCCGGCGCCGAGGCGTCCGAGCGCCTCGCCGACCTCGACGCCGTCGGCGCCCTCGGTGGCCTGCCCGCCGACGAGTCCCTAGTACTGCAGCGCCTGGCCGACGACGGGGACGAGGCCAAGAGCGTGCTGATCCAGGCCAACCTGCGGCTGGTCGTGTCGATCGCCAAGCGCTACGTGGGCCGCGGCATGCAGTTCCTCGACCTCATCCAGGAGGGGAACATGGGGCTCATGCGGGCGGTCGAGAAGTTCGACTACACCAAGGGCTTCAAGTTCTCGACGTACGCCACCTGGTGGATCCGGCAGGCCATTACCCGCTCCATCGCCGACCAGGCCCGCACCATCCGGATCCCGGTCCACATGGTGGAGTCGATAAACCGGGTGCACCGGATGCAGCGCCAGATGGTGCAGGAGCTCGAGCGCGAGCCCACCGTCGACGAGCTGGCCGACGCCGTGGGCATGAGCGCGGACCGCGTGCGCGAGATCCAGCGGATCTCGCTGGACCTGTTGTCGCTCGACGCCCCGGTGGGGGAGGAGGACGACTCCTACCTGGCCGACTTCATCAAGGACGACGGTGCCGAGGAAC
Source organism: Actinomycetota bacterium (assembly GCA_046726215.1). Lineage (GTDB taxonomy): Bacteria > Actinomycetota > Acidimicrobiia > Acidimicrobiales > VFJN01 > DASQUK01. Next base: position 7,053 of record JBKPAA010000034.1, on the reverse strand, counting down.
CCCTCGACGCCGCCACCCGCCAGATGCTGCAGGAGGCGGTCAAGGAGGTGCTCGACGAGCTCAACGAGCGGGAGAAGGAGGTCGTGATCATGCGGTTCGGCCTCGACGACGAGCAGGCCCGCACGCTCGAAGAGGTCGGCAAGCAGTTCGGCGTCACCCGCGAGCGCATCCGCCAGATCGAGTCGAAGACGCTGGCCAAGCTGCGCCACCCCCACCGCTCGCAGAAGCTCCGCGACTACCTCGAGGGCGAGTAGCGGCCTTCATCGGGCCGCGCCGGCGCGGGCCTACTGCTCGGACGGGCCTGCGGTCGTCGGTTCGCGTGCGCCGGACGGCCAGAGGGCCACGGCCAGGCCGACGGCGGCGATGACGAGCCCCACGATCACGGCCGCGACCTGCTTGCCAGCGAACTTGTCGGGGCCTTCGCCACCGAGCCCGATCTGGTCGGCCAATGCCCCGACGGCTGCGACGACCACCCCGATGGCCACGATCACCCAACCCGCCAGCTTGCGTGTATGAGCATCCACGGGCGCCTCCTCCGTTGGACGGCTGAAACCGACGGCACTGCGGCATCGGCCCCCAGTACGGGGAGCTTACGCCCGCCCCCCGCACCCACGAGTCGTCGGCCTTGGGACCGCTGCGGGCGCTGTTAAGCTGCGATGTTCGCAGTCCGGGGTAGCACAATTGGCAGTGCGGCTCCCTGTTAAGGAGATGGTTGTGGGTTCGAGTCCCACCCCCGGAGCTTTGTGATGTCGCGAGACATCCCGGACCCGGAGCTGCATCGGGCTGGGCCTGTGGATCAGTAGTTAGGGCACCACCGGCGCGTGGCTGCCGGTGCGTCACCCGAGGCCGGTCTCGAGGATCGCGGCGCCGTAGTGCTCGGCAAGCCACAACGACCCCTCGGGACCCAGGTGGATGCCGTCGGGCCGGGCCGCCTCGACACCACCCAGCCCGGCGACGAACTTGCCGTCGGGGCAAAGGACGGAGAACAGGTCGAACACGCGGAGCCTGGGCCGGGCCTCAGCAACGCGCCCGAGGATGACGTCGTTGACGTAGCGGATGCGCTCGGTGTCGAGTGAGGCCGGGTCGCCGAGGGTACCGAAGAGCGGCTCGGCGCACGGGTTCTGGAACCAGAGGACCTCGGCCCCCGACGAGCTCAAGGTGTCGACGACGTCGACGTATGTGTCGGTGAGGAAGTCGTCGAAAGGCGCGTCGCCCGGGGCCAGGAAGCCAGGCCAGCCGTCGATGCGCCGACCCTGGAGGTCGAACACGAGTGACGACACGACGACCAGGTCCGGATCGAACTCGTCGACCTCCCGCCGCCACTCGTTCGCGACGTCCTGGCACTCGAGGCTCATCGGCACCTCCCGACCGGAGCCGTCGTGCACCACGCCCTCCCCGATCAGGCCGCAGCCTTCGATGCCGGCCGACCACACCACTGCCGCGCCCTCGCGCGCGGCCCATCGCTCGAACCCGGAGCCGAACGTACGGGCCGTCGAGTCGCCGACCACGAGCACTCGTGGCACGTCGTCCTGCTGGCGCGGCGCGTAGAGCCGCAGCTCGTCGACGGTGCTGGCGGCGCCGTCGACGGGAGCGAGCAGCCGGCGAGCGTCGGGCCGCGAGGACGTCAGGCCTAGCGCAGCCCGGAAGAACGGACCGCCCCGGATCTCCGCGACACGAGCGAAGGACGGGAGTTCCTGACTCCACACCACGGTGGCGCCTTCGGCCACGAGGAGGTCGAATCCGGCCTCGAGGGTCTCGCGCACAAACGATGTCATGGCGGCGGGGTCGTCGGTGCCGGCAAGGGCAGCCACCTCCCGGCGCGGCCAGTCCGTCACGTGGAACAGCACCACGTCGGGCTCGAAGTCGGCGACCAGGTCGGGCCACTCCGCCGTCCAGTTGCTGCACGCCCTCTCGCCCGCGGCCCGGTCGATGCCCGCACATCGGAACGGCGGGGCCACTGCGACGGTGAGGTCGGGGGACCGGCCGTCGTAGTCTGCGAGCTCCTGGGCGAACGGTTGACCCTCGGCGTCGGCCACCACCAGCACCCGCAGCGGGCTCAGGGGCGGTCCGGCGATCGGCGCGCCGCCGATCTCCTCTCCGAGCCCGGCGAGGTCGGTGTCGACGGCCCGTTGCGAGACGGCCACACCACCGATGACCACGAGGACGGCGGTCGGGACGAGGATGCGGGGAAGCAGGCCCGGGGTCGCCGGCCAGCGGCGCTCCCGGATCGGCATCTCGATGAGGTGGTACGACGCGATCGCCACCGCGAACGTGAGGGACAGCCGGAGGCCGAACAGCGCCCACCGGCCGAGGCGGGTGCGATCGGCGGTGAGCCAGAGGAAGATCGGCCAGTGGTACAGGTAGAGGCCATAGCTGATGCGGCCCATCGCCGCGACGGGGGCCAGGGCGAACCCACGCGCCACCGGCCCGCCCCCGCCGAGCACGTCGAGCACCAGCGCGACCGTCAGCAGGGCGAAGGCGAGGAAGCCGCCCTGCCACAGCAGCCGGTCGGTGATCGCCACCGCCAACCCCATAGCACGGTGGCGAAGGCGACGATCGACAGCGCGATGACGAGCCGGCGGGCCCGGGGGCCGGGCGCGAATGGTCGGGCGTGGAGCACCGTGGCCAGCAGGGCGCCGACAAGCAGCTCGGCGGCCCGCGTGTCGGTGCCGTAGTACAGCCGATCGAGGCTGGCCCCAGCTCGGAACAGGACGATCATCAACGCGGTGGATGCCACCACGCCGCCGGCCAGGACAGCCGTCGCCGTGCGGGTCGACCGGGAGTAGCGGTGCATGAGCACCAGCAGGAGCGGGAGCAGCAGGTAGAACTGCTCCTCGATCGCCAGCGACCAGAAATGCTGCACCGGTGACGGCGCCGAGAACAGCGCGACGTAGCTCTGATCGGTGAAGACGAAATACCAGTTGGCAACCTGGCCGGCGGCCGCCGCGATCCCTCCGGCGAGGTTGTCGAGCTGCTGTTCGGTGGCGACGGTCGCGCCGAAGACGACGGTGCCGGCCAGGGTGATGTAGGCAGCGGGCATCAGCCGCCGGTAGCGGCGGGCCCAGAACCGGCGCAGGTCGATCTTGCCGTGCTCGCGGACGGTGCGCAGGAGGATCGAGGTGATGAGGAAGCCCGAGAGCGTGAAGAACTGGGAGATGCCGAGGAAGGCACCTCGCACCCAGGGCATCTGGCCGTGGTAGGCGAGCACCACCGCGACGGCCATCGCCCGGATCCCGTCAAGGCCCGGATGGTGGCGATCCAAGGCCCCAGACGCCCCCATTGGGGGTCAGCTTTGGAACTCGCTCCGGCTAGTCCAGACGCACGTCAGGCCGGAGGCACCAGGTACGCTTCGAAGCTGCGGTCGGTGCCGAGCAGGAGCTGGCATCGCTCCTAGAGCGCGGTGGCCGTCCTAGAGGGCCATGTAGACCACGGGCCGGCGTCGACTGACCAGCACAAACAACCGGGCCTGTAGCTCAGTGGTCAGAGCAGCCGACTCATAATCGGTAGGTCGTGGGTTCGATCCCCACCGGGCCCACACCCTCTCACCAGCAGTTTCGCCCTCATCGGGTGGTGTCCGAGTTGTTGCCGGAACCGTTGGTGGTAGCCGTTTGGTAGCCGGTCGTCACGGCAGACGTCCGGTAGCCCTGGCCCACGCCTCGACGTCCGCACGGCGCCAGATCCGGCCGCCGACGGGACCGCCACCGGTTCGGGGAACCCCTCGAGCCTGCTGAGCTGATCGGCGGGTTGGTGGGATGACTTGGTGTGGGGCGTCACTCGAGGGGGCGTCGCGGCGATTACGACAGCGGATTCATGGAGCCAAGATCGGGTCGGCGCCCCGTCGACGCGAGGGCCGGAGTTCCCACGAGGGGACCAGGAAATAGGAGAGCGAAGGCAGATGGACCAACCCAGTCGGCGGCGGTACGCACTCGCAGGCCTGGTCTCGATGGGGGCCGGAGCCGTGATCCTCGTCGGGGCACTCCCTGGCACTGTGGGAGCCGCCCCACAGCAGCAATCAACACCGTCTACGTCCGTGGTCTCGGATAATCCAACCTGCGGAGATCTGGCACCGGCGGGTACCAGCTGGACCGAGCTGAAGGTCGAACCCGTGGTGGACGGGACGTTCGGCGACGGTGTGCTGTCGGTGACGGTTGACGTACGCGACACCGCCGACGGCCCAGTCTTCGACTGGACGTCGAACATCGGCGTCGACGCGGTGTTCGTCAAGGGCGGCCCTATTGGCGGCACCCTCTACCTCTACGACCCACCGGCCGAGAGCATGGGCGACACCGGCCTGCACTCACCGGTCAACCCGCAGAACGGCAAGTTCTCCGGGCTCAGCCACATCTCGTTCTGCTACGACACGGAGCAGGGGACGACCTCGACGACCGCCGAAGAAACCACCTCGACGACCGCCGAAGAAACCACCTCGACGACCGCGGGCGCCGTTTCTCCTACGACGACCACGCCCGGAGGTGAATTGCCCCGCACCGGCAGCACGATCAGCCCGATGCTGGGAGTCGGTGCTGCGCTGCTCGTGAGCGGTGGTCTGCTGCTTGCTTACGCACGTCGCTTCCGCTCCTCGTAGCTGAGAAGGGATCGCACCGCTAGCTGCACCCCCACGGTCAGGCCAGGGCGCTATAGCGATCGACGGATGTACGCCGGTCGCGCCCTGGCCGGGGCCGCGTGCTCGGGTCGGCACCCAGCGCTGCCCGCAGGAGCGCCAGGCAGCCCCGGCAAGCTCCACGGAACCATCACCGCCGATGCCGACGGTTGTGTCGCCTACGTACGCCTCGAGGACCCGCCCGGCCTGTCACCGATCACGACCGTGGCCCGGTTTGCGACGGTGGACGAAGCGCAGCTGGCCACGGATCAGGTATGGGCCACGAGGTCACCAGGCCGCGGGCGCCTGGCCCGCAGGCTGCTGCGCGTCACGCTGGCGGCAACACCCCGAACACTGCCAACTCCTCCTCAGGCACGTCCACCTGCGGCGCCTCCGTCCGCAACCGTGGCCCCGCCCCGAGACCGAGATCACGAGCCAAGCGGGCCACCACCGCCGTCAACGACGCATACCCAGGGCCGCCGTCGTGGGGTCTCCACCGCTCGTAGCTGGTGCAGAACAGCTCCACCATTGGTCCATCCAGACGCCCGTCCAAACCCAGCCGTACCGGCTCCGGCACGACCACGTCCCAGGTAACCGACGCCACCGGCCCCAACTCCTCCGGCTGGGGCGGCTCAGCCACCACCGGCCGCGGGTGCGTGGCCGCAGACCTGAGGTCACCTTTCAGCGCGTGTAGGCGTTGCTTCGGCAGCGGGCCACGACGTCCCATGTGTCCGATCGCAAATTTCAAAGCTCGCCGCCGTGCATGACCGACTACCCGCCCGTTCTGCGCCGGACGGCCCATCGCGATTCGCATCCCTTACCGTCGACGGGCGAGCAGTGGACTGCCGCCGCCCGGCGGCGTGCGTCGAGGCGCGATGCGCGAAAGGCAGTTAGCTGCGGCGCGAGCAGCGGAGCTCCAGACCGGGCTACGCGCTACTGAGACCGCACCTGCGATATCAGCCTTCGTTCCGCCCGTTTCGACGCGGTGTGTGTCCCGAGCAATCTGGAGCTTCGGGAATGAGCGGGGTGTTAGGGGTTCGCTGACGCGGCGCAGGGGCCGGCCGGGAGGCCGACGGGGTGTCGGTCCCCGCCAGCCCCCCCGCTCCCGGTCACCCGGTCAAGCGCCCACGCACTGCTCGAAGTAGATGCCGAGGTTGGTGATGCCGCGGCACGCCGGGCCCCGGAACTGTGCTTCGATCGGGAGCTCGTCGCCCTCCGGGCCTACCCCGATGTACGTGCTGGCGTCGGCCACGCCGTCGCCGTCATCGTCGAACGCGATGAGCCCGTGGAACCCCTCACCGGACTCGGGGTCGACGATGCCCTGGGAGATCCGGTTCTCGAGCCCCCGGGTGATGAACAGCACCTCGTCGTTGGGGCCGAACACGATCTGTGCCCCCGAGTCGGCGTACTTCTTGCTGGCGTTGGTGCAATTGTCCGCCAACGCTGGTCCCGCCATCAGAACGAGCCCAGCGACCGCCCCGGTCGTGACGACCAGCGCGCGCTTAAGGATGCCCATCTGTCCTCCTGTCCTCGCCACGACCGTGGCCGGCCGCCACCATGACTGTGCCCGATCGCAGGCCCGAGCGAAAGCGTCAGATCAGAACCTCCGATTCTCAGAGCCACTGTGCCGTGTCCGGTGCGACCTACCGTCCACTCAGTCCCGTCGAGATCCGAAGCGCCAGCAATCTTGCCGGGTCAGTCACTGCGCTGGTGTGTACCAGATATCGCATGAAGCCGCGGGCCCAGTCGGCGCACTCGCCAGCCCTGACCACTCGGTGTCGTCACCGTCGCGCCGCCCACCGGCCGGAGGATCGGCGCCCGAGCTGGCGGGGTCTCCGTCGCTCAACCACTCAACCACTCAACCACGAGCCATTTTGAAGGCCATCAAGGTGCCGATCGGGACAACACACCGCGACGGAACTGATGCGATGAAGGAGCGGGGCCTCCGCTCCGCGTGAGGAACCGGGTCGCTGCAGACTCGGGGTTCTCACAATCGACCCCTGTGACGAAGAGGAGGAGGCCCCTATGGATCGACGGTATGTCGGTATCGACTTTCGTCGTCGCCGGTCGGTTATCGTCGGGTTGAGTGCGGCGGGCGAGAAGCTCCCGAGCGTTCGGGTGGCGAACGAACCATGGGCGATCGCGGCGGTGGTAGCGGGGGCGGGCCCGGATCCCGAGGTGGTCGTCGAGGCCACCGACGGGTGGTATTGGGGCGACATCGACACGACCGAGTACGCGATCGAGGAGGAGGGCTCGCCCGTGTGGGAATACGTCGTGCCCGCCAGCGTGCTCAACGCGCTTCCGCCGAGCGCGGAGGATGACCCGTTCGCCGTGGAACTTCGTGGCGGCCTCCTGATTGATCATACGGTCAGGCAGTGACAGCGATGGTGGCTGGGTCGTCGGCGCCGACGGTGTGTCGGAGCGCTCGAGCGAGCTGGGGGAGTTGGCGGTAG
>JBKPAA010000033.1:0-71909 GCA_046726215.1 Actinomycetota bacterium | reverse complement strand
GGGGCGCGTCGCGGCTCTCCTTCTGCTTAACCACGCCCCGTGGTCACCACCGCCGGGAGGTCGGTGGCCGTCAGCGGGCAGATCTCGTTGGCCACCCACACCCGCCTACCCGGCCACACCCCGCTCACATCCGAAGCGCCGCCAAAGCAACGTCGCATCGAGCCCGACAACCGCGCCCTATCTACGCATCTGGCTGGACGTCATTGACGCAACTTGAGGTACCGAACGACCAGTGATCCGGGGCCATTTCGAGCGATTGGGACCGTCAGGCGATGGGACCTTGTCACGACAAGATGAATGTCTCATAACGCGCGCGGCAGCGTCGGGCCGCCACTTGGAGTCTGGCCGAAGTGCCGTTCTGAACGCTTGAACGTCGTCAGGCTGACCGCACGCGGCCACGCTCGGCGATGACAACCACCCCTCGATCATCGGTCTCTCCCACGCTGGGTCATCGGCACGTCGCGGCGGTGAGGTTTGGCGCTCTGACGTGCATGAGCAACTCCCAGGCGAGCAGCAGGGCGACGGGCGGCCAGGCAGCGACGACGCGCCCCACAGCCGTGGGGTCAGCGGCGGCGACGTTGGCGGCGAGGCTCGCTCCGATACCTGCGAGCAGAGATACCCAGGCGAGCGCGCCTGCAGGCAATCCGACCCTACGCCGCACGAGCATCGACATAGACGCGGCCACAACCAGGCCGTCAACCGAGACGGGTAGGAGCCACGCCCGCCAGCCCTCACCGGCCAGCTCGGCCAGCGCCCGCTGGTGATCGTACGACGCGATGGCGGCGACGAACGCGACGGCCAGGACCGCGAGAATCGTGATACGGCGCACTGTCGGAGTGACCGCTGATCGTGCCTCGTCACTAGTCAGCCGTGCCGATGCGGCACGCCCGGTCCATGGTGGCGCACTGCCGTTGCTTCTCGCCGATGCCGAATCGGCACCTCGGTCTGCATCGTCTGGTTGTCGTGCGTCTGGCCGGTGCGTTCGAGATGTTGGGTCGTCATCGAGCGCGATCGTCTCGTGAGGCTGGCGCGCCGTCGGACGGCTGCCGTTGGGCGCGGCGGTGGCCTCGGCGTGCACCTCGGCCACGCGGTTCCGACCCCACCGGGGTGACAGCCCGAACTGCCGAGCCAAGTCTGCGCCGGTCAACGGCACGCCCTCGGCTAGCGAGGCCCGGTAGGCGTCGCGCGCTGCCGCCCCGGCGCTGGTCCGCGGGGAGCGACGATGGCGTCGAGGTCAATTCCGGACACCTCGCCAGTCGCCGTCGGATGAGGGGCCGATCCTTCGGGCAACTATCGGGCAACTACGCCCCCATCGACAGCCGCGAGCAGGCGTCGGTGAGATCGGGTCGCCGCGGCGCGTGTTTCCGCAGGTAAAAGCGGGTATGCGGCGGTCAACGCCTGTGGGCTAAAGCGACCTGCCCCACGTTGTGGCCCTGAAGGTCGGGGGTTCAAGTCCCCTCGGTCACCCCACTGGATGTCTCGGGACACCGTGCACAGGTGTCTCGGGACATCGTTCACGCTTTGGGTTTGGGTTGGGTAGTCCCGGCTTGGGATCGAAGCGACGCCCCGTTAGCCAAGACGATGCGGGCCAATGCACAATCGGCGACATGCAACTGGGCATCGCCCATCATTTCGGCTGGGCGGTGGCCGTCACGGCATCGGCCGACCACCAGGTCGTGGACCGCCGGCAGATCGAGCTGATCGAACCCGGCATGCCGACGGCACCGATCCACCACGAAGGCAGACGTCTCGACGATGCCGCCGCAGCGGCGCTGGTTGCGAACGCGCGCGCCTCGGCGGTCCGGGCAACGTCAGCTTCGCTGGACCAGCCCGTCGCCGGACTGCCCGAGCCGATCGTGTCGATGTCGCTCAGGTCCTGGCCGCTCGACTTCCCCGACGACATCGCCGTCCAACGTCAGGTGCCCTACGAGTCCCGCGCCGACTCCATTATGTACCGCCAGGTGCTGGCCGAACTCGCACGCGTACGCGGCTGGGCGATCCACCTCTATGACGCCAGGGAGGTGGAGGGCCGAGCGGTCAGCGTCCTCGGTGACCGGGCCAACGAGGTGCTCCACGGCCCGCGGGCAACGCTTGGGCCGCCGTGGGCCAAGGACCATCGGATGGCACTGGCGGCCACGATCATGGCCGGCTGAGGGCGCGATCATGTTGAAGTGAGAGTCGGGCCCACCGCTGCATCGTGGGCGGAGGAGATCGTCGGCTCCGTTCGCGACGACCCCGCCGGTCGAATGGCTCTGATGGAGCGCTGCTATCACGGCCCGTTCGGCAAGGCACCCCGACACCTTCCTTATCGCCGAGCGGCAATGTCGTTCATGCGCTGGCAGCTTCGGCGAGGTGTGCTGCAGCCGCCGTTCGCCGACCTTCCAGGGAGTCCCTGGTGGCGTGCCGTAAACGAGCGCATCATTCGTGACGGCTGCGAGGCAGTCGCCCTCAGCGGCAACCTTCCGGGCCAGACCTCGTCGCGTACGGTCGAGCACTGGATGTCGTTCGTCCACCGCCCGACCGCTCGTGCCTGGTATCGAGCGCACAACGGGAGCGTGGTCTCGGCCTACCTCGAGCACCATGACATGGCTGATACGGAGAACGCAGCCGAGCGCTTCTTCATGAACGTTGTGCTCTGCCGGGTGCTCTATACGCACGCGCTTGTGGCCGCCCCCCGGATCTCACTCGGGTGGCTGCGTCCGCTCGCGCCGTTCCTCGGTGACCCGAGACTGGGGATGGCCGGGATCTTCCTGCAGTTGTCTCGGGTCCTGCCCGACGAGTATCCCCTCCGTGACGGCGTCGGGTCCTACCTCGATGACGAGCTCCGATTCGGACGCCTCGTGGATTTCGGGGTCATCGTTCCGAGGTTGCAGCAGCTCTACGAGTGGTCGGCTCATGAGCTCGGAGCGCCGGGCCTGCTCGATTGTGTCCGCGACGGAGCAATGACCTACGCATGGGCATTCGAGGACCGTGATGTCTGGCGGCCTCCGAACTCGTTCATCCTTCGGATGACGCACCGGGCGCTCCCACCGGCGCGAGGCGGCTGCTGAGATAGCTACGGACCGACAGGACCTCGTCATGCCCCAGACCACCACCAGCGACACCGCCGGCGACCACGAGCGCGCCATCGTCGCCTTCCGGCGACGCGCCTTCGCCGCCCTTCTGGCCGGCGAGGCACCGCGCCTCGCCGACATCACCGAGGCCGCCAGCCGCGACACCCACGGCGTCGCCCACGCGGTCGCCTGGCTCGAGGAACACGGGCAGCTCGAACGCGACGGCGATCTGCTCGTCGGTGCGCACGGCCTCACCCGGCGCACCACGCCGCACGCCCTGACCATCGAGGGGCGCCGCCTGTACACCTGGTGCGCGTACGAGGCCGTCGCCATCCCCGTGGCGCTCGGCGCCAGTGCCCGGGCGACAACCACCTGCCCGGCCTGCCGCGGGCCGCTGATCGTCGACGTCGACGCGGGACACGTGCCCGACGCCGAAACGCCCGTCCTGTGGATGCCCATCGGTCCATGCGAGCGCCTCATCGAGGACTTCTGCGCCCACGCCAACCTGTTCTGCACCCGCGACCACCTCGACGACTGGCGCTACGCCAACGGCGACCCGACCGGACAGGTCGTCAACCTCGCCGAGATCCCCGCACTCGCCCGCGCCGCGTGGGCGGACGTCGCCACTCACCAAGGGACGCGTGGGTGACCGTCGCTCAGGCGATGCGGCGGCGGCCTCGGTACCAGCGGTACGCGGCCGATACCAGGATCGCCCCCACGATGGAGCCGATGAGGCCGCTGGCGCGCAGCTTCAGTCCATCGCCCGCCAGGAGGCTGACGAGCAATCCACCCACGAACGATCCCACGAGACCGGCGACGAGGGCTTCGGCCCAGTTGATTCCGTAGAGGCCGGCGCCGAGCAGTAGCTGAGCGACTGCACCGGCAAAGAGCCCGAAACCCAGGATCGCGAGCAAAAGCACGGGCGGAGGCTAGTCGACGGGGCCGCGACGACATTCGACCCGCACGGTCGTGGCCGCCCGCCCGCCCGGATCTCGATCGCCAACTGGTCCACGGGTGGAATGATCGACCTGTGACTCAGACACGGCCGCTCGTCGCGCTGGTGACCGGTAGCTCACGAGGCCTGGGCAGCGCCATCGCCCGGCGACTGGCTGGCGATGGCTACGCGGTCGCCGTCAACGGCCGGCACGATCCGGCACCCGTGCTCGAGGTGGCGCGATCCATCAGGGAAGACGGCGGTACGGCGGAAGCGTTTACTGCCGACGTCACGGACCAGGCGGAGGTCTCCCGACTGGTGGGCATGATCGAGGGCACCTTCGGTCCCGTGGACGTCCTCGTGCTCAACGCGACCGGGCCCCAGCCGGAGGCGCCGCTGACCGAGGTCGCCTGGAAGGACCACGTCGACCAGCTCGACTTCTTCGTCAAGAGCCCGGTCCTCCTCGGGAGGGCCGTGATCCCCGGAATGCAATCCCGGCGTTTCGGCCGCATCGTCCAGCTCGACTCCGAGGTCGCCGACCGGCCACCCCCGGGACGGTCGGCCTACGCCACGGGGAAGGCCGCCCAGATCGGGCTCACCCGCAGCTGGGCCCGCGAGCTCGCCCCCTTCGGCATCACCGTCAACGCGGTCGCGCCGGGGTTCATCCCGGTGGAGCGCCACGCCGACGTCTCGGAGGACATCAGGGCCGCCTACCTCGCGTCCGTGCCCGCTGGCCGCCTGGGCGCGCCCGAGGACATCGCCCACGTCGTGAGCTTCCTTGCCTCCGACGGCGCCGGCTTCGTGACCGGTCAGCGCATCATCGTCGACGGGGGCCGAAGCCTCTTCGTCTGAGGGGCGAACGCCCGAACCTCAGCGGTGCTCGGGGTTGGGGAAGTCGAAGCGGCACCCGGCGTCCCACTCCGAGCGCTGGTTGCCATGAGCGGGGATTCCCCCGGCGTCGCGCACCATCCGGGCGAGGTGCAACAGGTTCCAGGTCATGAACGTGGTGTTGCGGTTCGTGAAGTCGTTCTCCGGGCCCCCCGAACCGGGATCGAGGTATGACGGCCCCGGCCCGGCCTCGCCGATCCAGCCGGCGTCGGCCTGCGGCGGGATCACGTAGCCAAGATGCTGCAGCGAATAGAGGATGCTCATGGCACAGTGCTTGATGCCGTCCTCGTTGCCGGTGACCACGCAGCCGCCCACCCGCCCGTAGTACGCGTACTGGCCGGCGTCGTTGAGCAGGTGCGAGTTGCCATAGAGCCGCTCGATCACCCGGGCGCAGACCGACGACTTCTGACCGAGCCAGATCGGCGTGCACAGCACGAGGATGTCGGAGGCCAACACCTGATCGAAGATCGCGGGCCAGTCGTCGGAATCCCAGCCATGCTCGGTCATGTCGGGCCACACGCCACTGGCGATGTCCCGGTCGACGGCTCTGACGGCGTCCACGGCGACGCCCTGGCGCCGCATGATCTCCATCGAGATGTTGGCCAGGCCCTGCGTGTGGGACGTCTCCGGCGACCTCTTCAGGGTGCAGTTGATGAACAGGGCCCGCAGGTCGCTGAAGTCCCACTGGCTCTGTTCACCGAGCTCCTCCTGCTGCGGCATCAATCGCACCGCGTCGGTGGTGGTCATCCGTCATGTCTCCTTGACGCTCGTCCCTCCCGGGGGCGAGCCCCCGTAGTTCACCTCGGAGATGGTGGTGGCCATGTCGAAGTGCTCGGGCCACAGCTGGATCTCCAACGGGCCCTCCCGCGCCAGCTTGGCAGCGAGCACGGTCAGGGCCGCCTGCACGAGGGAGTAGAAGTCCGCGAGGAGGGCACAGGCTCCGGGATCGACCGCCAGCTCGCCGTCCGGGTCGGGCAGCGCTGAGGGTCGGTAGGCGTCGGATGGCATCCCGAGCGGTCCCCCTGTCACGCTGGCCGCGGCGCGCAGGCTGGTGATCGGGCTGCGCCGTTCGGTCGCCTTGCCCCGGACGTCCTCGCGCACGACCAGCTCGGTACCCAACACGGTGAGGCGCCGCTCGGCGCCGTCGACGAAGAACGGTTGGGTGGCGAAGCCGCCGGTCGCCTGGCGCAGTCCGAGCCGCCGCATGTGCGCGTACTGGCTCGCCGCCATCACGTGTTCGGCCACCGCGTGGAGCGAGGCCCGTGTGGCGCGCAGCGATTCCGCCGAGATGTCTGCCGGTGCGGTCACCCTGGCCTCCCTGCCTGTCTGTCGGGAACAGTGTCCATCGCGCGCCGAGCGTTACACGCATGGCCCCGCCGTCGCTGTCGGGCCGGGTCGCGGCAACGCCGGAGGGGAACGCGCGACCCCGGTGTTAGGGAGACGCTGCTCGACGCCTTCCGCCGAGCCCGAGCGGGCCACTGACCCCTCTGCGGGTCGGCACGTCGATGGTTCGAAGCCCGGGGGCCACCCCCGCCCTGCCGCTGCTATCCTGGCCGGCCCCATGCCCCTCTAGCTCAACTGGCAGAGCAACGGACTCTTAATCCGCAGGTTCTGGGTTCGAGTCCCAGGGGGGGTACGCAGAAGGCCCGGGCCGCCAACGGCTCGGGCCTTCTAGGTCTCGGCGAAGGACGCCGATCGCCGGGCGGTACACCCCTCTGGTACAAGACAAGGTGGGGTTGACCTTCACTGGGGAGCGCACACACACGGAATGGACGAGGATCGGCGTCAGCGCCGCCCGACCACGGTCCTCGGTCTAGAACCCTTCTCGCGCGGGGAGAGTGACGGGTAAGTCTCAGCTTGGCGGGCCGCTTCGAAGCCAGGGCCCAAGTCGGGGATTGTCGCCGGTTGGTCGATCCATCCATGGCGCTGGCCATCATCCGGTGAGCCAGCGCGTCCGCAAGACCCATGGGGTATCCCTATCGCCCGACCGCGGACAGGGCGCGCCTTGAACGGTGGCGTGGCGTCACCGGCACCGTCGGGATCTGCCCCTCGATCTTGAAGCCGATCAGACCTGGTTTCTCGCTAGGCGCGATTGGAGCGTGAGCTCGGCGCCGGCGAGCTCGACCCAGACCGGAGGATTTCCGACCTCGGTCCCGTCGAGGAACGTCAGCACGGCGAACACTTCCAGTTGCGACTCCGATGCTGGGTCGAGCAGATCAATGTCCAAACCCACGGCAGGCTCCCCACGGAGGGGGGTCCGAGCCCGTCCTAGCAGTCGACTCTTGCTGAACGGAGGGCGCTGCCCGTACACCTCGACCTCCAAGGCGGAGGCCCAGATGTCATGGGCTTCGAGTTGCGACGCGTCGAGCCTCAGGGTCGCGATCGTCGGACCAGACCCAGGGAACAGAAGACGATCGGCGCGGATCTGGGCGAACCCGACCGGTGATGGCCCGTGGGGGACGCGATCCTCCTCGGGCCCGGCCACAGGCTCAGCTTGGTGCTGACCGGCCGTGCTGTCGGTCGCGGGCCGTGACTCCGGCCCGGCCCGCACCTCGATGAACGAGGCGAGCCGGTCGCCGTCCCAACCCCGCCAACTGTCCCGGTCACCGGACTGGACGTGATGAATGTTGGACGAGAGGACCGCTCCGCTCGGGGCATCGAGCTGCAGCTCAACGGTGAAGTTATGCCGATCTGGAGGGCGCAGGTCCTCCTCCGAAGTGGCGTCCGGGGGCGGCGCAGGCGCCAGTGACCGCGCTTGACCGATCCAGTCCTTCTGCTCGATCTGTTCGGCGGAGTAGCCGGAGATTGCGGCCAGCTTCTCTACGGACGTCTGTCCGAGTTGAGCGAACGTGCGTACGCCCGCCCGCTTCAGCTTGGCCTCGATCCGCGTGCCGATGCCCGTGATCCTGGTGAGATCGTCCTGGCGTGTGCCTGGATGTGGCATCGCGATCCCCTCTCTCGGGGGTCGCGGCCGGTGTCCCGTGGTGCGTCGGGTGCACCGGCCAAGCCCCGAACAATTTCCTCAGCTGATCCTAAACGTGCCCAGGTCCGCGAACGATGAGGTCTCCGTCGGCTTATTCGCGCTGTTTACCATCGTGAAGACCGCAGCGAGGCGGTAAAGGTTGGACCCCCCTGCGGGGGCGTCCGGAAGCGTCCCGCCGGGCACGGTGACGGTCCACGAATATGTGCCATCGCCGGTGATGTCGACGGGTGGTGCGGTGCCGATCGCTTTGTCGACGTCCCCACCGAGCTGGTCGGCGTAGAGCGTCACCGTTGCCTTGCCCGTGATGGCGTTACCCGCCTTGAACTCGATCTTGCCTTTGACACTGAAGGCGAGGGCGGCCTCGAGGATCGTCGCTGGTGCGCCGTTGTTGTCAACTACCTCGTCAACGCAGAACCTGCCGCATGGCGTCGGACAGCACTGGACGTCGCAGCAGCACGGTAGTGGTGGGGTGCATCCTGGGCACGGGGGTGGATGTGGGTGTGGGTGTGGTACTGGGGGAGGGAATGGGGGTGCGGGAGCCACCTGCGGCGTGCCGGCCAACGTAGTTGTCTCTGACATTGGAGTCGTTGCTCCTTTCGCTCGATCCCGTTCTCCGGGACATCTAAAGAGCAACGAAACACGGTCGTACTTAGAGGCGGTGGCGCCACAGCCTGAGGCAGACGCTTAGTTCAGAGTAGGCACTTAGTTTCCGCTGAGTTTTGGGCATGGCTGCGAATCCGTCCGGGCGGTACGGCTCTGGGTGGCGGCCCGAGGCCACACTCACTCGGGACGGCTGGTGCGAATCGAACGGTGGAGCTCCACCGTCGCCCGGGAGGGCCCGCTGCCCAGCGTCGTGGCCAAGGCGCGAGAGCAGAACTCGAACTGGCGCAGCGCCTCGTGGACGCGGCCCTGTTTGGCATAGCACCGCATGAGCAGGCGGTGGGCGTCCTCGCGACAGGAATCCTGCTGGAGGATGAGCTGCGCGACGGCGATGCAGGGACCAAAGCTGTCTTTGGCCAGGTGGAGGGCGGCGAGGCGATCGAGCACATCGAGGTACGTCACCCGAAGGGTCTCTCTCGGGAGTAGGGCCCAGTCGTCGTACGGGGTCTCGGCCAACAGATCGCCGCGGTAGAGCGTGACGGCCTGCGTGTAGCACACGATCGCCGCCTCGTTGTCGCCGTCTTGCTGGGCGCGTTGGGCGGTCTCGACCAGGCTCTCGAACTGATCCACATCCACCTGCAGTTCGAGTTCCGCGTTGAGCCCGTAGGCGCCGTCGCGGAACTCGACGACCGGTATGTCCCCAACGGCTCTGAGGCTGCGCCGTAGCGCGCTCACGGCCACATGGAACCGGTTCCTGGCTTGGTCCGGCGACACGTCCGGCCAGAACACGTCCATGAGGACATCACGAGGACAGGGACGACCGCGATGAGCGAGTAGATACTTGAAGAGCGTGAGGCCTCGCGCACCGTCCCATGCGCTGACGGGACGGTTGTCGATGGCGACTTCGAATCTCCCCAGCAGCCGCACCTTCAAAGTGTGACAACCCGGTGGGCCTATCAAGGGTGCGGTCGACTCTCCTCCGTGCAGCTCACCGTGCCTTGCCTGGGCGGGCACTTCGACTGGGATCGAGGCCGCTTCTCTTGCCAAGACCCCGACTGGCTCGAGGGCCTTCGTGGCAGCGACGACGTCGCCGATGCCCTGCCGCTGCATCGATGTTGCCTGCTCGTGCCGGGATGACAGGCGTTCGAGGGCCGGTCCGGCAAGGCGACGATGAGCCGGCGCCAAGCTCTCTGCGTGCCGGCGGAGAGTCCGGCGCCAGAAGGGCCGGAGACGCAACCATCCTCCCTCGAGAGGACCGAACCACGGCCATGTCAGGTCCTCGCCGTCGAGGCGTCCCCGATCCATCGTCGGATGCCAGTACCCGAGGTCCATCGCCAGCGAGAGGGCCTCTCGTTCGTCGGGCGAACAGCAGCTGAGCAAGCGCTTCGTCAACCGGCCGATGAACGCTGGCCTCCACGCGCCGGCACAAAGCATCTCCTCGATGGCGGCCGATCCCCGCCCGTGCCCGGCAACATCGAGCACATCGTGGACGAGGGCAGCGCGCCCGCGCGCCAGCCGCAGTAGCCGGGCTGTGGCGCTGGCCGACAGCCCGCCTCTTCCACACGCGACGAACTCGCGCACCAACCCCGTGTCCATCGAGAGCTGGTCGGCATCGAGGACCGCCGAGGCGAGGCGGCGAACTCGTCGGGGAATTCGCCCGTGCCAGAGCAACACCGCCCGTCGAACGCGAGACGACCCTGCCCAGCCGACGAGGATGTTCGTCAGGGCCCATGCATCGGGCACGGCGAACGGGTTTTCCACGACTATCGTCGCGTCCGGCGGTGCGTGGCGCGCAAGCCCGCTTCCGAGAGCCCAGCAAAACTCCGGCGACAGACTCCTGACCCGGCTAACCAACGCTGGCAGCAAGTCGATCTCCTCGCCGTGGACTTCTACCACGCTGTCTTCTAGCGACCGGATCAGGTGGTCAGGACGCGCGTCGAGCGGGTCCAACCGCAGCCAGGCGGTCCGATCGAGCCGGCCGCCCTCGCGCAGCACCCGAGCGACGTTTGAGTCGACGATGAACGCCGTCTGGGCAGCCACAACAGTCAACGGCGAGTCGAGAATAGAAAGAAGCGAGGGCTGGGTCAGCGGAAGGCCGCTCGGCATCGGGCGAAGGACCCGTGCCCTGAACATGGAGTCACGCTGCGGGGAGTGGCGTAGTCGTCACGAGGGTACCGACACGATGGCGGCGTTGCGGCGGCCGAAAGACCAGCAGAGCGCAGCTGCCGGTGCCGCCGTGTTGCAGTGCAACGACGCGACATCCAATTGATACAAGCCCACCCCGTAGCCGCGGAGTATGTCTTCGTTGTGGCCGCCCCGACCGGCGCGCAGAGCCGGACCGTGATTTCGCGGCTCCAGTGACCGGCTTCCCACCGCCAAACCTCTCCGGCAGGGACACGCTGTCTGCGTTCTCAGACGACGCCTGAGCACCCCCGCCCCCGGGAAAGGCGCATGCCCGTGCCCTGCGTCGAGCGGTCTCGCCTGCGGACGCCGCCTCGGTCCCGTCATGGCCGCCTCTTTGGTCGGCCCCAGCGCTGGAAAATCTACATGACGCTCTGTATGCCTTCCACTACAATCCTGTGAATTACCCTGCCGGTCCATGTGTGCATCGAGGTCGCCCACCCTGACGCCCGGCTCGCCATAGCCACCATCCATGCACGACTGCGCGTGAGGGTCTTGCGCCCTAGGGCGCCTGGATGTGATGCAACCGTCAGGTGCTTATGAGTTCCCGCCGTTCGCGGTTGTCCTGCGCACCCGGCTCGAGCGTACGCCGAACTCGTCTACCACCGGAGTGGCTGGTCGAGGATCGCGCTAGCGCTTGGGTGCAGCCGGTTCCGCGCTAGCGATGACGGCGCGCAGTGCGGCGACGTGACCTTCGAACGCCTTTGCTCCCACGTCAGTGAGCCGCACCCGGACCCGCCGCCTCCGGCCGGTCGACGGGCGCTCAATGGCGATATAGCCCGCTTCCTCGAGCGTGCCGAACTGCTTCGACAGCGCCGAATCGGACAGGCCCAGCCGATCGCGGACAAAGGCGAACTCGGTCCAGTCGGCGGAGGCCAGCAGCGCCACGATCGAGAGGCGAGTGCTGGGATGGATGAGCTCGTCGAAGCGAGCCGATGCCGTCATGCGACGACGCGGTGCTCGAGGCGCCGGCGGACTGCGGCCATCAGCGCTGGCCCGCACAAGAGAACAACGATGGCTACCACGACGCTGGCCATGATCGAGGGATGCCGCGCGCCATCGGCGTCGGCCACCAAGGCAAGCGCCACGGTGGCAGCGACCATGAGGAGCAGGAAGCCGATGACCAGAGCCGGGATATGCGGATCGACCACATCCGCCCGCACGCTCAGCTGGTGCGAGCGGTGCCGGCCAGACAGAACGTGGCTCGCGACTGAGGCATGGGCCGCGCCGAAGCAGAGCGTGACGACCAGCGTGAGCCACGGGTGATCGAGATCGGCAAGGATCCCCAATCCGACCCATCCTGCCGCCAGACCCCACCAGTACCAGCGCGGCATGTCGATCTCGGCGATCACTTGGCGGCGCCGCTGCTCGATCGAGCTCAGCGCCAGCTGGGCTTCGGTGTCACCGATGTCCTGGGGCATGAAGCCACCTTCCTTACTTTCCTACTAGGAAACTCACCGTAGACTTTCCTGGTGGGAAAGTCAACGGAGACGGCGACGCTAGAAGCTCCGGCGCTTCGTGACCAGGGCTCAGGCGTCGTCGACGTCGCCGCTGCGGCCGTGCTTCCAGTAGCCCCGCACCCAGGCCTGGGCGCGCGGCAGCCCGCGATCGTCGAACAGGTGGCGTCGGAGGCGCTGCATCGTCGCGGCCTCGCCCGCGGCCCAGACTCGGGTGTCGGGGCCGATGTCCGTCCCACGGACGGCGTTGACGAGCGCGTCGCCGGGAGATGCGCCGGCTGGCTGGGCGTGCCACTCGACCGTCGCCTGTGGATGGTCGGTCAGCGGGAGCCGGGCGTCGGGGTGGGTAACCTCGATGTGGACCTGCACGGGCGGTTCGGTGGGCAGGGCCTCGAGCAACTGGCCAATGGCGGGGATCGCGGTCTCGTCGCCGGCCAGCACGAACCCGGGCGCGTGCCTGTCGATGGTGTAGCCACGGCCCGGACCCGAGACCGCCGCCGGCTTGCCTGGCTCGGCCCTTTGGGCCCACTCGGACGCCACCCCGGCGCCATGGGTGACGATCTCGACATCGAGCTCCAGGGCCACGGGGTCCAGGCGGCGCGGCGTGAAGGTGCGGAGCGCGGGTCGTCGCCCGTCGGGCAGGAGGAACTCGTTGCCGTTCCAGGTCGGCATCACCAGCTCAGGCGTGCCGGACGACGGGACCAGCAGGCGCACACTCGCCGCCGGTTGCTCGATAGTCAAACCCTCGAGGTCGGGACCAGCCAGGGTGACGCGGACCAGGCGGGGGGTCAGTCGCTCCACACGCCGTACCGCCACACGGCGAAACCGTGGCGGCGCGCGTCGGGAGCGCACCGTCGCCCGCCCGGGTCCAGAACCACTCATCGCGATCAGCGTTCCATCTCTGCGGCGAAGTCGGCGAACTCCACATCCGAACGGGCGGCGCCACCCGCTCCGGAACGGGCGGCCTGTAGCTTGCCGGTGACCGGTCGACGAGCGCCTCGTAGAAGGTCTGCTCGTTACGGCGCCGGGTAGTCCACGACGTATACAGGGGCTCCGATCCGGGTCGTGTCGGCCGCATCGCCGACGCCGTTGACGACGTGGTCGATGGTGCCGGCGCCGAGGTTGACCGTCATGATGTGGTGCAGCCTTACGCCCGGCGTGTCCGGCACCTCGAAGCCGTTCTCGGTGTGGATCGACGGGTTGTTGCGGTTGAAGACGTAGACGCCACCGCCGTTGAGCGTGTGGGTCCGCACCCCATCGCCGACCTTGTAGCCGGCCCACCCCTCGACGGCGCCGTTCATCCAGTCGGCCTGGGTCGGCGGGTCGTACGGCAGTTCGTTCTGGTACAGGATCGTGGTCCCGTCGTCGCCGTTCCACACGGTGTTGTACTGCTGGAAGTGCTCCACGAACAGGCCGTTGGCGGTGACGTGGTCGCCGTTGACGACCACACCGTTGCGGCCGATGTTGGTGTTCCACCGTTCGGTGTCGCTGAGGCCCTCCACGCCGTGGTCGGCCCGCCAAACCCACGTGTGGTCGATGAGCACGTGGTCGCTGTTGACCTCGAGCGCGGTGGCGGCCTTGCCCACGTGGGGTCCGCCGACGCGGAAGTACACGTCGGACAGCGTGGTGGGGTTCCCCGCCGAACCCTGGCTCGTGACGGTCCGGCTGCCCACCCGCAGCAGGACCGGCGACTCCTCGAGGCCGGCGTCGATCGTCACGCCCGCAACGACCACGCCGCGAACGTCGGCGACGTCGAGCGGGGTCGACCCGTTGACCGCCGTGAGCGTGGCGTGCCCGAGCCCGAGGACCACGGTGTTGGGGCGCCTGACCTGGATGCTGCGGTCGATGTTGTACACACCGGGCGTGAGCAGCAGGTGTTTGCCGCTGGTGAGCTGGTTGTTGATCGCCTGCACGGAGTCCGACGGCGTCGCGACGAAGAAGTCGGTGATTGGCAGGGTGCGCCCCGGCGTCATGCCGTTGGCCCACGACGTGCCCCTGGTGTTGGTGCGGGCGACGGGGACGCGGACGTTGTAGGCACCGTCCTCGTCGATGAACAGATATGGCTTTTCCCGGCTCACCGGGGTGGTTGCGAGCGTCGTGTAGGGCGGGTTGGGGAAGCCGGCGTCGTCTGGCGCGCCGACGACACCCGAGAACACCTGGTTCCACACGCCGTTGGACCAACCCCCGATCTCGCTGTTGCGGGTCAGCCATTGCTGCTGCGATCCGTTGATCGTGAAGGGCAGCCTGGAGTCCGATATGAATCCGCCGCTCGCGAACTGTGGGCCGGCGGTGCAGTAGTCCATCAGGGACAGGTTGTTGCCGCTGATGGCCACGCGGCGCAGGGACGCCGCCTGCGAGACCGCCCAGAAGTTCGCCGACGCCCGGCAGCCATCCTGGCCGGCCGCGTTGACGTTGATCGACAGGTTGGAGAGGGTCCGCCAGAAGTTGACCAGCGCGTGACAGCCGCCCTGCTCCAGGCAGCGGTTGTAGACCTCCACCTTCCCGTTGATCACCACGTCGGTGGGTGACGCACCCAGGCCGGCGATCTCGGTGTAGTAGCCGACCTTGATCTGCAACGGATTCTCTGCGGTGCCGTAGGTGCCCGGCTTGAACAGGTACGCGTAGCGCTCGGTACCCATCTCGTTGTCGACCTGGGCGGCGTGCGTGGCGTCGAGCGTCGCCTGTATCTCGCTCACCGGCATGCTCGGATCGAAGACGGTGACGTTGACCCCGAGGTCCGCGCTGGAGTCGGCCCTCTGGGGCTGGGCGGCGGCCGTGCCCGTCAGCGTGGCGGTGGCCGCCAGCACGGCGCCGACCGCGGTAGCAATGGCCTGGCTGGGACCATGGACGATCATGCGCTCGTCGTTCCTCTCTGCGGGACCGGCGCGGTGCGGCTGCGACCGGTGGACGGGTCGAGAGAGCGCTCCCCCTTCACGTTCGTGCCCTCGGGGCCACACATTCAGTTGCCTAACGTACCGCGCGCCGTTTCACGCAGGAACGGCTGCCTCATCGACGGCGGTGATGAGGATGGCCGGCCGCTCGCGGGGGAAGCCGCGCGAGATCGGCAAGCCGGGGGGGCGTGCAGGTGCTAGCTCGCCTGTGCCACCGGACTGTTCGCGCCCGCGGAGGCCAGATGGATCGACGCGGGAACCCGCACCTGGGTCACGCGCATCGGACGGGGATTCCGGACCTGTCAGCGGGGCTTCAGCTCGTCGTAGATGGCGATGTGCTGGAGCGCAGTCGTGTCCCAGTCGAATCTCGCCGCCAGGTCACGTCCTCGGCGGCGCAGCGTCGCCCGCAGCTCGTGGTCATACGCCACGGCTTGCAAGGCGTCGGCGAGCTCTTGGTCGTTGCCGACGGCCACGGCGAGCGCGTCCTCGCCGAAGCGTACGTACTCGCCGAACACCGGGAGCCGGGTCAGCACCACCGGGAGGCCGGCGGCCATCGCCTCCAGCACGACGAGGCCGAAGCCTTCGGTGACCGAGGGGAACGCAAAAGCGTCGGCCGCGTGGTACCAGGCCGCCATGTCATGGTCGGGAACCGTTCCCAGGAGCGCGACATCCCGGCCGAACTCGAGGTCGAGGTCGGCCATGGACGCGATGACGCGGTCGCGGTACGGCGTGTGGTCCTGGAACGAATGGCCGCCGATGATGCCGAGCACGGGCGGGCGTGCCCAGCGCCGGCGCAGAAGCGACAGGGCGCGGAACAACTGATCGGTGCCCTTGCGGGGCTCGATGCCGCCGACCGTCAGGATGAGGAACCGACCCTCAGCCCCTGCGCGGGCGCGCAACGCGGCGGTGACACCCTGGGCGGGGGCGGCGGCGAAGCGGTCCACGTCGACGCCGTTCGTCACCACATCGGCCTTGACTCCGTACTCGTCTGCGATCCGTCGCTGCCACGTCGGGCTGACCACCAGCACGTGGTCGGGATCGAGGATCGAACGCCGTTGGCACTCGACCAGCGCGGGCGTCGTGAAGTCGTCGACGTGGTGCACCGTCCGCACGACGCGGACGGGCGCACCCGCGTCGCGCACGCGGACGGCCGCCCGGGCGGCGATGCAGTCCTGCACGTGCAGCACGGAGGGCAGCGCACCCGCTCGCCCCGCGAGCCCCGCCTCGAGGGCAGCGATCGCGTCGAACACCCGCGCCTCGAGCTCCGGGGCCGGCTCCGGAGGAGCCACGAAGGAGCACGGCACGTCGACCGGGCGGCAGAACCCGACGCTCTCGTCGCCAAGGGCGATGATCTCGGTCGGGAACGAGCGCCTCGCAAGGGCCTCCGCCAGGGCAAGCAGGTGCACGACCCCGCCGCGGGGCTTGGTGGAGTACGTGACCAGCCCGACCGGCCTCACGACAGGTCGGTCCCGACGATCTGCGGCTGGCGCCCGGCAATCGCGGCGGCTGCGAGCGCCGCACGCGCAGCCGTTGGCGCCACGAGGCAGGCGGCGTCCTCGAACGCTCGGCGCTGGCGCGCGAGGCCCTGCGGATCGTTGTCGGTGCCGAGGACGTACACGACAACCCGCGGGCCTTCGGGCCTCGCCAGCGCAGCGCACGCGGGTGCCAGGACCGACGCCGGGTCGCCGTGACCGCCGTAGCCCAACACCACGTCGAGCAGCACCACCGCCACGTCGTCGTCGTTGCCCGCATCCGTCAACAACTCGAGCCGCGCCTCGGCGTCGATCATCGGATGCGGCCGGCCCTTGGTGTACTCCTCCTCACCGAGGTCGAGGCAGACGTGGGCGCCCGGGGGCGCGGGCACCCGGAGCCGGTCGTCCAACGGCGTGTTCGACCACACGTCGCCGAGCCAGCGCTGCAGCAGCGTCTGCGCCTCGTAGCAGAGCGTCCCGCCCGAGAAGAGCCCGCGCACGGTGCGTCGCGCCGGGCCGAGCTCGACCAGGCTCATGGCCACGTGCGACCGCCATTCGGACCAGTCGGCGGGTGGGGATCCCCCGCGTCGCCTCACCGCGT
The DNA here is from genome assembly GCA_046726215.1 of Actinomycetota bacterium. GTDB lineage: Bacteria > Actinomycetota > Acidimicrobiia > Acidimicrobiales > VFJN01 > DASQUK01. The sequence continues at coordinate 54,849 of JBKPAA010000033.1, read as the reverse complement.
GGGCCGCGGCAGCCTCGAGGGTGCTCGCCACCGCTGCGGCCCCCGGAACCGGGGCGCCTGGCGCCAGGCCGATGAGGGCGGCGATGACCGGCGTCGCGCCGCCGGCCGCCACGACCTCGCGTGCGACGTCGGGCGACGGCGGCTTGGACACCAGCACGATCACCTCGGTGGCCGGATCACCGGCGAGCGTCCGCATCGCCAGGCGCGCGCTGCGGCCGGCCACCCGCTCCGACAGGTCACGACCGCCGACGCCGATGACGTGCGAAACCCCCTCGCCCCAGCGGTCGAGCAGTGCCATGACCTCCTGGGCCCCCGTACCCGCGGCGGCGACCACGCCGACGCGACCGGGCGCGACGGTGTTGGCGAAGCCGAGACCGCACCCCCCGATGCTGGCGGTGCCGGCGCCGGGCCCCATCGCCAGCCGCCCGACGCTGGCGGCGTGGTCCTTCAGCGCGATCTCCTCCTCCACGGTCACGTTGTCGCTGAACAGGAGGACGTGCAGGCCGGCGGAGAGGGCCTTGTGCGCCTCGAGCGCCGCATACCCGCCGGCGACCGAGACGACGGCGACGTTCGCGTCGCCGAGAACGTCGAGGGCCGCCTCCAGGGACCGGGGCTCGCGCTCTGGGGTTCCGGGCGCGGCCGTTGGGGGCGCCGACAGCGCTTGCTCGGCCTCGTCGAACGCCTGACCCGCGCGCACCGCGTCGGCAGCGCGCGCCGCGAGCACGAGATCGTTGGGCGTGGCCGTGAGAGCCTCGGCGGCGACCCCCTGCTCCCGCAGCGCTTCCAGGTTGGCCGGCGTGCCCATCAGGGCGCTGGCGAAGTCGACACCCTCCGTTTGACGCATCCGGCGCGTGATCGCCAGGAGCTGAACCGAGTCGACGTAGCGGTCGCGAAGGATGCGCGCTCCGGCGAACATGGCCGGCTCAGCGGCCGACCCGGCGACCGGACTCGGCGGTGACCAGGGTTCCCGCCGGTCGCCCGTCCGTTGCCGCCATGGTGGAGGCCAACAGGGTCGGGGTGGTGATGGCCACCGCCCCGCCCCCCTCGCGGATGAAGCGAATGGCGGCGGCGACCTTCGGGCCCATGCTGCCCGCCGCGAACTGACCCTCCGCGAGGTAGCGCTCGGCCTCGTCGACGCCCAGCTCGTGCAGGTCCCGCTGCCGGGGGGTGCCGTGGCCGAGCTGAACGGCGGGCACGCTGGTCACCAGCGCGAGCGCGTCGACGCCCAGCGCCGAGGCCAGGCGTTGGGCGGCGAGATCCTTGTCGATCACTGCGTCGACACCCACGTAGCCGTCGACGCTCATCGCCACCGGCACGCCGCCGCCGCCACAGGCGACGACGACCATCCCGGCATCGACCATCCGGCTGATGGTGTCGGCCTCGAGGATGGCGAGGGGCTCTGGCGACGGCACCACGCGCCGGAACCCTCGACCCGCATCCTCGGCCATCGTCCAGCGCCGCTCCGCCGCCAACCGTCGCGCCTCACTCGCCGAGTAGAACGGCCCGATCGGCTTCGAGGGATCGGTGAAGGCCGGGTCGTCGCCATGGACGACCACATGGGTCACCACGCTCGCCACCTGGTGGCCGCGGCCCAGGCGCTCGTGGAGGGCGAGGGCGATGAGGCTCCCGAGGTAGCCCTGCGTCATGGCGGAGAGCGAGAACAGGGGCTGCGCGGGCACCAGGGCCGCCGCCACCTCCTGCTGGACGCCGAGGGCCCCGACCTGCGGGCCGTTGCCGTGCACCACCACGACCTGCCAGGCGGTGTCGATAAGCTCGCCGATCGACGCCGCCATGGCGCGTGCGTTGTCGCGCTGCTCCGCGTAGGTGCCGGTCTGGTCGGCGCCGCACAAGGCGTTGCCGCCCAGGGCGATGAGGGCACGACCACCCACGCCGTCACCTCGCTGGCTGGCTTGGCGAAACGTTGAGGATAGTAGACATGACTTCCAGCATGGTCAATCGATGGCGTCCCTGAGCGACGATGAACTCTCGCGCGCCCGCCAGTCGTGGCGGGCCGCCGAGGCACGCCTGTACCCGCTGGCCATGACCAACGTCGACGGCTACCAGCGCGCCCTGGTCCTGGTCGCCGCCATCTGCGAGCAGCTGCGGGCCGTGACGACCACGGCGGCCGAGTTGGTCGCCTGCCAACCGCGAGCGGTCGAGTACGTGGCCGCGGCGTGCGATGCGACGGGAACCAGCGCCCGGGGGCTCGAGCCCGACGACATCTTCGGGTCCGCCGCCGCGGCGCGCGATCGTGAGCTGGCAGGAGAGGAGCGGCGGCTGGCGCGCCTGGCCGCCATCGACCGAGCCCGGGCGGCGGGTGCGGATTGGACCGACGTCCACGCCGACGCGCTCGGCCCCCGCGTGCCGGAACTGCGGATGAACGTCGGGACGGGCTGGGCAATCCTGACCAAGGTCGGTGTCGATCAGGCCACGGGGGCGCCCCTGCTGATCGCCACCACGACGCGGGTGGATCTCACGACCGGCGAGCTGCACGCCGACCCGGGCGCCGTGGTCCGCACCGCCAGAACGGCCGAGGAGTGGGAACGCGCCGCTACCGCACTCCAGGCGGAGGCGTCCTGACGCGTCTTCTATGGTGGGCGCGGTCGTCGTAGTATCCGACACGTCGCCGACGGAGCGGAGGCAGCGTTGGAGCGAGACACCGCCGAACTCGTCCTTCGGTTGCAGGCCCACGGGTTGCGGACCGAGGTCCAGACCGAGGGCCGGGCGGGGGGCGCCGGCCCGTCCGACGTCGGCATGGTCTGGGTCGACGACTACGCGGTCACGCTGGACACCGACCCGGCCCGGACCGCCTCGTCCCCCTTCGAGCTGCGAACCGACGGCGACACGCTCGCCATCTACGAGGGCGGGCGCCGGGTTGCGCCCGCCCGCTCGCAGCGCCGGCCGCGCTACTACGACCTGACCACCGGCGACGGGATCCCCTACTGGAAGATCGCGCTGCTGCACCTGGACTCGCTGGCCAGCACGGTGCTCCAAACCTGCGCCTATTGGGGGAACGACGACCAGTGCGCGTTCTGCGGCATCGGGGTCTCTCTCGATGCCGGTCGCACCACGGCGAAGAAGACGCCGGCGCAGCTGGCGGAGGTTGCGGTGGCCGCGCGCGACCTCGACGGCGCCGTCGACGTGACCCTCACGACCGGCAGCACCCGCGCTCCTGATCGCGGCGCCCTCTACGTCGCCCGGTGCGCCGCCGCCGTGAAGGCCGCGAGCGGTCTCCCCGTCGAGACGCAGTTCGAACCGCCCGACGACCTCGACGTGATCGACCGCGTGGCCGACCTCGGCGTCGACACCGTGGGCATCCACGTCGAATCGTTCGATCCTGCCGTGCTCGCCCGCGTGGCGCCCGCCAAGGCCCGCACGGGCATCGATGGCTACTTCCGTGCCTGGGAGCGCGCCGTGCCGCGCTTCGGCGAGGGGCAGGTCACCACCTACGTGATCCTCGGCATGGGCGAGGATCCGGAGCTGACGGTGGAAGGGTGCAGGCGCGCGGCCGACATCGGCGTGTACCCCTTCGTGGTGCCACTGCGGCCGGTGGCCGGCAGCCTGATGGCGGACTGGTCGCCGCCCGCTCACGACTACGTCGAACGCATCGTGCGGCGGGTGACGCCCTACCTGGCCCAGCGTGGCCTCGGTGCGGAAACCGCCAAGGCGGGCTGCTCGCGCTGCCAGGCGTGCTCGCCCATGGCCGCCGTCCAGGACCGCCTCCAGATCGGGCGCAAGCCCGTCCCCGCGCATGGCTGACGTCCTGCACGGCACCACCGTCGCATGCCGTGTGGCCGACGACCCCTGGACGCTGGCCGAGCACCATCGCATCCGCGACGAGGTGTTCGTCCGCGAGCAGGGCCTGTTCCGGGGCTCGGACCGCGATGGTCGGGACGAGGAGGCGACCACGATCAAGGTGCTCGGGTTCCGCGACGGCGTCGCGGGGGGCGCAGTGCGTCTCTACCCGCTCGACGGCGCCGGCCACTGGCAGGGCGATCGGCTGGCCGTACTCTCGGGCTCCCGCGGTCGCGGGCTCGGCGCCCCGCTCGTGTGGTTCGCGGTGGCCAGGGCGGCGAGCGGCGGCGGGCGTGTCATGACCGCGCACATCCAGCCGCGCAACGTGCCCTTCTTCGAGCGCCTCGGCTGGTCGATATCCGGGGAGCAGGAGATCTACGTCGGGGTGCCCCACGTCCCCATGGCGATCGACTTGACCGTAGTGGGCGCTCGCGGAAGTTCCGTGGATGTATCGCCGAGGCAGATTCGGCGCTGGCAAGGACGCACGAGGAAGGCGCAGCCGTAGCTGCGGCGACGACGAGGACGCAGTCCAGCGGCGAATCTGGCCGGCGAGACGCCACGATGACTTCCGCGAGGGTCCACTACAGCCCGGTGACGGCGTCGGCGTTCAGGTCGACGAGCACGGCCGCGTCCCCCCCGTCGACCAACCCGAGCACGCCCGACCCGTCGACGGTGGCCAGCGGCGCGTAGGAGAGCCCGCGGCGTTCCACGGCGCGGCGGCAGCGGTCCTCGTTCCGGGGTGCCATCGTCACTAGGAACGCGAAGCACGGGAAGCACAGCGACCACGCGGCGAGCTCGAGGCCCCGCGGCACGGGGACCGCGTCGACCGGGATAGACGCGCCGCAGCGGGTGGGTTCCAGCAACATCGCCATCGACCCGAAGAGCCCGGCCATGCTCACGTCCTTCGCCGCCTCGACGACTCCGTCGGCCGCCAGGTCGGCGAGCAGGCGTACGTCGCCGGCGAGCCGGTCCCCGCGTTCGTCGAACGACGGGAAGAACGGGAAGTCGCGCCGCATCTTGCCGTCGAGGCACACGACGAGCGCCAACGTCTGCCCGGGGGCGACGCGCGTGGCCGACAGCGCGCGGCCCGGGCAGCGTCCCAGGGCAAAGGCCGACAGGGCCATGCGGTCGGCGCTCCTCGTCAGATGGCCGCCCACGACGGGCACGTCGTACAGCTGTGACGCAAAGCGCATCCCGTCCAGTACGGCGCGACACGTCTCGGGCGGTCCCACGACCGTGTCGACGATGGCGAGCGGGACCGCACCCATGGCGGCCACGTCGTTCACGTTGGTCAGCACCGCCGCCACCCCCGCGCCGTGGGGGTCGCGCTCGACGAACGACGGCAGGATCGCCTCGCCGCACGCGATGACCTCCTCGCTTCCCACTCGCACCGCCGCCCCGTCGTCACCGGGGCCGCGCAGCCAGTCGCTCCCGCCGAACACCTCGCGCACTACGGCGATGTCGGCCTTGGCCCGCCAGCCTGACGACGAGCGCAGCACCTCGGCCAGCTCGGCAAGGATCTGCACCATAGTGAATGATCCTCTAGTATCGGAACAGTGCCTGCGGCGGCATTCCTACGCCTGCCCGCCCGGTCTCGCAAGCCTCGCCGCCAGGGCTTGTCCTGTGTGATCGACGCCGGCCTGCCACTGCCGGACGTGCGCGCCGTACTCGACTCGGCCGCCCCTCACATCGACGTCTGGAAGTTCGGCTGGGGCAGCGCCTATCTCGACCCCGCGCTCGACGCCAAGCTCGGCCTCCTGCGGCGACATGACGTCATCGGCTGCCCGGGCGGGACGCTGCTCGAGCTCGCCGCCCTCCAGGGGCGCACCCAGGAGTGCCTCGAGTGGGCGGCCGCGTGCGGGTTCACGCACGTCGAGGTGAGCGACGGCCTCGGCCTCCTCGGCGAGGACGCCAAGGCCGGCCTCATCCGCGGCGCGGCGGCGACGTTCACCGTCGTCTCCGAGGTGGGCATGAAGGACCCCACGTCCGTGCTCACGCCGGCGACCTGGGTCGAGCTCGCGCGCGCCGATCTCGACGCCGGGGCCAGCGCGGTCCTCACGGAGGGGCGGGAGAGCGGCATGGTCGGCCTCTACGCCGCCGACGGCTCGGTCCGTGCCGAGGTCGTCGACGCCCTGCTGGACCGGATCGGCGCCGACCACCTCATCTTCGAGGCGCCCCACCGGCACCAGCAGGCGTGGCTGATCCGCCGCATCGGCCCCGAGGTCAACCTGGCCAACGTGGCGCCGCGCGAAGCGGCGGGACTGGAAGCTCTCAGGCTCGGGCTCCGGGCCGACACGACGATCGCCCTCCACGCCCTCGCCTCCGGGACGCCGGCCGGCGGGGTCCCCGGGGGATGACGGCCAACCGGCGGCCACGGGCCTACCGGGAGGTCTCCGTGGCCCGGGTCGAGGTCCCGCTGACCGCCGAAGGCCTGACCGAGCACTTTCTGGGGCGGGAGTGCTATCGGCGCACCCGCTACGTGGTGGTGCGCAACGGCGAGGCCACCGCCCTCGTGGCCGTCGAGCCGGCCGACCCGGAACCGCTCTTCTCGCCGGCCGCGTCCGTGGAGGTGCTGGCGCTACCGCCCGAGACCGCCTACCTGCGGCTTCCCGACATCGACACGGGGGTGCCCTCGCAGCTGGCGAAGGTCGCCAGCGGGCACCCCGGGGCTCGAGCCGTCGTGGTCGAGGGCCGCTACTCGCACGTCAGCTTCCTGCTCGATCCCGCCCCGCTGCGGGTCCGCGTCTGCGAGGTCGTACCGCCGCACCCGCCCAAGCTGTTGGACCAGGCGCAGCGGGTACTGGACCTCGCCGAGGACCTGCCACCGATGGTGCTCGAACCCGAGCTGGTCGAGCTGGACTCGCTCGTCGCCGATGCCCCGGTGGTGCTGTTGCCGTGTCGCGGGGCGGGCATCCGGCTCGGGGGTCGGGAGTCGCACTACCTCGACGAGCGTCCCCCCGAACGCGACTGGACGCTGCTCGGGTGCGCCCGGTCCCGCCAGCTCCACCGCTGGTTCTACGGGCGCGGAGCCCCCGGTCCCGACACCTGCCCGAGGACTCTGGCGTCGGTCTCCGGACCGCTGCTCACCAAGTGCTGCCTGCTCGAAGACCGCATCGAGATCGACGGGGACGTCGTCGTGGTTCCCTGGGGTGCGAGCCTCGAGCAGGTCAGGCAGGCGCTCGTCGCACTGGCCCGTCGATCCGACCTGGCATGGGCGCCCGCCTGACCGACAGCGTCGCGTATGCGCACCTGTGGGCCACCGACGAGACGCGCGCCCTGTTCGACGAGCGGTCCCGCTGGCAGCGATGGCTCGACATCCTGGCCGCGCTGGCCGCCGCGCAGGCCGACCTCGCCGTGGTCCCCATGGCGTCGGCCGAGAGGATCGCCGAACTGGCGCGGGTCGACAACCTCGACCTCGATTTCCTGGCCGAGGAAACCCGCCGCACGGCGCACTCGACGCTGGGGCTGATCCGGGCTCTGCAGCGGGTCCTGCCGGACGACGTCGCCGAGCACGTGTACTACGGCGCCACGGTGCAGGATCTGACCGACACCTGGTTCGCACTGTCGATGCGCGAGGTCGGTGACCTCGTCGACCGGGACCTGCGCCGGCTCGTCGGTGCGGTCGCCGGCCTGGCCGACCGGCATGAACGAACGGTGATGCCGGGCCGGACCCACGCCCAGCCCGGAGCACCCATCTCGTTTGCGTTCAAGCTCGCCACGTGGGCCGACGAGCTCGGGCGGCACCTGGAGCGCCTGCACGAGGGCCGGCGCCGCTGGTCGACCGTGCAGCTCGGCGGGGCCGTGGGCACGCTCGGGTTCTACGGCGACGTCGGGCCCGCAGTCCGAGCCGGCTTCGCCGAGCGGCTTGGCCTCGCAGATCCGGGCATCGCGTGGTTCACGAGCCGCGACCGGATCGCCGAGTTCGCCGCCGTCATGGCGGGCGTCACCGGCACGCTCGCGCGCATCGGCAACGAGGTGATGGAGCTGCAGCGGCCGGAGATCGGCGAACTCCGCGAGGCGCTGGCGGGCGACGCCGTCGGCAGCATCATGATGCCCCACAAGCGGAACCCGGAGTCCAGCGAGCACCTCGACACGCTGGCCCGCCTCACCCGGGCGCACGTCCTGGTGCTGATGGAGGGCCAGGTCCAACTCCACGAACGCGACGGCCGTCCCTGGAAGGCCGAGTGGGTGGCGCTCCCGGAGGTGTGCCTCCTCACCTCGGCGTCGCTCAGCCTCGCCATCGCCTGCGTCGAGGGGCTCGACGTCGATGCCGAGCGGATGAGGGCCAACGTCGGCGCCGCTCACGGGCTGCTGGCGTCCGAGCGGATCCTCGGCACGCTCTCCCCCCGCCTGGGAAAGCACCGGGCCCAGGCCGCGCTCCAGGACATACTCGGCACGGCACGGCGCGACCGTCGGCCGGTGGCCGACGCGCTCGAGGCGGCCGGGCTGATGACCCGGGCCGAGGCGGAGTCGGTGATGGCGGACCCGATAGCGCCGGGCGACACCGCCGCCGTGCGGTCGGTCCTCGGCCGCCTCCGGGGGGATCGGTGCTGACGCCACCGCCGCGTTTCCCACTGGCCGTCCTCCCCACGCCACTCGTTCACGCCCCACGGCTGAGCGCGGCGCTGGACCGCGAGGTCTGGATCAAGCGCGATGACCTGACCGGCTTTGCGCTCGGCGGCAACAAGGTCCGGGTCCTGGAAGTGCTCGTGGCCGAGGCGCTCGACCGGCGGTGCGACCACGTCGTGGGCTGCGGTGGGCCCGCTTCCAACCTGTGCTCCACGCTGGCGGCCGCGGCCGCGACGGCCGGCCTGGGCTGCACGCTCGTCCTGCACGGCAGCGAGCCGAGGGTGACGCACCCGAACCTCGCGATGATGCGGGCGTTCGGGGCCCGGATCCGCTTCACCGGCGATCGCGATCGGGCGTCCACACCCGAGCATGCGGCTGCGGCCGCCGACCGGCTCCGCAGCCGCGGGGGCCACCCGTACGTCGTGCCCCGTGGCGGCGCGTCCGGGCGGGGTGCGACCGCCTACGCGCTCGCGGCCGAGGAGCTCGCCTCCCAGCTGACGTTCCGGCCGGCTCACGTGGTGGCCGCGGTCGGCTCCGGCGGCACGCTCGCCGGGCTGCTCGCCGGGTGGGCGGGCTTCGGCCTCCCCGGCACGCTCGTCGGCGTGGCCGTGAGCCGCCCCCTGGCCGAGACCCGTCGGGAGGTGATCCGTCTGTCGGGCGAGGCCGCCAGCGCGCTCGGCGTCGGTGGACCAGACATCGATCGGCTTCGCCTGCTCGATGGCCTGGGCGCCGGGTTCGGTCGGGCCGACCGCACGACGTGTGAGGCGGCCCGCCTCGCCCTCCACACCGAGGGCATCATTGCGGACACGACCTACGTTGCCCGCGCCGTGGCCGCCCTCGGGTCGCTCGCTGGCCCGCTCGTGCTCTGGCACACCGGCGGCTGGCTGGGCTGCGTCGGCGACGCCATGGGGGCGGGGCACGGATGACCGGCAGGCGGGGCACCGCCAGCCCGACGCCGGCTCCCGAGCTCGTCGGCGCCGGGTTCGGCTACGAGTCCCGGGGCGCGGCCAGCCTGCACGACGGGCTCAACCACGCCGACCTTGCCCACGTGCTCGACCTCCTCGATCGGGGGATCATCCCCCGCCCCGCGGCGGTCGCCCTGCTCCGGGTGGTCCTCGACGCGTCGCTGGAGTCCATCGGCTACGACCCGGCCGACGGCGAGCCCTACAACTCCCGCGAGCGCGCCTTCGCCGAGCGGATCGGCTCGACAGCCGGGTGGCTCCACGCCGGTCGTCCCCGGCGCGAGGCGACCCGCCTGGCCTTCCGGCTGGACGTCCGACGCCGCACCGCAGAGGTGGTGGCCGCGGCGGCGGCGTTGGCCCGGGCGCTTGCGGAGCGGGCGGGCGACTATCGGGCCACGCTGTTCCCCGACCAGACCTACCTCCAGCACGCCCAACCCTCGACGGTCGGGCACTACCTGCTGTCCTTCGCCTATCCCGTTATCCGCGACGGCCGCCGCCTCCTCGACGTGTTCGACTGGCTCAACGCAAGCCCCGCCGGGGCCGGGTGCGTCAACGGCACCCGACTCCAGCGCGACCGCACCGCCGTCGCCACCCGGCTCGGCTTCACGTCGGTGATCGTCAACACCCGCGACGCCATGTGGCAGGTCGACGGCCTGGTCCAGCTTGGGTCGACCCTCGCCAGCCTGGCCCTCACGCAGACCTCGCTCGCCGAGGACCTGGAGATCTGGGCCAGTCCCGAGTTCGACTACACCGAGCTGGCCGACGAGTACACACGAGCGAGCGTGCTCATGCCGCAGAAGCGCAACCCCTACTCGCTTTCGATGATCCGGGGCACCACGGGCGTGCTCATCGGGCACGTCGCGGGGATGCTGGCGGTGCAGAAGAGCCCGTCGGCCCGCAGCGACAACCTGATCTTTGCCTACGGCGAGATCCCCGGCGCCCTGGAGCACGCCCGGCGCATGACCGAGCTGACGGCCGGGGTGGTCGCCACCCTGACCATGAACGAGGCCCGGCTGCGGGACGCGCTCGCCAGCGGCTTCAGCCAGTCGACCGATGTCGCCGAGCAGCTGATGGTGACCTGTGGCGTCGACTATCGGACCGCATACCAGATCGTCGGCAGCGCAGTGCGCCGCCTTGCGGCGGAAGGTCGCACCGCCGGCGATCTCAGCCCGGCGCTGCTCGACGAGATCGCGATCGAGCAGCTCGGCCGGCCCCTCGCCGTCGATGCTGCGACGCTGGCCGACGTCCTGGATCCGGCGGCGATCGTCGCCACGCGCGTGGCGATGGGCGGCGCGGCGCCGGAACCGATGGGCGCGATGCTCGCCGACGTCGCCGTCGACGCGGAGGAACTGGCGGCCGCGGCGCGTCAGCGGCTCGAAGCGGTGGATCGCGCCGAGCACGACCTGGTGGCCTACGCCCGGCGCGTGGTCGAGGCGGCGGGATGACTGTGTTCGGCAACGATGGTGTCCCGTCGCTGCCCGACAGGGCGCGGGTCGTGAACATCGGGTTGTCGCTGTTCGCGGACGCCGTCGCCCGGCAGGGCTTCGACGTGGTGGACGTCGATTGGCGGATCCCCGCCGGAGGCGACGCCGACGTCATCGCCGCCCTGGCGCGGCTCTACGGACCCGAGGCCGCGGTGGTCGACGCGGCCAACACCGAGGTCGTTCGGCGCCTGGACGGCGGCGCGCCCAAGGCGTGCGGTGTCCGCGCCGCCGCCGGCGTCGTGCCGGGATTCGAGGGCACGACCCTGCTCCATTGCGGGCCGCCCATCGACTACGCCGACGCCATCGATCCCCTGCGACGCTCGATGCGCGCCGCGGTGGTCGCCGAGGGGTGGGCCCACGACGTCGCCGGCGCCGACCGGCTGCTGACCGGTGGCCGGGTCGTGCTCGAACCCGCCAACCGGCACGACACGTGCGTCCCCATGGTGACGGCCATCGGGCCCTCGCAGCCGGTGTGGATCGTCGAGAACGCGGCCGGGGGGAACCGGGCATTCGCGCCGCTGAACCAGGGGCCGGGCGACACCGCATGGTTCGGCCGCGACACGCCCGCCGCGATCGACCGGCTGCGATTCCTGTCCGCGGTCGCCGCACCGCTCCTCGACGACGCCGTCCGATCGCACGGACCGATCGACGTGATGAGCATCGCGGCGCAGGGCCTGCACATGGGGGACGACGTGCACATCCGCCTGCAGGGGAGCACGAACCTGATGCTGCGTGACCTGCTCCCCCATCTGGCGGCGCTCGACGACCCGCGCCGGGTCGACCTCGCTCGCTTCCTGGCCGGCAACCACCTCTTCTTCCTGAACGTCGCGATGGCGGCGGCCCGGGCGTTGACCGGATGGGCGATGGACGTCCCCCACTCGTCGATCGTCACCACCATGACGCGCAACGGCACGGAGTTCGGCGTCGGTCTCGCCGGGTCACCGAGCTGGCACCTGGCGCCCGCACCCGCCGTCGGCCAGGCCCTCTACTACGCGGACCATGGCCCCGAGGCGGCGGCACCGGATGTCGGCGACAGCGCCGTGCTCGAGCTGGTCGGCCTCGGCGCTGCGGCCGCCGCCGGCTCCCCGGCCGTGGCCGCCTTCGTCGGGGGGACGATGGCGGACGCGCGGGCGACCACCGAGGAGCTCGACCTCGTCTGCGCCGGTCGGAGCACCCGCCTCCGCATGCCGGTGCTCGACCTCCGGGGCACGCCGCTCGGCGTCGACGCCCGGCGTGTCGTGGAGCTGGGCATCACGCCCAAGATCACCACCGGTGTCCTGCACGCGTCGGCCGGCCTCGGCCAGGTCGGTGCCGGCGTGGCGGAGGCGCCCGTGGCGTGCTTCGTCGACGCGGTGATGGCGCTCGACGGCGCCCTGTCACGTCTTTGAAGAAAATTCGGGCTATAGCACCCGAGGATCTTCAAAGACGGGAGGTCAGAACGGCCGCAGTGCCAGCCACACCGCCCTGATCGGGGACTTCCCGGCGTTGTGCCAGCGGTGCGGCCGGTCGGTCCGGAAGTGGAGCGAATCCCCTTCCGCCAAGGCGAAGCGCTGGCCGTCGACGTCGACGTCGAACGTGCCGTCGAGCACGAGGATCAGCTCCTCACCCGGGTGCTCCATCGGCTTGTCGCCGCTGTTCGCGCCCGGCTGCACCGTGGCGATCGCACCCGCGAGGAAGAAGCGGCCGTAGGGACCGGAGATGCCCGCCAGCTCGATGCCGCTGTGCGCGGTGAAGATCGGGCCGCGGTCGTCACTCCGTATGTGGGCCACGGGCCGGTTCTCCCCGAGCTGCTCCTCGACGAAGTACGACACGGGCCGGTTGAACGCGACTGCGATCTTCAGGAGGGTGGTGATGGTCGGCACCATGCCCCCGCGCTCGATCTTGTGGATGGCGGCGGCCGACACGTCCGACTGCGCCGCCAACTGCTGGAGCGACATGCCCCGCTGGAGCCTCAGCTCTCGCAGCTTCGGCCCGATCGAGCTCACAATCTCGTGGAGCCCGCTGGCCCCGCCGCTCTCGTCGGCGTCCAGCGGGGTGGTCTCACTCGGCGGAGGCTTCGGTGCTGTCATCAGAACACTTCGTAGCAAAGTACGAAAGGCGTGTTCTATGGTAGACGCCTACCCGGGCTGGAGCGGACGCTTCGCTCGTCGGATCCCGAGGGGGTGTCGATGGCACCGAGACTCGTCGTGGTCGGCGGCGGCGCGGGAGGGATCGGCGCCGCTGGTGCGTTCAAGGGCGCCCGGCCCGACGGTGAGGTGATCGTCTTCACCGAGTATGAGGACGCGGCGTACAGCCCCTGTGGCATCCCCTACGTGCACGGCAAGGAGATCGCCAGCTTCGAGGCCCTGTTCCTCGCAACCAAGGAGGCCTACGTCGAGCAGGGCATCGACATCCGCTACGAGACACGGGTCGTGGCGCTCGACCTCCCAGCCGGCACCGTCCGCCTCGCGGAGCAGGAACACGTCGGCTACGACCGCCTGGTCCTCGCCACCGGGTTCGACTACGCCGATCCCGGGGTGCCCGGCAGCGACCTCGAAGGCCTCTACTACGTCAAGAACATCCGCCGGGCCATGGAGTGGGACAAGGTCCTCGACGACGTCAAGGTTGCCGTTGTGGTCGAGGCCACTCCGCTGGGGCTGGAGATGGTCACCGCGCTCGCCCATCGCGGCATCGAGACCCACGTCGTCGATCACCGGCCGTGGGCGCTCAGCGATCTCGCCGACCCCGACATCGCCCAGCCCGTGGAGGACTCCTGGACGGAGCTGGGCGTCAAGATGCACTTCGGCGTGACGCTGGAGGCGTTCGTGGGCGGGCCCAAGATCCGTGCGGTCCAGACGTCGGCCGGCGAGCTGCCCGCCGACCTCGCCGTGATCTGCACGAAGAAGGTGCCCAACACCTCGCTGGGAGCCGCCGCCGGCCTGAAGACCGGACCGACCGGTGGATTCATCGTCGACAACCGCATGCGCACCAGCGCCGACGCGGTGTTCGGATGTGGCGACTGCGTCGAGGTGCCGCTGGGCGTCGGCAATCTGCCGGTACAGGGGCTCTCGGGTTCGCACGCTTACGCCCAGGGCAAGGTGGCGGGGATCAACGCCGGCGGGGGGACGCGCGAGTACCAGCCGGTGTACGTGCCGTGGGGCATGGTGGCCGGGCTCTGGATGATCGGCGGCGTCGCCTATGGCGAGACGGTCGCCAAGGCGCTCGGCATCCCCCACGTGCTGGGTGCCGCCCAGGGGATCTCGCGCGCTCGCTACTACCCGGGCGTGAAGACCGTCAAGGTGAAGCTGCTGGCCGAGCCGGGGAGCCTGCGGCTGATCGGCGCCCAGATGGTGGGCCAGGAGGGCATCAAGGAGCGCGCGGACTTCCTGGCCATGGCCGTCAAGACCGGCATCACGCTCGAGGACCTGGCGTACATGGAGAACGTGTACTCGCCCCCCATCGGCGCGCTCAACGAACCGATCGCGCTCGCCGCCCAGAACGCCCTCGTCAACATCTGACCACGATGAGATTCGCGCGTTGGCTCCGCATGAACTCCGAGCACTACCTGTTGATGGCCGCGCAACGAGAGGTCGCGGCGCGCTACGGCCACGCGTGCCCTCGATCCCGGGAGGGCCTGAAGGGGCGGCTCTTCCTCGCGTTGTTCGCGCCCGTCTACCGGCGGCTGCCGTGGGGCTTCCGGTCGTTCGTGCTCCAATCGATGCCCGGCAGCCACCGCAAGACCTGGACGCCGCGTGCGCGTCACCCCCTCGGCCCCGCCGTATAGCTGCCATCCAAACCCCGATAGCCACCCCGACCAGAAGGAGAATCAGGTGCCAAAGACTGTGCAAGTACCGCTTCCTGAGGAAGGCGAGACCCTGTTCGACACCGAGGAGAAGGTGTTCGAGGACATCCAGGCGGAGCCCGGTGAAAAGGCGTTCGTCTTCATCCACACCGTCCCCTACGAGGGCTCGGTCGCGCTCGTCAACCTCCTCACCGCGACGCGTCTCGTCCGCAAGGGCTTTGACGTCACGATCGTGCTCTACGGGCCCGGTGTCCTGCTCGCCTCGGGTACCCGCGGCTATCCGTCGGTCGGCCAGGAGGCGTTCCCGGGCCACCTAGCCATCAACAACCAGATCAAGACCCTGCTCAAGGAAGGCGCCACGGTCCATGCCTGCCGGTTCGCCATGGGCGCGCTCTACGGCTTCCGCGAGGACGACCTGATCCCCGGCGTCAAGGCGTTCCACCCGCTCGACGTGCTCGACTCGGCCCTCACCGCGTGGCGGGCCGGGGCGTTCCAGCTCAACACCTGGACCGTGTGACGCCTGCGGCCCGCTACGCGGGCGCAACCGTCACCGTCAGCTGGGGCGCCCGGCGCAGCGTGTTCGACACGTAGCACACCCGAGAGGCCCGCTCGACGAGGGCTTCGACCTCGTCGGGTGGACCTTGGTCGAACACCACCTCCAGATCGATGGCGCTGAACGACGGTCCGTCGTACGTCGCCACCGCCCTGACCGTCAGCGGGCCGAGCGCCAGGTCCCGCTTGCGTGCCACGTGGGCGAGCGCCATCGCGTAGCACGACGACAACGCCACCAGCAGGTACTCCGTGGGCATCGCGCCGGCGTCCTCCCCACCGGACCCTGGCGGCTCGTCGGCCACGAACCCGAACTGGCGCACACCGATGTCGGCGCGGTTCCCCGACTCCCATCGGGCCTCGGCTATGGCGGAGCGCCTGCGTTCACGGGACATCGTGAGCAACGGGGCCCTCCGCCAAGTGCCCGCCGTGGTCGTGCCCGGCCGGCCGGGAGGCGAGGGCAAGCACCCGTGCGTCGGTGGCCTCGACGGCGACGATGCCGAGATCGTCCAACAGCGACTCCAGGGCCTCGGCCCACCGTTCGTAATAGCGATAGCCCTCACCGTCGGGGTGCTCGGCCTCCCAGCGCCGGACGGCGGCGATCAGCCGATCCTGGAACTCACTCCACGCGAAGCGTTCGGCTTCGACCAGCGCCAGCGTGACGCCGAACAGGCGGCTCTCCCAGGGCGCGTCGAACACCATCTCGCCGTTGGAGCGCGGCGGTGCCGCGGGACCGCTGATCGCCAGCTCGGCGGGGAGCTCGCTCAAGGCGGTGTCACCCGCGCCACGCCGACCATGGCATCGCGGGTCACGAGTGCAGCCAGCTCGTCCTCGGACAGGTCCGAGGTGCCCTCCGGCCGCTCGGGGAGCACCAGGTACCGGACCTCGGAGCTGCTGTCCCACACCCGGATCTCGACGTCGTTATCGAGCGCCAGACCCATCTCAGCCAGCACGCGGCGTGGCTCGCGCACGATGCTCGCCCGGTACGCCGGGTCCTTGTACCAGGACGGGGGCAGGCCGAGCACGGGCCACGGGTAGCAGGAACACAGCGTGCACACGACGACGTTGTGCACGTTGGCGGTGTTCTCCAGCACGTCGATGTGCTCCCCCTGTGGGCCGGAGTAGCCGAGCTCGCCGATCGCGGCCGTGCCGTCCTCGAGCAGCCTCCGCCGGTAGTCGGCGTCGGTCCAGGCCTTGGCGACGACCCGGGCGCCGTTCATCGGACCGACGTCGTTCTCGTACCGGCTGATCAGGCCGTCGACCACCTTTGGGTCGATGAGCCCCCGCTCGAGGAGGAGCGCCTCCAACGCTTCGGCCCGGAGCGCGGCATCGGGATGGTCGTGAGTACGCGGCAGCGCGGTCATTCGATCGGCTCCAGGTAGTCGTCGTAGAGATCGAGCGTCAGCGTGAACGGCTCGGCGTCGTCGCCCCATAGCTCGCTCGACTCGAAGTCGACGGCGTAGACATGCTGGGCGTTCTCGGCGACGAAGTGGGCGTTGGTGTCGGGGAGCACCTGGGAGGGATGGATCGCCGCCACAGTGCCGACGTGGCCCCTCGTGTAGCGCGGCAGCCGGGTATGCCCGGCGTGAGCGTGGGCGTTTGTTCGGACGCGGTCGCCGACGGCGAAGCGGGGCGGCGTGTCGACCTGGCGCAGAGATCCGCCGGCCGTCGGCTGGTAGTCGGGCTTGTTCGGCGTCGGATCGGCGGGCTCGGTCACGTCCTCACCGCGCAGCTTGCGTGCCCGCGCCACCACGGCTCCCGGAGCGAGCACCCCACTGTCGACGAGCATCGTCTCCACGCACGCCAGCCACCGGCCGTAGTACCCGTCGACCAGGTAGTCGTAGGGGTGCTGGCGGTCGATCGCGTGGCGCATGGCGTCGAGGTTCTGGCCCGACAGGCGGGCCGACAGCGCGCCGAATGCGAACGCCTTGGCCTCCCATGGCTCGGCGAAGACCGGCTCATCGGGCGGGATCCTCACCGTGCCCCAGCCCTCGGTGCCACCCATGTCGTGTATCCCGTCCACGCGACCTCCCCCGGGCGGCACCGTCGCCGCGCTGGCACATCATCGCACGCCGCCCGGCGGGGTTCGCCGGCGACTCGGCGCCGGCACGGTGAGGTCGCACGAGCGGGGACGCGCCGCCGGCATCGACGGTGCCGGGCGCGGCCATGGCTACGGCTCCCCGATCGTCAGCCGGCGAGCGAAGTTCGCCTCAGTCGGCGTAGCCGGGCGCGACGTAGGCTATGCGGCGGGCGAGGTGTACTGCGTGGTCGCCCAGTCGCTCGTAGAAGCGTCCCACCAACGTGGCCTGCATGGCGTCGGTGACATCGACCCCGCCCTTGAGGATCTCGGCCGACAGCTCGCCGTGCAGCGCGTCCAGCTCGTCGTCCACCACGTCCAGCCGTTCGGCGGCGCCGGCGTCCCGGGCCGCCCACGCCTGCGCCGCCACCGACCACATCGCGACGCAACGGCTGCCCATCTCCGCCAACAGCTCTCGCATGCGCGGCGTCAGCCGTCGGCCCAGGCCGGTCACCGTCCGCCGGGCCACGTGCTCCGCCAGGTCTCCGCAGCGCTCGAGCTGCGGGACGATCCTCAACACCGTGAGGAGGTAACGCAGGTCGCCGGACATCGGCGACTGGGTCAGGAGGAGACGCTCCGCCAGCTGCTCGAGGTCGCGTTCGAGCCGGTCGACCTCGACGTCGCCGCCGGTGACGCCGCGAGCCGCTTCGGCGTCCCCGGTCACGAGCGAGTCGGTCGCCGCCCCGACCCGCTCGCCGACGATGCCGAACAGCCGTTGGACGGCGGCGTCGATGTCCGCCAGTTGGCGATGAAACTGGATCCGAAGCTCGCCCGGCACGGCGACCGTCCTACCCTTGCCGCTGCCTGGGCATACGCGGCGCCGACCCGGACGCGCCCCGGACCGTCGGGAAACGTCTCGGCGTCACGGCCAGGCGCGCCAGGTGGTGACCTCGATCACCACCACGGGACCCGCGGGGATGTGCTGGCGATACTGCTCGTACTTGGCCGCCAGCAGGCCCAGGGCCCGTTCACGGTCGTCGCCGGCTTCCGCCACCCGCCCCCGACCGTCGAGGCGCACCCACCACAGCCTCGCCCAGTCCTCCTCGTAGTGGTCGACCAGCAGCGAGGCGACCCCGGTGGCCCGTAGGTTGGCGAGCCGAACCAGATCGAACGTCGACTTCGGCTTGTCGTCGACCGCCGAGTAGACGGTGTTGCCGTCGAGCACGAAGCAGCACGGGACGACGTGCGGGAACCCGCTCGGCGTGACCGTGGCCAGCCGGCCCACCCGCGCATCCGCCACGCGACGCCGCAGGGCTTCGTGCCTCACGCATCCCGACCGTAGCCCCGCCGTCCACCGCCGCCCTGGGTGTGCCACCGAGCGGAACGGCTAAGGTGTGAGATGGACCGGGCGGACAGGGAGCAGCCGGGTGCGGGCAGAGTGATTTCACCGCGCGATGAGATCTGGATCGACATGATGCAGTTCGACGCGCGCGCCGCCGACCGTTTGTGGGAGCGCAGCGCCCCGCCCGATGGCGCACCCGACTGGTACGGCGAGGTCTCCGGACTCATCGAGACGGCGAGCGGCCCCGCGGAGCCCCATGAGTTGGTCGACGAGCCCATCGTCGTCGAAGACATGCACCGCACGACGCTCGGCAGGCCTCCCGTCCGTTGTCGCCGGATGCGGCGGGTCGGCCGCGTGATCGTTATGAAGGCCGCGGTCGCTACCGCGGCGAGCGTCTTCGGCGTCGCCGCCGCTGCGGCCACCACGGGGATCGTGGCGACGATGGCCAGCGTGGTGGTGCCCGCAATCAACGGAGGTGCCCCTGAGGCCCGGGACGAGCCCGGATCCGTCACACCTGTCCCGCCCGCATCGGGCGCCACCGCGGACCGACCGAACGGCGAGGCCGGCAACCAGGCGACGACCCTGGCCGAGGCGCCACCCGCCACCCCGATGCCGGCCATGAGCCCACGGCCCGCCGCCCCGGGGAAGGCGGCCTCGACCACGAGTCCCGCCCCCTCCCCACCCGTGGGGTCCGACGCCAAAGCGGTCCCCCCCGGGCAGGTGGCGTCCGGCCCCACCGCGATCGATCCGACTGCCGTCACCCCCGATCCGTCAGCCGCACACAAACCGAAACCCGCGAAGGCGCCACCGGCCACGACGCCACCCGCCCACGTCGTGCCGGCACACGACACCCGCCACGGCCCCGGCGCCGCCGGTGGGGGTTCCGCCTCCGACCCGCCCCGCAAGGCCGAAGGTGAGGCCGCACGCAACCCGGGTGGCGACACGGCGGACCAGGACTCGGTCGAGCGGACGCCGGGTCACTCACGCCGTTCGGGCTAGCCCCCCACCTGCCGCCGACCGGCGGCGGCGCGGACATCCCGCGCGAAGCCACCGGCCTGTTGGAGTGCGTCGGCGGCTTCGGGGAGGAACGACCAGAAGACGTGGAAATCGTGAGTGGTGACGGGGTACAGCTCGAGCCGGGCATCGACACCCTGACTTCGGGCACGCTCGGCCAGCCGCTGCGCGTCCTCGACCATGACGTCGCCGATCCCGCCCTGGATGAGCAGCGGTGGGAGTCCCATCAGGTCGCCGCGGAGCGGGCTGACGAGGGGGTCGTCGATGGGATGACCGTCGAGGTACGAGGCGACGAAGCTGCGGAGCTGGTCGAGGGAGAGGGCCGGCTGTGGCTCGCTGGGTAGCTGGTCCACGTGCTCGAACGCGAGATCGACGCCGGGGCAGAACAGCACGGCGCCACCGGGAAGCGCGAGCCTCTCCTGCTTGAGGCTGAGGAGGACCGCCAAGACCAGCCCACCACCCGCGGAGTCACCCGCGAGGGTGATCCGCCGGGGGTCGGTACCGCTGTCCAGCATCCAGAGGTAGGTGCGCATGGCGTCCTCGAGCGCGGCCGGGAACGGGTGCTCGGGTGCCAGGCGGTACTCCGGCACCACGGCGCTCGCCTCGGCCGCCACGGCCAGCGCCCCCGCCAGGTGCCGGTACCCGAAGGCCGACCCCATGACGTAGCCACCGCCGTGGAGGAACAGCAGCGTCGGGTCGCGCTCGCCCTCCGTCGTGAGCAGCAGTGACGGCACACCGCCGGTGTTGACGGGCTGCACGTCGATCTCGGGTGGCGGCGGGAACTGGGCGTGCAGCGATTCGTAGCCGTTGCGCAGCTCCTGCAGGTCGGCGCCCGCGCTGGTGAGCTCGTTGACCGGTTCCCAGATCCGGGCCAGGCGGCCGGCGAGCTCACCTCCCACCGCCCGCGTGGCCGACACGGCATCGTCCACATCGTGCAGAAGCTCGCGGGCCCGACCGAGGAGGGCATCACCGGCCAGGGTCAGCTCCACCTGGTGGGTGGACCGCCGCAGGAGGTCGCAGCCGACGAGGCGCTCCAAGGCGCGGATCTGCCTGCTCAGGGCTGGCTGGGATATATAGAGGCGAGCGGCGGCCCGCCCGAAGTTGAGCTCTTCGGCGACCGCGACGAAGGCCCGCAGGTGGCGCAGCTCGATACCGTCGGGGGCCGGCGGGAGCGGCAGCACCTTGCCGGACTTGGTCCCGGGGCTGTCGTCCACGGCGCCCATTCTGATCGACGCCGCCGGCCTGCTGTCATGCCTTTGGCGCACTGCCGTGATGCACACTCGGCCTTTCCCTTCTCCGCACCGGCGATGCGACCGTGGCCACATGAGCCCCCGACCCTCCGGCCGTCAGCCCCGCCCCGCGGTGCGTCGGGTCGCCGATGTCCAGCTGCGAGGTCCGCGAGGGCCCGTCCCCGCACGCGCCTATTGGCCCGTGGCTCGTGATCGTCACGTCGCTCCGCCCCTGCTCGTGCTCTTCCCTGGTCAGGGCTCGGCGCCCGACGGGCTCGAGGGGGCCGACGCCCTGTGCCGCGATCTCTGCTCGGACCTCGGCGTGGTGGTGCTCTCGGTCTCCTACCGGTCCGCGACGCCATCGTTCGACGGCGCGGACGTCGCGGACGCGACCGCAGCGGTGCGCTGGGCCGCCGATCACGCGCCCCAGCTCGGCGCCGATCCCGGACACCTGCTGGTGGCCGGCGCGGGGATCGGTGGGAGCATCGCCACCGCCGTGACGCGGCGGGCCCGGAACGACGGTTGGCCGGCGATCGAGCGGCAGGTCCGGATCCCCCCGCCGCCGGCGGGCGTGGCCGCCGGCGATCGGCGCCGGGGCGCCGCAGGTCGGCGGTTGTCCCGCCTCGCGCATGCGGCGCGACCGCGCGTCGAGGGCTGAGGAGCGAACCGATGGCAACGACCGAGACCGCACCGCCCCGTTCCGCGCGGCTCACCGGGGATCTCGAACACCACCTGGAGGAACATCGGGCAGCCCTGACTGCGCACTGCCGTCGGCTGCTCGGATCCGCCTTCGAGGCGGAGGACGCGGTGCAAGAGACGTTCGTCCGAGCGTGGCGGGCATTCGACCGCTTCGAGGGCCGAGCGTCGCTGCGGAGCTGGTTGCATCGCATCGCCACCAACGTGTGCCTCGACATGCGCGACGCCCCGCAACGCCGGGCCCGACCCGTCGACTTCGCGTCCTGGCCGACTCCGAGCGCCACGGCCGGCGTGGCGCCGTCCGGCGCCGCGTCCGTCCGACCGTTGGCCGGCTGCCATGCCTCTCGTGTCGGCGACGACCCGGCCGAGCAGGCGGTGACGCACGAGGCCGTTCACGGCGCCTTCGTCGCCGCCCTGCTGCACCTACCCCCGCAACAGCGGTCGGTGCTGGTTCTGCGGGAGGTGCTGCGGTGGCAGGCGACGGAGGTCGCGGATCTGCTCGGCACCACCGTGTCGTCGGTGAACAGCACGCTCCAGCGGGCGCGGTCCAACCTCGCCGCCCGCCGAGACGCAGCCGCCGGCCAACCGCGTTCGCTGGACGACGCGCGGCGGCCGTTGCTGCAGCAGTACGTCGACGCCTTCCGGCGTTACGACGTCGACGCCCTGGTCTCGTTGCTCCGCTGAGGTCAGACCCGGGCGGGGTCGAATCCCGCCGGCAGGAACAGCCGATGGGCGGCGAGCAGGTCCCCGTCCGCCAGCACCTCGGCGGTCGGGCCATCGGCCACGACCCGACCCGCGTCCAGCAACACCGCCCGACGACACGTCTCCAACGCGTACGGCAGGTCGTGCGTGACGACCAGCAGCGTCACGTCCAGCGACGCCAGCACCTCGGTGAGCTCGCGCCGGGCGGCGGGGTCGAGGTTGGCGGTGGGCTCGTCGAGCACCAGCACGTCCGGCTCCGTCGCCAGCACGGTGGCGATCGCCACCCGGCGCCGCTGGCCGAAGCTGAGGTGGTGTGGCGCCGCGTCGCGCCGGTCGGTCATGCCGACCGCGGCCAGGGCACCGGCCACCCGGCCGGCCAGGTCGGCGTCGCGCAGCCCGGCCTGCGCCGGCCCGAACGCCACATCGTCGTGCACCGTGGGCATGAACAACTGGTCGTCGGGATCCTGGAAGACGATGCCCACCCGACGGCGGACCCACGCCAGGTTGCGCCTCGCCACCGGTACGCCGCCGATGGCCACCTCGCCCCGCTGCGCGTCGAGGATCCCGTTGAGGTGGAGCACGAGCGTCGACTTGCCGGCGCCGTTCGGACCCAGGACCGCAACCCGCTCGCCGGGATCGACCTCGAGGTCGAGGCCGTCCAGCGCTACCTGCCCGTCGGGGTAGGCGAACCGCACTCCCCGCACCGACACCGCCGGGCCCTCCGCCTGACCGCTCACACGACCACCCAGGCCGCCACAGCCAAGGCCCACGCCGCCAACGGCGGCACCGCCGGCCACCAGCCGGACGCCGAGGCGCGCCGCCCCTCGAGCGCCGGCATGGTCCCGTCGTAGCCCCGGGCCACCATGGCCAGGTAGACACGCTCGCCGCGTTCGTACGAGCGGACGAAGAGCGTGCCGGCCGCCGCCGCCATGCCCCGCGCCTGCCACAGCCACCGGGGGTCGTAGCCGCGGGACTGGCGGGCCACGTGCATGCGCCGAGCCTCGCCGGCCACGATCCCGAGATAGCGGACCATGAAGCCGGCGATCGCCGTGATCACCCGGGGAACGTGCAGGCGATCGAGTCCCCGAAGGAGGTCGGCCACCGGGGTCGTGGACGCCAGAACGATCGACGCCGCCAGTCCGAGCGTGCCCCTGGCCACGATGTTCCAGGCCGCCCACAGCCCGGGCTCGGACAGCGACATGCCGAGGACTCCGACGCGTGGTCCGGCGCCGGTGAACGGCATGAACGCCGCGAACAGCACGAACGGGATCTCGATCCGCAGGCGCCGGGCCACGAGCGCCGGCGGCAGCCCCGCCAGCCCGACGACCCCGGCCACCAGCATTGCGTCCGCGCCGAGCGCCCAGAACGCCTCCCGCGGGGTGGCCACGACGGCGAAGACGAAGGCCACCGTGGCCGCGATCTTGACCTCGGGTGCCGCCCGGTGGACGGGGCTCTCCCCGGCCACGTACAGGCTGTCGAGCCCGTCCCCGTAGGCATGCCCCTGGGTCACGGCATGACCGCCCTAGCGCACGGTCCGCGTCGGCCTCGTGCCGCGCGTCCGCCGGACCATCAGCAGCACACCGCCGGCCAGGGCAAACGTGACCGCCACGCCGATGAC
The DNA here is from genome assembly GCA_046726215.1 of Actinomycetota bacterium. Lineage (GTDB taxonomy): Bacteria > Actinomycetota > Acidimicrobiia > Acidimicrobiales > VFJN01 > DASQUK01. Next base: position 31,091 of record JBKPAA010000033.1, on the reverse strand, counting down.
GCCGGCCAAGCCGGTCGACAGGCGGTCGTTGTCGACGGCGCGGACCTCGTACCCGGCGGTGGGGGTGTCGTCGAGGGCGTGTTGGGACTCGGTGCCGGCGAAACCCTCGTCGATCGCCACCTTGTCGAGCCCGTCGGGCTGACCGCTTGCCGACGGGCTCACGAAGAATGCCAGTGCCAGGGCAACGACGAGTCCACCGACGATGAAGGCGCCGAACCCGAGCCGCCTCCGCCGGCCCAGCTTCACGGGGCGACCCCCTCGGGAACGGGACGGGCGGGATCGCGGCCGGGCGCCAGCTCCCGCGCACCCCACGCCAGGTCGGGCCGGGTGGCCAGCACCGCGGCCACCACCAGCCCGGTGATCACGCCCTCCCCGACGCCGATGAGCACGTGCACGCCGATCATGGCGCCGGCGACCGTCGATACGGCGGCGGTGCCGGTGCCACCAATGGCGTACTCGAACGTGAAGGCCACGGCGGAGACCAGCACCGACACGGCGGCGGCCACGCCGGAGGCCACGACGACGGAGGACGAGGTCCGCGGGAGCAGGCGGCGCAGCACCACGAACACGGCATAGCCGCCGACGGCGGTCAGCAGGGCCATGTTGATGACGTTGAGCCCCAGGGCGGACAGGCCCCCGTCGGCGAACAGCAGGGCCTGCACGGCCAGCACCACCGAGACGCACACGGCACCCACCGCAGGACCGACCAGCACCGCCGCCAGCGCACCGCCCAGCAGGTGCCCGCTGGTGCCGGCCGCCACCGGGAAGTTGAGCATCTGAACTGCGAAGACGAACGCGGCCACCAACCCGGCCAACGGCACCCGCCGCTCGTCGAGCACCTCGCCCGCCCGCCTGAGCGAAGCACCCAGGCCGCCGGCGGCGACCGCCATGGCGCCGGCGGAAGTCGTCCCGTCGATGAATCCGTCGGGAATGTGCATGGATCCCACCTTAATGCGAGTCGCTGGCAACAGGGAACGGTTCGCGATAGCTGTCGTACGCTGTATTCGTGAGCCACCCGACGGTGGATGACACCCTCGACGACATCCTCGACCGGCTGCGGCGCGACGGCGGCCGGGTGACGGCCTCGCGCCGAGCCGTGATCGACGCCATGCTGGCCAGGACGTCGCATCACATGACCGCCGCCGACGTCGTCGACGCCGTGCGGCGCGACCATCCCGACTTCCACGAGTCGACCGTGTACCGCACCCTGGAGCGACTCACCGAGCTCGGGGTCATCGCCCGCATCCAGATCGGCCCGGGCCCCGCGGTGTTCCACCTGTCGGTCGGCCAGCATCACCACCTCGTGTGCGACCGCTGCGGCGTCGTCGTCGAGGCGCCCGCAGACCTGCTCGACGCCGTGGCAGCCCGTTTGCGCCGCGAGCACGGGTTCATCCTCGACCCCGGCGGCACCCCCCTGCACGGGCTGTGCGCGTCCTGTGGCGGCAAGGGATAGCGCCGTGAGGCTGGGGGTCTCGCTGCGCAGCGGTTACCTGGTGGACGATCCGCGCACCGGCGCCCGGTGGATGATCGAGCAGGCCCGCGCGTCCCGGGACGCCGGCCTCGACAGCCTGTTCCTCGGCGACCACCACGGCGTGCCCGTGCCCTATTACCAGAACACGCCCATGCTGGGCCGCCTGCTGGCCGAGTGGGGCGACCGCCCGGCCGGGGCGCTGTATCTCCTCCCACTCTGGAACCCGGTGCTGCTGGCCGAGCAGGTCGGCACCCTGGCCGCGATCGCCGCAGGGCGGTTCATCATGCAGTGCGCCCTTGGCGGCCGCGACGCCCAGTTCACGGCCATGGGCGCCGACGTCCGCCGGCGGGGCCCGGCGTTCGAACGGGCGCTCGACGTGGTGCGCCGCCTGGCGGCGGGCGACGAGGTCGACGGCGTCCGCATCGCGCCGGTGCCCCCCGACCCGCTCGAGGTATGGATCGGCGGGCACGCCCCGGCGGCGATCGATCGGGCCGCACGCCTGGGCGACGGCTGGCTCGCCGGCCCCGAGGCCACGGTGGACCAGGCCCGCACGCTCATCGCCGCGTACCTCGACGGGGCGGCGGCGCACGGTCGGACGCCCGCGGCAGTGGCCATCCGCCGCGATGTGCACGTCGGCGCCGACGATGGCGACGCCGAGCGCGTCGCCGGACCGGTGCTGGCCCGCGGCTATCGCGGCTTCGACGCCACCGCCTGTGTGGTGGGTGGGTCGCAGCGGGTGGCGGACCAGCTGCGAGCGCTGGCCGCCCTGGGCTACACCGACGTGATCGTGCGGCACCTGGTCGATGACCAGCGGGAGGTTCTGGCGTCCACGGCGCGGCTCGCCGACGTGAGGGACGCCATAGCCGACGCCTGAGCGCTGTGGCGTACGTCATGGCCGGGCCGTGTCAGGTGGCCGGGAAGGGGCGCCCCGATCCCGCGGGAACGGGAACCATGTCCGCGAGGCTCCGATGAAGGTGGTGGCGCTGCTGGTGGTGGCCATGGGCGTCCTCGGCGCCATCGGACTGGCCGGGCTCACGCCAAACCGGCCGGACCCCGTCGAGGCCGGCACCGCCACCTTCGTCACCTTCGACGTCGCCACGTCCGGCCCGTCGCCGCCGCCGAGCGGCGGCGAAAGAACGGCGCTGTCGTAGCATGCATGCCGTGGCTCCTCCCGCTGCCACGGAGCGACCGATCGAGGTGGCGCCATCGGTGCTGCCGGCCGACTTCTCGCGGCTCGGCGACGAGGTGACCGCCCTGGAGAAGGCCGGCGTCGACCGCATCCAATGGGACGTCATGGACGGGCGCTTCGTCCCGAACCTCACGTTCGGCCCCGACGTCATCGCCTCGTGCCGATCGCATGTCAGCGTTCCGTTCGAGGCCCACCTCATGGTGGAACAGCCCGACGAGCTGCTGCCGCGCTACGTGGACGCCGGGTGCCGGCTGCTCATCGTGCACGCCGAGTCCACGCGGCACCTGCACCGGACGCTCGCCCGGGTGCGCGAGCTGGGAGCCGACGCCGGAGTCGCGCTGAACCCCGCCACGCCCGTCGACGCCGTGGCCCACGTGCTCGACCTGTGCTCGCTCGTGCTGGTGATGACGGTCAACCCTGGCTTCGGCGGCCAGGACTACATCGCCACCATGGAGCCAAAGATCGCCGCCGTGCGCCGCATGATCGTCGAGGGCCGCTGGGACTGTGACCTCGAGGTCGACGGTGGCATCGGGCCGTCGACGGTGGTGGGCGCGGCGCGTGCCGGTGCCAACGTGCTGGTGGCGGGCTCTGCGCTCTACCGAGACCCTCTGGGGCTCGAACACGCAGTGACGGAGCTGCGTGACCTCGCCAGAGGGAGCCGCTGACCAAAGGAGACAGAGAGCCCATGCCCGAAGGGAACGAGCGCATCCTCGACATGGTCAAGGATGCGGCCGACAAGGTCACGGACAAGGTGAAGGATCTCGTTACCGAGCACGGCGACAAGATCGACAGCGCGGTCGATTCGGCCGGCGACTTCGTCGACGACAAGACCCGCGGCAGGTTCACCGAGCACATCGACAAGGTGCGGGGCGTCGCGCACGGCACCGTCGAAAGGCTCTCTGACGAGGGTGGCAAGGGCGGCGCCAAGGGCGGCGATACGTAGCCACCCGTCGCGCCGGTCGGGCGGCCGACGCGCTACAGCATCTCGCCGCGCTTGACGATGACGTTGTCGATGATGCCGTAGTCCTTGGCCTGCTCGGCGGTGAACCAGCGGTCGCGCTCGAAGTCGGCCTGTACCTGCTCGACCTTCTGGCCGGTGTGGTACGCGATGCGTTCGGCCATGAGCTGCTTCACGTAGAGCAGCTGTTCCGCCTGAATGGCGATGTCGGCTGCCTGGCCCCGGAAGCCACCCGATGGCTGGTGCATCATGATCCGCGCGTGCGGCAAGGCATAGCGCTTGCCCTTGGCGCCGGCGCACAGCAGAAACTGCCCCATCGACGCCCCGAGTCCCATGCACACCGTGGCGACGTCCGGCTCGACGAACTGCATCGTGTCGTAGATCGCCATCCCGGCGGTGACCGAGCCTCCGGGGCTGTTGATGTACACCCAGATGTCCCGATCGGCGTCGTCGCCCGCGAGGTGGAGCAGCTGGGCGCAGACGACGTTGGCGATGTCGTCGTCGACCTCGGTCCCCAGGAAGATGATCCGCTCGCGCAGCAGGCGGTTGAAGATCTCGTGGGTCGGGCTGACGGCGGTGGAGTTCTGGGAGGTGGGGAGGATCAAGCTCACGGCGCCCGAGGGTAGCGGCGCCTAGGCGAGGTCCCGCACAGGCCCCCCTATGCTCGGCGGTCGAGCCGGCGTAGCCCAACGGCAGAGGCCCCAGGCCTAGGACCTGGTCAGTGTGGGTTCGAATCCCACCGCCGGCACCGGTGTGACGTGGGCCGGGCTACCCCGAGGCGGCGGGACGCCCCGGGGTAGCGTCGCAGCTCGTGAAGTTGGGAGACGTTGCCACACCCGCCTTGATCGTCGACCGCCAGGCGTTCGAGCACAACGTGACCGCCATGGCCGGCGCCCTGCCGGGCCCCCGACTGCGGCCCCATGTCAAGGCGTTCAAGTCGACCGCCCTGGCCCAGCAGCTCGCCGCCGCCGGCCACCGCACGTTCTGCTGCGCCACCGTCCGAGAGGTCGAGGGCATGGCCGCCGCCGAGCTCGGCGAGGACCTGCTGCTGGCCAACGAGGTGCTCGACTGCCGGCGCCTCGGCGCTCTGGTGGCGGCCGGGACCGCACGGGTCACGGTCGCCGTCGACTCCGACGAGACCGTCGCTGCGGCCGCGGCCGGCGGTGTGCGGGAGGTGCTCGTCGACGTGAACGTCGGGCTTCCCCGGTGCGGCTGCGAGCCCGGGGACGCCGGCCGGATCGCCGAGCGGGCGCGGGCGGCGGGGCTCACCGTGCGGGGGGTCATGGGCTACGAGGGCCACCTCATGCGGGAACCCCGGGACAAGAAGGTGCCGGCGGTCGACGCGGCGATGAAGCTCCTGCTGGCGGCGCACGGCGACGTGGGCGGCGATGTCGTGTCCGCCGGCGGTACCGGAACCTACGACTGCAACCTGTGGGCGACCGAGATCCAGGCGGGGTCGTACTGCCTGATGGACACCGAGTACGCGCCCCACGCACCGGCCTTCCGCAACGCCTTGTACCTGTGGACCAGCGTGATCTCGGTCAACCAGGGGGGATGGGCGGTGCTCGACGCCGGTCTCAAGGCGTTGGGCATGGACCACGGCGACCCGACGGTCGTCGACGCCGGCGACTGCTGGTTCGTCTCCGACGAGCACATCACCTTCGGCACCCGCTCCGAGCGGCCGGTGCGAGTGGGCGACCGGGTGCGGGTCCTCCCCGCCCACGTCGACCCCACCGTCGCCCTCCACGACCGGATGTTCGTGGTCGTGGGCCAGGGTCCGGCCGCCGAGGTCACGGACGTCTGGCCGGTAGACCTCCGGGGCTGGTGACCCAAGGGCGACTTTGAAGATTTTCCGGTGCTATAGCCCGCATTTTCTTCAAAGACCGGGGTTGACGCTGCTTGTCATACCTATCTGATGTAATCGGAAGGTGGACACTCGCACCGTTGATGACCGTCTCGACCGTCTCGCGCGGCCCCAGCACGGGGTCGTCGGGTTATCCCACGCCATGAGGAACGGCATCACCGGCGCGGCGGGCCCTCGGCCACGCCAAGACCTACAGCCCGCTCGAGTCCACGTTCGCAGCCGTGGCGAAGAGCGCGGGCGTGCAGGTCGAATACCAGTTCGAGGTGCAGCTCGACGGTCGCCGGTACGTGCTCGACTTCGCCGTGCCGGCCGCGAAGGTGGGCGTTGAGGTCGACGGGCTCGAGACCCGTGCCACCCGGGAGTCGCTCGATCACTGCGACGAGCGACAGAACCGCCTCGTGCTCGACGGGTGGCACCTGCTCCGCTACACGTCGACCCACCTGCGGAAGCGCCGTACCGCGGTCCGTCGCGAGCTGATCCAGCTCGTCGAGAGCCGCCTCCAAAGTCTTTGAAGATCTTCAAAGACGGCGGTAGGCCACCAGGGGGCCGCTACCGTGCCGGGCATGGCGCCCGCGAGCGACGTCGAGGTGGTGGAGGCTGCGGGCCACGAGGTCCGCATCACCAGCCCCCACAAGGTGTTCTTTCCCGAGCGGGGCGACACCAAGCTCGACCTCGTCCGCTACTACCTGGCCATCGACGAGTCGCTGATGCGGACGATGGGCGGGCGGCCCGTGCTCATGCAGCGTTTCCCCGAGGGTGCCGGTGGGCCGAACTTCTTCCAGAAACGGGTGCCCAAGGAGATCCCCGACTGGCTGCAGACCACGACCGTCAGCACCGTCAACGGCACGCCGTCGCAGGCGCTGGTGGCCGCCGACGTCGCCCACGTCGCCTGGGCCGTCAACCTCACGTGCCTCGGCTTCCACGTGTGGCCCAACCTGGCGGCCGACCCCGACCACGCCGACGAGCTTCGCCTCGACCTCGATCCGCAGCCCGGCACCGGCTTCGCCGAGGCGGTCCGGGCGGCCGGCGAGGTGCGGGCACTCCTCGACGAGGTGGGCGTCACGTCGTTTCCCAAGACGACCGGCAACCGCGGCATCCACGTCTACGCCCGCCTCCAGCCCCGGTGGGACTCCTACCAGGTGCGCGCGGCGGCGGTGGCCGCGGCCCGCGAGCTCGAACGCCGTCGACCCGACCTCATCACCGCCGCCTGGTGGAAGGAGGAGCGGGGCGAGCGGATCTTCATCGACTACAACCAGAACGCGCCGCACAAGACGGTCTTCGGGGCCTGGTCGGTGCGGGCACGGGTCGGCGGGCAGGTGTCGACCCCGCTGTCGTGGGACGAGCTGGAGGGCGTGACTCCGGACGACCTCACCCTCTCGACGGTGCCCGCCCGCGTTGCCGAACGCGGCGATCCCTGGGCGGCCATGGGGGACGAGCTCCAGTCGCTCGAGCCGCTCCTGGCGATGTCGGAGCGCGACATGGCCAACGGGCTCATGGACGCCCCGTGGCCGCCCGTCTACCCCAAGATGCCCAACGAGCCGCCCCGGGTCGCACCCAGCCGGGCGGCCAAGGAGGGGTGACCGCACAACGGCGGCGGCAGCGCCGCTGTAGGTTCCGCTGGTGTTCGTGACCAACCACGCGCTGGCCGGCGCGGCGATAGGCGCCGTGGTGCTGCGGCCGGTGCCGGCGTTTGCCGTCGGGGTCATGTCGCATGTCCTGATGGACATGACACCGCACTTCGGCGGTCTGGACATGGGCAGCGACGAGTTTCTCAGGCTGGCCCGCATCGACGGCACCATCGGGCTCGGCGTCACTGCGGCGGTGGCCGCCACCGCGCCGCCCTCGCTGCGGCGCAGCACGCTCTTCGGGCTGGCCGGCGCGTGCCTCATCGACCTCGACAAGCCCGCCCGCCACTTCTTCGGCCGTTCGCCGTTCCCACCTGCCGTCGACCGGTTCCACGGCAACATCCAGAACGAGGGGCCCCACGGCCCGTGGACCGAGGCGGCCACGACGGCCGCGTTGCTGGCCGCAGTGGTCGCCGCCTTCCGCTACGGGAGCCGGAGGGGTGGCGCTGTAGCGTGAGCCCCATGGCCGCCATCGATGCCCGTGCCAACCTCGACGCAGGCGGGCGGCGGTACGAGATCCAGCGGCTCGCCGCCCTCGAGGACGACTTCGGGGACCCGGCCCGGCTGCCCTATTCGCTCAAGGTCCTGCTCGAGAACCTGCTGCGCCACAACGATGGGGTGCGGGTGACCGACGACGACATCGCCGCCCTCGCAGCGTGGTCGGGAGGACGCGACGGTGCCGGCGACGAGGCGCGGGAGATCTCGTTCCTGCCCGCCCGCGTGCTCATGCAGGACTTCACCGGGGTCCCCGCGGTCGTTGACCTCGCGGCGGTGCGCCATGCCGTCGGCGAGAAGGGCGGCGACCCGCAGTCGCTCGACCCGCTCATCCCCGCCGACCTGGTGATCGACCACTCGGTGCAGGTCGACGTGTTCGGCCGCCCGGAGGCCCTGGCCCGCAACGCCGAGCTGGAGTACCGGCGGAACCTCGAGCGCTACCAGTTCCTCCGCTGGGGCCAGCAGGCGTTCGGCCGGTTCCGGGTGGTGCCGCCCGCCACCGGCATCTGCCACCAGGTCAACCTCGAGTACCTGGCCACCGTGGTGGCCACCCGCGACGGCGCCGCCTTTCCCGACACGCTCGTGGGCACCGACTCACACACGCCGATGGTCAACGGCCTGGGCGTGGTCGGCTGGGGCGTCGGTGGCATCGAGGCCGAGGCGGCGCTGTTGGGCCAGCCCATCTCGATGCTCATCCCCGAGGTCGTGGGTTTCAAGCTGTCGGGGGAGCTGCCGGAGGGCGCCACCGCCACCGATCTGGTCCTCACCGTCACCAACATGCTGCGGTCCCACGGGGTGGTGGGCCGCTTCGTCGAGTTCTACGGCCCGGGGGTGGCCAACGTGCCGGTCGAGAACCGGGCCACGATCGGCAACATGTCCCCTGAGTACGGCTCCACGATCACGATCTTCCCGGTGGACGACGAGACGCTGCGCTACCTGCGCTTCACCGGCCGCCCGGACGAGCTCGTCGACCTGGTCGAGGCCTACACGAAGGAACAGGGCCTGTGGCACGACCCCGCAGCCGAGCCGACGTTCACCGAGACCCTCGAGCTCGACCTGTCCACGGTCGAGCCGTGCATCGCCGGGCCCTCCCGACCACAGGATCGGGTGCCGCTGCGCGAGGCCAAGCAGCGCTTCGCCGTCGCGCTGCTGGACTCGCTGCCCGAGTCCTCGGCGACGGCCGCCACGTCCGCCGCGCCGCCCACGGGCGCCGGCACGCCAGTGTCGATTGGGCACGCCTACGACGACGCCGACGCAGCCTCGTTCCCGGCCAGTGACCCGCCGGCCGCCATCCAGGACGGTCGGCACCCCAACGGTGGCCTCGACGACGCCGCGGCGGACCTCGGCGGCGAGGCCCAGGGCCGCCCGCACCGGCGGGTGCCGGTCCACCTCGACGCGTCGGCCGGCCTCGACGAGGAGGTTGACGTCGAGCTCGACCATGGCCACCTCGCCATCGCCGCCATTACCAGCTGCACCAACACGTCGAACCCGCAGGTCATGGTGGGCGCGGGTCTGCTGGCGCGAAAGGCGGTGGAGCGCGGTCTGAGCCGCAAACCGTGGGTGAAGACCTCGCTGGCCCCGGGGTCCAAGGTGGTGGTCGACTACCTCGAACGGGCCGGGCTGCTGCCCGACCTCGAGAAGCTCGGCTTCGGCCTCGTGGGCTTCGGCTGCACGACGTGCATCGGCAACTCGGGGCCGCTGCCCCCGCCGGTCGCCGCCGCCGCCAACGAGCACGGGCTAGCGCTGGTGTCGGTGCTGTCGGGGAACCGCAACTTCGAGGGGCGCATCAACCCCGATGTCCGCATGAACTACTTGGCGTCACCGCCGCTGGTGGTCGCGTATGCCCTGGCGGGGACGATGGACATCGACCTCGCCTCCGAGCCCCTCGGCACCGACCCCACGGGCGAGCCGGTGACGCTCGCCAACCTGTGGCCCACCGAGGCCGAGGTCAACGCCGTGATCGAGGACGTGCTGGTGTCGGACATGTTCCGAACCGCGTATGGCGAGGTCTTCGACGGCGATGACATGTGGCGCTCGCTGCCGGTGCCGGCGGGGGGCGCCTACGAGTGGTCGGACGCGTCCACCTACGTGCGGCGGCCGCCCTACTTCGACGGCATGCCCGACGAGCCGACGCCGCTCACGGACGTCGAAGCGGCCAGGGCGCTGGCCGTGCTCGGCGACAGCGTCACCACCGACCACATCTCCCCCGCCGGAGCGATCCACCCTGACAGCCCGGCCGGGCGCTGGCTGATCGAACAGGGCGTCGCCTCCGCCGACTTCAACTCCTACGGGTCGCGGCGTGGCAACCACGAGGTGATGATCCGGGGCACGTTCGCCAACCGCCGCATCCGCAACCGGCTCGCTCCCGGAACCGAGGGTGGTGTCACCCGCCACCAGCCGTCAGGCGACGAGATGACGATCTACGAGGCCGCCGAGCGCTACCGCGCCGAGGGCGTGCCGTTGGTCGTACTGGCCGGCAAGGAGTACGGCTCGGGGTCGTCGCGCGACTGGGCTGCCAAGGGCACCGCGCTGCTCGGGGTGCGGGCCGTGATCGCCGAGAGCTTCGAGCGCATCCACCGGTCCAACCTCATCGGCATGGGCGTGCTGCCCCTCCAGCTTGCGGAGGGCGCGACGTGGGATTCGCTCGGTGTGGCCGGAACCGAGACGTTCACGGTCCGCGGGCTGGCCGGCACGGACCCGGCGACGCTCATCGGTGCCCGCCTCGCGGTGGACGCCGAAGGCGTCCGCATCCCCGTCATCGCCCGCCTCGACACACCCATGGAGACCGCCTACTACCACCACGGGGGGATCCTCCAGTACGTCTTGCGCCAGCATCTGGCACGGCGCTGACTCAGTCGACGAAGTGGGGGGCCAACCGGCGGAAGGCCCGGCCTCGGTGGCTGAGCGCGTGCTTCTCGGCGGCGGACATCTCGGCGAAGGTCCGGCCGTCGCCCTCGCTGGGGATCATGATCGGGTCGTAACCGAAGCCACCCGTCCCCCGGGGCGCCTCCGCCACCCGCCCCTCGACCACGCCCCGCACAACGAACTCGCGTGCGTGCGGGACGGGCCACACCGCGGCGGCTGCGCAGACGTAGCGACAGCCCCGCTCCGCCGCCGGCACGCCGGCCAGCTCGCGCAGGACCCGGGGGATCCAGTCGCCGTCGGCCGCCCACCGCGCCGATCGCACGCCGGGACCGCCACCCAGTGCGTCGATCTCGATCCCCGAGTCGTCGGCGATCGCGACATAACCGGCCGACGCCGCCACCGCCCGGGCCTTCAGCAGTGCGTTCTCCTCGAAGGTGGAACCGGTCTCGTCGACCCTGGGATCACACCCGACCACCTCGTAGCCGAGACCGCCCAGAATGGCCCGGACCTCGTCGACCTTGTGCGCGTTCCCGGTCGCCAGGAACAGCCGCGGGCCCCCGCCCGTCGGGCGGCCGGGCCCATCGGCGCGGTCGCTCACCGGCGGTCTGGGACCACCGGGCGCAGCGGTGGCGGCTCGGCGACCATCTCCTGCTGCAGCTCGATGATCTCGGCGATGCCCTTCTCGCCCAGGGCCACCATCTCGTCCAGCTCGGTCCGGGTGAACGCCGCGCCCTCTGCGGTGCCCTGCACCTCGACGAACCGGCCCTCCGACGTCATCACCAGGTTCATGTCGACCTCGGCCCGGCTGTCCTCGACGTAGGGCAGGTCGAGCACCGCGGCGCCGTCGACCACGCCCACCGACACGGCCGCGCAGAACGCGACCAGCGGGTGGGCGCGGATCACGCCCTGGCCCACCAGGCGGCTGAGCGCATCGTGCAGGGCCAGGTAGCCGCCGCAGATCGACGCCGTGCGGGTGCCGCCGTCGGCCTGGAGGACGTCGCAATCGACGATCACCTGGCGCTCGCCCAGGAGCTGCATGTCACACACCGAGCGCAGCGCCCGGCCCACGAGCCGTTGGATCTCCTGGGTCCGCCCCGACGGTCGGCCGTCCTTGACCTCACGCCGGATCCGTTCGGGCGACGAGCCCGGCAGCATCGAGTACTCGGCGGTGACCCAGCCCCGGCCGCGTCCCCGCATCCACCGGGGGACGTCGTCGTCGATCGACGCCGTGCACAACACCCGTGTGTTTCCGAAGCTGACCAGGCACGAGCCGGCGGCCATCTCGGTGAAGTCACGCTCGAAGGTGACCGGCCGCAGCTCATCGGGGGCTCGTCCGTCGGCTCTCATGGGTCGGCACCGTAACAGTCACCCCGGCGCGACCCGCCCGCCGCATATGGACCCGCTCAGACCTCGAAGGACCGGTTGGACGCCGCCAGCTCCACCGGGCCGCCGAAGGCCTGTTCGGCCAGATCGCGCTGGGCCTCGGGGTCGACGCCGGGCACCACGTGCGTGACCACCAGCCGGCCGGCGTCCAACGTGCGGCCCAGCTTGCCGGCCTGCCGTGCCGACAGATGCTGGACCCGCCCCTCGTTCCCCGGCTCCAGCGAGGCCTCGCAGACCATCAGATCGACATCGGCCCCCGCCGCGCCGGGATCCCAGGCCGATCCGGTGTCGGCGCTGTAGAGCAGCGACCGACCTCCGGCATCGACCCGCACTGCGAGGGTCTCCACCGGGTGGTCGGTGCGGCTGAAGCGCAGGACCTGGTCGCCGACCTCGACGACCGACGACTCGTTGATGCTGTGCCACCTCAGCGTGGGCGGCAGCTCGCCGATGACGACCTCGGCGATGAGCCAGGTCTCGGCCGTTCCATAGACGGGGAGCCCGTCGATGCCCAGCACGTAACGCATGGCGTTGCGCAGCAGGGGCAGGTCGAGCCAGTGGTCCGGGTGGACGTGGCTGAGCACCAGGGCGTCGATGTCCCCGAGCTTCAGGTGCTCCTGGAGGTTGGCCAGCGTGCCGGCGCCGAGGTCGAGGACCACCGACGCGCCGGGGCTGCGCACCAGGTAGCCGCTGCAGGCGCCGCCCTCGCCGGGGTAGGTCCCCGAACACCCGAGCACGGTCAGACTCAGGTCGGTGACGCCGCTCACGCCCAGGGGACCGCCTCGGCGTGGTCGAGCTCGGGGCCGAGGAGGCGCCGGCCCAGCTCCCGGAACGCGCGCACGTCGCCCGACGACAGCCACCGATGACGGCGCCCATCCACCCGAACTTGCGTTGCATGCCGGTGCGCCGGCGCCCCCAACCGCCGCAGGTTCGTTTCGAGTTGAGCCCGCACATCGAACGCGGTCTCGTCGGCCGACGACACCAGCACCACGTCACGTCCCATCACGTCGGAGATCGTGCGCGCCAGGAACGGATAGTGCGTGCAGCCCAGCAGGAGCGTGTCCACCTTCGCGTCCCGCAGCGGCGCCAGCAGCCGCTCGGCGAGCACGTGGACCTGGTCGCTGGCGGTGTCACCCCGCTCCACGAACTCGACGAAGCCGGGGCAGGCCGCGCATGTGAGCTCCATGCCGGGGGCCAGGCGGGCGAACGTGCGCTGGTAGGCGCCGGATGCGATCGCGCCAACGGTGCCGATCACGCCGATGCGCCCGCTCTCGGTGACCATGGCGGCCGACCGGACACCGGGCTCGATCACACCCACCACGGGCACGCCGAAGGAGCGCTCCAGCTCGATCAACGGCGCCGCTGCGGCCGCCGTGTTGCAGGCCACCACCAGCAGCTTCACGCCGTGGTCGTCGACCAGGTGGCCGGCGATCTCGAGGGCGAAGCTACGCACCTCGCCAAGCGGGCGAGGGCCGTACGGATAGCGGCCCGTGTCGCCGACGTACACGAGGCGTTCGGCGGGCAGCAGGTCGATCACCGCCCGGGCCACGGTGAGCCCCCCGAAGCCGGAGTCGAACATGCCGATCGGGCGGTCGTCCATCACCGGCAGAGTACGGCCCTTTGGCCCGCGCGTTGTCGTTGCCCCCGGCCACCGATAGCTTGCTCGACGGCGAAGGGGAGTAGTTCCTCGCCGGGTGATCGACACGCTGGGCGATGAGCCCCGGTCCCCGGACCCTGCGGGGTGAGCGAGACCTTCGACCGCCGGACGCAACGCTGTCCGGGGTCGAGGTCGCGCAGGTCCTCGCTCCCGGTCAGCCGGACCGAGGAGACGCATCTTGCAATCCCTACTGGCCGCCCTGGGGCTGGTGTTCGTCGCCGAGTTGGGCGACAAGACCCAGCTCGTGGCCCTGGGCTTCGGGGCCCGCCACCGCCTGGGCCCGGTGCTCGTGGGGGTGGCGATCGCGTACGCGGCCACCAACCTGCTGTCCGTCCTACTGGGCGGGTTGCTAGGGGTGGCGCTGCCCGTGCGGACCATCGGGGTGGTCGGCGGGCTGCTGTTCCTGGGGTTCGCCGCCTGGACGCTGCGGGAAGCCGGCGCTACCGACAGCGGCGATGCCGTGGGCGATCGGGTGGCCGTCGACCACCGCTCGATCGTGCTGTCGGTGGCCAGCGCCATGTTCGTGGCCGAGCTGGGGGACAAGACCATGTTGGCCACGCACGCTGGCGGCGCAGGGCAATCCCGTGGTCACCTGGGTGGGCGCCACCGTGGGCATCATCCTCAGCGGCACGCTGGGTGTCCTCCTGGGGCGGGAGTTCGGCGCTCGCCTGTCCGAACGCGTCACCAGGCTCGCCTCGGCGGCGCTGTTCGCGATGTTCGGCGCCGTGCTGCTGGCGACCAATCTCTAGGTCTCGAGGGGCTTGAGGACGTCGGCAACCTCGCCGAGCTCGGCGTCCCAGTCGTCGGGCTCCTCACCGGGCACCACCACGAACTTCGATGCCCCCACCTCGATGAACCGCTCGATCTGGCGGCGCAGCCCGTCGACGCCCACCGGCACCACCTCCGCCGGGTTGAGGTGCGGTCGCCGGCTGGTCACCACCTGGGCGATCGCCTCGGACAGTCCGGAACGGAGGTAGATCACCAGCACCCCCAGGTGTCCGGGATCGAGGGACCGGCCGTGCTCGGCGGCCACCCGGTTGATCGTGTCCCACCCGGCTGCGACCTCGGAGGGAACGACGAACGACGGGAGCCAGCCGTCGCCCAACCGCCCGGTGCGACGCAGCTCCGAGGGCGACCCGCCGCCCAGCCAGACCTCGATGGGCCGCTGCGCCGGGCGCGGACGCAACGTCACCCCGTCGACGTGGAAGTGCACGCCGTCGTGGTGCACGTCGTCCTCGGTCCACAGCCGGCGGATGAGCTCCAGCGCCTCGTCGAACAGCGCGGCCCGCTCCCTCCGGTCGACACCGAACGCCCGGTGCTCGGCCGGCACGGGCGCGCCCAGCCCCACGGCCGGCAGCAGGCGCCCGCCCGACAGCCGGTCGAGGCTGGCCAGCTCCTTGGCCAGAACCACCGGGTTGCGTCCCGGGACCACCAACACGCTGGTCCCGAGCTTGAGCCGCTCCGTCCGCCCGGCCGCCACCGCCAGGGCGATCAGTGGGTCCGGGGCGGGCGTGGTCAGGCGCTCCGACAGCCACAGCGAGTCGAACCCCCGCCGCTCCAGCGCGTCGACGAACGGTCCGAAGCGCGCCACGTCTCCCGTCAGCGTCTGCGTCCCGAGGCCGAAGCCGATGCGCACCTTCACCGTCACAGCTCCGACCGCCGGCGCTCAGAACACGATGAGTCGCTCGGCCAGCTCGGCGACGGTGTCGAGGTCGCCGGTCCAGGCACCGGTGGACAGGTACTTCCAGCCGCCGTCGGCGAGTATGACCACGATCGTGCCCCTGTCGATCTCGGAGGCCACCTTGGCCGCCCCCGCCAGGGCCGCGCCGCCGGAGATCCCGGAGAAGATCCCCACCTCGACCAGCCGGCGCGTCCACTCGATCGACTCTCGAGGCCGGACGATGCGCTTGCGGTCGAGCAGGTCGCGTCCGCCCCACTTCTCGTAGATCGGCGGGATGTAGCCCTCGTCGAGGTTGCGGAGCCCCTCCACGCGCTCCCCCAGCGGCGGCTCGATGGCGATCACCTTGACGTCAGGGCTCTGCTCCTTGAGGAACCGGCCCACGCCCATGAGGGTGCCGGTGGTGCCCAAGCCGGCCACGAAGTGGGTGACGTCGGGAGCGTCGCGCCAGATCTCGGGGCCGGTGGTCTCGTAGTGCGCCCGGGGGTTGGCCTCGTTGCCGTACTGGTAGAGGAAGGCCCACTCGGGGTGCTCGTCGGCGAGGGCCTGTGCCCGGCGCACGGCACCGTTGGAGCCCTCGTCGCCCGGCGTGAGGATGATCTCCGCACCCCACACCTCCAACGCCTGGCGCCGCTCGATCGACACGTTCTCCGGCACCACGACCTTGATGGCGTAACCCCGGATCCGGGCGATCATGGCCAGGGCGATGCCGGTGTTGCCCGACGACGGCTCGATGATCGTGCGACCGGCGGTCAGGGTGCCGTCGGCCTCGGCCTCCTGCACCATCTTCCAGGCGATGCGGTCCTTGATCGAGCCACCGGGGTTCTGGCCCTCGAGCTTGGCCAGGATGCGCACGTCGGGGTTGGGGCTGAGGGCGCTGATGTCGACGATCGGGGTGTTGCCGATGAGGTCGAGGACCGAGGAGTTCATCGCCACGCTGCTCATTGTATTCCCGAGCAATTCGGTCAACAATTTTACCGCCCGTCCAGCGCAACCCCCTCCTCGGAAATGGCGCCGTCGACGATGCGGTACGAGCGCAGCACCGCCGACTCCCGTTTGAGCGACACGATCACGTAGTGCCACGCCGGATCGGGTGCCTGCGCCACGTCGGTGGGCGACGGATAGGCCTCCGTGTGGGTGTGACTGTGCATGACCCCCACGATCTCGAGGCCGCGACCCTCGGCGTCGCGGTCGGCACGGAGGTGGTCGTGAGGATCGACGGTGTACACCCGGCTGGACGCGGCGGTGTTGCGACAGGGGTAGAACACGTCGACGTGACCGGTCTCGGGATCGCCAGCCAGCAATCCGCAGGCCTCCTCCGGCAGACCGTCGTAGGCGTGGCCCACCATCTTGCGCCAAACGGTCTCGGTGAGGGTCAGCTGGCCCACGGGCACGACCGGCGAGGGTAGTAGGCAGGCAGTAGGTAGCCTTCGCTCTCCACATGACGCGTCCGACCGGCACCAAGCTGATCGCCGCCAACCGCAGGGCGCGGCGCAACTACGAGATCCTCGAAACCGTCGAGGCGGGACTGGTGCTGCGCGGCAGCGAGGTGAAGTCGCTGCGCGAGGCGCACGTGCAACTGGGTGATGCCTACGCCCGGATCGATGGCGGCGAGGCCTGGCTGGTGTCGATGCACATCGCCCCCTACGACCATGCGCAGGAACACTCGGGCCACGAACCCGAGCGCCGCCGGAAGCTGCTGCTCCACCGGGGTGAGATCGACCGGCTGCGCTCTATCGTCGACGAGCAGCGACTGGCACTCATCCCGCTATCGCTCTACTTCAAGGACGGCCGCGCCAAGGTCGAGCTGGCGCTGGCCCGCGGGCGCAAGACCTACGACAAGCGCCAGGTGCTGGCCAAGCGGGATGCGGAGCGCGAGGCCGCGAGGGCGATGGCCCGAGGCGACCGCCGCTGACCGACCCCAACGCCGGATCGCTCACCCCGAGGTCATGGGTTCCGCCGGAACGAGGCCGAGGCCGTCGGTTCCGGTATCGGAACCCATCGCCTCGCCCCCCACGTGGCGGTGCCCTTCCCACGACGTCGGCCGGGCGGTCACGTGCCGCCGGTACACTTGTGGGGCTGCTTGACAAGGGGCTGATCGGTTTCGACGTCGAGACCGGAAGTCGAATCGTGCGACCGGAGTTGCTCAGACTCCTTAAACGGGGCACAACCACAACTGCCAATAAGCAGTACGCCCTCGCCGCCTGATAACCCAGGCGATCGAGAGCACCAGCGACCAGTGATGGCACGCGGGGCCTGATCACCGCAGCCCGGCAACAGAAGCGGTGGTTGGCGGCGGGAAAGACCGCTGGCGGCGGGAAAGACCGCTGACATCGGGGAAAGACCCGGCGGCGGCCTCCTCCGCGAGGCCCACCGACCCGGCGGTGCGGCAGCCGCAGAGCCGTAGATCTCGGGAATGGTCGTAGCGCGGTCGGCAACCGCTCGGCGGACGGGGGTTCGATTCCCCCCAGCTCCACCGCAGAACAACACTCAGACGCGTGCTGCCCGGGACCGTGCAACCGACGTGCAACACGTCGACGCCGACATCAGCCCGACGAGATACCAAGTGCCTCAGCCGTCTCTGACCCGACGACGCCGTCGATGGTGAGTTGCTCTCGCTCCTGAAACGCCCTGACGGCGTCGGCGGTCTCCGGGCCGTACACGCCGTCCACGGTGACCGGTAGGCCCTCGGCGGCAAGGCTCTCTTGGAGGATGACGACGTCTGGGCCAGAACCGCCGAAGTTCAACTGACTGGAGATGGCCTCGGTGGTGGGCGCCGCCTCCGCGGTCTCGGTGGCCGGTGCGCCTGTGTCATCGTCGCCGAAGGCCGCGAAGAGGAAGATGAGCACGGCGAGGCCACCAACCATCCCCCAGGCCAAATCGCGGCGTCTGAAGTAGCGGTGGGTGGCGCGGCGCGCCCCTCCGGCGGCGCCCCCCGCCACGTTGTCTGCGATGCGTCGCGTGTGTGCGCTCGGAACTCCGAACACGTAGACCAGGACCGCGATGCCGATGAGCGCTATCAGCCACTCCATTCCTGACCCCCTTTGTCGGGTGTGCCTTAGAAGCCAGTGTGCGCGCGGCCGACACCAGCCTGCCCGACCCCCTGCCTCGGCCCTTGTCACGCCTGGCAGACACCCGACCCCGAACCCGACGAGGGTCCGGGCCTGATGTGGCGGCAACCCACCCTCCGCCACTCGTCCGGCACCTGGCAGACGAGGATCCGCGGCACCGTCACCCGCGACGGCGACCGATGGCTCGCCTACGTGCGGCTCGACGACCCGCCCGGCCTCTCACCCATCACCACCGTCGGCCGCTACGCCACCGTCGAGGAAGCACAGGTAGCTACAGACGAGGTATGGGCGGCAAGGTGACCTAGGAGGACGGGGAGCTCGGTCAGGACGACTGGGTCGTCGTCTCGGCGATTGCACCGCGCTGGCCGGGCCACGGTCTAGGCGTCGCGGCGGACGCCGTGCGCCCTGGGACGGCTTAGGCAATCACCGTATGGCGGCTCAAGTTCCGGGTACCGGTGTCGTGACATCGAAGGAGAAGACACCATGAGTGACACTGAGACCGGCGGGGTCACCGGCACCAAGGACAAGGACTACAACGTCATCTGGTTCACCGAAGCGTGCCTCAGCAACGCGCTTCGTCTCGAGACCTACATCCAAGACGCCGAGCGTGAAGGCGACCAGGAGCTAGCCGAGTTCTTCCGGCGAGCGCAGAACGAGAGCCGCAAGGGAGCTGAGCAGGGCAAGCAACTGCTGGCCTCTCGGATCGCCTCCAGCTCCTGACAGCGGCAGCCGGCGGCGACTCCCGCGATCGTGCCAGCGCCGGCCCCGGGCATCCGCCGCCCTGGGGCCGGCGCTGGTCGTCACCCGTTCAGCAGTTCGCCGTGGAGTCCGGCCCCCTCAACGGCGTGCCGAGGAGGGCCGATAGGTCGCTGAGGCGTCGCCGCTGCCACCAGTGGTTCCGGCGCCCAGCACCTCTCACAGCGTGGCAACGGTGGAGTTACTGAGCCCCGACCCGTAGTGGTTCCGCAGACCGACCTTGTACTCCAAGGCGTCGATCACCGTCTCGGCGAAGTTGGTCCCATACAGCTTCTCGCAGGTGTGGAGGCCGCCGGGGCTGAAGACGTTTACCTCCATCAGCTTGTCGCCCATGATGTCGAGCCCTACGAGGAACATCCCGTCGGTCCTCAGCTTGGGCCGGACGACCTCGACGATATCGAGCATGGTGTCGGTGACCTTGACCTTCTCGGCCTTTCCGCCCGCGGTCATGTTCGATCGGACGTCGGCAGACCTATTCACGCGTCGGAACGCGGCGTACTGACCGTCCCGCATCAGGGGTTCGCCGTTCATGACGAACATGCGGACATCGCCGTCCGAGGCCTCCGGAAGTACTTCCTGGGCGACGATGTAGCCGTCGCGGGAAATGGCCTCGATGATCTGGTTGAGGTTGGGTGACTCGTCGCTCGAGACGAGAAAGACGCCGGTGCCCCCGGATCCTTGCAGGGGCTTCATGACGGCGCTGCCGCCCATGTCATCGACGAACCGTGAGATCTCCTCGGCATCGCGCGAGATCAGCGTGGCGGGCCGGACAACCTCGGGAAAGTGCTGGAAGTAGGTCTTGTTGACGGCGTCCGCCAGATTGGCCGGGTCGTTGAGCACGAGGCTGCCTCGGGCGACCATCAGCTGGCCGAAAAGGACGCCGGACGTGACGGCCCAAGGCCGCTCGACGACGTCGTCGGCGGGATCGTTGCGCATCATCACGATGTCGAGGGCGTCGACGGAAATGCGCTCCTCCACACCCTGGTCGCCCCGCACTCTCTCGAGGTACGTACCTGTCGACTTGTAGTTGCGCCCGGGGGCCGCCCGCGCCCGCGCCGCGATGGACCCATCCGCTCTCTGGGAGAAGTCGTCGACACCGATCAGCCACGTCTCGTGCCCCATCCGATTGGCGTTCATCGCCAACCGCACGGTGGTGTAAAGCGGGTTCTCGGTCTCAAGGCTGTTGACGACGAAACCGACCTTCATTTGGGGTCTCCGATCAGATCAGCCAATGCCGTGACCGCGCCAGCCTGACGCAGTCGCGCCTGCGCTGCCGGGTCGTCGAGAAAGCGCGGACGCAGCACCGGATCGTGGAGCAGGCCCCGAACCCTGAGCTGCTCAACCAGCGGCGCGTCCGCCAGTGCCATCTTTCCCAGCCAGAGGACGTCGAGGTCCCGTCCTCCGCCCAGGTGCGCCATGAGATCGATCAGGCCCCGCAGGTAGACGGCGTCCTTGGTCAGCCCACCCGATCGGAACACTCGGGCCGTGATCGAGAACGCGGGCGTGCGCGACATGCCGATGTCGATGAGGGCCTGGTGCACGTCCCGAAACGATGCGCCGTCGACCATTTTGTGGACCGCGATCACACGGGCGGCGAGCTGACGCAGGCGGGAGGCGGTCAGCCCACCGACCATGTACTCGGCGAGGACGGCCAGCCCCTCCTGGGTCTCCTCGTACCCCGCCAGGCCCGCAGCCAGCAGGCGCAACGGTTGGTGTGTCCCGTTCACGTACGTCACGACGTGGGTACCGACCTCGTGCTGGAGCAAAGCCATGACCCGGGATGGCGCAAAGCGTGCCGTCGATGCGATGAACACGTCGCCGTGTGCCACCATCACACTGCTGCCGTCGTCACGCACCTGGACATGCACGTCGATGTCGGGGCATGCTCGGCGGTAGCGATCCAACTCCGCCTCGGCCAGCTGCGCGAAGGTCGCCGCGTCCAGCGACTGCTCCCGATCGAGGGGGGGAACCACGATCTCGTCGAGGAGTTGCTCCGCCGCGGCGAGCAATAACGGGCTCACCGCGCCGTACAGCTCCGTGCTGAGCGGCAGGAAGTCAGTCGAGCCCCGACACCGCAGCATTTCGCTCTGTAGTCCGACTTCGCGGTGCTTGGCCTGCAGCACATGCGACAGCGTTGCGTCCTCCACGGCGTGTGCGTCCACCTTCGCCAACCGGCTCGCGACCACGTCGACATCGTCCTCGAGCGGCCGATAGCGGAACTCGGGCGGCGTCCCGTCGTCGAAGAATCGTCGCCGCGCTTCGATCAGGTTCACCGGAGTGACGTCCAGCAGGAACCGGTAGCCGAGGGCGATATCGGCGAGCTCGCGGTCGATCGCGAGGTCACCCGCCGACAGCCTGTCAGCCTGGGTCATTCCACCCTCGCGGTGACAAGGTCCACCAAACGGGTAGCGACAGTCCCGAGCGCGCGCCCGAGCTCGGCGATATGGTCGTCGTACGGCTCACCGGTCCACTCGTCCATGAAGGACTTCTT
Source organism: Actinomycetota bacterium (assembly GCA_046726215.1). Classification (GTDB taxonomy): domain Bacteria; phylum Actinomycetota; class Acidimicrobiia; order Acidimicrobiales; family VFJN01; genus DASQUK01. The sequence goes on along the minus strand of JBKPAA010000033.1, from coordinate 9,591 downwards.
GAACTCGAGCGCGAGCGCGCACCCCGTGCCCGGGTAGCGCTCGTGGATCCATCGAGCCAGTTGGCCTCCCCGGAACCGGACGTTTTCGCGGACATCCATTGCGGGGCCATCCACCTGTTGAGCACGCATTCCGTTGATGAACCCGTCCACGATGGGGTCCCAGCGCCGACGGTCGAGCGATCCCGTGCCGACGTTGAGCTCCGGGTTGTCGGCAGGCGGAGCTGGCCGACCATGGCGCCGATGGTTGTACGAATGGATGTCCAGCACTACGAAGCGGCCACGTGCGGCGAGGCGGTTCAGCCGGCCGGCAAGCGCGGCGTAGAACTCGTCGTAGACGGCCAGCGACCGTGCCAGCACTTCGGCGGCCGGCGGCTGCTTCCACACCTGGAGGCCCCACGCATCGCCAGGTGTGCGGTAGACGGCCTCAGCCCTCGGACGGTTGAGGTCCACCTCGAACCGGGACCGGTGGACCGTTACCCGGGTCCCCGCCACGGCAAGGCGGTCGGTGAACGGATCCTCCTCCCGCAGGCGGGTCGACTCGTCGACCAGGACGAGGTCAGCCAGCTCGGGCCGCAGCGCGTGCCCCGCGTGGATGGCCGTCATCACCACCGGCTCGGGCGCGTCGCTGATGGAGAAGATCGGCATGGGCGGAAGGCGACGGCGAGGCTTAGCCCGCAATTGTGCGGGTAGCGAGCGGGACGGGACGGTCTCCTGGCTCGCTCCCCAGCGCGCACCGGGGGGCTGTCCCCCGGTGACGCGACGCAACTCAGGACCTGGGCGCCGCGGTCCCGCCATGGTCACTGCGCGAGCGTCGGCGAGGAGCGAGCGGCCGGAGGCCGCACACGGGCTTCCCAATGAGGAAGGCGCTGGATGCACCGATCAGTGGGTTGGTGGCGAAGATCGACACGCCTCCGGGTCCGACCAGGAAACCGATGGATGATCAGCGCGAGGCCGGCCAGCACCTGGCCCTGTACCAGTTGGACGATGCCGGCGATCACGAGCACGACGGCGAGGATCCAAGGATTGTCAGCATGCGCGAGGACGTACCCGTCGGCCGGCAGCCCGATACGGGCGCGCTCACGCCCCGGATGGCGCTCGCTGCCAACAGGGCGGAGCACTCGCGAGCGCGGTTGTGGCGCACTCCCACGGGGTAGGCGGCGCGGAGCAGGCGTTCAAGCCAGGGGAGGTGCACGCTGCCCGACCGCATCGCCGATCCGTGGGGGCCGCGGACCCCGTACAGCCGTCCGACATTGATCGGGCGCCTCGCGGCGCGGCTGCCCGCGCCGGTGCGGGCCCGTCTGCCGGACGGGCTGACGCGCCGCGCCTGGCCCGGGCGCGTCGACACCTACCTGCGGCCGGGCATGACGGCGGCCGACGTGGACCGCTGGGTGCAGAGCGCCTCCATCCTGCACTCCAACGGCGACGCGCTCGATATCGGCGTCAAGGACGGGCGGATCGTCGGCGTGCGTGGGCGGGCCGTGGATCGAATCAACCATGGCCGCCTCGGCCCGAAGGACCTGTTCGGCTGGCAGGCCAACGCGTCATCCGACCGCCTCACGACTCCCCTGGTGCGCCTGGGCGACCGCCTGGTCGAGAGCGACTGGGACACCGCGATGGGGCGCATCGTCGACCGGTCACGGAAGTTGCTCGACGGCCCCGGCGGGTGGGGCCACTTCGGCTTCTACACGAGCGGGCAGCTGTTCCTCGAGGAGTACTACACCCTCGCTGTAATCGGTAAGGCCGGCATCGGCACGCCCCATATGGACGGCAACACGCGGCTCTGCACGGCCACGGCGGCCGCCGCCCTCAAGGCCAGCTTCGGAACCGACGGCCAGCCCGGCTCGTACACCGACGTCGACCACTGCGATGCGCTGGCCCTGTGGGGCCACAACGTGGCGGAGACCCAGACAGTCTTGTGGATGCGAATGCTCGACCGGCGGTGCGGGCCCGACCCCCCGGCGTTGCTGGTCGTCGATCCGCGACCCACGCCCCCCGCCCGCCAGGCCGACGTCCACCTGGCGGTGCGGAGCGGCACGAACCAGGCCCTGATGAACGGCATCATCCACCTGCTGTTCCGCCACCACTGGATCGACGAGCGCTATGTGCGCCGCCACACGATCGGGATCGATCGGCTCGAACAGGTGACCGCCGGCTACCCGCCCGGACGAGTGGCAGAGGTCTGCGACGTTCCCGCACGTCAGGTGGAGGCCGCGGCCGAGGTCGTGGGTACGTGCGACCGCTTGCTGTCCACCGTCCTCCAGGGCTTCTACCAATCGAACCAGGCGACGGCCGCGGCATGCCAGGTCAACAACATCCACCTCCTGCGCGGCATGCTCGGCCGGCCGGGCGCCGGCGTCTGCCAGATGAACGGACAGCCGACGGCACAGAACACCCGGGAAACCGGCGCCGACGGCGACCTGCCGGGCATGCGGAACTGGAACAACGCCGAGCACATCCGGCAACTCGCCGAGCTCTGGAACGTCGACGAGATGACCATCCCCCACTGGGCCGAGCCGACCCACGCCATGCAGGTCTTTCGCTACGCCGAGCAGGGCTCGATCAAGCTGCTCTGGATCTCGGCGACCAACCCGGCCGTCTCGCTGCCGGAGCTCGCCAGGGTTCGCCGCATCCTGGAGCAGGAGGACCTGTTCGTGGTCGTGCAGGACCTGTTCCTGACCGAGACGGCCCGGCTCGCCGACGTCGTGCTCCCCGCCGCGACCTGGGCCGAGAAGACCGGGACGTTCACTAACGCCGACCGCACCGTCCACATCTCCGACAAGGCCATCGACCCACCGGGGCAAGCACGGCCCGACCTCGACATCCTCCTCGACTACGCGCAGCGCATGGACTTCCGCGACAAGGACGGCGCACCGCTGATCCGCTGGCACGACCCGGAGTCGGCGTTCGAGGCGTGGAAGGCATGCTCGAAGGGACGGCCATGCGACTACTCAGGCATCACCTACCAACACCTGCGGGCCGGCAGTGGCATCCAGTGGCCCTGCCCCCCGGGTCGCTCCGAGGGCGTGGAACGGCTCTACACGAACGGGATTTTCAACACCGACCCGGACTTCTCGGAGACCTACGGACACGACCTCGCCACGGGTGCGGCGTTAACCGAACAGGAGTACCGGGCCAAGGAGCCCCGCGGTCGCGCCTTCCTCCACGCCGCCGACTTTGAGCCCCCACCCGAGTCGACCGACGAGGAGTTCCCGCTCCTGCTGACCACCGGCCGCACCGTCTACCAGTTCCACACCCGCACCAAGACGGCGCGGACACCGCAGCTGAACGACGCCGCCCCGGACTCGTGGGTGGAGCTCAGCGACAAGGACGCCGCCGCGGTCGGCGTGACGGAAGGCGACGTCGTGCGCGTGGAGTCGCGGCGCGGTGCCCTCGAAGGACGTGTGCGCATCACCGGCGTGCGCCCGGGCGTCATCTTCGTTCCCTTCCACTACGGATACTGGGACCGCGCGGCGGACACCGGACCCGGCGACGGTGATGGCCATGCCGCACGCGCCGCGAACGAGGCGACGATCACCGCCTGGGACCCCGTGTCGAAGCAGCCTCTCTTCAAGGTGGCGGCCGTCCGGGTGACAAAGGTTGCGGCCAGCGGCGGCTCACAGTCACCGGCTCCCACCGTGGGCGCCCCTGCGCCACTCGATCCCTCCACGGTCCCGCCGACGGTGGGCGGGACCGCCGCCGAGGCCACGGCGTCCCCGGAGGCCTGACGATGCAGCTTGCCCACTACCTCGGCCTGCTCCACAAGGCCGAGGACAACCTGGCCCGGGCTTTCCGGGATGTCGGCGACGCCCACACCGACGAGCCGGACGTCTCCCAGGGCTGTGAACGCATGGCACGCCAGTGCGACGTCCATGTCCGCAAGCTCGGCCCCTTCGTCGATCGCTACGGCGAGGATGCGCCGGACGAGCCCGACAAGCTCCATGCGGACCTGTTCCAAGGCACCCGCAGTGGCGGCCTCGGATTGCTCCGGGACCTGCACGACCTCTACCTGATGGCCAGCCAATCCGACATCAGCTGGACCATGATCGGCCAAGCTGCCCAGGGCGCCCGCGACACCGACCTGCTGAACACCGTCAGCGCCTGCGAGCACGACACCGCCATCCAACTCGCCTGGATACGCACCCGCATGAAGGCCGCGGCCCCGCAGGCGCTGGTCGTCGCGTCGTGACCGTCCACGGTCGTCTGATTGCCGGCACCGCCTGACGCGGCGATCACCTGTCCGAGGGCCACGATGGAGAGGCTGTGGTCGCGGATGAACCGACGCATGTTCCACATCGTGGGCTATCTGGAGCCAGCGGATCGGGGAGGTCGGCCTTCGACGTCATCAGAAGGGTCCTGAGCGGCCGGGAAAGCGAGTTGGCGCGGCCGAGCCAGGGGAAGACAGGGACCACCAACCGACCCAGGAGGTCCCAATGGGCGAGAGCAAGTTCGACGAGATGAAAGGCCGAGCCAAGGAAGCTGCCGGTGATCTCACCGACGATGACGACCTCAAGAAGGAGGGCAAGGTCGACAGGGCCGGCGGCGCTGTCAAGGACAAGGTCGACAAGGCCACCGACAAGGCGAAGGACGCCATCAATCCCGACCGGTGACGGGCGCCCGAAGCCGCTTGTCGGAGTGTGGGCCAACGACTGACGCCGTGACGCTGGCCTGGTTGGCCGCGTCCGTCGGGTTCTCGATCTATTCCGCCAACTTCGGGCGGTACAACGAGACGTACGGCGCGCTCGGCGCAGTGTCGTGATGATGTTGTGGCTATACATCAGCGCCTACGCGACCGTCGCCGCCGCGGAGCTCAACGCCGGGCTGGAGCGACAGACCGCCCGTGACACCACCACCGGACGACCCGAGGCCATGGGTCGCCGTGACGCGTACGCGGCCGACACCCTCGGGGAGTCACCCGGTCGTTGAGGGCGCCGAACCGCGAAGCCCGCACCTGATCAGCTCGACGGGCCCTTGGCCGCGCCCTTGATCTCCTCGGCCGCACCGCTGGCGTCGGACTTGACCTGCTCCGAGGCGCTACCCGCCTCGTCCTTCACGGTCTCCGCCGCGCTCGCTGCCTGCTCCCGCACCTGAGCCACGGCGTCCTCGGCCTGGGGCCGCAGGTGCTCGGCGGCCTCCTGTGCCACCGTCTTCGCCTCGTCCTTGACGTCGTCGAGCATCGGCTTCAGCTGCTCTGCCGCCTGGTACTCCCGCTGGGTGGGCGGGACCAGGCTGGCGGTCAGCAGGCCGGCGCCGAAGGCGATCAAGCCGGCCGCCAGCGGGTTGCCCTCGGTCGCTGAGCCGACGGCCTGGGGGGCGGCGGACAATCGATCCTTGACCGCTTCCGTCGCTTCGCCCGCCCTCTGGCTCGCGGTGCCGGCGGCATCCGACATGCCGCCGCGGGCGCGGTCGGCGGTTCCCATCACCCTGTTACGAAGGCGGCCGAACCCCTGGCGGAGCGCTGCCCGGCGGCGTTCCACCACTCGACCCGGGCTCACACGATCGCCGACAGCCTCGAGATCTTCGCCGAGCGCCTCGCGCTGCCGCTCCAGGTCGGACTTCAGCTCATCTGCTCTCGTGCCCATTGCACGTCCTCCCTCACACTTTCCGCCGTCCTCTCCGGGATCGGTCGAACTCGACTCAGCCTTTCCTTGCCCTTGGGGAGCAGCACGGCGGCGGCCACGGCGTACACGGCTCCCACGATGAGGAACGCCGCCCCCTCCGGCAGGACCTCGGAGAGCCCCCACGCTGCGGCGAACGACAACAGCACGACGGCCATGTAGGCGCAGAGCACCCCGCTTGTCAGGATGCCCGCGCCCCGCCCAGCTGCTGCGATCTCCTCTTGGAGCTCGACCTTGGCCAGTTCGACCTGCGTCGACACCAGTTCTGAGAAGTCGCGCGACACGCGGCCCAGCAACTCGCCGAGCGACTGGTCGGGTTCGATCGGCTGAGAAGGGTCGTCAGGCCGCTGGATCCGGGTGGTCGAGCGGATGGACTCGTCGGCGCTCATCGCTGCTCCCTCGTGGCGTTGGTCGCCGGGGCCGTGGCGGCCGCCTCGAGCGTCTGGGGTTCCGGCGGGGGCGTGGGAGGGATGGCCCCGGTGGCCGTGGAACCCTGGTACCCGGCCTCGATCGAGCGATTCGGCGCCCCGCCGCCGCGCGACCCATCGCCGCCCGGCTCCCGCGCGAGGTTGCGTACTACGCGACCGGCGACTAGCCCGGCCCCGAACGCGCCGAGGAGAAAGAGGCCCGGCCGGTTGCGGCCGGCGTTGCGCAGCTGGGACAGGACGTCGTCGACCCCGCCTCCGCGGAGCCGCTCGGAGATCCGCTGCGTCCGCACCGCGGCCTCGCGGGTCATGTCGCTGACCACGCCGGGCTCGCCCTTCTCGCCCATCGACCGCAGCTGGCGGCTGACGTCGTTCAACCCCTGTGCGAGTCTGTCGACCTGTGCGTTGGCCTGGCTGCGGAGCTCATGGCGGGTATCCCCGACCAGCCGGCGCGCCTGCTCGTTGGCGCCACGCACCAGTTGCATGGCTTCGTCCTGAGTAGTCGAGGCGACCCGTCGAGCCTGCTCACTCGTCGTCGACGCGACCTCCCGGGCCTGGTCCCTGCCGGTCGATGCGGCTTCCCGGGCGCGGTCCCCGGCTGAGGCGGGCGGCTGGTCTTCCGCCTGCTCGGGCTGACCTGTGCGCTGCGGGTCGTCCCACGCCGGCTCGCTGGAAGTCGGACTGTCTTGGTAGCTCATCTCGCCCTCCTCGTCGTCCCGTGCGCCCCTGTGAGCACGGCCCTCGCTTCCCACGGGCCCGTGAGCCAAACGTCTCGTACACGTGGTCGCCGCGCCGTTCTCCCGCGGCCCGGTGGGTTGCCGGCGTGGGACCGAAGAGGTCGGGGTGAGGGCTGCGACGTGGCAAGGCGTCGAGGACATGCGGGTCGAGAACGTGCCCGACGCGCGGATCGAGGAGCCGACGGATGCGATCGTCGAGATCAGCTCCACCGCCATCTGCGGCTCCGATCTGCACCTGTACCGGCCTCTCGCCATGTGCATGCAGTGACTGCGGGGAACCCACCGTCAGCGTTTGGGCGGCCACGACCTGGGGTAGGCAGCGCGCGACCCCGACCCCCCGGAGGCAGCCGTGACCAAGCAGCATCGCGTCGTGTGGTTGACGAGGAGGGCCGTGATCGGCCTGCGGGACATGCCGGCCAACGCAGTCTGGGTAGCCGGCCGGGCGCGCCGATCGTCCTCGAAGGCCCTGAGTCGGGCGACCGATGCGATGGGCGATGCCGGCGGCGCGGTGGGCGGTGCCATCTCCCACGCCGGTCGGTCGGTGGTCGACGCGGTGCCGCTCGTGGGTTCCCAGGACCACTCCGTCGAGGCACGCCTGACGGAGGCGCGTCAGGCGTCGGAAAATGCTCGCGAGGCCGAGCAGCGGGCATTGGCCTTCGCTGAGACCGCGAAGCGGGCTGCCGACGACGCCAAGCGCGTCACCCAGGCCGCCCGTCAGCGGGCCAAGGAGGCGGAGCGCGACGCCAAGTCGCAGGCCGGTGCGCGCGTCGAAGAGGTTAGGGCCGAGTCCGATGGGGAGGTCGCCGCCACACGGCGCGACGCGGACGAGCGGGTGAAGGAAGCCCGGCGCGAAGCCGACGAACGGGTCAGGGAAGCGCGGCGTCGTGCCGACGAGCGGGTGGCGCATGAGCGTCAGCGTGCGGGGGAGGACGCCGACAAGGCGTCCGCGGCGGCGCGTGCGGCAGCGGACGCCGACGCCGAGCAGGCGCAGCACGAGGCGGAGCAGGCAAGCGAGCAGGCCGAGCAGGCAGTAGCGGAGGCCACGCGGGCCTTAGCTCACGCCAGGCAGCTGGCCGACGAGGCGTCACAGGCGGCGCTCGCGGCTGCGGCGGAAGCCGGGCGCCAGGCGGAGCGCTTGGCGGTCGAGGCCGGTCAGGTCGCGTCCGACACCCGTAGCGACCCGAGACCGCCACGCACCGAGCGTCGCCGGTCGCCGGGCCAGCAATCGGGACGCCGGTCAGCGCGGTCGAAGTCTGCCCGCCGGCCGACGGGTCGGGCGCCCAAACGGGCGCCGAGGAAGTCAGCCTGACGTCACGGTGTTCGGAATGGGAGGTTCACACAGATGTTTTTCCAACGTAGGAGCAGGAAGGAACGGATGGTGATGGCGGCGGGCCGCCTGGTGCGGTCCAGGCGTGCACTGGCGATGGCTGCCGGCGTGGTCAGCAGCATCGCGGCCCTCACCGCTGCGAGCTCGGGCGTGTCGGCGAGACGGCGGAACCAGACCTGATGCGTCGCCGCGGCGGGCGCACCGATCGGCTACCGGTCGTGCGCCGGGGGGACAGGATCATCGATGGGCATGTCCGTGCCCGCCTGCTGGGGCTCCCGCTGTTGGAAATCGACGCGTGTGTCGTCGTGACGACAGCACGCGACGGCTCCGGTACCGGGCAGGGCGTAGTTGAGTCCACTGCCTCGACGTTCCGGGCGGTGCGCGCTGATGGCACTGCACCTCCCGAGCTGGTTCGTGCCGTGCGCCTGCTCGCCGAGGGCTCGAGTGCGCTCGAAGCCGCCCGCCGGCTTCGATGACGCACCCGCCACCCGTTCTCCGCGGTAGGTCCGATTTGTCGCATCGCCGCGTCAGCAGCAGCGGCGGACCGGGTAGGCCACAATGTGCCTCGGCGGCGGCGTTGCGGCGCCCCTCGTCGCTCGCCAGGCGAGTGCGACGGTGCGGGGTTGTCGAACGCTAGGAGGGCGTCGTGAGATCCCGGCGTGAGGTAGGCGAGGGCCCCGTGCCCCCCACACCTGCCCACCGCGCCGAACGCGCGCTCGTGCGTGCCTTCACCGACATGCACCGCAACGAGCAGTTCACGCCCGCCGCCCGGCCCGTGGCACCGCTGCGTGGCCGGCGCCGCCCCGCGCGCGAGGTGATCGACGCCGAGGCGGTCGAAACCCCAGTGGTCGAAACCCAGGCGCCCCGGGCCACGACCATCCCCGACAGCCTGATGGACATCGCCGACGGCGGCTTCGATGCGTCCGTTGCCGACAGTGCGGGCGACCTCCGCCGGCGAGGCCTGGCGGGAACCGCTGAGCGGCGCCTGTCGGATGTGCTGGCGCTCGCAGGCGCCAGCGGCGCGCTGGTCGTCCCATGGCCGTGGCTCCTGGCCATGGCCGGGTCGTCCCTTCTCGTCGGGGCCGTCCGTTCGGCTGCGGCCGGGCGCCGGTCCATCGCGGTCGGGATCATGGACCTTCCGGGGCGGGCGGCTCGGCGCGTCGTCCCGCTGGCGCGGCCACGCTCACTGCTGCGGCTCCCGGTGATCACCATCCGCGTCGTCCTCGTCGCCCTTGTGCTGCCGGCCGCGGCCGCGGCCACGGTCTGGGTTGTCGATCGCGGATCCGACGGGGTCTGGGCCGCCGCGCGTCTGGCCGCGTGGCAGTCGGGACTCCGGGTGTTCGCCGCGGTGCTGTGCCTCATGATGCTGGCGGGCGTCGGCGACGCCCGGGCCCGGCGTGCGGCCCGGCTCCGTCGGGCGACCGCATCGTGGCCGGACGCCGGCGTCGTGGCCCTCGCCGCCGGCGCCCTGGCCGTGGCGCTGGCGG
>JBKPAA010000032.1:0-3067 GCA_046726215.1 Actinomycetota bacterium | reverse complement strand
GCATACAGCTCATCGATGAAGGCGTTCCCCATGCCGACGCCGGTGTCGATCAAGATCGGGCCCACCGGGTGCAACACGAGGTAGGCGAAGACCGGGAACGTCGGCCTCGTCCACGGCAGGTCCGGCGCAGGCGACACGTCGCTGAGATGGAGCCGGTGAACGTCGATCACGGGCTACTCACCCACCCGTTGCGCACAGCGCATCTTGCCCGCTCGACATGCCCGACGCGTCGAAGCGATAGGGCAGATCCGACGCCCTGCCCCATCGCCGGTCAGGTTGCTCCACCGCGCCGCGGACCGTCAGCGTCAGCAGTGACCCGCACCCGCGAAGCACTCCCCGAGATTCGCGCTGACGACCGCCCTAACCACAACCCAGCTTCCCCGATCCCGCGGCCCAGCCCCCTCAGCTGCGGGCCGCCCAGGGCAGGGCGATCGCGGCCTCGTCACGGCCCGGGCGGACGGTCGAACCGGATTAGCACCTTGTCGCGGGCGTAGTAGTCAAGCCAGTCGAACAGGTTCCGCCGATGTTCGTGTCCGGACCGGCGCGCCGAGACAGGGACGAACTGCAGCCGCAACCGGGCGACGGCCACCTCGAAGCCGGCGCCTTCGAACGACTCGACGACCTCGTCGAGGTCGTACAGCCTGGGAAGCCCGAGGGCACCAGCCGACTCGGCGTGCCACGCGGACATCAGTGCGCTACGGGCATGGACCCCCATCACTGCGAAGTACGGAGCGCCGGGCTCGAGCGCGGCGAACATCGCCGCCGCGTGGGACCGCAGGTCGTGCAGTAGGTAGAGGACTTCATGGCTAAAGGCGACGTGGAAGTCCACCCAGCCAGCGGGCACCGTGCCGCCGACCTCGAAAGTGAGCGGCCGGTCGCCGGCCAGCCGGCGGGCGTCGTCGATCGCCCCCGAAGCCGGGTCGTACCCGCAACCCGCCGCGATCCCCGAGTGGTCGGCGAGCAGTCGCAGAAACCCGCCCCGGTTGCAGCCGGCGTCGAGCACTCGGCGTCCGGTCAGGTCGACGTCGATCGTGTCGAGCATCGCCCGCCAGAGGAAACGGTGACCCTCCTGCATCGCTTCGTCCTCGACGACTCCCCGCCAAGTGGGGCACGCTCATCGGATTACGGTACCTGCGAGCCCTCGGACGTCTGGACGGAGACTGCAGCACTGCCTCCGACCGTCAGCGTCAGCGGTAACCCGAAGTCGCGAAGCACTCCCCAAGATTCGCGCTCACGATGGCGCGCAGACTGACCCGGGGGGCCGGTGGGGACCTGGGGTTGCCGGCCGTCAGCGGTGGGCGCGGAGCCGGGCGACGGTCCGGAGGTCAGAGGCGGTGGCGACGACAAGGCCGGCAGCGACCAGACGGGCGCGTGGTGATCGGGCTGACGCCAGTGACACGGCGGCAATGGCCGGGTTCGAGGCCGCCCGGGCTAGCAGCCATGGCCAGGACGGCCGCCCGACGAACAGGCCCCGGGCCAGGACCAGGTCCACCAGGCCGACCACGCGCACTACGGCGGGGGTGGCGTCGATGCCGGCAAGGCGGGCTGTGGCGGCGGGTGCCAGTGTGCACGCCAGCCCGGCTACCAGGCTGACGGCGGCCACCACTGTGACCGACGGGTCGCGCTCGTCGGGGTTGAGCTGGTCCATCGGTGCTCCGGGCCACGCGGGCTGTTCGCGGTCGAACCTATCGCCTTGGTCGGGCCGAACGGGGATGACCCACTGCGCAGGGTTGGGGGACCGCAGCGGTCGATGGCGCCGCGTTCGAGGTACTCTGACTGGTCGGGTGGGCCGGATTTGAACCGGCGACCTCTGCGTCCCGAACGGGTCTGCAACCCTGCGAACAGGTGGTTTGCGGCCTAGGGAGCACCGGCTGGCGTTGCCTGGAACCCATTTCGCGCCTCGTATGGCGGAAGGATGGCGGCAGCCCAGCCCGCCGGGTGACTGACTGGCCTTAAGTGGCATCCATCCTGTCAACGTCCACGCATCACGAAACCGCGAAGCCCGAGATCAGGGTGACGGTGCCGGCGGTGGGGCAGTGTTGCCGGAGGGGGACTCGAACGCTTACCCCATGCGCTTCGGCACTCGGCGAGTTCAGGCGTTGAAGACCGTTCGCCAGCTCGTGCAGGGCGTCCCCTCCGAAGGCGCCGCGGTGACAACCGGGCACGGGACGTCGATTCGGGCGTCGGCGCGAGGTCGCACCGGGGCTCATACTGGAAAGGTAAGCAACAGCGGCAACGCCTCGTCGTTGGGCGTTACCTCTGACGCTGACGGTTGCGGGGAGTCCTCGGAGCGGACCGCGTCGACATTGACGACCCGGCACCGCCGGTCGAGATCTAGATCGGTAGGTCGTTGAAGATCCCCCCGGCCCGGTTTGGCCCCACCCGATGTCAGCGGACCAGGACGGCGACGTCGGCCGGCGAGTCGAGGTGGACGGCATGCGAGGCTCCCGGGACGAGATGGGATTCGACGCGCGGCAGCAGCCGCTGGAGATGTCTCCCGATCCGGTGGAAATAGGACTGGCTGCGCTCGCCGATGACGAGTGTGACCGGGAGGTCGAGCGCCCGGAGTTGCGGGTTCGACGGGTAGCGGAGGGAGAGTTCGTGGGATTGTTCGGCGGCTACCGCATCGGCGTGGGCGAGGACCTCCTCCTGCCAGTCGGTCGGTATCGCATCCCAGGCGCTTCGGTGTAGGCCGCGGTAGGCAAAGGTCCAGCGGTAGGAGACGTCAGTGGCCGCCCGCTGGCCGCTTCTCAGCTTCGCGATCCGGGAACGCAGGGTCATCGCGACGGCTGTGGCGGTAATGGCAAGCAGCCCGTGAACCGAAGGCTCAATGAGAACCAGCGAACGGCAGGCATCGGGGTGCTCGGTGGCGAGCGCCAAGGCGACCAGACCGCCGGCGCTCCAGCCCACGACGTCGGCCGGCAAAGCGTCGGCAAGTGCGAGGATCGAGTTGGCGTCGTCGGCGTTGACCCGCATGTCGTGCGCAGGGTCGGGCGCCGCCGCGGTGAAGCCGCGGCGGTCATAGGCGATTACTCGCCGACGCGCCGCCAGCAGATCGCCGAACTCG
>JBKPAA010000031.1:0-101180 GCA_046726215.1 Actinomycetota bacterium | reverse complement strand
CGTCCACTAGAGCTCGACGAGCGGGACGTCGGCCATCCGCAGGTGGCCGGTCTCGTTGAGCGATGCCAGCGAGCGCTGGCCGGTGGACGCGATCAGGACGCGCGAGATGCTCGTGTAGGCGGGCAGGAAGAGCATCTGCGGCCCCACGCCCAGCACCGCTGAGACGACCACGTTGATCACACCGCCGTGACAGACGAGGGCGATCCGCTGCGACGGATGGGCGGCGGCCAGGCGGTCGACACCGCCGACCACGCGGGCCTGGAAGCCGGCAATGTCGTCGGGCACCTCCATCCAGCGGGGATCGCCGGCCGCCCGCAGTTCCTCGATCGGGATGTAGGCGGTGGAGTCGGCGTCGTACTCCGCCAGCGCGGCGTCGGGCGTCACCGTCAGACCCAGCGCCCCGCCCAGCGGCGCCGCCGTCTCGACGGCGCGGCGCAGCGGGCTGGTGTAGATCGCGTCGAGCCCCTCGGGCACCAGCCATGCCCCCAGCGCGTCGACCTGGCGCCGGCCGAGCTCCGACAGGCCGGGGTCGGCGGGACCGTCGACGCTCTCGGCCCGCAGCGGGCGGGCGTGGCGGATCAGCAGCAGCTCCATCGAAGTTCGCACAGTAGGAGGACGACCGCGCGAAGCGCACGATCGTCCCCCGGACGCTCGGTACCGTGGCGCACCGTGGACGTCCTCTCGAGCCGGATACTGCTGCGCCCGTCGGTCTTCGAGGACGCCGTTCGCTGGTATCGCGACGTCCTGGGCCTGCACGTCTATCGCGAATACGGCGCCGGCGGACGGGTGACGGGCGTGGTCTTCTTCCTCGGCGGCGGGTTCCTCGAGCTCGTCAGCGACTCGAGCTCGGTGTCGGCAGCCGGCGGCACGCTATGGCTCCAGGTCCCCGACGTCGACGCTGAGCACGAACGCCTGCGGGCGCAGGGGGTGGAGGTGCAGCGCCCGCCCAAGACCGAGCCCTGGGGACTGCGGGAGTGCTGGATCGCCGATCCCGACGGCGTGCAGATCCGGCTCATCGAGGTGCCCGACGACCACCCGCTGCGGCGACGCGTAGCGGACTGACGACTCGTGCGTCGCACCAAGATCGTCGCCACGCTGGGTCCGGCGTCCGATCCGCCGGGCGTCCTCGACGCGCTGCTCGACGCCGGCGTCAACGTCGTTCGCCTGGGCCTGGCCCACGGCACCGCCGACGAGCACCGCGGGCGCATGGAGGCGGTACGCGAGCTCGCCCGGCGCCGGGGCGAGACCATCGGCGTGCTCGCCGACCTCCCCGGTCCCAAGGTGCGGGCCGGGCCGTTCCCCGAGGGTGGGATCTTCCTCGCCGACGGCGACGAGGTCACGCTCGTCATCGGGCAGGGTGCCAGCGACGGCCACCGCATCGTCATCGACGAGCCACACGTGGCCGATGCCGTGCGTCCCGGGGACACGGTGGTGCTGGGCGACGGTATGGTGACGCTCGAGGCGACCGGGGTGGGGGGTGACTCGGTGCCGGCGGTGGTGCGCACGGCCGGGCGTTTGCAGGGGCGGCCGGGCGTGCACCTCCCGTCGGACCGCTGGCTACCGGCGGTGCCCACGGACGACGACCTGCGGCTGGTCGACGATGTGGCCAAGGCTGCGGACTGGGTGGCGGTGTCGTTCGTGCGGACGGCCGACGAGCTGGTTCGGGTGCGCGAGGCGCTCGGCGACCATCGGCCCCAGCTCATGGCCAAGATCGAGACCCGTGCCGCCGTCGAGCACCTCGACGAGCTGTTGGACGTGGCCGACGGGGCGATGGTCGCCCGTGGCGACCTGGGCATCGACTTCCCGATCGCAGACGTTCCACATCTGCAGAAGGAGATCATCGGCGCGTGCGGGGCGCGGGGGCTGCCGGTGGTGACGGCCACCCAGATGCTCGAGTCGATGGTCACGGCGCCGTCGCCCACCAGGGCCGAGGCGTCGGACGTGGCCAACGCCGTGGTCGATGGCAGCGATGCCCTGATGCTCTCGGCCGAGACCGCGATCGGGCGCCACCCAGCGCTGGCCGTCGAGACCATGGCGGGCATCGCGGTGCGGACCGAGGAGTTCGACGACCGGCGGGGCGTCTACGAGCAGGGGCTGGGGAAGCGGCGCGCGCCGTCGCCCAAGGCGGTGACCGTGGCGATGGCCCACGCCGCGCTGCGGGCGGCGGTCGAACTCGATCTGGCGGCGATCGTCTGCTGCACCCGCGCCGGGACCACCGCCCGGGCCATGGCCGCCCTGCGCCCACAGTGCCGGCTGATCGGCGCCAGCCCGTCGCCGGAAACGGCGCGACAGCTGGCGTTGTCCTGGGGCGTGGAGCCGCTGCTGGTCGACGAGTACGCCACCACCGACGAGATGGTCTGGTGTGTGGTCGAGGCCACCGTCCGGGAGGGGATGGTCCGCCACGGCGAGTCGATCGCAGTGCTCGCCGGCGCCCCCGACACCAGCCCCGGCCGGACCGACGTCCTGCGGGT
The DNA here is from genome assembly GCA_046726215.1 of Actinomycetota bacterium. Lineage (GTDB taxonomy): Bacteria > Actinomycetota > Acidimicrobiia > Acidimicrobiales > VFJN01 > DASQUK01. The sequence goes on along the minus strand of JBKPAA010000031.1, from coordinate 98,709 downwards.
GGTCGCCGTATCGTGACCGGCGGGCGTACGAGCGGGCTGTGGGCGCAGGAGGTGGGCGACGGGCCCCTGGTCGTGCTCGTGCACGGGGCGATGGACCGCGCCAGCAGCATGCTGCGCGTGCGCAGGGCACTCGAGGGTGATTGCCAGGTCCTGCGCTACGACCGTCGAGGCTATGGCCGGTCGCTTGCCGCCGGCCCCGGCACCTCGTTGGCACAGCACGTCGACGATCTGGCGGCGCTGGTCGGTACCCGGCGGGCGGCGGCACTGGTGGGACACAGCCTCGGTGGCGTCATCTGCCTGGCGCTGGCCGAACGATCGCCCGAGCTGGCGGGTGCGGTGGTGGCGTACGAGGCTCCGATGATGTGGGAGCCCTGGTGGCCCGCCGATTCGGCCGGACGGGCAGCCCTGGCGAGCGCCGCCGACGGAAGCGACGGTCCCGAGATCGACCCCGGTGACGTGGCCGAGGCATTCCTGCGACGCATGCTCGGCGATGACCATTGGGACCGGTTGCCCGCCCCGGTGCGGGCCGAGCGCCGCGCCGAGGGCGCCACCCTGCTGGCCGAGCTTCGGTCGGTGCTCGTGCCGGCGCCACCGCCCTACCGGGCCGAACGGGTCACGGTCCCGGTGGTGGCGGCGTTCGGCTCCGAGACCAAGCCCCAGCACCGGCGCGGGGCCGAGGAGTTGGCGCGCCGCGCCCCCCACGGCGTGCTGAGGACGATCGACGGCGCCGACCACGGCGCCCACCTGACGCACCCGTCGGCGTTCGCGGACCTCGTTCGGGGGTCCTTCTGCCCGCCATCCGGGCGCCGATAGCGTGAGGCACCGATGGCCAACCTGCGTGGGCTGCTGAGAGGCCGGACGAGCCGGCGAGACGGGCGGGAGTCCGCCCCGCCGGTCGCGTTCGTGCTGTCGGGCGGTGGCAACCTCGGAGCGCTCCAGATCGGGATGATGCGGGCCCTGCTCGAGCACGACATCCGACCCGACCTGATCCTCGGTTGCTCGGTGGGGGCCATCAACGGTGCCGGACTTGCGGAGGATCCCACCCTGGCGGGCGCACTTCGCCTCGAGCGGCTGTGGCGTGCCCTAGACGGCAAGGAACTGATGCCGGCCGGCTGGCTGCCGAACGCCGTGGCCATCGCCCGGCGGGGCGAGGCCATCCACGAGAGCCACGGGCTGCGTCGTCATCTCCAGCAGACGTTGACGGCGAGGACGTTCGAGGAGCTGTCGGTGCCCTTCCAGTGCGTGGCCACCGACGTCGCGGGCGTGCGCGAGGTGTGGTTCCGGTCGGGACCGCTGATCGAACCGATCCTGGCCTCCGCCGCCCTGCCCGCGGTCTACCCGGCGGTCGAGATCGACGGCGTGCGCTACCTCGACGGCGGCATCGTCGACGACGTCCCCATGAGCCGCGCCGTCGAGCTGGGGGCGCGCACGCTGTACGTGCTCCAGGTAGGCCTGTTCTCACGTCCCCGGCCGGAGCCAAAGCGCCCGCTCGACGTCGCCGTCCAGGCGTACTGGATCGCCCGGCACCACCGCTTCAAGCGCGAGCTGGCCGCCATGCCGTCCGACATCGAGCTCCATCTGTTGCCCACCGGGCAGGCGCCACTCATGCGCTACAACGACTTCACCCGCACCTCCGAGCTGATCTCGCTGGCCTACGAGGCGTCGAGCGCCTACCTGGCGGGGCGGGAGCTCCCGACCGAGGTCCTGGTATGAGCGATCAGCCGGTCAACATGACCACCTCGGGGCCGCCGGAGACGGTGCTGGACGACGAGCCCGCGGAGGCCCTGGGGGCGCTCGAGGATGCGTTGCTGCGCCCCGAGGCGGAACGCCGGGAGGCGACGGCGGCGGTCGTGGCCCGCTGGCCCCGGGTTCTCGAAGGCTGGGCGCAGCTCGGCGCCCTCGGTCGCGACGACGTCGAGCGCTACGCCTGCTACCGGGTCGGCTATCACCGGGGCCTCGACCGCCTGCGGGCCAACGGCTGGCGCGGGTCGGGCTACGTGCGGTGGCGGCATCCGCAGAACCGCGGGTTCCTGCGCGCGCTCGACGGCCTGCGGGTGTCGGCCGATGCCATCGGCGAGGTCGGCGAGGCCGAGCGCTGCGCCGTGTTCCTCCGCCAGCTCGACCCCGACTGGCCGCCCTCCGGTTGATCGGACGGTCCCTCAGTCCCGGGAGAGGACCCGGATGCAGCTGGGGCCGTCGCCGGTGCTGCCGGCGATGCGATGCAGCACGGCCGCCGTGGGATGGACGGTGACCGCGTCGCCCTCGTCGGACGTGTCGCCGGTCCCGTCCACGATCAGGCTGTACTCGCCGTCGTCCCACGCCCTCGACGGCCACAACAGCGTCGCCGTGGGCCGGGCCTGCAGGTTGGCCCGGGACGTCCGACCGGCATCGAAGGCCAAGGCGTCGCCCTCCCGCCGCACGACCACCGACACGACGTGAGCCTCTCCGCCCTCGGAGACCGTCACCAGGAAGGCCCGCGGGCCGGACACCTCGATGCAGTCGTGCAGCTCCTGCAGGCTCACCGCGATGCTCATGCGCCCGAGGATAGGTCGGCAGGGCGACCCTAGTGGGCGGCTCCCCGCCGTGACCGCTGATCATCCTGCGGCGGCAATGAACGATCCGTACGCGGCGGCTGCCCGCTCCGGGTCTTGGCACAGCCACCAATGGCCCAGGCCGGTGAGGAGCGCCACCTGAGCATCAGTCCGTTCAGCGGTGCGGCGGGCGAGGGCTTCGCCACCCGTGTACGCATCGTCGGCCGGGATCATGACGAGACCCGGACGCGAGCGGAGACCAGCTACGTTCGCGCCCCACTCGGCCATCCTCGGCTGGGCCGCCGAGCGATACAGGGCCAGAATGCAGCGGCCCATCGACGCGTCGAACGCCTCCATGCACTGCGCCGCCGCGCGTTCGGACATGCCGCGCGACACGTACCCGCTGGCTCGATCCGCGGGCGACGTAGCGAGGCGTTGCGCGATGAGAGCCTCGCCGGCGCCGGCCGTCTGCCAGGTTTGGGCATTGTCGTGCCAGACGTACTCCGGGTCGAAGCAACCGGCGAGATCGATCGCCCACGAGCGCACGAGCTGAGGATGAGCGGCCACCGCGCGGAAGACATGGCCACCGCCCCAATCATGGCCAAGCAGGTCGATGGGACCTTCGATCAAACGGAGCTCGGCCGTGAGCCACGCGACGTAGTCGTCGCTGGTTGCACCGAAGCCGTCCGGCACAGGTGCGCCGAACCCTGGCGGCGCAAGGGTGATGCTTTCGCGCCCGACGAGGTGCGCCCGAAAGTCGTCCCAGATCGCGTCGATCTCCGGCACGCCGTGTACGAGCACGATGGGCACGCTCCGCAGAGTAGGCGCCGTACGACATGTACCCTCGCGGCACGATGAGGGCGCTGGCTGACGAGTTCCAGCCGTTTGACGTCGCCGACCCCTTCGCGTTCTATCAGCGCGCGCGATCCGAGGCGACTGCTTTCTACAGCCCGGAGCTCGACTACTGGGTTGTGCCTCGCTACGAGGATGTCATGGCCATTCTGCGGGATCCGGCCACATTCTCATCCGAGAACGCCCAGAGTCCTTTCCGGCCTCGGCCGCCGGCCATTGAGCGCAAACTCGGCAGCGGACTGAGCGTCAAATCGGGCTTGCTTGGCCGCAACCCACCTGACCACACCCGGCTGCGCTCGTTCGTCAACAAGGCGTTCACCCCCCGGCGCGTGGCGGTGCTCGAGCCCCAGATACGCGAGATTGCGGTGCGCATGATCGGACGCATGGCCCCGCGCGGACGGGGTGACTGGGTGGCCGACCTTGCCTATGACCTGCCGGCCCTCGTGATCTTCCTGCTGCTTGGCATTCCCGACTCCGATGTGCCGAACGTCAAGACGTGGGCCCAGAGCCGCGTCCAACTCAACTTCGGCAGCCTGTCGGAATCCGATCAGGTGCCGCACGCGGAGAACGTCGTGGCGTACTGGCGGTACTGCGAAGCGCTGGTGGACGAGCGCTTCACCCAGCCCGGCGACGATCTGCCAAGCGATCTCGTGCGTGAGTACCAGCGTGGCGACAAGTCGATCACGAGGGACGAAATGGCCGCACTGGTCTTCGGCCAGCTGACCGCCGGCCACGAGACAACCACCGGCCTGCTGGCAACCAGCTTTCTGCAGCTTCTGCGAGACCGCGAGCAGTGGGAAGCGCTGTGCCGTGATCCGGGTCTGATTCCAGGCGCGGTCGAGGAGCTCCTGCGCTTCTGCACGCCAGTGCTGGCCGTCAAGCGCAAGGTCAAGCACGACACGACGGTCGGCGACGCGAACCTGCCAGCGGGTGCAAACGTGCTGCTGCTGCTCGGGTCGGCCAACCACGACGAGGCGGTGTTTCCCGGTGGCGACGGCTTGGACGTCTGCCGCCCGAGCGCCAGCCGGCACCTCGCGTTCGGACACGGGATCCACTTTTGTCTTGGCGCATCCTTGGCGCGACTCGAAGCGCAGGTGGTGCTGCAGGAGGTCACCGCCAGACTGCCGCACGCGCGCCTGGTCGAGCCGCAAGAGGTCTCGTTCTCCCGCAACACGACCTTCCGATCGCCGCTGCAGTTGTTGGTCGAATGGGACTCCTGAGCAGCGCCGGCGCCTGAAACCCGAGCTGTTCGCTGACAACTGAGAGTAGTGACACTGGTCGCGTAGGCTCGATCGCCATGGCTGCACCGGGAGGCACCGGACCGATCGGACCGTTCCCCGACGGCGTGGACACGCCCGAGGCGCAGGAGGAATACGACAAGATGCGGCGGCGCGTGCTCTGGTCGCTGCCCTACGGGCTCTACGTGGTGGGCAGTCGCTCGGGTGAACGCCGCAACCTCATGACCCTCAACTGGGCGACCCAGGTGAGCTTCGAGCCCAAGCTGATGGGGATCAGTGTCGAGAAGACGGCGGTGACGCACCGCCTGATCGCCGACGGTGGCAGCTTCGTCCTCAATGCGGTGGCTCGGGACGACAGGGCCATCGTGCGCAAGTTCACCAAGCCGGTCGAGCACGATGCCGCCACGGGCACGCTCAACGGGTTCCCGTTCCATGACGCTCCCACCGGGGCGCCGATCCTCGACCAGGCGCCCGCGTGGGTGGACTGCGCCGTGCGCCAGCCGGTCGACTGCGGTGGGCACACGTTCTTCGTCGGAGAGGTCGTCGCTTGCGGGTTCCAGCAGGCCGAGGACACCCCGGTGCTGCGCATGGAAGACACCCGCATGAGCTACGGCGGCTGACGCGTGCCGGCGCAGGAGTCCATGCCGTTCCCCGCTCACGGACGCTCGGTGGACGAGCTCATCGCGGCGCTGAGGGGCGGCCGCGGCGAGGACGCCGACTGGCGGCGGGGCCGCACCTTCAGCCTGGTCTACAACGCCGCCGACGCCGAGCTGGAGCGGCTCCACGAGGCCGTTGCCACCGAGTACCTGCACGAGAACTACCTCAACCCCTTCGCCTTCCCCAGCCTGTTGCGAATGGAACGGGACATCGTGGCCATGGCCGCCGACCTGGTGCACGCCAATCCCCGCGGCGGCAAGCTCACGAGCGGCGGCACCGAGAGCCTCTTCCTGGTCGTGCAGGTGGCGCGCGACCGGGCCCGCGAGGTTCGCCGCATCGCCGAGCCGCGGGTCGTGCTGCCCTCCACCGCCCACCCGGCGTTCGCCAAGGCGTGCCTCTACCTCGACGTGGACGAGATCCGGGTGCCGGTGGGCGTGGATGGCCGCGCCGATGTGGAGGCCACAGCGGCACTGGTCGACGCGCGCACCGCCCTCGTCGTCGGTTCTGCGCCGTGCTATCCGTTCGGCGTCGTCGACCCCATCGCCGAGCTCGCAGCCCTGGCGGCAGAGCACGACGCCCTGTGCCACGTCGACGCCTGCCTCGGCGGCTGGCTGCTGCCCTTCCTCGAGCTCCTGGGTGAGCCCCTCCCGCCGTGGGACTTCCGGGTCGAGGGTGTGACCTCGCTGTCTGCCGACGTGCACAAGTACGGCTGGTGCTTCAAGGGGGCGTCGTTGCTGCTCCACCGCGACGAGGAGGAGCTGCGCCGCCAGTACTTCCTGTTCGACGGCTGGCCCGGCGGGCTGTACGGCTCGGCCACGACGGCCGGCACCAGGCCGGCCGCGCCCATCGCCGCGGCCTGGGCCACGGTGAGCCACCTCGGGCGCGACGGCTACCTGCGCCTGGCCGAGCAGGTGCGGGCCGCCGCGCGTCGGTTCCGTGACGGCATCGAGGGCATCGACGGGATCCACATCACCGGTGATCCCGTGCCCGGCGTGCTGGAGATCGCGGCCGACGCCGATCCGGTGACGGGCGAGGCCGTCCTCGACATCGGCGCCGTGGGGGACGTGATGGACGACCGGGGCTGGCATCTCGACCGCCAGCAGGGCGGGCTCCACGCGATCCTCTCGCCCTCGCACGTGGCGGTCGCGGACGAGTTCCTGACGGACCTGGCGGCGGCGGTGGTCGGCCACGGGGAGAGCAGGGGCGTCGAGGCCCGCTACGGCGGCGTGGGCTGACGCGTGGGCTCCACCGGCACCCCGCCGTTCAGCGGGGCGGTCCTGTGCGGGGGGGAGAGCCGCCGGATGGGGCGGGACAAAGCGCTCATCACCATCGGCGGCGCGCCCATGGTGGTGCGGGTCGCCGACGCCTTGTGGGTGGCGGGCGCCCGCGACGTGGTCGCGGTCGGCCGGGCACCCGAGGCGCTGGCGTCGTTCGGCCTGGTGACGGTGCCGGACGGGCGGGCGAGCGCGGGACCGGCGGCGGGGATCGTCTCGGCGCTGGCCCGAGCGGGTGACGACGAGATCGTGCTCGTGGTCGGCTGCGACCTCGTGGCGCCGTCACCCGCCGCCATGGTGGCGACGCTGGAGGCCCTGGACCAGCATCCGATGGCGGCCGCGGCCGTGCCCGTCGGCGGCGGGCGCACGCACTGGCACCACGCCGCGTGGCGGGCCTCGGCAGCGCCGGCGCTGGAGGTGGCGCTGGAGGCGGGCGCCAGGGCGGTGGGTCGCGTGGCGGCCGAGGCGCGGCTGATCGTCGTAGGCGTCGACGGCATCGATCCCGGCGCCCTGGCCGACGCCGACGTGCCCGGCGACCTGCCCCCCGGGGCGGATGCTGAGGGCCGCTCACCAGGCCGATACCCTGCCTGATCATGCAGGTCCCCGAGATCGACGTCGCCGAGCTGGCCGAGGCGCGTGCCAACGGTGCGACCCTGATCGACGTCCGACAGCCCGACGAGTACATGGTCGCCCACGTGCCGGGGGCCGTGCTCGTGCCGCTTGCCAGCGTGCCCGAGCGGGTCGAAGATGTGCCTCCCGACGGGCCGGTGTACGTCATCTGCGCGGTGGGCGCACGCAGCCTGCGGGCGGCGGAGTTCTATCGGTCGCTGGGCATCGACGCCATCAACGTCGCCGGCGGCACGACCGCATGGATCGAGGCGGGCGAGCCCACGTCGACGGGGATGGGGCCGTAACGGCTCCGCCCGATCCATCACGCTTCCGCTGGATTGCCGACCAGCGCGAGTTCGACGCCTTCATCGAGGCGGCCCGCGCCGCGCCCGCGTACGCCCTGGACACCGAGTTCCATCGGGAGCGGACGTACTACGCCCACCTGGCCCTGCTGCAGCTAGCAGTGGGCGACGAGGTCGTGGAGGTCGATCCGCTGGTGGTAGACGTCGGGCGAACCCTGGGGTCACTGCTCGACGGGCCCGGCCTGTGCCTCATGCATGCCGCCAGCCAGGACCTGGAGATCCTCGAGCAGGCCTGTGGCATCGGCCCGCGGCACCTGGTCGACACGCAGGTGGCGGCCGGGTTCGTGGGGCTGGGCTCGCCGGGCCTGGGCATCCTGCTGCAGACGCGCCTCAGGGTGCACCTTCCGAAGGCGGACCGGCTCACGGATTGGCTACACCGTCCCCTGAGCGACGCGGCCCGCATCTACGCAGCTGCCGACGTCGCCTATCTCGAGCCGCTGTGGATGTCGCTGCGCAGCGAGCTCGAGCAGCGCGGGCGCCTCGATTGGGCGCTCGACGAATGTGATCAGCTGCGCCGCCGCCACGGCGAGCAACCGGACCCCGACCAGGCCTGGTGGCGCATCAAAGAGGCCCGCCGTCTGAAGGGCCGCGCCCGCGCAGTGGCCCAGTCCGTGGCGGCCTGGCGGGAGCGGCGGGCCCGCCAGCTCGACCGGCCGGTGCGCCATGTGCTGCCCGACCTCGCGCTCGTGGCCATCGCCGAGCGGCCACCGCGCACCCGGGGCGACCTGATCCGGGTACGCGGGCTCGACCCACGGCACCTCCGCAACGGCGCCGGTGACGAGCTGATGGCGGCGGTCAAGGCCGGGATACGGCTGCGCGATGCGGAGCTGCAGGTCCCGCCGCGGGAAGGCGTCGATGGCACGTTCCGCCCGGCGGTGACCCTGGCGTCCGCGTGGGTCAGCCAGCTGGCGCGCGACGCCGAGCTCGACGCGTCGCTGGTTGCCACCCGCGCCGACATCGAGGCGTTGGTCCGGGGCGACGAGGCGTCACGCCTGCTCACCGGCTGGCGCGCCGAGCTGGCCGGGGAGCCGGTTCGGCGCCTGCTGGATGGCAACTCCGCGCTCGCGTTCGACGGCGAGGGATCGCTGGTGCTTCATGACATCAAACCGGCCGAGCGGGTGGAGACCCTCGCGCCCGCTAAGGAAGCACGGTGAACGTGTCGCGCCCCGAACGGAGCAGGGTGCCCGGGGTCGCGCCGGTGGCCCGGCCGTCGCGCACGATGGCGACGCCATTGGCGTAGACGTGCTCGACACCGGCGGCGTCGGCCACGAGCCGCCAGGCTCCGCCGGGGAGATCGGTCACCGTCCGCTCCGGTCCGTGGCCGACGGCCTCGGGATCGAACACGACGAGGTCGGCGTGCCAACCCTCGGCGATCCGACCCCGTTCACGCAGCCCGTACAGGCGGGCGGGCACGTCGGTCAGCTGCTGCACCGCCTCTTCCCAGGACATCAGCCCTCGCTGCCGCACCGCTTCGCCGAGCAGCGAGGTCGAGTAGATGGCACCGCACATCATGTCCAGGTGGGCGCCGGCGTCGGATCCGCCGATCACCGTGCGTGGATCGCGCCACACCTGGGCGCGCAACTCCCAGTCGGCGTCGCTGTCGCCGAACACCGGGGGTCGGAGCCCGGTACGCAGCTCGTCGGCGATCACCACGTCGAGCAGCGCGTCGAACGGTTCCTTCCCGAGTGCGGCGGCCACGTCACCCACCCTGTGACCCTCGTGCGGCTTCGTTGACGGCGCGAAGCACTCGCCGAAGGTGAGCACCGGCCAGTTCGCGAGCCCGCGGAGCAACCCGGCCTCGCGCGATGCGGCCCCGGTGGCCAGCCGCTCCCGCACGGCGGGATCCCCGAGGGCTCGGAGCCGTTCCGGCACCGGCAGGTGCAGGACCTGGCGCCACCCGGGCAGGCCATCGAGGACGAATCCGGTGAGGAACGACAACCGCATGCTCATCGGGTGCGGCAGGGTGAGCGCGACGACGCGCCCACCCCGGGCGGCGGCGGCATCGGAGGCGGCCAGCTGGCGCTCGTGGCCGGTGGGGTTGAGCGACGACACGCCGAGCACGTTCCAGTTCAGCGGGCGCCGAGCGGCGAGGGACATGGCTGTGAGCAGCTCGACCTCGTCCTCGGTGAACCCGTTGATGCACCCCGCCACGATGGCCTCGAGGGTCGTGCCCTCGTGTTCGGCCACGCACCGCGCCAGGCCCAGCAGCTCGTCGTCGTCGGCGAAGCGCGACGGCACCGGCTCACCGTCGGCGTCATTGTGGGTGTGCGCCTGCGACGTCGACAGGCCCATCGCCCCCGCCTCCAGCGCATCGTGCAGCAGGCGCTGCATCTCGTCGCCGTCGGCGCCCGCGACCCGCCGCAGCGCCGAGTGCCCGCACAGGAAGCCGGCGTTCACGGCGATGCCGCCGTCGAGCCGGTCGAGCCACTCGCCGAACCCACCCCAGTCCCACGACAGCCCGGCGGACAGGGCGTCGAGGGGCATGCCCTCGACGCGGGCCATCATGCGCATCAGGTAGTCGGCGTGGTCGGGCGTCAGCGGCGCCAGCGAGAAGCCGCAGTTGCCGCCGATCACCGTCGTGACGCCGTGGAATGGCGACGGGGTGGCGAGCGGGTCCCAGAACAGCTGGGCGTCGTAGTGGGTGTGGAGGTCGACGAACCCCGGCGCGACGTAGCGACCGCTGGCGTCGAGCGTCGAGCGACCGGGTTCGTCGATGGTGCCGGCGGGTGCGATGACGGCGATCCGCCCGTCACGGAGCCCGATGTCGGCCCGCCGCATGGGCGCGCCGGTGCCGTCGACGACGATGCCACCGTTGATCACGAGGTCGAGCACAGCCATGCCTCCGGAGGTAGCGGGTGATCGAAGAGGGCGGCGGCGTTGCGGTGGGTCATGCTCGCGGCCTCGTCATCGGTCACGCCGACGGCCGCGAAGCGGTCGGCCAGCAACGACGCTGTGTGGGGCCACGACGAGTCGGCGTGGGGGTAGTCACACTCGACCAGGATGTGGTCGACGCCCATGCGGTGGCGGGCCGCCAGCGTGGACGGGTCGTCGATGGTGCAGAACCAGAAGTTGCGCTGTAGCGCCTCCGCCGGGGTGAGGTCGCCCGACCAGACGCCGTCCCCGCCCGTCGCCGAGTGGTCCATCACCCAATCGAGGCGGTCGAGCAGCATCGGCACCCAGCCGATGCCGCCCTCGGCCAGCACGATGCGCAACCGGGGGAACCGCAGCGGCACCCGAGCCCACAGCCAGTCGGCCGCGGCCGCCAGTGCGTTCACCGGGAACAGCGTGGTGTACAGCTCGAGCGGGGCGCCCGGCGAGGTGGCGGCGGTCCACGACCCCGACGCGGTGTGGAGGCACACGACCGTGCCCGTTTCCTCGCAGGCGGCGAGGAACGGGTCCCAATGATCGGTGTGGAGCGACGGCAGCCCCACGTTGACCGGCTGCTCGACGAAGCTGATCGCCTTGAAGCCCCGCCCTGCGTTGCGCTCGACGTCCCGGGCGGCAACCACCGGGTCGGGCAGCCAGCCGAGCTGCAGCGGGATGATGCGGCCGGGGTGCGTGCCTGCCCAGACATCCAGGTGCCAGTCGTTCCACGCCCGCACGCAGGCAAGGCCGAGCTCGGGGTCCCGGGAGCGGGCGAACACCGTTCCCGCGAACCCGGCGATGAGCGATGGGAAGCACAGCGACGCCCAGACCCCACCGGCGTCCATGTCCTGGATGCGGGCGTCGATGTCCCAACAGCCGCGCCGCATCTCGTCGAAGCGGGCGGGCTCCATCGACCATTCGTCACGGGGACGGCCGACAACCGCGTTCAGCCCGATGTTCGGGTACCGAGCGCCCTCGTATTCCCACGCCTGCGTGCCGTCGGCGTCCTCCACGATGCGCGGCGCCCGGTCCACGAGCGCCTCCGGCATGCGGCCCTCGAACAGGTCCGGCGGCTCGATGAGGTGGTCGTCCGCCGAGATGATCGGCCACTGCGCCCCTGGTGACCCGGCCGTCGTGCCTTCTGACAGGGCCGTCATGTCCGGCAGCGTAGTGCCGGGCGGCCGGCCGGGTCGGCGCTAGCGCGGCTCGATGATGACTGCCCGGTCGGCGCCCAGCACGCCGCCGAACGCGTCGCCCTCCGCCATGCCGTCACTGGCGACGAGCACCGTGCCCTCGATGTCGACCAGTGCGTCCTCGCCCATGTTGACAGCGATCACCACGGCGCCGGCGTCGTCCCAGCGACGCCAGGCCACGACGCCGGGCGCGGCACGCTCGACGACCCCCAGGCGCTCGAACGCTCCGGTCTGCAGGGCACTGACGGCGCGGCGGGTCGCCAGCAACCGGCGGTAGAGGTGGAGGATCGACCCCTCGTCGCGCCGCCTGGCGGCGACGTTGTTGGCGTCCGCGTCGGGAGGCCACGGCAGCCATGGCTCGTCGACACCCCAGCCGTGACCGTGAGAGCCGTCCCAGGGTATCGGCGCCCGGCAGCCGTCCCGCCCTCCCGGATCGACGCGCCGGTGCTCGGGTATGACGGCGTCCTCCAGCCCCAGCTCCTCGCCGGCGTAGAGGACCGGCGAGCCGGCCAGCCCCAGGACCAGGAACGCCGCCGCCCGCGCCCGCGCTTCCGAGCCGCCGTAGCGGGTGCGGTGGCGCACGTTGTCGTGGTTGGACAGCACCCACGTCGGCCAGGCATCGAAGCGGGTGAGGATGTGGCGGGTGGCGTCGTCGATCTGGCGCCGCCAGCGGCGGGCGTCCCAGGGGGCGAACAGGGGTGGAAAGTTGAACGACAGGTGCAGTTCGTCACCGTCGCCGTAGTAGGTGGCCACGCGCTCGGTCGACAGCAGGAACACCTCGCCGAGGATCAGCCGGTCACCCGGGTAGGCGTCGACGAGCTTGCGCATCCCCCGGATCAGCTCGTGGGTCTCGGCCGTGTCGTTCAGGGCGCTGTGGGGCATCCCCGCGCTGTCGGGCGGGTCGTCCGGAAGGGCCGGGTCCTTGCCGATGCCGTGGGCGACGTCGATGCGGAAGCCGTCGACACCCCGGTCGAGCCAGAAGCGCATCACCCCGTGGACGGCCTCGGCGACCTCGGGATTGGCCCAGTTGAGGTCGGGCTGCTGGGGGAGGAACAGGTGCAGGTACCACTGCCGCGTCGCCTCGTCCCATGTCCAGGCCGGTCCGTGGATGAATGCCGCCACCCAGTTGTTGGGCGGCGCGTCCGGCGTCCCGTCGCGCCAGACGTACCAATTGCGCTTGGGGTCGTCGCGGCTCGAGCGCGCGGCCTGGAACCACGGGTGCTCGTCCGATGTGTGGTTGGGGACCAGGTCGACGAGCAGCTTCAGGTCACGCGCGTGGCACGCCGCGAGAAGGCGGTCGAAGGTGTCGAGGTCGCCGAACAGCGGGTCCACATCGCAGTGGTCGGAGACGTCGTAGCCGAAGTCGGCCATGGGCGAGGGGTAGAACGGCGAGAGCCATACCGCGTCCACCCCCAGCCAGGTGAGGTGGTCGAGGTGCTGCTCGATCCCCGCGAGGTCGCCCGTTGGCCGTCCGTGGCCCGTCGCGAACGACCGTGGATAGATCTGGTAGAACACGGCGCGTTGCCACCAGGGAGCGTCCACGGGGGCGATCGTAAGAGCCGGCGCCGTCGAGGTGTGACGTATCGATGCCTCCCGGACGTGGTAGGAAAGGGGTCGGGAAACCCCGAGCAACTACGCGTTCGGGGAGTCGGCCGGTGCCGCCGGCGATACACTTTCCGGCCGAACGAGTAACACGTGGGAGCTGGCCCGTGAAAAAGGGTCGACATCGCCGATTCGAGGAAGCGCGCGCGCTGAAGCGCAGCAACGATCTCGATCTCACCGCCATCTTCGATCCGACGGACGATGAGCCTTGCCCCGAGTGCGGGGCCGAGGCGGGCGACGAGCATGCGGCGTGGTGCTTGTTCGACGCCGACGCCGAAGACGACGGCTGACACTGCGGCGATCAGCGCCGCCGTAGGGCCGGATGGGGGAGGTATTGCTCGCCGCGCGGCTCCCGGCCGTTCCGGGCGGTGACGTGTTCGACGAAGCGGTCGTACGCCCACTGGCCAACCAACTCGACGATCTCGTCCCGCAACGCGACGTAGACGGGGGTGGCGCCCACGAAGGCGTCCGGCGCCTCGGTGCACCACCAGTGGAACTCCTGCCCGCCGGCACCCCAGTCCCGGCGCTTCCACTCTCGCAGCGTCGAGACCACCTGGCCGGATTCGTCGGTGCTCTCGGCGAGGCGGAGTGGCAGTTGCCAGCACACGTCGGGTTTCCAGTCCATGGGCCGCTCGCCGGCCTCGAGCGCCCCGCGGTGCAGGGCGCAGCCGGCGCCCCCGGGAAAGCCCGGGCGGTTGAGGAAGATGCAGGCGCCGTCGACGAGGCGGGTGACGAGGATCCCCTTTTTGGTCCGCCGGATGGGTCCGCCGCGCCGCACGGCCAGCCGGCCGTGTTGCCACTGGTCGGTGGTGAGCCGGCCCGCAGCCTCGAGCACGGCGTTGGCGTCGTCCTCGTCGACGAGGTGGGCGCCGTAGCTGCAGCAGCCCTCCTCCAGCTCGGGGGCCGCCTCGGTGAGCACGCCTTGGCACCCGTGCCCGTAGATGCAGCGCCAGGGGCTCAGCAGGAACGTCGCGTCGAAGACCCAGGTGCGGCGCTCGTCGGGTGCGTCGAAGCTGACGTACTCGTGGAGGTCGGGGGGTGCGGTCGTCGGGGGGCCTGGCATCGCCGCCACGTTGGCACACCGCGAGCCGGTGGGTGGCATGCTGGGCCGCTGCGTGCGTCGAGGAGGGGAACGGTGGCCGGTGAGTTCGACGACATCCGCAAGCGCCTCGAGGCGATCAGCGAGGAGCTGGCCGATCTGGCCATGGAACGCCTACGGGAGTCGATCGACGCCGGCGGTGTCGAGCTCCCCGTCGACGAGCGACGGCTGACCCGGGCCCGCCGCGCCGTCGACAAGGCCGTAGCCCTCCTGCAGGAGCCCGACGACGCCGGCGTTTACTGACGTTCGCGGGGCGCCGGGGGATCCGCGTCATGGCGGCCCGGCAACGTCACACTTTCCGCGATGTCCGGGGGACGTTGGGATGAGTCGCGCCGTCGGCGCCGTCAGGCCGTAGAACGCGCGCGCCTGGCCAGGCTCGTGCGCGCCGCCCTTGCCCTCGTCGTCGCCTCGCTGCTCATCGACGCCATCGGCAGCCGCTTGTCCGATCGACCGTCGGTGTCCGAGGCGTCGGAGTCGTCGGATGCATCGACGGCGCCCGCTGCGACCACCGTTCCGCCGCCGGTGACGCTCGTGCCGTTGGCTTCCACCCCCGGGGTGGCACCGGTGATCACCCGCGTCCAGACCACCGACCCCGTGGTGTTCCTGACCATCGACGACGGGCACACCCGCAATCCCGAGGTGGCGGCCGCTCTCGAGGAGGCCGGGGTGCCCGCCAGCCTGTTCCTGCTCGACGGCCCGGTCCAGGCCGATGCCGGCTTCTTCCGCCGGCTGCCCGACACGGTGGTCGAGTCCCACAGCCGCACGCACCCCGACATGCGCAACCTGTCGGAGGAGGGACAGCGTGCCGAGATCTGTGGCAACGCCGACACGCTGGAGCGGGCCTTCGGGCGGCGCCCCGTGCTTTTCCGCCCGCCGTACGGGGTCTACAACGAGGCGACCACCCGAGCGGCGGCCGCCTGCGGGATGGCGGCGGTCGTGCTCTGGGAGACGAGCGTGAACGGCGCGGTCGTCGGGTTCCGCAGCCTGCCGCAGCTGCGTCGGGGGGACATTCTGCTGATGCACTTCCGGCCCACGTTCGTCACCGAGTTACGGGCGCTCGCCGATCGGGTCGACGAGGCGGGGCTGCGCTTCGCGCTGCTGGAGGACTACCTGGTGCCCGCCAGCGTGGCGGACTCAGCGGGCTGACGCCCCGGCGTCGAGCGGGGGCGCCGATTCGAGCTCGTTCAGGGTCCGGATAAGGTCCCGAAAGTCACCGCCCTGGCGGACGTCGAAGCGCATGACCAGCCGCGGCAGGTCGAGGCGGTCGTTGTCGGACACCTCGGCGGGAAGGGGCTCGGTGCGCTCGATGTCACCCTCCAGGCACAGGTCGGCGAAGCGCTGGTTGAGGTCGGCGAGCTCGGCGTCGGTCGGTGCGGCCCGCAACCTGATGACCAGCCGGTCGCCGACCCAGCGCAGCGACTCGTAGTTGCGCCAGAAACCCCGGATGGCGTCGACGGCGACGTCGATGTCGTCGGTGAGCACGAACAGGTTGGTGTCGCGCGGCGACACCCAGCCGGCGGCGACCAGCTCGTCGTCGAGGAACCGCTGCCACCCCTTCCAGTACGTGAGGCCCGGCACGTCGAGCAACACGATGGGTGCGGGGGTCGCCTTGCCCGTCTGCTGCAGCGTGAGCAGCTCGAAGGTCTCGTCCTGTGTTCCGAAGCCGCCGGGCAGGCACACGAAGCCGCTCGACTCCTTCATGAGCATCAGCTTGCGGGTGAAGAAGTACTTCATCGCCACCACGCGGTCGGACCCCGCGAGGGGCCCGTCGGGGCCCTCCTCGAACGGCAGACGGATCGTGACGCCCAGGCTGCGCTCGGGCCCGGCGCCCTCGGTGGCGGCGGCCATGATGCCCGGGCCGGCGCCGGTGACGACCATCCAGCCGTTGTCGGCCAGGCGGCGGGCCAGCTCGCGGGCGTGCTCATAGAGCGGATCGGTGCGAAGCGTGCGGGCCGAGCCGAAGACGGTGACCTTGCGCACGTCGTTGTAGGGGGCGAACAGGCGGAAGGCCTCGCGCATCTCGCGCAGCGAGTCGCGGGTGATCTTCAGGTCGAGGCGGTCGGCGTCGTCGGTGGCCAGGCCGTAGGCGTTGCGGAGGATGTCGCCGAGCACGTCGCGGTTGCGGCTGGCTCCGGCGTCATCGAGGAGCTTGCGTACCAGTTCTCGGTCCATGTCGCGACGCCTCGGGGTGACTAGGCCGCCGCGGCCCGCTCGACCGGCCCGTACAGCGTCGTACGTTCCCGGAGGGTACGCCCCAGTGGCTCGACCAGTGCCGCGAAGTCCTCGGGGGTCATCTCCTGGCCGTGCGTGGCGCCGGCCGCCCGGGAGATGTTCTCGTCCATGAGCGTGCCGCCCAGGTCGTTGCACCCGGCCATCAGCAACTGGGCGCCCGCCACGGCGCCCAGCTTGACCCACGAGAACTGGATGTTGTCGATCAGGCCCCGGTAGGCGATGCGAGCCACGGCGTGCATGA
Source organism: Actinomycetota bacterium (assembly GCA_046726215.1). Taxonomy (GTDB): domain Bacteria; phylum Actinomycetota; class Acidimicrobiia; order Acidimicrobiales; family VFJN01; genus DASQUK01. The sequence goes on along the minus strand of JBKPAA010000031.1, from coordinate 81,954 downwards.
GCAACGTCTCCCGGAACGTAGGCCCCCGGCGGGCCTTGCGCTGCAGGTAGATGGGGGCCGCCATGTGGACGAACGGCAAGCCCACGAACTCGGTGAATCCGCCGGTCTCGGCCTGCAGCGCCCTGGTCCGCAGCAGGTGGCGGGCCCACGACCGCGGCGACTCGACGGCACCGAACATGATCGTCACGTTGGATCGCAGCCCCACCGAGTGGGCAATCCGGTGGCACTCCAGCCATTCGTCGGTCGTGATCTTGTCGGGACAGAGGATCTGGCGCACCGGGTCGTCGAGGATCTCGGCCGCCGTGCCCGGCAGAGACCGCAGCCCCGCATCCATGAGCCGGCGTAGATAGGCGTCCAGCGGCTCGCCCAGCCGCTTGGCGCCCTCGGTCACCTCGAGGGCCGTGAAGCCGTGGACATGGATCTCGGGCACCGCCGCCTTCACCGCACGGGCAACCTCGACGTAGTAGTCGCCGTCGAAGTTGGGATGAATGCCACCCTGCAGGCACACCTCGGTGGCGCCGCGTTCCCACGCCTCCCGGGAGCGCTGGGCGATGTCGTCGAGGGTGAGCAGGTAGGGCGTGCCGCGCAGGTTGAGCGACAGCGGCCCCTTGGAGAACCCGCAGAACCGGCACTTGAACGTGCACACGTTGGTGTAATTGATGTTGCGGTTCCGCACGTAGGTGACGACGTCGCCCACGGCCTCGCGGCGCAGCTCGTCGGCGAGCTCGGCGATCGCCACCACCTCTCGGCCGCGCGCGGCGAAGAGGTCGGTCAGCTCGTCCTCGCCCGGCGCCTCGCCCGCCCGGACACCGGTGAGGACCTCGGCGACCCGGCCCCGCACCGGTCGCCGCGTGCCCGGGGTCCCGCCCGGGACCAGGGTCGGCGGAGCGGCGTCGGCGCCCGAGTACCACGCGGTGGAGCGGCTGCCGGTGAGGACGACATCGGCGCCGGTGCCGGCCCTGGCGTTCGCCAGCGTCCTCTCCGGGCAGACGGCACCGGGATCGTCCCGGCCCAGGCCCTCCGCGTCGGCCCGGTCCATGACCGGGAACACCAGCGCCGGGTCGAGCCAGCGGTCGGGGTCCGCCGCCATGTGGGGGTAGATCGTGAGCCGGGGCGCCAGGGCGAAGCCGCGGTCCTCGCTGACCGCGCGCAACCGGTCCAGCGCCGGCCACGGCCGCTCCGGGTTGACGTGGTCGGCGGTGATGGGGGAGACCCCGCCCCAGTCGTCGATGCCGGCGTCGAGCAGCACCCCGAAGTCGTCGGCCAGGTTGGGAGGCGCCTGGACGTGCACGTCGGGCGGCAGCACCAGACGGGCCAACGCGATGGCGTCGAGGTGCTCGTCGACGGGACACGGCGGGGCCTGCTGCATCGCGGTGCCGGGCTTGGGCAGAAAGTTCTGGACGATGACCTCCTGCACGTGGCCCCAGCGCCGGTGGGAGTCGGCGATGGCGGCGAGCGCGGCGAGGCGATCGGCGCGGGTCTCGCCGATCCCGACGAGGATGCCGGTGGTGAAGGGAATGGACAGCCGCCCGGCGGCGTCGAGCGTGGCCAGGCGGCGCTCGGGCGTCTTGTCGGGCGATCCGCGGTGGGCGGCCAGGTCGGGGCGCAGCGACTCGAGCATCATCCCCTGGCTGGCGGCCACCGGGCGCAGGCGGGCCAGCTCATCCTCGTGGAGCGCGCCGGCGTTGGCGTGGGGCAGCAGCCCGGTCTCCTCCACGACCAGCCGGCACATCTCGGCCAGGTAGTGGACCGTGGAGTCGTAGCCGTGAGCGGCCAGCCAATCGCGCGCCTTCGCGTAGCGCTCCTCCGGGCGCTCCCCCAGGGTGAACAAGGCCTCGTGGCACCCCGCCCCTGCCCCGGCGCGGGCGATGGCGAGCACGTCGTCGGGGTCGAGGTACGGCTTGTCCAGGCGGGCGGGTGGTTGCGCGAAGGTGCAGTAGCCGCAGCGATCGCGGCACAGCATGGTGAGCGGGATGAAGACCTTGGGGGAGTAGGTCACCCGGGTGCCAGTGGCGGCGTCGCGGACGGATCGGGCCCGGTCCAGCAGCTCGCCGGACAGCAGATCGAGCGGGTTGCTCATGCGCGGGCACACTATCGGCGGCTCGTCGAGACTTCGCCACCGGCGCCGGCGGGCGGAGGCGGTCCGGAGGCAATGGGTTCCATCGGGCGGAGGCTGAGGTCATGGGTTCCCCGATCCGGTACCCATGACCTCGGGCTCGGTTTGGCGGAACCTATTGCCTCGCCCCTAGGTCAAGGGTTGGGGGCGCCGCCCTCCGCGTGGGCGTTCTCCTCCGCCCAACCGAGGGCGTAGTCGGCGACCTCCTCCCAGCCGGGCGCGGCCGGGAAGTGGGGGCGTCCGGGGAACTCCCGATACGCGGTGGTCGCCTTGGACTTCCCGTATGTCTCCGCGTTGTGGCGGGCCGCCTTGGGCGGGACGATGTGGTCCTCGCCGAAGGCGATCATGAGCAGGGGCGCACGGTCGTCGTTGGCGAAGTCCACCTTGGTGGGGGCGTGGGGCGTGAAGTTCGCGAACGCGCCCTCGAACAGCACCGTCGCCGCGGCCGGAACGTGGTAGCGCTGGTGGACCTTGTCGGACTCCTCGCGGGTCACCGTGTTGGCGAAGGCGTAATGGAACTGCTTGGCGCTGAGGGGGACCGCCTTGCCGCGGTTGAACGGGTTGCCGAGCACGGGCAACGCGGACCTGATCGTCGACAGCGGCAGGTCGCGCACGCCTTTGACCGTGGCCGGGGCGACGCCGACACCGGCCGCCCCCAGCCCGCGGTCGAGGAGGATCTGGGTGAACGCCCCGCCGAAGGAGTGGCCGATGATGATGGGCGGGCGGTCGAGCCCGCAGATGATGTCGTCGTAGTGGTCCACGACCCGGCGGATGTCGAGCTTGGCGATGGGCGAGGGGTCGCGGTTGAGCTCCTCCACCTCGGCCTCCATGCCGGGCCAGCTCGGTGCCAGCACGTTGTACCCGCGCCCCTCGTAGTGGGCCGCCCAGGCCTCCCAGCTCCGCGGTGTCATCCAGAGCCCGTGGATGAACAGGACGGTGTTCGCTGTGTCCGGCATGGGCTTCCTTGCTCGGGGGATGCGCGGCGGCACGATCGTACGTCCGGCCGGGTGCGGAAGGGTCACGCAGCCGGAGCCAGGCGCCGGGCCTCACAGTCCAGCAACGCGGCCGGCGGGAGCCCGGCGAGCTGCGTGCTCTCCCGCGTGAGGTGCGCCTGGTCGGCGTAACCCGTCTCGACGGCGAGGCGGGCAAGGTCACGCCGAGGAGGCGGCACCGAGCGGGCCATGTCCAGGAATCGCTGGAACCGGAGGATGCGCCCGAGCGTGCGCGGCGAGTACCCGACGGCGGCCTCGACGCGCCGCCTCAGGTGGCGTTCGCTCAGGTCGACCAGGTGGGCGAGGTCCCCCACGGGCCGTGCCGGACACTCGGCGAGCATGGCCGCGGCCCTCGTCGCCACCGGATCCACCGCCGGTGCGTCGACGAGCCGCCCGAGCAGCGCTTCGACGAGCAGCCCGAGACGGGTCGGTCCCCTGCCGGCGGCGGGGTGATCGGCACACCGCTCGGCGAGCGTGGCGCCGGCGCGGCCCCAGATGTCGCCCATCGGGACCTGGCGGTCCCGCAGCTCGGCGGCGCCCCGGCCGAGCAGCGGCGGCGCCGCCCCGGTCCGGAACCGCACGCCGACGATCTCCGACCCGGCCGGGAAGCGCTCCGTCACCGCCCGCGTCGCCGGCCCGACGAGCGCCACGTCGCCGTTGATCGAGACGATGTCGATGCACCCGTCGGGTAGCACCGGGTGCTCGAAGGGCTCGTCACCGGTGCCGATCGTCTGGCCCCACAGACACGACACGTAGGGCGCCAGCGGCCCGGGGGGTGGCAGCTCCCGATAGCTCGACGACGGCCTCGGCACCCGGCCAAGTATGCCGGGTCGGCCCAAACACACCCTGGCGTCAGGACTCAGCGGTCGCCGGCACGTGCTGGGAGAAGTACTCGAGCGCAGTGCGGGTTTTGGTCTGCTGCTCGCCGCTGAGGTCGACCCCCCGCTCACTCAGGAACAACCTCGACTGCACGGCCACGTTGAGCATGTCGGCCGGAGGACACTTGGTCGACAGCTCGAGGATGCGGGATCCGTCGGGGTACAGCCACGCCTCGGCGACCATCTTGCGGTCGTAACCCTCGGGGCGGAAGTTGAGCTTGAGCACGAAGATCGGCCCGAGGACGGAGAGGTCGTCGAGCGCGATGTCGTCGGAGACGTGCGACTCGTAGAAGGCCCGCTGGCCCTTCGAGAACAGCTTGCGGATCGGCCGCTCCCCGCTCGCCACCCGGGTGACGTCCGTCGTGCCCAGGGCGCCCTTGAACGATGCCGAGCAGACCCAGCCACCGGGCATGGCGTCGACCTCGACGACCATGCCCGGCGCCCGCCGAAACTCGTCCGACAGCTCGTCGGGGACGACGGGCCGGAGCTTGACGACCGTGTCGTCGCCGCGGCCCTGGACGCGGCGGGCGCGCACGACCACCCCCTGCCGGTTGAGCGTCAGGTCGGGCGTGTCGAAGAAGAACACCTGGCGGATCTGGGCCTGCAGCGGGTCCATCCCCAGGCCCGTGATCGTCGAGCGGTGGTGCTCCTCGGGCACGGTGAGCTTGAGCTCGACGCTGTCCGACCCCTTCACCACGCCCATCAGTTGCCGCAGGTCTTTGTCGGACAATTCGACGATCCGCTTTTTCGTGGGGGTTGCCATCTCGCCCTCCTCGCGCCTGTCGATGACGGTACGGGTCGAGATGCCTCCCGGGATCACCCCGGCAGGATGAAATGGTCGGATCGCCCGTTCCGGCGTGCAGCCAACTCTAAGCGAGGTCGCCGGCGGCGGCGGGATCAACGATCCACAGCACGTGGTCAGCCCGGACATGGGTGGCGGGCAGGGTCTCGTCGCCGCCGGCGACGCGCGCCAGCGCGTCCCGCTTCGCCGCGCCGGCCACGGTGACCAGCACCAGCCTCGCCCGGGCAATGCCCGCGAACGTGAGGGTCATGCGGGCGAACGGGTTGCGTCCCTGCGGGTCCTCGTTCATGACGACGAGCCGGCCCGGGTCGGCGTTGAGCCCCGGCGAGCCGGGGAACAGCGACGCCGTATGACCGTCCGGGCCCAGGCCGAGGTGCACCAGGTCGAGGCGTCCGAGCTCCCCGAGCCGCAGCTGGTAGGGGTCGGGCCCCTGGTCGCACCGCATGGGGTAATTGGCGTTGACGGCACCGACCCGCTCCAGCAGGGCCTCTCGAACCAGGCGGTAGTTGGAGTTCTTGTCGTCCAGGGGAACACAGCGCTCGTCACCCCAGTAGATGTCGACCTTCCACCAGTCGATCTGGTTGCCGGCGTCGTCGGCCAGGCCCTCGTAGCAGCGCCGCGCCAGGTCACCCCCCGACACGGCAAACGAGAACCCGTCATTCGGGCGGCCGTGGAACGCCTCGATCACGCGCTCGGCGAACTCGCCGGGCACGTCGTCGACCACAACCAGCTCACCGTGCACGTTGACTCCCCGCGATGCCCGCGACGTCCGGCCGTCGATCCCCGCTTGCGCCTAGGCGCCGGGCGTGGACTCCGCCTTCGCCGCCAGCGCGCTGATCAGCTCGTCGTAGCTCTTGGCGAACGAGGCCACACCCTGATCCTCGAGCGCTCGGCTCACCTCGTCGACGTCGACGCCCGCCTCCTCGATGGCGTCCCGCGTCCGCTGGGCGGCCTCGGGGTCGGCGTCGACGGACCGCGCCAGGGTGCCATGGTCTTCGAAGGCCTCGAGCGTGCCCTCCGGCATGGTGTTCACGGTGTCGGGCCCGATGAGCGTGTCGACGTACATCGTGTCCGGGTAGTCCGGGTTCTTCGTCGACGTCGAGGCCCACAGGGGCCGCTGGACCCGGGCTCCCCGGTCGGCCAGCGCCTGCCAGCGCGGGCCCCGGAAGGTCTCGAGGAACCGCTGGTAGGCGAGTTGGGCCTGGGCGACGGCCGCCTTGCCCCGCAGGGCGAGCGCGGCCTCGGTGCCGATCGACTCCAGCCGGCGGTCGACCTCGGTGTCCACGCGACTCACGAAGAACGAGGCCACGCTGGCCACCTGGGACAGGTCGCCGTCGTACGCCTCCAGCCCGGAGACGTAGGCCTCCATCACCTCGTCGTACCGGTCGAGCCCGAAGATGAGCGTGACGTTGATGTTGCGGCCCTCGCCGATGAGGATGCGGATGGCCTCGACGCCCTCGGATGTGGCCGGCACCTTCACGAACAGGTTCGGCTCGGCGATGCGGTCGTGCAGCTCGCGGGCCGACGCCACGGTGCCGTCGCGATCGCGCGCCAGGTCGGGCGCCACCTCGATCGACACGTAGCCGTCGACGCCGGCGCTTTCACCGTGGACCGGCCGCAGGATGTTGAGCGCGTGCTCGATGTCGTCGGTCACCATCGTCCAGTAGGCGGCGTCGACCGGCTGCCCGCCGCCGACCAGCTCGACGAACTGGGCGTCGTACTCGTCGGATGACGAGATCGCCTTCTGGAAGATCGTCGGGTTGGAGGTGATGCCCCGCACGCCGCGTTCGACCCACCTGACCAGTTCGCCGCCCGTGATCCAACCGCGCCGCAGGTTGTCGAGCCAGGGGCTCTGGCCGTGTTGGTAGTACAGGTCGTGAAGGCGAGTCATCGTTGTTCTCCGCTCTCGCTGGCCGGCACGGGGCCGCTGGGGCTTTCGATGTGTTGTTCCGCGCTTCCGGGGCCGCTCGTGTCGACGGTGGCCCCGTCGGGGGCCTCGCCGAGGTCCTCCCGGAGCTCATGGACGAGTTGGCGCGCCCGCGCCACCACGTTGTCGGGGTTGAAGCCGAGGTTCGCCAGGGCGACGGCTCCGGGTGCCGAGGCCCCGAAGCGGTCGAGGCTGACGCTATCGTCGGCCCAGCGGTCCCAGCCCAGGCTGGCGCCGGCCTCGACCGCCAGCGTGGGCACCTCGGGGGGCAGGACCGAGTCCTGGTAGGCGTCGGGCTGGGCGGCAAAGAGGTCCCACGAGGGCATCGACACCACCCGCGTGCGGATGCCGGAGTCGGCGAGCTGCGTTGTCGCCTCGACGCAGACCGCCACCTCGCTGCCGGTGCCGATGAGCACGAGGTCGGCGAGATCGTCGCCAGCGGGATCGACCAGCACGTAGGCGCCGCGTTCGACGGGGGCGCCGTCGGTGCCCTCGAGCACGGGGATGCTCTGGCGAGTGAGCACCAGTGCCGTCGGCCCGCCGGAGTCGATCGCGATCCGCCACGCGGCGGCCGTCTCGTTGGCGTCCGCGGGCCGGATCAGGCGCAGGCCGGGCATGGCGCGCAGCGAGGCCAGGTGCTCGACGGGCTGGTGCGTGGGCCCGTCCTCGCCGAGGCCCACCGAGTCGTGGGTGAAGCTGAAGACGTCCTTGTATCCCGACATGGCGGCCAGCCGGACCGCCGGCCGCATGTAATCGCTGAAGATGAAGAAGGTCCCGCCGACCGGGATCACGCCGCCGTGAGCGGCCATGCCATTCATGGCGCCGGCCATGCCGTGCTCGCGCACGCCGAAGTAGATCTGCCGGCCGCCCGGCGCGTCGAGGGTCTGGACGCCCTGGCCCTCGAGCACCGTGCCCGTGTTCCCCGTCAGGTCGGCGCCCCCGCCGATGAGGCCCGGGACCACGTCGGCGATCGCCTGGAAGCAGGCCCCGCTGGCCTTGCGCGTCGCCACGCTCTCGCCCGGCTGCCAGCTCGGCAGTGCCTGGTCCCACCCCGGCAGGCCCCGCTGGGCGAGGCAGGCGTCGTAGGACTCGCGGTCGCGGGGGTCGAGTGCGGCCAGGCGCTTCTCCCATGCCTCCCGCGCGTCGCGCCCGCGGCGCCCGGCCGCCCGGTAGAGCTCGACCACGTCGTTCGGCACCCAGAATGACTCGTCGGCGGGTAGGTCCAGGATGCGCTTGGTGATCGCGACCTCCTCCTCGCCCAGCGGGTTGCCGTGGGCGTGGGCGGTGTCGGTGAACTTGGGCGACGGCCAGCCGATGTGGCTGCGCAGGATGAGCATCGACGGGGCGTCTTCCGCGTCGGCCGCCCGGCGCAGCGCAGCCTCGAGCACGTCGGTGTCGTTGGCGACCTCGCCCAAGGATTCGACGTGCCAGCCGTAGCTCTCGAAGCGGCGCGCCACGTCGTCGGAGTACGCGAGCTCGGTGGCGCCGTCGATGGAGATGTGGTTGTCGTCGTAGACGTAGACGAGCCGGCCCAGCCGCAGGTGCCCGGCGAGGGAGGCCGCCTCGTGGCTGACGCCCTCCATGAGGTCGCCGTCGCTGCAGATCACGTACGTCCGGTGGTCGCATAGGTCGGAGCCGAACCGGGACCGGAGCCAGCGCTCGGCGATGCCGAAGCCCACCGCGTTGGCGAATCCCTGTCCCAGGGGCCCGGTGGTGACCTCGACCCCGGCGGTGTGGTGCAGCTCGGGATGGCCGGGCGTCTGCGAGCCCCACTGGCGGAAGGCCTTCAGGTCGTCGAGCGTCAGCCCGTAGCCGGTGAGGTGGAGCATGGAGTACAGCAGGATCGACGCGTGCCCCGCCGACAGGATGAACCGGTCGCGGTCGGGCCAGTCGGGGGTCTCGGCGTCGTAGCGCATGATGCGCGTCCACAGGACGTGGGCCAGGGGAGCCAGCGCCATGGCGGTGCCGGGGTGTCCGCTGTTGGCGGCCTGCGGGGCATCCATGGCCAGGCCCCGGATGACGTTGATGGCACGCTGCTCGAGGACGGGGTCGGCAGACATCTTCGTCTCACCCTAGTGGGGAGGTCAGATGGAGCGGTCGTGTTCTGCCGGTTGTTCTCCCCTGGTCACGGGTCGCGGAACACGAGGACGCTGGCTGTGAATCCGTGCACGAAGCTGCGCGCGCCGACGGGACCTATCTCGCCCGCACAGAACATCCCGGCGAGGGCGGGCGAGCCCAGCGTGTCGTGCACCACCCGGGCGTCGTGGTCAGGTTCGCCGAACAGGCGCTGGCCCCGACCGTTGCACGTGAAGACGAGGGCGGCATCGCCGGTGGCACCGGCGAGCATCGCCCGCAGGTCCTCGTCGGCGGCGATGGCGTCGCGCACCTGGAACTGGACGGTGGTGCCCACCTCGACGCGGTCGCCGACCGCCAGGGCCCGCTGCCGCCGATCCGCGCCCACCACGCTCCTGACGAGGAAGTCGCCGCGCTCGAAGGTGGCGCGGTGCTCGTCGATGGCAATCCCGATCTGCAGCCCGGACGCCAGCAGCGATCGTTCCTCGGCATCGGCGGCACGTACCAGGTCGTCGAGGCGGTCGAGCGCGGGCCGGCCGGCGATCTCGATCACGAGGTTGCCCTCCGCGCGGGTGACGATCATGGCATCGCCGATGGGCCGGCAGCCCTGGGACACGACGGCGGTGGTCGCCACGCCGCCGGGAATGATGACACCGACGCCGCCCGAGGACATCACCTCGTGGTCCAGGACCAGGCGGTTGCCTCCCGGCGTGTTCGACGCCGACGCCAGGCCGCCCACCACGGGCACGGTCACCGGCTCGGGGGTGCCCTGGAGCTCGAGCGCGGCCAAGGCGTCGACGATGGCGTCGACCGGAAGCGAGAACGGGTCGGCCAGCAGGAGCAGCGCGTCGCCCGGCTCGAACGTCGAGCCCGACAGGCCCTGCAGGGCGATCCCAGAAGTGGTGCGGGTGGCCTCGAGGCGGACGGGCCGGGGGCGTGCCGCCAGGCGCCCCGCCCACAGACCCACGGCGGGCGCGTCCTCCACCTCGCGGGTGCCGCCCAGGACCGCGACCGCGGTGGTGCCGGCCAGCACGCCGGGCCGGAGCGTCCGACCGATGGCGGCGGCCATGTCGCCGAACGCGTCGCGATGCTGCGGTGAGGCGAACACCGCCGCCACATCCGGCTCGGTTCCCAGTTGCTCCAAAACCGTGCCGATGACCTCGCCGGTGGCCTCGGCGGGGTCGGGATGCTCCGAGAGGGCGCTGGCGAACGTCATGGGACCTTCATGCCGGGGCCTCATCCGGGGAGGGTCCGGCCACCACCGTGTACGGCACGACCGTGGCGTGACCGGTGCCGATTCGGCATTGGGCCTCCACCGTGCCGTAGTCGGCGAAGTCGACCTCGGCCCGAACGAGTCGGTAGGTGAACTTCCCCGGCTCGACCTGGAACGGCTGCACGTTGCGCGCCACCTGCTCGCCGTCCCGGTGGAACACGACCTCGAGCACGCCGCCGCCGGGCTCGTCGGGTGGGCAATGGACGAGCACGACGAGGTGGGGTGCCACGGTCACCGGCGGGGGCGACGGTGGCACCGCCGAGAAGTGCACGCCTGCCAGGTCGATGAGCGTCGGCCCACCCTCGAACGTCGGTCGGAGGTCGATCGACTCGACGAACAGGGCCGCGACGATGTTCATATCCCCGAACCTAGGGGACGATCGCGCTAGTTGGCGCCGGCGGAGGCGGGTTCCCGCAGCCGTGGACGGGCGTGCCGCACGCGCGCCCAGCCGAAGCGACGCAGCAGGCGGATGAACGGCCACGCCGGGTCGTACTCGCCCCGGCGAAAGGCGAGCCGGGCCGAGGTGGGGGCGGCGTGGTGGTTGTTGTGGAGCCCCTCGCCGCCCGTGAGCCATGCCAACCACTGGAGATTTGTGGCTGTGTTGTCGTAGGGCCTGGCGCCGAAGGTGTGGGTCACGGCGTTTATGGAGGCGTTGAGCGACAGGTACAGCGCCACGTGGATGGCGGCGGCAAGGATCGCCGACAGCGGCCCGAGGAGCAGGCCGAGCAGGACGAACCCGATGCCGAGACCGAGCCAGGCGCGGTCGAACAGCATCCGGTCCCAGCGATCGGCCGGGAGGTCACGCGCATAGCGGGCGACGGTGACGCCGTCCCGGGCCGCCCGGCGATACAGGGCAGGGTTGGTGAGCTGCACGCGAATCCATCCCAGCAGGACCGGCGAGTGGGGATCGCCCTCGTCGTCGGTGAAGGCGTGGTGCCGCCTGTGGACCGCGGCCCACTCACGGGGCTTGAGGCCCGTGGACATCCAGATGATCACCCGGAAGCCGAAGGCCACCCCCGGCGCCAGCGTGATCGCACGATGCGCGAGCGTCCGGTGCAGGTAGATCGTGGTGGCGAAGTTGGCGATCTGGCTCGTGACGATGCCGACCAGCAGGGCGAGGAGGGGTGCGGGCACTGCCCGGAGGGTATCTACCTACAGGTCGGTAGACAACGAACCGCGAGCTTGGGCCGGTAGCCTCCAATCCCGTGGCAAACGAGGGTGAGGCCGGCTCGACACGAGAGGCGATCCTCGTCGAGGCGAGGCATTGCTTTGCCCAGAACGGATACGACGGCACGTCCCTGAACGACATCGCCGCCGGTGTCGGGATCCGCCGCGCCAGCCTGCTGCATCACTTCCACTCCAAGAACGCCATCTACCAGGCGGTGTGCGAGCGGGCCCTGTCCGACTGGGCCGACTGCATAGAGGAAGCGGTCAGCGGGCCGGTAGGTGAGGGCTGGAACTACGTCGACCAGGTGCTCACCGCCGCCGTCAGGTGGTTCGCGCTGAACCCCGACTTCGTGCGCCTGGTCCGCCACGAGTCGCTGGCGGCGGGCGATCACCTCGGCTTCGACCTCGGCAAGGCGATCCGGCCCTGGTTCGAGCGGGCGGTCAACCACTTCGACCGCGAGATGGGTGCCGGCCGGTTCCGCAAGCACGATCCCGAGCAGTTGCTCATCAGCGGCTACGGCGCGGTCCTCAACTACTTCAGCGACGTCCACTTCCTGCAGAGCCTGCTGGGGCGGGACCCGATGACCGAGGAGGCCATCGAAGCGCGCATCGAGGCGATCCGCGAGTTCTTCCGCGCTGCGCTCGAGCCCTGACCCCGCTAAGTCTCGGACCATTCCCGGCGCAGCTGTGGTTGCCGAGCAACCCATTCGGCGCCCGGAATGCCGGTGGGAGGGTCAGCTCCCGCCCTGGCGCCCCACCTGACTTCGGGCGCCTTCCCGGCCATAAGTACTCTCACCGCCCATGCCCACGCTCTCGGAGGCCGCATCCAAGGCGTTGTTGGGGGCCTTCGGCGTGCCGTTTCCGCCGGAGCGCGTGGTCGGCTCCGCCGACGAGGCCGTCGGCGCGGCCGAGGTCCTTGGCTACCCGGTGGTCGTCAAGCTGGGAGGCGAGGGCCTCGCCCACAAGACCGAACGGGGACTGGTCCGGCTCGGGCTGGGGTCGGCCGAGCAGGTGCATGGGGCCGCCGGCGCCCTCCTGGCGGCGGCGATGCCCGAAGACGGTGACGTCCACCTGCTGGTGGCCCCGATGTTGCGGGCGACCCGCGAGCTGATCGCCGGGCTCCACCGCGACCCCCAGTTCGGCATGACCGTCATGCTCGGCGTCGGCGGTGTCCTCGCCGAGGCGGTGGCGGACGTGAGCTTCCGGCTCGTCCCGATCGACCCGGTCGACGCCGAGGAGATGGTCGACGACCTGGCGCTCCAGGCGCTGCTTGGGGAGTTCCGCGGCGAGCCGGCGGTGGACCGCGCCGCCGTCGCCGACGTCTTGCTGGGCTTGTCGCAGGCGGCGGCGCGCGACGACCTGGCGTCCGCGGACGTCAACCCGCTGCTCATCGTCGAAGGGCGCCCGGTGGCGGTGGACGCGCTGGTGGAGCTGCGCTGATGGCCGGCGCGGCCCGCCCGGACACCGATCGGTTCCGGGCGCTGTTCGAGCCGCGGGGGGTGTTGGTGGCCGGCGCCTCCACCCACCCCGGCAAGTTCGGCTTCGTCAGCCTCCACAACATCCTGGCCTGCGGGTACGAGGGGAAGGTGTTCGCCACCAACCGCGACGGGGCCGAGGTGCTCGGTGTCCGGAGCGTGGCCGAGGTCGACGATCTGCCTGACGGCGAGATCGACCTGGTCTTCGTGTGCACGCCCGCGTCCACCAATACCGACCTGCTGCGGGCCTGCGCCAAGAAGGGGATCACGGCGGCGTTCATCGCCTCGGCCGGCTACGCCGAGACGCAGACGGACGAGGGGCGCCGGGCCGAGGCCGAGCTCGTCGCGCTGGCCGACGAGCTCGGCATCCTGCTGGCCGGTCCCAACGGCCAGGGCGTGGTGTCGCCGCCGGCCAAGCTGTGCGCCCAGATCGTGGCGCCGTTCCCGCCCCGCGGGCACATCGGCATCACCAGCCAGTCCGGCAACTTCGTCAGCTCCTTCGAGAACTACGCGCAGCTGACCGGCGTGGGGGTGAGCCGGGCGGTGTCCGCCGGAAACGCCGCCGCAGTCACCATCCCCGACTACCTCGACTACTACGCCGACGACCCCGAGACCCATGTAGGCCTGGCCTACGTGGAGAGCGTGGGCGACGGGCGCGCCTTCGTGGCGCGGTTGCGGCGGATCGCGGGCCGCCTGCCGATCGTGGTGGTCAAGGGCGGGGCCAGCGCCGGGGGGCAGCGCGCGGCCGCCAGCCACACCGGCGCCCTGGCGAGCGACGACCGGGTGTTCGACGGTGCCTGCCGCCAGGCCGGCGTCTCCCGGGCCGACACCATCGAGCAGGCCTACGAGATCGCCGCCACCTTCGCCACCCAGCCGCTACCCCGGGGCAACCGGGTCGTGGTCGTCAGCACGGCTGGCGGCTGGGGCGTGGTCACGGCCGACGCCCTGGCGCGCACCGGGCTGGAGCTGATCGGGCTGCCCGCCGATCTACGGGCCGCGATCGATGCCGAGCTCCCGCCCCGCTGGAGCCGAAACAACCCCATCGACATGGCCGGGGGCGAGACCCGTGACACAGTGCCCAGGGTGCTCGAGCTGGCGGCATTGCATCCCGACGTCGACGCCGTGATCTTCCTGGGGATGGGCATCCAGGCCAACCAGGCCAAGCTGATGCGGGAGGGGCCGTTCTGGCCCGACCACGGCCTCGAGCGCATCGTCCTCTACCACGAACGGCAGGACGCCCGCTTCGCGGAGGCGGCCGCGGCCGCGAGCGAGGCCACCGGCAAGCCCGTCCTCAGCGCCACCGAGCTGGCCGTCACCTCGCCCGGCAACGCCGCCCCCGCCGGGGTGCGGGCCAGCGGACGGCTCTGCTACCCGTCGGCCAACCGGGCGGTCACGGCCCTCGACCACCTCTGGCGCCGCTCCCGCTGGCTGCAACGCCGCGCCCTGGACACCCGGTGAGCCCGTGAGCGAGCCCACGAACGGCGCCGATGCCTTGCCGGAACCAGAAGCGGAGCCCGAGCCGGCAGCGCCGGCCGTGACGGAACCAAAAGCGGAGCCCGAGCCGGCAGCGCCGGCCCACGCGGCTCCCTCGCCGGCCGGGCGGAACCTCCGGCGCTGGATCCTTCCCGGGGCCCTCGCCCTGGCCGGGATCGCCGCCGGCGCCGCGGCCATCTCGCTCGACGCCAAGCCGGCGTCGAGCGCCATCGGCGCCGATGCCGCAGCCACTCCGGTGCTGTCGCCTCGGCGGGCGCCGGAGGTCATCGCCGCGCCGGTGGCAGGGCGCCGCCTGGCCGGTGAGCTGCGGGCGTGGCTCGGCGCATCGCCGCCCGGCACCTGCCTCGCGGTCGAGAGCCAAGGGCGGGAGCTGTTCGAGCACAACCCGACCGTGCCGCTCGCCGGGGCGTCCACCCAGAAGCTGCTGATCGCCACCGGTCTGCTCCTCTCCCGGGGGCCGGACGCCACGCTGAAGACGCGCGTGCTCACGGCGGCGCCGGTGCGCAACGGCGTGGTGGCCGGCGACCTGTTCGTGGTCGGAGGTGGCGACGCCGCGCTCGGCACGCCGGCGTGGAGCACCAGCGCGCCGGATGGGCGTGACAGGGTCGTGCACGACGTGGACCGGCTCGTCGACGCCGTCGTAGCGGCCGGTGTCACCCGTATCGGCGGGTCGGTGGTCGGCGACGGGAGCCGCTACGACGGCGAGCGCTACAACCCGGCGTGGCCGCAGCGCTTCATCGACCAGGACGCGATCGGCCCCATCGGCGGGCTCATGGTCAACGACGGCTTCGCGGCCTTCTCGCCCGCGCGGTCGGCGTCGGCCACCGTGCCCGCCCCCGATCCGGCGGCGGACGCGGCTCGGGTCGTCACCGACCGGCTGCGCGCCAAGGGCGTCATGGTCGTCGGCGCCCCCAGGGCGGGCCGGGCCCCGCGCGGCGCCACGGAGGTGGCATCGCTGGCGTCGCCCCCGGTGTCGCAGATCGTGGCCGAGATGCTGACCTACAGCGACAACGAGACGGCCGAGGCCGCGCTCAAGGAGATCGGCGTGGTGGCGTCCGGCCAGGGATCGGCCCAGGCCGGTAAGGCGGCGCTGATGGGGCTCCTGGCGGACGCCGGGGTCGCGGTCGACGGTGTCGGGCTCGTCGACGGCAGCGGCCTGTCGAACCGGGGCCGGCTCACGTGCCGCACCCTCACCCAGGTGCTCACGCGTCCCGGAACCGGGCCGGTGCTGCGAGACGGTCTGGCCGTGGCCGGCGAGACCGGCACGCTGGCCAAGCGGTGGCGCGGCACGCCGGTGGCCGGGCGCCTGCGGGCGAAGACGGGCTCGTCGCGCAACGTCACCGCCCTGGCCGGCGAAATCGAGCCGTTGGCGGGGGGAAGGATCACGTTCGCCTACGTGGCCAACGTTCCCGAGCCGGGCCTGCTCGACCCCGATGACGTGGACATGGACGGCCTGGCCGACATCCTCGTGGCCTACCCCGGCCTGGACCTGGCGGCGTTGGACCCCGAGTAACACCAACTTGCGGCGGTTGGAGGTGCTATGGCGCCCGTAACCGCCGCAAGTTCGGAAGGGAGTCAGCCCCAGCTCTTGCCGTCGGGGGTGCGGAGGGCGGCCGGGGGTTTGACGGGGGTGATGGTGCGGGCCTTGAGCATGGCGACGTTGCCGCCGGCACGCTCCTCGACCACGCCCCTGATGCGCAGGAAGGGGCTGCCCCGCACCATGGTGCGGCAGCGGTCGTAGAGCTGGGGGGCCAGCATGACGTTGACCAGGCCGTGCTCGTCCTCGAGCAGCAGGAACACCGCGCCCTGGCCGCTGCCGGGCCGCTGGCGGCAGACGACCAGGCCCGCGGTGTCGACCGTCCGCTTCGGCGGCACGTCGAGCAGCTCACGGCTGGACCGGACCCTGCCCCGCAGCCCGTCGCGCAGGAACTGCATGGGATGGGCATCGGGCGACAGCCCGAGCACCTCGTAGTCGTCGGCCATCGCGCGGAAGCCGGTCACCTCCGCCAACAGCACCTGGTCCTGCTCGGTGGGCAGGTCCAACCGCAGCTGCCGGTAGCGGGGCCGGTCAGCAGTGCGTTTCCGGGGCTGTGGTGCCCCGCTGCCCAGGCCGAGCAACCAGAGCTGCCACAACAGCTCGCGGCGCCGGAGCCCGAAGTCGTCGAAGGCCCCGACCCGGATCGCGTTCTCGATCGCCTCGCCTGCCAGCCCCGTGCGCTGGGCGAAGTCACGCAGCGATCGGTAGGGGCCCGCCCGGTCGCGCTCCTCGACGATGGCGGCGGCCGTGGCCTCCCCCATCCCCCGGATGTGCCGGAGCCCGAGGCGCACGGTACCCAGCCCCACCGTGCTCGCCACGGTGCAGGGCACCTGGCTGGCGTTGATCTCCGGCCGCAGGATCTCGACGCCGCGCCGCCGGGCATCGTTGGTGAACACGTGCGGTGGGTAGAAGCCCATGGGCCAGTTGTTGAACAGGGCACAGAAGAACTCGGCGGGGTAGTACTCCTTGAGCCAGGTGGTCTGGTACGCCAGCAGACCGAAGGCGGCGGCGTGGCTCTTGGGGAAGCCGAACTGGGCGAACCCCGCCAGGCTCTCGAAGGTGCGCTCGGCCACGTCGAGGGGGACGCCCTTTTCCTGGGCCCCCGCCAGGAACTTGTCCCGGTACCGCTCGATCTCCTCGCCCCAGTCCTTGCGACCCATGGCCCGGCGGAACGTCTCGGCCATGCCGTCGCTGAACCCGCCCATGGCCACGGCCACCTGCACCACCTGCTCCTGGAAGAGCACGACGCCGAAGGTCTCTCCCAGCACGTTCCGGACGCAGTCGTGGGGTACGAGGTCGGGCGAATCGGGGTTGGAGCGACCCTCGACATAGTTGTGGACCGCCCCTCCGACGATGGGGCCCGGGCGGATGATCGCCACCTGGGCGGTCAGGTCGTCGAGGTTCCGGGGCCTGGTGCGGGGCAGGATGCCGGCCTGGGCCCGGGATTCGATCTGGAACACACCGATGGTGTCGCCCCGCCCGATGCGGTCGTACACCCGCTGGTCCTCGAAGTCGATGCGGGAGAGGTCGACGGGAACGTCCCGGTGGATGGCGCACAGGTCGAGGCATTCCTCCACCAGCGACAACATGCCCAGCGCCAGGAAGTCGATCTTCACCATCCGGGCGTCGTCGATGTCGTCCTTGTCCCAGTGGCACACGTAGCGGCCGGGCCAGGCGGCGGGCTGGACGGGCACGCAGTCGATGAGTGGATCGGAGGCAATGACCACCCCACCGACGTGCTGGGAGAGGTGACGGGGGAAGTTCGCCAGCTGGCCGGCCAACTCGATGAGATGTCCCCAGCCCGGGGTCGCGGCGAGCGGTCGCAGCTCGGGGACCCGTTCCATCTCGACCTGGACGTTGCTGGCAGAGCCGTAGCCCTCGGCCAGCTTGGCCAGCCGATCGATCTCAGCCGCCGGCAGGCCCAGCGCCTTGCCCAGGTCGCGCACCGCGCTGCGGATGCGGTAGCGGGGAAAGGTGGCGACCAGCGCGGCGTGGTCGCTGCCCCAGTACTCGTACACCTCCCGGAACAACCGATCGCGGATGTCGCGGGGGAAGTCCAGGTCGATGTCGGGCAGGCTCGACATCGTGTCGTTGAGGAACCGCCCCAGGAACAGGTTCTTCTCGATCGGGTCGATGTGCGACAGCCCGATCAGGTAGCACACGATGCTGCTCACGCTCGAGCCCCGGCCGCGGCCGGGCGGCATGCCCAGGCGCCCCCGGGGGGCATCGCCCCGCACCTCGGCCGCCACCTTCCGGGCCAGCTCCAGGACCTGGTGGTACACGAGGAAGAAGCCGGCCATCCCGTGCCGGGCGATGAGCCCCAGCTCTTCGTTCAAGCGGCTCCGCGCCTGACCGAGCGATGCCCCGCGGTAGCGCTGGTCGAGCTCCCGGTGGCAGAGCTCCGCCAGCCATGAATCGGGGGTGTGGCCCCGGGGGACGTCCGGCGTGGGTAGCCGGTAGCCCAGGTCCTCGGTCAGGTCGAAGACGCAGCGCTCGGCGATGTGGAGGGTGTTGGCCACGGCCTCTGGCCACTCGGCGAAGCGCTCGGCCTGCTCGGTCGGGCTCCTCAGGTAGAACTCGCGGTTGGGCCGGCGTTGGGTGTGGCAGCCGTCGAGCGTGGTGCGATGGCGGATGGCGCAGAGCGCGTCGTGGAGCCGGTGCCGCCCTGGGTCGTGGTAGTGCACGTCCCCGGTGGCGACGATCCCCGCGCCCAGCTCGCGGGCCAGCGACACCTGCACCCGGATGCGGGGCCGGTCGCCCTGGACCAGGTTGTCGTGCAGCTCGACCCACACGTTTCCCGCTCCGAACCAGTCGACCCAGCGGCGCAGGACGTCCCTCGCCCCCGGGCGATCGCCGGCCGCCACCCGCTGGGCCAGCTCGCCACGGCGCCCGCCGGTGAGGCAGACGACCCCGGCGGTGTGCTCCCGCACGTGGTGGAGGGCGACGCAGGGATCGCGCCGGCGCCGCTCCCGGTCGGCCTGCTCGGCCAGGCCCCAGCCGTTGGCCAGGCTGACCAGCCGGCACAGGTTGGCGTATCCCTGGCGAGTCGCGGCCAGCAGCGTGAGGTCGTGGCGGGCGCCGGGGTTGGAGCCGGGATCGTCATCGGGGTCGACGTCGGAGTCGACGGCCACGGTGAGCTCGACACCGATGATCGGGTGGATGCCGGCGTCCCGGCACGCCCGGGCGAACACCATGGCGCCGTAGAGGTTGTTGCGGTCTGTGATCGCCAGGCTGTCGTAGCCGTACCGGCCGGCTTGGCCGATCAGCTCCTTGGGGGACGAGGCGCCTTCCAGCAGCGAGTAGCAGGTGTGGAGGTGCAGCTCGGCGTAGGGGGTGTCAAGGATCATGAGCGCTGCGCCCACCACGTCTCGTCGACCAGGTCGCGGTAGACGGTGACGAGGCGCCCGTCGTCCAGCGCCAGCCGGTAGTACATCCGGGACAGCGGGTGTGGCCCCCACCAGCCCTCGTCGACGCGCCAGCGCTCGGTCACCTGTGCCACCGGGACCGGCCGCCGTCGACCGTGCGGGCCCGGCGGCACGATCGCCCGGGGTTCACCCGCGTGATCGACCTGGACCGGTATGCGCACCGGGGCGTTCACGGGTCGAGGGTTCACTCGAGCTCCACCAGTGCCCACCGGCGTTCGGGGATACGGCTCCACGGTTCCACCGGGACCATCCGCCCCACCAGGCTCCGCCCGTAGCGAGCCTTGAGCTGGCGCAGACCCTCCTCAATGCGCTCGCGCCGTTCCGCCGAAGCCCTCCGGGTCGGCAACAGCTCGCCCTGCCAACCACGTGAGGGCCGCAGGCCCCGCAGCTCGACCGACAGCTCGCTCACCGGGCCCGGCAGCGACGCCCGTTCGAGCGCCGCCGCCAGCGTCACCCACAAGCCGTCGTGGTCGCACCGGGCATGGCGCAACGTCATCCGGGACTCCCAGCGCTTGCCCTGCTCGGTCTCGGCCCGCACCACGAGCTGGCGTGCCACCCGACCCTCGCGTCGCGGGTGGCGCAGCACCCGGCGGAGCACCTGGGCGGCGGCCGCCAGCACGGCCTCCCGGCTGGTGAGGGGCTCGGGGAACGCCAACCGTTCCCGCAGGCGCTCCTCGCAGGGACGGGGCCGCACCGGCTCGGACGCGCCGTCGAGCAGCGCCACCAGGCGGATGCCCTCGGCGCCGAACTGCGCCACCAACGCACGCCGGGGCAGGGCCGTCAGCTCGCCCACCGTGGTGATGCCGACCAGCCGCAGGCGGCGGATCATCTCCGCATCCACCGGCAGCGTCGTCACCAGGACCGGCGTGACGAAGGCGGCCAGCTCGGCCTCGTCGACCACCCTGACGTTCCGGGACTGGTCATCCGTGCCCGCCTGCAACGCCGCCAACCCGGCCACGAACTTGGTGGGCCCCGCTCCCAGCCGGGGTCGTAGCTCGCTCGGCGCGCACCCGAGCAGCGCGGCGTGCAACGCGGCCGGCGAGCGGTAGCAGCGAACCAGGCCCGCGAGGTCGACGTACGCCATCCCCAGGCCTGCGGGCTCGACCCCGGGCACCACCCGTTCGAGCGCGTCGAGGATGGCGGCATCACGGGCCTCGTACCGTGCCGGCCGGGCGTCGAGCACCACCAGCGAGGGGCAGCGGCCCATCGCCTCGGACAGGCGCTGGCCCTCCACCACCCCCTCGACCGAGGCTGCTGGAGTCGCAGACCACACCACCGGGGCATCGGAGTGGGCCACCACGACCGGGCGGCCCCACAGCTCGGGCCGGTCGGCGAGCTCGCAGGCCAGCGGGAAGCGGGGGACCACGAGACAGCCGATCATGTCTTCCGCGACCATGGACGCCCCACCATATACGAACAACAGTTCGATTGACTAGGCTGGGCGGTCCTGAGCGAGCGCCCCGGAGGGCAATGAGCGAGCGAGGCCCGAGCGGCCCGGCCGAAGGCCAGGAGCGGGGAGCAACTTCGGTGGCCCCGATGTTCCCCTTGGGCACCGTGCTCGTGCCCGGGATGGTGCTGCCGCTGCACGTGTTCGAGCCCCGCTACCGGCGCATGGTGGACGACTCCCGCACCCACCACGACAGCACGTTCGGCGTGGTGCTCATCGAGCGGGGATCCGAGGTCGGCGGGGGCGACGTCCGCACCGATGTCGGCACGTTGGCCCGCATTGTGCGCGCCGAGGAACTGCCCGACGGCCGCTGGATCCTGGGCGTGGTCGGCATCCATCGCATCCGCGTCGAGCGCTGGCTCCCCGACGACCCCTACCCTCGGGCGGAGATCCACGAGTGGGCGGAACAACTCCGTGAGCCCGGGGCCGCGGAGCGAGCCACCGACGATCGGGCCGAGGCCACGACCCTGCTGCGGCGCGCGGCCGCCCTGCGGCGGGAGATGGGCGAGCCGGCGCCGACACTGGACCTCGAGTTGGCGGACGATCCCGTGATCGCCGGCTACCAGGCAACGGTGGTGGCGCCCCTGGGACCCGCCGACCGCCAGGCGCTGCTGGCGGCGCCCACCGTGCCCGCGCGCTGGCGCCTGCTGCGCGAGCTGCTGGTCGACGAGATCGACCTGCTGCAGGCACGCCTCGCCGCCGGGTAACCCCGCTGGGTCGCGGGTAGCCAATGTCAGAGCCTGCGGGTACTGGCGTGGTACAACCAGGCATCCCTAGCGACGAGGAGCAGGCCGAGGTGCCGGAGCCGCAGTCGAAGTCGATCGCCGAGATCTCGAGCGAACTGTGGGCGCTCACCAAGGACTACGCCAGGCAGGAGACCATCGATCCGCTTAAGGGCGTCGGCCGCTACCTGACGTTCGGTGTCCCCGGCGCCGTGCTGATCGGCTTCGGCGTGGTGATGCTGATGCTGTCGGCGCTGCGGGCGTTGCAAACCCAGACCGGCAGCACGTTCCACGGCAGCCTGTCGTGGCTCCCGTACGTCATCGTGCTGGTGGCGGCGGCCGGGTTGGTCGCGCTCGCCGTCACCCGCATCACCAGGACGAAGAGGTAGGCCGATGGCAGTGCGCGCCGAACCCACCCGCATCACCCGCGACGACCTGGAGGCCAAGTTCCGCGAGCTGGAAGGCGGGGCGCGCGAGCAGGTCGCATCCGCGAGGGCCACGCTCATCACCGCCGGGACGATCGGGGTGTTCATCGTGCTGCTGCTGGTGTTCCTGCTCGGCCGGCGCGGCGGGAAGCAGCGCCGCACCGTCGTCGAGATCCGCCGCGTCTGATGCCAAGCACCGTCCGGCCCGCAAGCCGGCGCGACCGTGTGCTCAGGCTCGTCGAGCTCGCGGGCGTGAGACGTGGTGTCAAGGGCGGATCGCGGGCCTGGATGCGTGTGTTCGTGGCCGCGTGGGTGGTCCGGCGCCTGCGGCGCCTAATCGGCAGTGAGCCGGTCGTGGTGTACCGGGGTGAGCTCAAGCCCGGGGAGACCATCGAGATCAACCACCGGGACGAGACCTACGCGGGCAAGCGGGTTCGTCGGCGCTGACCGCCGGCGCCACAATGGACGCGTCATGCGCGTCCTCCTTCGCAACCCGCGCCGCGAGCTCGAGGTCGACGGCCCGCTCAGCGTCGGCAAGCTGCTGCGCCAGCTGGACCTCAACCGCGAGTCGGTGCTCGTCGTGCGGGGCGACACGCTGGTGCCCCGCGACGCCGTGCTGGCCGACGACGACGTGATCGAGATCCGCCCCGTGATCTCGGGCGGTGCACGGTGACGGTGCTCGCATGAAGTGCACCGTGTGCCGGGGGCCGGCGGTCATCGACCTCCGCCGCCACAACGCCAACTTCTGCGCCGACCACTTCCTCAGGTTCTGCCGCGACCAAGTGGTCCGAGCCATCGACGAGCACGACATGATCGGGCCCGGTGAGCGGGTCCTGGTGGCAGTGTCGGGGGGGAAGGACAGCCTCGCCTTGTGGGACCTGCTGGTCCAGCTCGGCTACGACACCGAGGGCATGACCATCGGGCTGGGCATCGGGGACTACAGCGCGGCCAGCACCGAGGCGGCGGTGGGGTTCGCCGAGGACCGCGACCTCACGTTGCACCGCATCGACCTGCGCCGCGACTACGACTACGACATCCCCACGGCGTCGGCGGTCACCAGGAGGGCGCCCTGCTCCTCCTGCGGACTGTCCAAGCGGCACCTCATCGACAAGGCCGCGCTGGACGGCCGCTACGACGTGGTGGCCACCGGTCACAACCTCGATGACGAGGCCGCCGTCCTGCTCGGCAACGTGCTGCACTGGCACACCGAGTACCTGGGCCGCCAGCAGCCCGTGCTCGCCGAGCGGGCCGGCTTTCCCCGCAAGGTCAAGCCACTGGTCCGGCTGGCCGAACGCGAAACGGCGGCCTACTGCGTCCTGCAGGACATCGACTACATCGTCGAGGAGTGCCCGATGGCCGAAGGGAACCGGCACCTCCGCTACAAGGAGGCGCTCAACGTCATCGAGGCCGCGTCGCCCGGCGCCAAGCAGGCTTTCTACGCCGGGTTCCTTGCCCGGGCCGCCGCCCGCTTCGCACCCGAGGTTGGCGACGCCCAGCGGGGGCTCCGACCGTGCGCGCGCTGCGGGTCCCCGACGACCGGCGAGGTGTGCGCCTTCTGCCGGCTGGTCGACCAGGTCACAGGACAGGATCCGGTGCCGGTCGAGCTCGTCCATCCCGGCCGGGGCGGGCGCCGGGCGCGGACGAAGGCCGGTTCGTGAGCCGGCCGTTCGCCGACGGCGACCAGGTTCTCCTGGTCGACAGCAAGAAGCGCCGCTACCTCGTGACGTTGGCCGCCGGCGGCGAGTTCCACACCCACGCGGGCGTGATCGCCCACGACGACGTCATCGGCGCCCCGGAGGGCGCCTCGTTCCGGTCGACGCACGGCTCTGCGTTCCTGGCGATCCGGCCCACCCTGGCCGAGTTCGTGCTGAAGATGCCGCGCGGGGCCCAGGTCATCTACCCCAAGGACCTGGGCCCGATCCTGATGCTCGCCGACGTCTTCCCGGGCGCCCGCGTGCTCGAGTCGGGCGTGGGATCGGGTGCCCTGTCGATGACCCTGGTCCGGGCCGGCGCCATGGTGACCGGCTACGAGCTGCGCGAGGACTTCGCGCGGCGCGCCCAGCGGAACGTCGCCACGTTCCTGGGCGAGGATGCGCTGACGCGCTACCGGGTCGAGATTCGCGACGCCTACGAGGGGGTCGACGAGACCGACGTCGACCGCGTCCTGCTGGACCTGCCGGAACCGTGGCGCGTCGCCAAGCACGCCGCTCGGGCCATGCACCGCGGCGGGGTGCTGGTGGCGTACACGCCCCAGATCACCCAGGTCATGCAGCTTCGCAACGAGCTGCTGGGGAGCGGGTTCGGCATGGTCGACACGATCGAGGTGATCAATCGGGGGTGGCACATCGAGGGCCAATCGGTGCGGCCGGACCATCGAATGGTGGCCCACACCGGTTTCCTGACGAGTGCCCGGCTACTGACCTGACTCCCGCGTACGCTCAGCGGCCTGCTGTGCGAGCATCACCGACGATGGGGGCCGGAACGGCCATCGAGCTTCGTGAGTGACCGGGGCGGCTGGGGAAGGGTGAGGTGAACGTGCTGGACGTCGTGCTGGTCCTCGTGGCCATCAGCGCCGCCGTCGCCGGCTACCGCCTCGGGTTCGTCGCCCGGGCCACCTCGTGGTTGGGCCTCGCCCTGGGGGTGACCGTCGGAGCGCTGGCGCTGCCGCCGTTGCTGCGCCAGGTGCGGGGGGCCAGTGACGTGACCGCGGCCCTGGTCGCTATTTCCGCCCTGGTGGGCAGCGCGCTGCTGGGACAGGCCCTGGGACTGGTGCTGGGCACCCGCCTGAACGTGGCGCTGCCGGCCGGCCCCGTGCGCCGGGTCGACCAGGCGGTGGGGGCGCTGCTCGGCATTGCGGGGCTACTGGTCGCGTTGTGGTTGCTCCTGCCCACGCTGGCCGACGTGCCGGGCTGGACATCCGAGCAGGCCCGCGGCTCGATCATCGCCCGCGAGGTCAACGCCCGCTTCCCCGACGCTCCCGACACGTTGCAGGCGCTGCGCCGGCTGGTGGGCGACAACCCGTTTCCCCGGGTGTTCGACGCGCTGCGGCCGTCACCGGACCCGGGCGTGGTGCCGCCGGCCAGCGGGCTGTCCGACGGCCTCGCCACCTCGGTGGCGGCCTCGACCGTGAAGATCGAGGGGCAGGCCTGCAGCCGGATCCAGGAGGGCAGCGGGTTCTTCGTGGCCGACGACCTGGTGGTCACCAATGCCCACGTGGTGGCCGGCGAGGACGACTCCGACGTCGTCCTGTCCGACGGCAGCCGGGTCGATGCCACGGTGGTGGCTTTCGATCCGCGCCGTGACCTCGCCGTGCTGCGGACGTCGGGGGCCGACCGGCCCGGGTTGCCGCTGGACGACGCGGAGGTGGGTACGTCGGGTGGGGTGTTCGGTCACCCCCACGGCGGTCCGCTCGAGATCAGCCCGTTCCAGGTGGGGGAGCAGATCACCGCGGTGGGCACCGACATCCACGACTCGAGCCGCAGCGAGCGGGAGGTGCTGGTCCTCGCCGCCGACCTTGCCCCGGGCGACTCCGGAGGCGCGCTGGTCGACACTCGAGGCCAGGTGGTGGGCGTGGCCTTCGCCGTCGCCCCCGACCGCCCCAGCGTGGCCTATGCCCTCGCAGTCGACGAACTGGCCGCCGTCCTGGCCGGTGATCTCAGCCAGGAACGGGACACCGGCGACTGCCTGGTCTAGCGGCTATTCGACCTCGATGAAGATGCACTCACCGGGGCACTCTTCGGCGGCCTCGATGACCGCCTCTTCCTGCCCGGCGGGCACGTTGGCGAGGCCTTCGGCGCCACCGGGGTCGGAGAACACCTTGTCGCCTTCCTTCACGTAGGCCAAGCCGTCGTCCAGCAGGGTGAACACGTCGGGGGCGATCTCCTCGCAGAGGCCGTCGCCAGTGCAGAGATCCTGGTCGATCCAGACCTTCATACCTGTGACCACTCCTGGCTCGATGCGGAGGACTAGCCGAGGCGCCTAGCTGGCCTCCCAGCGTCGGAAGTACCTCAGTCGCGAGCCAGACTAGCGAATCCGGCGATTAACACGGCAATCCCAGAAGAAATGGCGAATCGGTCGGCGACGGTCCGACGCCACCAGGGGTGGCGGGTGGGGGTCGGGGCTTGAGAAATGACGAGGCACCGGACACTCGATAGTGCCGGGTTTAGCAGAGGCCGGTGTAGGGTCCGGGCCAAGGGGACCGATCGAGGAGGTGGTCACCGTCGACGAGCAACGCGACCCACGCCGCCGGTCCGCCGCGGATGCCGACGTGGCCGAGCAGCACGACGAGATTCGCGCCCTGGAGGAAGAGATCCTGGCGCTGCGGCGGCGGCTGCAGGACGCCCCCAAGCGGGTGCGCACGCTCGAGGAGCGTCTGCTCGAGACGAAGGGCCAGCTCGCCCAGGCCGTGGCGCAGAACGAGAAGCTCACCTACACCCTGCGCGAGGCGCGCGAGCACATCGCCGCCCTGCGGGAGGAGGTCGACAAGCTCACGCAGCCGCCGTCCGCCTA
This sequence comes from Actinomycetota bacterium, assembly GCA_046726215.1. GTDB lineage: Bacteria > Actinomycetota > Acidimicrobiia > Acidimicrobiales > VFJN01 > DASQUK01. The sequence goes on along the minus strand of JBKPAA010000031.1, from coordinate 55,692 downwards.
CGGCACCCTCCTGACGCGCAACGAAGACGGAACGGCCGACGTGTTCTCCGGCGGCCGCAAGATGAGGGTCGCCGTCCATCCCGCACTCGACGAGAACGACCTCGTCCGCGGCGGTGAGGTGGTGCTCAACGAATCGCTGAACGTCGTCATGGCCCGCATCCCAGAGACCACCGGCGAGGTGGTCACCGTCAAGGAGCTGCTCGAGGGCGGCACCCGGGCCATCATCGTGGGCCGGGCCGAGGAGGAACGGGTCGCCGATCTCTCCGAGGGCATCAAGGCCGAGCGCATCCGGGCCGGTGACTCGGTGCTGATGGACCCGCGCTCGGGCCTGCTGTTGGAGAAGCTGCCCCGCCCCGAGGTCGAGGAGCTGGTGCTCGAAGAGGTGCCCGACATCTCGTACGACGACATCGGTGGCCTCGACGACCAGATCGAGCAGATCGCCGACGCGGTCGAGCTGCCGTTCCTGCACCAGGAGCTGTTCGCGGAGCACAAGCTGCCGGCGCCCAAGGGCATCCTCCTGTACGGGCCCCCGGGTTGCGGCAAGACCCTCATCGCCAAGGCTGTGGCCAACAGCCTGGCCAAGAAGGTGGGCAGCCAGTCCGTCGACGCCAAGGCAAAGAGCTACTTCCTCAACATCAAGGGCCCCGAGCTGCTCAACAAGTATGTCGGCGAGACCGAGCGGCAGATCCGCCTGGTGTTCCAGCGGGCACGGGAGAAGTCCGAGGAGGGCTGGCCCGTCATCGTGTTCTTCGACGAGATGGACTCGATGTTCCGCACACGCGGGAGCGGCATCAGCTCCGACGTCGAGTCGACCATCGTCCCCCAGCTGCTGGCCGAGATCGACGGCGTGGAGTCGCTGCGAAACGTCATCGTCATCGGCGCCTCCAACCGGGAGGACCTGATCGACCCCGCCATCCTGCGGCCCGGCCGGTTGGACGTGAAGATCAAGATCGAACGGCCCAACGAGGTCGCGGCGGCCCAGATCTTCGCCCGCTACCTCACCGTCGACCTGCCGCTCGACTCCGATGCCGTGCAGGAGCTGGGCGGCGGCGACCCCTCCAAGTGCGTGCAGGCGATGATCGAGCGAACCGTCGACGAGATGTACCGCTCCGACCGCGAGAACGAGTTCCTCGAGGTCACATACCAGAACGGCGACAAGGAGATCATGTACTTCAAGGACTTTGCGTCCGGGGCCATGGTCGAGAACATCGTGCGGCGCGCCAAGAAGCTGGCGATCAAGCGACACCTGGCCGACGGGGGCAAGGGCATCCGCCTCGGTGACCTGATCGAGTCGATCCACCAGGAGTACAAGGAGCACGAGGACCTGCCCAACACCACCAACCCGGACGACTGGGCCAAGATCTCGGGCAAGAAGGGTGAGCGGATCGTCTACGTGCGCACGATCGTCAACCGCGACGACGGCAGCGCCACCGGCGGCCGCAGCATCGAGCGGGTCGCGACCGGGCAGTACCTGTAGGGCCGCCGGGCTCCGCGGGGCGCGGCTGGGCCTCTGCGGGTGAGGCAATGGGGGCCGGCGGGCTGAGCTCGAGGCAGGGCGGTGCGGGGGCCGGTCCTCGGTGCCTCGAGAGTCCCGACGCGGCCTGTATTGCCTCGGGACCAAGCCCACGCCCCGGCGATCCGACCGGTGCGACGGGCGGGTAACGTCCCAGGGGTGGCCCTCAGCAAAATCGTCGGTGTCGAGACCGAGTTCGGCATCATCGTGCGCGGGGCGGGGGAGTCCAACCCGATCGCGGCGTCGTCGGTCCTGATCAACGCCTACGTCCACGAATTGGCGAGGGCCGGTGCCGGTCCCCGCGACCACCCCAAGGTCGGCTGGGACTTCGAGGACGAGCACCCCGACATCGACGCCCGCGGCTTCACGGCCGAGGGGTCGCTGGCTCCCGAGGTCGAGACGCACCTGGTCAACGCCGTGCTCACCAACGGTGCCCGCTACTACGTGGACCACGCCCACCCCGAGCTGTCGACGCCCGAGTGCGCCGATCCCCGCTCGGTGGTCGTTTTCGACAAGGCAGCCGAGATCATCCTGCAGCGGTCGATGCGGGCGGCGCGTGACCTGCTCCCGGACGACCAGGAGATCGTCGTCTACAAGAACAATTCCGACCGCAAGGGCAACTCCTACGGCTGCCACGAGAACTACCTGATGGACCGCCAGGTGCCGTTCTCGCGCATCGTCACCCACGTGATGCCCCACTTCATCAGCCGGCAGGTGTTCACCGGCGCCGGAAAGGTCGGCACCGAGGTCGCGGGCCTGACGTCCGATGACGTGCCCTTCCAGCTCACGCAGCGGGCCGACTTCTTCGAGGAGGAGGTCGGCCTGGAGACCACGCTCAAGCGGCCGATCGTCAACACCCGCGACGAGCCCCACGCCGACGCCCAGCGCTACCGGCGACTGCACGTGATCGTGGGCGACGCCAACCTGTGCGAGGTCGCGACGTTCCTCAAGGTGGGCACGACGGCGCTGGTGCTGTCGATGATCGAGGACGAGTTCCTGCCCCGCGACCTGACCCTGGCGGCGCCGGTGGCGGCGCTGCGCCGCGTGTCGCACGACCTGTCCCTGCGCCAGCCGCTCGACATCGCCGACGGCACCACCATGACCGCGGTCGAGATCCAGTGGGAGTACCTCGACCGTGCCAAGAAGTACGCCGAGGAGCACGGCCTGGAGTGCATCGGGCCGTCCGACGTCGGGCCCGAGGTGTTGCGCCTGTGGGAGCAGGTGCTGACCGGGCTCGAGACCGACCCGGCGTCAGTGGTCCGGCAGGTCGACTGGGCGGCCAAGTACCGGCTGATCGACGGCTACCGCGCCAAGCACGACCTGCGCTGGGACGATGCCCGGCTGGCGGCCATGGACCTGCAGTACCACGACCTCCGGCCGGAGCGCGGCCTGGCCTCGCGACTCGGCCTGGAGCGCATGACCACGGACGACGAGGTGTCACGGGCGGTGACCGAGCCGCCGCACGACACGCGGGCGTATTTCCGTGGTGTGTGCCTGCAGCGCTGGGCGCCGCAGATCGTGGCCGCCAACTGGGACTCGATGGTCTTCGACGTCGGGGGCGACCCGCTCCGGCGGGTGCCGATGATGGATCCGACACGTGGAACCGAAGCACATGTGGGTAAGTTGATGGCCGAGAGCAGCAGTGTCGCTGAGTTGTTGGACCGGCTGGGCCAGTGAGGCTGGGCCAATAGGAAGGTGCGGGGCACATGGCTGAGCGAGAGCAGAAACGAAAGACAAACACCCCCGTTCGCGAGGAAGAGGTTGTCGAGGAGGCGCCCCCGGCCTCGGATCAGGGCGAGAAGATCAAGGCCGAGCTCGACGACCTGCTGGACGAGATCGACGAGGTGCTGGAGACGAACGCCGAGGACTTCGTCAAGGCCTACGTCCAGAAGGGCGGCGAGTAGCCGCCAGATAGCACGAATAGGTCCACCAGTCCTCGGTGTGCAGGCGCTTCCCCACGGGCCAGGGGAGGCGCCGTGCCGTTTCCGAGGTACCCGCACGGCCCGGCCGTCCGACACGTGACTGCGGGCTCGTAGCCAGCCGGTAGCCTCCGTCAGCAATGACCCTGCCGTTCTTCCCGGCCGGTGACGATCCCGGCCCCTCGTTCCTCGAAGTCCTCAAGCGCGCCGGGAGCGAGCCCGATTGGGCCGATCTGCCCCGGGAACTGCAGCCCCACGAGATCACCCACGGCACGACCGTCGTGGCCATCCGCTTCGGCGACGGCGTGGTCATGGCCGGCGACCGGCGGGCGACGGCCGGCAACTTCATCAGCCATCGCACGATGGAGAAGGTGTTCCCGGCCGACCGCCACTCGGGTGTCGCCATCGCCGGCGCGGCCGGCCCGGCCGTGGAGATGGTGAAGCTGTTCCAGCTCCAGCTCGAGCACTACGAGAAGGTCGAGGGGGCCGAGCTGTCCCTGGAGGGCAAGGCCAACCAGCTCGCCCAGATGGTCCGTGGGCACCTGCCCGCCGCCATGCAGGGGTTCGCCGTCGTGCCCCTGTTCGCCGGGTTCGACACCAAGCGCGGCACCGGGCGGCTTTTCGAGTACGACGTGACCGGTGGGCGCTACGAGGAGAGCGACTTCGCCGCCACCGGGTCCGGCAGCCTGCACGCCGGCACGGTCATCAAGATCGGCTACCAGGCCGACTTCGATCGCGACGCCGCCATCGACCTGGCGATCAACGCGCTGTTCCAGGCGGCCGACGAGGACGCGGCCACCGGCGGCCCCGACCTCGTGCGCGGCATCTACCCGGTCGTGGCGACCATCACCGCCGACGGTTTCGCCCGCCTCGACGGCGCCGACGTCGCCAGTCGCTTCCGGGCCCTGGTCGAGCGGCTGTCGATGCCCGGGAGCGCCACCGTGGCGGGCGTCCCCCCGACCATCGGCGACGGAGGATCCGTCAGATGAGCATGTCGATCTACGTCCCCGCCGAGCAGATGATGAAGGACAAGGCGGACTTCGCGCGCAAGGGCATCGCGCGGGGCAAGGCCCTGGCGGCGCTCATCTACGTCGACGGCATCCTCATCTGCGCCGAGAACTCCTCCTCGACCCTCCACAAGGTCAGCGAGATCTACGACCGGATCGCCTTCGCCGGGGCGGGCAAGTACAACGAGTACGACCGGCTGCGCATCGCCGGCGTGCGACACGCCGACCTCAAGGGCTACTCGTTCAGCCGCGAGGACGTCGATGCCCAGAGCCTGGCCAACGCTTACGCCCAGATGCTCGGCGATGTGTTCACCCACGAGGTCAAGCCCATGGAGGTCGAGATCGTCGTGGCCGAGGTGGGCCCCGATGCGGAGGGCGATCGCCTCTTCCACATCCTCTACGACGGCACGGTCGTCGACGAGCACGGTTTCACCGTCCTGGGGGGCGAGGCCGACGCGATAGCGATGCGGCTCAAGGAGACCTACGAATCGGGATTGGCGCTCGACGCAGCGCTGAGGGCGGCGGTGACGGCTCTCGCCGGGCCCGACCGCACGCTGACGCCCGCCGAGCTGGAAGTGGCCGTGCTGGTGCGGGGCAACGGCCGGCGGGCGTTCCGGCGCCTCTCCGACGAGGCCACGGGGTCGGCGCTGGCCGGAGGAGAGGTGACGGTCGAGGCCCCGCCCGAAGGCCCGCCGCCCGCCGAGGCAACGAGCGAGCCGAGCGCGCACGAGCCCCCGGGAGAGGCGACGCCCGAGGAGCCCCCGGACACCGCGCCCTGACGGGGCGTGAGCGGTCAGCCGCCGAGGACGAGGACGCGCCCGAGTACGAACAGGAACACCAGCACCAGGCAGACCACCAGGATGACGGTCCGCACCGGTCGGTCCCGGCCGGCGGTCGCCGGTTCCGGGGGGTTGTCGAGCGTGTCGGGCCCGAGCTCCTCGTCGATGGCGGTGAGCGACCCGTCGTCGCTGCTCACCAGGGCCCGGGCCAGTTCGAGGTCGTCGGCGGGCACCAGCACCTCGACGGGACCGACGGGGTAGGGGCCGTCGACGTTGCCGCGCAGCTCCCAGACGATCCCCTCGGCACCCAGGTGGGCGGCGAGGATGCGGGCCGCCAAGGGGTTGGCGGCGGTCGTGAGCGGCACCATGGGGCCGATGGGCACCCCCGAGACGGTACCCGCGCCCAAGGACCGCGGCGGTAGCGTGCGATCAGTGGAGCGACGCATCTTCGGGCTCGAGAACGAGTACGGCGTTACGTGCACGCTCCGCGGCCAGCGCCGGCTGAGCCCCGACGAGGTGGCCCGCTATCTGTTCCGCCGGGTCGTGTCGTGGGGTCGGTCCAGCAACGTCTTCCTCGCCAACGGCGCCCGGCTCTATCTCGACGTGGGCAGCCACCCCGAGTACGCCACCCCCGAGTGCGATTCGATCCTCGACCTGGTCACGCACGACAAGGCGGGTGAGCGGATCCTCGAGCAGCTGCTCGTCTCGGCCGAGCAGCGGCTGCGGGAGGAGGGCATTCGGGGGGTCATCTACCTGTTCAAGAACAACACCGACTCGGCCGGCAACTCCTACGGTTGCCACGAGAACTACCTGACGTCCCGGCGCGACGACTTCAGCCACTACGCCGAGGTGCTGATCCCGTTCTTCGTGTCGCGGCAGATCTATGCCGGGGCGGGCAAGGTCCTCCAGACCGCCCGGGGCGCCATGTACTGCATCGCCCAGCGGGCCGAGCACATCTGGGAGGGGGTGTCGTCGGCGACCACCCGGAGCCGTCCGATCATCAACACCCGCGACGAGCCCCACGCCGACGCCGAGCGTTACCGCCGACTCCACGTCATCGTCGGCGACTCCAACATGAGCGAGTACGCCACGTTCCTCAAGGTCGGGGCCACGTCGATCCTGCTGCGGATGCTGGAGGACCCCTCGTTCGTGCTGCGGGACATGACGCTCGAGAACCCGATCCGGGCCATTCGGGAGATCAGCCACGATCTGTCGGGCAAGCGCACGGTGCGGCTGGCCAACGGGCGGGAGGCGTCGGCCCTCGAGATCCAGGGCGAGTACCTGGAGCGGGCACGGCGCTACGGCGACACCAAGGGTCTGTCGCCCCTGGAGTTGCAGGCCCTGGAGATGTGGGAGCACTGCCTGACGGTGCTCGAGTCCGACCCGTACAAGCTGGACCGCGAGTGCGACTGGGTGATCAAGCACAAGCTGATCGAGGCCTACTGCGCCAGGCACGACCTCCCGCTCAGCCACCCCCGCGTCGCCCTCATCGACCTGCAGTACCACGATGTCAATCGCGAGCGGGGCCTGTTCTACCGGCTGCAAGAGCGGGGGATGGTCGACCGGGTCACCACCGACGATGCCATCGACGACGCCGTCGAGACGCCACCGCAGACCACCCGGGCACGGCTGCGAGGCGAGTTCATCCGCCGGGCCAAGGAACGCAAGCGCGACTACACGGTCGACTGGGTGCACCTGAAGCTCAACGACCAGGCCCAGCGCACGGTCCTGTGCAAGGACCCGTTCAAGGCCCGCGACGAGCGCGTCGAGAAGCTCATCGCCGGCCTCTAGTTCGGTACGTTCGCCGGGTGTCGAAGTTCGTCACCACGACGGTCACCGAGGTCCTGTCCGAGCGGGAGGGCCTGCAGCGGGTGGCCACCGACGCCGGGCGTGCGTACGTGCTCACCGCACTGATCGGCACGGTGGGGGCGGGGGATCCGGTGGTCCTCAACACCAGCGCCGTCGACCTCGGGCTGGGCACCGGCGGGTGGCACGTCGTCCACTGGAACCTCAGCCGTCGCACCTGGTCGCAGCCAGGGCCGGGCCACATCATGAAGCTGCGCTACACGAGCCTCCAGGTCGACACCGGCGCCGCCGAGGAGGAACTGGCGGACCTGCCCGAGGCGCTGGATGGGATGCCGGTGGTCGCCTGCTCGCTGCACAGCCAGGTGGGCGTGGTGGCGGCGGTGGTCCGACACCTGCGGCCGGCGGTCCGCATCGCCTACGTCATGACCGACGGCGCCGCGCTGCCGCTGGCGCTCTCCGACCTGGTGCACGCCCTGCGGACGCGGGGTGTCGTGGAAACCACCATCACCGCCGGGAACGCCTTCGGCGGTGACCTCGAGGCGGTGTCGGTCCCGTCGGCGCTGGCGCTGGCCCGCCACGTGGCGGGCGCGGACGTCGCCATCGTGGGCATGGGCCCAGGCGTCGTGGGCACGGCGTCGTCGCTGGGTACAACCGCCGTGGAGGCGGCGGCGGTCATCGACGCGGCCCACGCCCTGGGGGGTCGGGTGGCGCTCTGCTGTCGCGCGTCGGGCGTCGACACCCGCGAGCGCCATCGCGGCGTGAGCCACCACGTCCACACCATCCTGCGGTTGGCGGCCCACCGCCCCGAGCTGCCGCTCCCGGCAGCGCTGGCCCCGGAGGTGGCGGGTGCGACGGTGGTCGAGGGCCCCGGAGCCTCCGACGTGCTGGCGGCGTCGGACCTGGTCGTGACTTCGATGGGCCGGGGCCCGGCCGAGGATCCGGTGTTCTTCGCGGCGGCGACCTCGGCCGGTGCGTGGGTCGCGGAGGCCCTGGCGGAGCTGGACCAGCCGCGCCCGGCGGGTCGGTAGCCTCCGGCCCGACCCCACCCGCCGCCCGAGGCAATACGGTCCGGCGACAACAGGACGAGGCAGTAGGGCCCGGGGGCCGGTGCGCACTGCCTCGACAATCCCGGGGCGGACCGTATTGCCTCGGACCCCTACCGGCGTCGGCCTGCGGCCGACGTACTCTCCAGCCCGACCCCCGCCCGCCACCCCTAGCGGCGTCGGTCTGCGACCGACCGCGTACTCTTCATTCGATGTCGGCGGCGAAGCTCGAACGGCTGCTCAACCTCACGGCACTACTGCTCGAGACGCCGCGCCCGTTGTCCGCCCTCGAGATCAGGGACCGGCTGGGCGTCTACGCCGTCGAGACCGATGCGTTCAGGCGGGCGTTCGAGCGTGACAAGGACGACCTGCGGGCGATGGGCGTGCCGCTCGAGGTCCAGGACGTTCCCGGCGTGCTCCCCGCGGTCGATGGCTATCGCATCCCCAAGGACCGCTACTACCTCCGTGATCCGGGCCTGAGCGCCGACGAGCTCGCCTCCCTGCACGTGGCGGCGTCCGTCGTGCAGATCGACGGCCTGTCGGCCCGCGACGGCCTGCTCAAGCTCGGCGGCCTGGTGGGGGAGTCCGACGGCGCCATGGGGCTGGCGGTGGCGGCACTGCCGGCAGGCCACGTGGGTCCGCTGTTCGCCGCCATCGCCGCCGAGACCCCGGTGCGGTTCACCTACCGGGGCACGGAGCGCACGGTCGACCCCTACCGGCTCGACTTCCTGCGAGGCCGCTGGTACCTCAGCGGTTTCGACCACACCCGGGACGACGAGCGGGTCTACCGCCTCGACCGGTTCGAGAGCGGCGTGGAGCGGCTCGGCGCCCCTCGGTTCGAGCGGCCCGCCACGGCCGTGCCGGGGGGGCCGCTCCAGCCCTGGCAGCTCGGGGAGGAGGACGCCGTCGACGCCCAGGTGCTGGTCGACGCGGCCCAGGCGCCGTGGATAGTCCAGCACCTCGGCCCCGGCGCCCTCGCCGAGGAGCGCGCCGATGGGTCGGTGGTGGTCACGATGACCGTCACCAACCGGGAGAACTTCCGTTCGTTCGTGCTCACATTCCTCGACCACGCCGAGGTGCTCGGGCCCCCCGAGCTCCGCGCCGACGTCGTCGAGTGGCTCGAGGCGTTGGCCCCGTGAGCGCGCGTCCCCAGGCGGCGCCGGCCCGCACCAAGGCGTCCGACCGGGTGGCCCGGATGCTGGCGATGATCCCGTGGATCGCGTCGCACGACGGTCCCATGGTCGACGAGATCTGCGAACGCTTCCAGGTCGACCGGCGCAAGCTCCTCGAGGACCTCGAGGTGCTGTCGCTGGTTGGCGTGCCCCCCTACACACCCGACACGCTGATCGAGGTGACCATCGAGGGCGACCGGGTGTGGTTGCGATTCGCAGAGGTGTTCGCGCGCCCGTTGCACCTCACCCCCGAGCAGGGGTTGGCCCTGGTCGTCGCCGGCCGGGCCTCGCAGGCGCTCCCCGGCACCGAAGCCGGAGGGCCGCTGGCCACCGCCCTGGTCAAGGTGGCGGCCGTGCTCGGGGTCGACCCCGACGACGCGGTCTCGGTCGCGCTGGGGGAGACCCGCCCCGGCGTCCTGGACGGGCTCCGCCGGGCCGCCGCGGCGGGGCGGCGCGTGCGCCTCGACTACTACGCCTACAGCCGCGACCAGCGGACGACACGCGACGTCGACCCCCACTCGGTCTTCGCCCACGACGGCGCCTGGTACGTGCGAGGGTACTGCCATCAGGCCCACGACCAGCGCCTCTTCCGGGTCGACCGCATCTACGGCGTCGAGGTGCTGAACGAGACGTTCATACCCCCCGACGACCCCGGCACCGGCGACGTCTTCCAGCCGGGGCCCGACACGCCCAGGGTGACGCTCGACCTGGCGCCGGCCGCCCGCTGGGTGGTGGAGACCTACCCGGTCGACCAGGTCAATCCGGCTCCCGACTGTCGGAGCGGCTGGCTCCGGGTGCGGCTGTGGGTGTCGGCCACGCCCTGGCTCGAGCGCCTGCTGGTGCGCCTGGGGCCCGACGTGCGGGTGGTCGATGCCGACGTCCCTGCCCTGGCCGACGCCGGGCGGAACGCGGCGCGGCGCATTCTCGGTCGCTATAGCGAACGGCCCGCAGGCGGTACGGTAACGGGGCCGCGCTAGCCTCGGCGTGCCGTGCGTGACATGTCTCCCCCCTCTGGTCTCTCTGGTGACGATCAGGGTGATGTTCCCGGTGCCAACCGCACCGCGGGCCGCCGTGTTCGCCGAATAGCGGCCGCCCGGGAGCTGGCGCACCAGCCCCGCCACCTCCGCTCCAACGGCAACGTCCGCGACGACGGCGAGGCTGAGGAGCCCAATGACGATGTAGACGACCGGGACGGCGATGATGGGGACGAGGAAACCAAGCCCCGGCGCTGGCGCCGGACGATCCTCGAATGGGCCGGTGTCATCGGCGGCGGCATCGCCATCGCGCTGCTGGTCGAGGCCTTCCTCATCCAGGCGTTCTGGATCCCCTCACCCTCGATGGAGCCCACGCTCGACGTCGGCGACCGGGTGCTGGTCAACAAGCTGTCCTACAAGTTTCACGACGTCCACCGGGGGGACGTCGTGGTGTTCGGGCGCCCCCCCGGCGCCTCCACGGGCGAGGACGGCGAGATCAAGGATCTCATCAAGCGAGTGATCGCCATCGGGGGCGACACGATCGAGGGTCGAGACGGCGTCGTCTACGTCAACGGCAAGGGCATCGACGAGAACTACCTGGAGCCCGGCACGCCGACCGACAACCTGCCGCTCCAGACGATCCCCGACGGCAAGGTGTTCGTGATGGGGGACAACCGGACCAACAGCGAGGACAGCCGGGTCTTCGGCCCGATCGACGAGGACGACATCGTCGGCCGCGCCTTCATCCGCGTCTTGCCGATCACCGACATCGGCTGGCTATGAGCCGGCTAACTATCAGTAGAAGGCTTTGAGAGCGTGGACCATGCGGTCGACGTGATCGCTGTAGACGGCGTCGATGCCGGCGTCGAGCAACTCCGCGAGCACCCGCGGGGTCTGGGCGTCCCAGCCGAACGCCAGCACGCCGAAGCGGTGGAACAACGTCGTCAGCCCGCCGGTCCAGTCGAGGTGGTGCAGGTTGACGGCGTCGATCCCCTTGTCCGCGAGGGTGGCGGCACGGCGTTCGGGGCCCTCCTTGATCCGGTCGAGCCGGGTGGAGTCCACCAGGCGTATCCCGTCGCAGCGTCCCCGCCATTCGGCCACCTGTTCCCAGCGCGGGTGACACAGCCACAGGCGAGCCAGCGCGTCGCCGCCGGCGGCGTGCGCCACCGCCACCACCTGGTCGAACGCGGCAGGGTCCTTCACGTCCAGGGACACGTCGACCTCGGTGCCACACGTCGCGTACAGGTCCGCGAGCGTGGGGATGTGATCTGGCAGGCGAGCGCGCGCGAGCGACGCGATCGGCCGGCGACGCACCCGGCCGCCCACCCGGCCGCCGACCAGGCCGTCGTGATCGAGCACCGCTTCGCCGTCCGCGGTCAGCCACACGTCGCTCTCCAGCCCGGTGGCTCCCATGCGCTGCGCCAGCGTGAACGCCTCCAGCGTGTTCTCGGGCGCGACTGCGCGCGCACCGCGATGGGCGAACGCTATGGGTGGTGCCCTGAGGGCAGGTACACGGGTGGGCATGAGCATCCTTTCGGCGGCGATCGGACATCATCGGCGCATCGGCGCCATGATGTCTGGTTCGCCCCCTCCACTGGGGGGAGCGGACAGGGAGACAGGGACAGATGGCGACCTTGATCAGAGCCACGTGCAGCGACTGCGGCGATGTCGAGCTGGGCACGCGCGACCTCGTGGTCCGGTTGTGCGAGACGAACGAGGCGGGCACCTACGTGTTCCGGTGTCCCAACTGCCTCTACCCGGTGGTGCGCCCGGCCGACCGGCCCACCATCGATCTGCTGATCTCCTCGGGCGTGCGGCTGGAGCTTTGGAGCATTCCGTCCGAGCTGATCGAGCCTCGACCGATCGCCCCGCCCCTCACCCACGACGACCTCATCGACTTTCACGAGATGCTGGCGGCCAAGGGCTGGTTCGACGAGCTGCTGGCCGCCCACCGCCGACGGCTCTGACGCGGGACCGGGCGCGGTACAGGCTCGTGGCCCAGTAGTCCGGGAGGGATGTCAGGTGCGGGTACGGGCCTCGAGTGGACGGGCACGTTCGGGAGCGTGGGCCCGGGTGGCCGCATGGACGTTTCACATCGTGCTGCCGGCACTGGTCCTGTGGCTCCTGATCGCCCGGCCCGAGATCGACCTGCGCTGGGAGAACCACGCCGCCCACTTCTGGCTCGTGTTCGGAACGGCGGCGTTGAACGTCGCCCTGGGGGTGCTGATGGCGGGTGCCGCCGGCCGGCGGTCGGATCCCCGGCTGCTGCTCGTCGCGTGCGCGTTCCTGGTGGCGGCGGGGTTCCTGGCGCTGCACGCCCTGGCGACACCCGGCGTGATCGTCGAGCAGCCCAACGCCGGCTTCGTCCTGGCCACGCCGGTCGGCCTCTGCATCGGCGGCGTGCTGGCGCTCGGATCGGGGATCGACTGGTCCCCGGCGGCGGCGGCACGCCTCATCCGGCTGCGCTGGGCGCTCACGGCGGCGCTGCTCGCCCTGATGGCCGGATGGGCCGTCGTCTCGGTGGCCGGATGGCGGCCGCTCGACGAGCCATTGCCGCCCGAGGAGGCGCGCGGCCCCCTGGTCGGCCTGGCGTTCGGGGGCACCGCGCTGTACGGGCTGGCCGCCTACCGCTACCTCGGGATGCACCGCCGCCGCCCGGCCGTCGTGCTGCTGAGCCTCGTGACCGCCTTCGCACTCCTGGCGCTGGCGATGTTCTCGATCGCGTACGGGCGCAACTGGCAGGCGTCGTGGTGGGAGTGGCACCTGCTCATGGGGGCGGCGTTCGGTTTCGTCGCCTACAGCGCCCACGTGCAGTTCCAGCGTGAAGGCTCAGCGCGCGGCCTGTTCGACAGCATCACGCTGGAGCAGACGGTGGACAGCATCCGCCGGGACCACCGGGCGGCGCTCGAGGAGCTCGTGGCGGCGATGGAAACGGAGCGCGAGGACGGCTCGTCGGAGGACCTGGGGCGTGCCGCCGCCCGGCTGGTCGAGCGATTCGACCTCACCGAGAGGCAGGTGGCCGTGCTGGAGCGCGCCGCCGAAGCGCTCGGCGCCGAGCGGGAGCAGGGCCGCCGGCTCGGCGGCCTCGTCGCCGTCGGCCGCGAGGCCAGCGTCATCCAGTCGGAGGGTGCTCTCGTGGCCCGGGCGCTCGCCGTGGGTCGTGCGGCGTTCCGGGGCCAGGACATGGCGCTGGGCCTCTTGCGCGACGGCACGCCAACCCTCGTCGACGGACGAGACATGGCCGACGGGGCCCAGCGAAGCGCCGCGCTGGCGTCGCTCGCCCCGGCGGCCTCACCCGACGGGCGGGTCCTGGTGTTGCCGCTCCAGGTGAAGGGCCGAGCCGCCGGCTTCCTCGAGGTGCGGAACCGCCGCGACGTCGTGTTCGGCGATGCCGACCGTGCCCTGTTGCAGTCGTTCGCCAGCCAGCTCTCGATCGCGATCGAGAACGCCCGGCTCTACCACCAGATGGAGGGCCTGTTCCGCTCGTACATGTCGCCGTCGGTGGCCACCGCGCTCATCTCAGACCCCGACCAGGCCGGCCTGGGCGGGACGATCGAAGAGGTGTCGGTGCTCATGGCGGACCTCCGCGGCTTCACGCCGTTCTCCGAGCGCTCCGCGCCCGCCGAGGTGGTGGCGATGCTGAACGCCTACTACGGCGCCGTCGTCCCGGTCATCCTCGATCGGGGCGGCACGGTCACGCAGTTCGTCGGTGACGCGGTGATGGCGATCTTCAACGCGCCCGTCCGCCAGGCCGACCACGCGCGCCGGGCCGGAGACGCGGGCCTGTGGCTCCACCGGGCGATCGACGAGGTCGCCGCCGGCCGTGCCGGCTGGCCACGGTTCCGGGTGGGCATCAACACCGGCCCCGCACTCATCGGCAACGTCGGCAGCGCCGAGATGCGCAACTTCACCGCCGTCGGCGACACCACCAACGTCGCTGCTCGGCTCGAGACGCTCGCAGAGCCGGGTCAGGTCGTGATCGGCCCCCTCACGCGTAGCCAGATCGGGCAAGCGGCCAGCATCACGGCCCTGGGACGGGTCCCGGTGAAGGGCCGGGAGCAGCCGGTCGACGCGTACGTGCTCCACGACCTCCAATAGTGGACGCTCGCGGAAGTTCCGTGGATGTAACGGAAGCGTCCACTAGGTTCGCGGCCGTGAGCCTGTTCTGGACAGTACCGGTGCTGGCGGCGGCGGTGGCGACCGGGTTGGTGGCCACCCGGGCACGAACCTTGGAGGACGCCACGGTGGACCTGGCGCTCGAGGTTCGCCGGCTACGTGAGCTGCAGCCCCGGCTCGAACGGGTGCGAGCGGGGCTCCGGGAGACCCGTGTGCGGGCCGCCTGGCTGTCCCGGCGCCACCCGTTGGCGGTCGACGACACCAGCTAGCTGGGCACCGGCCCGGGAGCGCCACCCCTGATGGCATCGGTCTGTGATCGACCGCGTACGCTTCGGGGCATGTTCAACATCGGCGGCGGCGAGCTGCTGGTCATCGTGCTCATCGCGTTGATCGTGCTCGGGCCTCAACGCCTTCCCGACGCGATGCGCACGTTCGGGCGGGTGGTGGGTGAGGTTCGCCGCATCTCGTCGGGGTTCCAGCAGGAGCTGCGCGAGGCCTTCGAGGACAGCGAGTCCGCCGAGGAGCCCAGCCCGCCCCGCCGCGAGGCGGTTCCCCTGGCGGCGGCGGTGGCCGAGGCCGATCCCGACATCGACGACGAGGACGAGCCTGCCCGCGACGAGCAGGCGCCCCCGACGGACCACACGCACGAGCCGGAACCCGGCGACGCCGCAGGTGCGGGTACCAGCGTCGCCCCGGTGATCGCGGAGGCGCTCGACGCCATCGTGGGCCGCGCCGACAATCCGACATCCGCTGGGGGGCCGCCGGCCGAATCAGAGCCGGAGCTCGGTGACGAGCGCGCCGCGTCGTAGGAGACCGTCGTGAGCAAGCACGCAGTGCAGGCGAACCATCAGCGATGAGCACCGCGGCGAAGGCGTCCCCCGACCAGGGCATGACGCTGATCGAGCACCTCGCCGAGCTGCGCACCCGCCTCATCATCTGCGTCATCGCAGTCGGTCTCGGGATGCTGGCCGGCTTCATCCTCTACCCCCAGATCTTCGACGTGCTCATCCAGCCCTACAAGGACATCGCCGACCACCACCCGACAATCGGCGGCGGCAGGCTGCTCCAAACCGACCCCCTCGAGGGGTTCAGCATCCGCATGCGGACGTCCGTCTATGCCGGCATCGCCTTCGCCATGCCGGTGCTCCTCTGGCAGATCTGGAGATTCGTCAGCCCCGGCCTGTACGCCAACGAGAAGCGGTACGCGGTGCCGTTCGTGGTCTCCGCCCTCGTGCTCTTCGTGCTCGGCTCCATCCTCGCCTACTTCACGTTGCCCCGCGCCTTCGACTTCCTGATCGACATCGGCGGTGAGGGCTTCGTCACCGGCTACACGGCGGGCAAGTACTTCAAGCTGATCACGTACATGATGCTTGCCTTCGGCGTCGGCTTCGAGTTCCCGATCGTGCTCATCTTCTTCCAGATGGCGGGCATCATCGAGACCGACACGCTGCGCCGGGGGCGGCGGTTCGCCATCGTGGGGATCTGCATCTTGGTGGCCGTGATCACACCGTCCGGGGACCCCATCAGCATGCTCATGCTGTCGGTGCCGATGGTCATCTTCTATGAGATCGCCATCCTGATCGGCAGCTTCATCAGCAAACGGCAGGCACTCCAGGAAGCGACGTGACCGTCCCGCCCCCCGCGTCGACCGACGGGGCGGACGATGGGGGCCGCGCCAGGTACCTGTTCGAGCTCGACCCCTTTCAGCTCCGGGCCATCGCCGCGCTCGACGAGGACCGGTCGGTTCTGGTCGCCGCCCCCACCGGCTCTGGCAAGACGGTCGTCGCCGAGCACGCGGTCGCCCGGGCGCTGACCGAGGGGGGCAAGGCCTTCTACACGACACCGATCAAGGCGCTGTCCAACCAGAAGTTCGCCGATCTCGCGCGGGTCCACGGTGCCGACAACGTCGGCCTACTGACCGGGGACAACAGCATCAACGGCGACGCTCCGGTGGTGGTCATGACCACCGAGGTGCTCCGCAACATGATCTACGCCGGCTCGCCGGCATTGAAGGGGCTGCGGTTCGTGGTTCTCGACGAGGTCCACTACCTGCAGGACGCCTACCGGGGACAGGTGTGGGAGGAGGTCATCATCCACCTGCCGGCGGCGGTGCTGCTCGTCTGCCTGTCGGCCACCGTGTCCAACGCCGAGGAGGTGGCCGAGTGGCTCGAGACGGTGCGGGGGCCGACCACCTTGGTGCTCGAGGAACGGCGACCCGTCGAGCTGCGGAACCTCTACCTCGTGGGCGACCGCCAGAGCGAGCGTCCGCATCTGATGCCGACGCTGATCGACGGGCAGCCCAACCCCGAGGCCGACCGCCTGGACAACGACACGCTGCACGGGCGCGGGTCCCGCCGGGGACCCTCGGGACGGCCCCGCCGGCGCTTCTTCACGCCCCGCCGGCCGGAGGTGATCGAGATGCTGGCCGAACGCAGGATGCTGCCGGCGCTCTACTTCATCTTCAGCCGGATGGGATGCGAGGACGCCGTCGCGGCCTGTCTCGACGCCGGGCTGCGGTTGACGACACCCGACGAACGGGCGCGCATCCGGGCGATCGTCGAGGAGCGGACGGCGGCCCTCACCGACGACGATCTCGACGTCCTGGGCTACGACCGCTGGGAGGCGGCGCTGGAGGCGGGCTTGGCGGCCCACCATGCGGGCATGGTTCCACCGTTCAAGGAGGCGGTGGAGGCCTGCTTCGTGGAGGGGTTGGTCAAGGCCGTGTTCGCCACCGAGACGCTCGCCCTCGGGGTCAACATGCCGGCCCGCACGGTTGTGATCGAGCGGCTGACCAAGTTCACAGGCGAGGCCCGGGCGTTCCTCACGCCCGGGGAGTACACGCAGCTCACGGGCCGTGCCGGGCGGCGGGGGATCGACGACGTCGGCTACGCCATCGTGCTGTGGTCGCCGTTCGTGCCCTTCGACCAGGTGGCGTCGCTGGCATCGAGCCGTACCTACGGTCTGCGCTCCGCCTTCCGACCGACCTACAACATGGCAGCCAGCCTGGTGCGGCGCTACGAGCCGGCCGACGCCCACCACCTGCTCAACCTGTCGTTCGCCCAGTTCCAGGCCGACCGGGCCGTCGTGCGCTTCGAGACCCGGATCGAGCGTCAGCAGGAGCGGATCGCGCGCCTCGAGCGTGAGGCGGTCTGCGAGCGGGGCGACATCGAGGAGTACCGCCAGCTGCGCGAGGCCCAGGGCGAGCCCGCGGCGGCGCGGCCGCCCGCGCTCGGTGCGACCGAGTACGCCCTGTCACGGCTCATGCCCGGCGACGTGGTCGACGTTGCCGACCGGCGCCTGGCGGTGCTGTCGGTCGCCTACCGCAAGGGTGGTGCCGTGAAGGTGCGTGGCATCGACGCGCGCGGCGATCGGGTGACGCTGGGCGCCGACGACGTCGCCGAGCCGCCCGTGCGCCTCGGGCGCGTGGAACTGCCCGTGCCCTATGCGCCCAACAACCGCGCCTTCCAGAACAAGCTCGCCGACGAGGTGCGGCGGGCGCGGTTGGCACCCAGGGCCGCCCGGTCGGCCGCCCCGCCCGGTGCGTCGTCCGGGAGCGCCCCCGAGCCGGCGCCGCTGGCCGACCACCCCGTGCACGATTGCCCCGACCGCGAGGCGCACCTGCGGGCGCTCGGCCAGCTCGACCGGGCGCGGCGCGAGTTGTCGGACATGCGGCGGGAGGTCCGCTCGCGCACGGAGTCGCTGGCCCGCCGCTTCGACCGGGTTCTTCGGCTGCTCGAGGCTTGGGGCTACCTGGACGGTTGGGCGCTCACCCAACGCGGCGAGGTGCTGGCCCGCACCTACCACGAGAGCGACCTGCTGGTAGCGGAGGCCATGGCCAGCGGACTGCTCGACTCGCTCGATCCGGCGGCCCTGGCGGGGTTGGTGTCGTGCTTCACCTACGAGCACCGCGGGCCCGGACCGGCGCCACCGGCCTGGTTCCCGTCGCGCCTCGTGCGTATCCGCTGGAGCGAGCTCGAGCGGCTGGCGGACGAGCTACGCGCCGACGAGGAGGCCGCGGGCCTCCCCCCGACCCGCCCACCCGACCCGGGCTTCGTCGCCCTGGCCCACGCCTGGGCCGCGGGGGAGCCCCTCGGCGAGGTGCTGGGCGACGAGGACGTGTCGGGTGGCGACTTCGTCCGCAACGTCAAGACCCTCATCGATCTCGTGCGCCAGATCGGCGAGGTCGCCCCCAACCCCGATACCGTCCGCGCCGCCCGTCAGGCCGCCGATGCGCTGCACCGGGGCGTGGTATCGATCTCGTCGACCCTCGACGAGGTTGTCGGGGCGCCGGCGGCACACTCCCTGGACGCTCCTTGAGCCGGCTTCGCCCGCCCGTTCCCCCCCGCCGCAAGCGCATGGTCGTCTCGGCCTGCGGCCGAGTCGGTACCTGATGACGGTCCGGAAGGGCGAGGCCTGGGGGCAACCAGGGACCCTGGCCGATGACGGGGTGGTCGTGCACAGCGACGCCGAGGCGCGCCGGATCGTCGAGCGGGCCCGGCGGGCGGATGAGCGGCCCCCGCCACTGGGCCTGGCGGGCGGCGACCTGTGCCGGACCCTCGGCGGCCGGGGCGACGTGGCCCGGCTCCGCTCGCCGGACGCCATGCGGCTGCCCGTTGACCTGGGGGCGGTGCTGCTGGACGGCCGGCTGCACTGGTTCGTGTCCCATCTGGTGGCGCGGCGGTCGTGGTGGCGGGGCCCCCTGCTGGCGGCCATGAACGCCGAGTTCCTGGGCGACTGGGACGTTGCCCCGCGTGCCCACCCGAACGACGGCCTCCTCGACATGGTGGTCGTAGCGGCGGGCATGAGCCTCGCGGACCGCATCAGGGCGCGGCGCCGGCTCCCCGCCGGCGACCACGTCCCCCATCCGGCCATCGATCAGAGCCGACGCCCCGCGTTCCAGATCGAGTTCGACCGACCGACTGGCGTGTGGCTCGACGGGGAGCGGGTCGGCGTGGCCACGAACCTGTCGGTCCGCATCGAGCCCGACGCGCTGATCTGCGTCGTGTGACGCGTCGTCGTTAGGTGCGCCGTCCGCCGCGGTGGAAGATCGTGCTCCGCCACCCTCCTGAGCGGGGCGCACCCGGGAAACGACCGACTATGTTGCTGCCACCCGTTGCGGCCGGGGGTGGAAATGGAAGACGACACGAGGGCGTCGGCGCCCGACCCCGCCGAGATCCGGATCCCGGGCGAGGGGGAGCGGCGGGCGACGACGCGGCGACGTACGTCGGCACGGGTGATACCGGTCGTTGCCGCCGCGGCCGTGCTCGTGGCCGGGGTCGTGGCGGTGCGAGCGCTGGACGGCGACGACATCGACGCCGACGCCGCCCTGCGGCGGGCCAAGGCAAAGCTTGCGGCCGCCGAGAGCTACCGGCTCACGGTCACGTCCGAGGACCAATCGGGCATCGATGACCTTGCGGGGCCCGGGATGCACACGACGATTCGCGTGGTCGACACCGTCGAGGTCTCGGGCGAGGACTGGCGGTCGCGCAGCGACGCCGGCGACTGGGTCGACGAGGCGATCATGGTCGGCGGCAGGTTCTACACCCGGTGGGGTGACAGCTACACGCCCATCGAGGGCGAGCAGTGGGCGGCCATCCCGCTCCCGCCGGCGGGTGAAAGCGACGCCGGCGGCGACCTGAGCGAGATGGTGCGCTGGTTCGCCGCCGACATCGAGTCCATCGCCGACGAGGAGATGCCAGCCCCCGAGGGTGAGATGGTCGGCGAGATGGTCGTGTCGATGGCGGGTTCCCTCTATCTGGCGGGCCTCGGTGACCCCGGTCTGGGTCTCGAGGGCGGTGGTCCGGCCCCGTTCGCGGCCGACCCCCGTGCGCTCGCCGACGCCATCGGGGCACTGGAGGACGCCGAGGTCGTCTCCCGCTCCGATGGCGGTGTGACGATCCGGGCCATCCGCCGGCCACCCGCGGAGGTGGTCGAGGCGTTGGAGCACCCCGTGCCGGACGGTCGGTTCGAGGTGGTGGTGGACGCGGAGGATCGGCCCGTCTCGCTGACCCTGGTGGTCGAGAACGAGACGGCCCGACACACGTCTCGGATCGAGTTCTCCGACTGGGGCGCGACGATCACGATCGCGGCGCCCGCGGAGGGCGAGATCGACCGGACCCCGTGGCTGGACGAGGAGGCCCTCGCCGAGGCTCGCGTCGGCGTCACACCGGTCCGTCCATCGGTGCTGCCCGACGGCATCGAGCTGCAGGAGATCTATCCCATCCCGGCCGACGAGGCCGCGGCGATGGACGAAGGCTGCGCACAGATCAACCTGATCTACGGTCCGCCCTTCGACGCCGAGTCGCTCGACGACCCCGAGAGCTTCGACGAGGCGATGGCAAACGCGGACTACCTCGGCGTCTACCTGCTGCCCGTGGCCTGCGCCCAGGGAGCCGACGACACGCCGTTCGCCCCGGGTCGCTTCGGTGCGGTGCCGACTCGGGATGCGGGGGCCATGCTCGAGGTCCTCGTGGGAGACACCGTCGTGAGGATCGACACCACGTACGACGGCGAGACCCTGGCGGCGCTGGTGACCTCCATCAAGCCGTTCGACCTCGACGCCGAGATCGCGCGGCTGTCGGCGCGGGCCGACGAGCTCGGTCCCATCGCCATCTCCGGGGAGCCGTCGGCGATCTACGGACCCTGACTCGCCGCCGGGACCGACAGCTACCTTGACGGGATGGACGCCCCCCGCACCGATCCGACCGACGTCAAGGCGCGCCTTGCCGCCGAGGTTGACCGGCGCCACGACCTCCTGGTCGACCTGTCCCACCAGATCCACGCCCGGCCCGAGTTGGGCTACGAGGAGCGCTTCGCCCACGACCTGCTGGCCCGGGTGCTCGAGGACGAGGGACTCAAGGTGACCCGTTCCGCCCGGGGGATCGACACCGCGTTCGAGGCCCGTGCGGGCTCGGGCGGTCCGACCGTCGCCGTGCTGTGCGAGTACGACGCGCTGCCCGCCATCGGGCACGCCTGCGGTCACAACGTCATCGCCGCCGCGGGGCTCGGGGCCGGCGTGGCGGCGGCCACCGTGGCCGACGAACTGGGGGGTCGGGTCGTCGTGATGGGCACGCCCGCCGAGGAGGGTGGCGGCGGCAAGTTGCGACTGATCGACGCCGGCGCCTTCGCCGGCGTCGACGCTGCGCTCATGGTTCATCCCGCGGATGCCGACCTGATGGCGATGGACGTGATTGCGGTACACGAGGTGGTGGTCACCTACACGGGCGAGGCCGCACACGCGGCGGCGTTTCCCCATCGAGGTCGCAACGCGCTCGACGCCGCCGTGCTCGGCTACGTGAACGTGGCGGCGCTGCGCCAGCACATCGCGCCGGGCGAGCGGATCCACGGCATCATCAGCCACGGGGGCGACAAGCCCAACATCGTGCCCGCCCTGGCGTGCAGCCAGTGGATGGTGCGCTCGCCGACGCTGGCGGGGCTTGACCGACTCAAGGCTCGTTTCTTCGCGTGCATGCAGGCCGGCGCCGACGCCGCCGGCTGCGAGATCGACGTCGAGTGGAGCGACGTCGTCTATGCCGACATGCTCGACAACGACGTCATCGGCGAGCGCTATCGCGCCAATGCGGGGGCGCTGGGCCGCACCGTCAGGGCGCCCTCGCCCGACCACCGGGTCGTCGGTAGCACCGACATGGGCAACGTCAGCCACGAGGTGCCGGCCATCCACCCGATGATCCAGGTGGCGCCGCGCGGCGTGGCCATCCACACGCCGGCATTCGCCGGCTTCGCGGGCGGTCCCGAGGGCGATCGGGCGGTGATCGACGGGGCCAAGGCGCTGGCATTCACGGTGGCCGACCTGTGGCTCGACGACGGTCTCATCGGTCGGGCCCGCACCGAGTGGGAGGCGGCGGTGGGCGCGCGCCGCTAGCCCCGCTAGGTCGAGGACGGCGTGCGGGGCGGCAGGTCGAGATCATGGGTTCCGGCATCGCCAGGTCGACGTCATGGGTTCCCGAGGCGGAACCCATAACCTCGGGCAGGATTCGGCGGAACCCATGACCTCGCGACACCCGGCCACAGTTGCGGACACAACAACATCCACTCGCGCATGTAGCCGGCATCCGCGGCGGCGCGGATCGCCGGCCGTACGATCGGCCTCCCTTATGACTGTCTACGTCAGCGAGGAGTTCACCCCCGCCGAAGCCGACGTCCTGAGGCGGTACTTCACGAACCTCGACGGGCCGGTGTTTGCCCTGGTCAACCTGCCGGAGGTCGTGAAGGGGGCGCTGTTCGCCCGCTACTCCCGCTCACCCAAGAGCCTGCGCCGGCTGTTCCTGGACGAGTTCGTTGGCGACCTCGACATCGCCGGCGACGCGTCGGTCGACGCCACAGTGGGCTTGCAGCGCGCCGAGGAGCTGTACGACCGGGTGTTCCTCGAGTACGGCGACGACTCCGTCGCCCAGCTGGGGGGCGTTCACCTGGCGTGCGAGCAGGCGTCGAACCTGCTGACCAAGGTCCTCGAGCGCGGCCGCCTGATGTCGTACCTCGAGCAGTCGACCCGTTACATCGCCTACGACGCCCGCATCGGCGGGCGCTACCGCTACTACCGCGACCCGGAGGTGCTCGGTAGCCACCTGGGGCTCCGCTACGTGGGCGATCTCGACCGCCTGTTCGACACCTACGGGGCGTTCGCGTCGACGATGACCGACTTCTTCCGCGACCGATTTCCCAAGGATCCGGCGGACAGCGACTTCATCTACCGGCAGGCGCTCAAGGCCAAGGCCCTGGACGCGGTGCGCGGCGTGCTGCCGGCGGCGTCGCTGTCCAACGTCGGGATCTACGGCACCGGCCAGGCGTACGAGACCCTGCTGCTGCGCATGCGCGCCCATGCCCTTCCCGAGGCCCGCAGCTACGCCGACCTCATGCTCACCGAGCTGC
This sequence comes from Actinomycetota bacterium, assembly GCA_046726215.1. Classification (GTDB taxonomy): domain Bacteria; phylum Actinomycetota; class Acidimicrobiia; order Acidimicrobiales; family VFJN01; genus DASQUK01. The sequence continues at coordinate 32,474 of JBKPAA010000031.1, read as the reverse complement.
GCAAGGTCATCCCCAGCTTCCTCAAGCGCGTGGACCTCAGCGACCGCGGCGGGGCCGCGAGCACGTACCTGGCGGGCACCCACGTCCACATGGAAGAGGTGGCGGCTCGGCTGTTCCCCGACGATGCCGCTGGCGGCGCCGACGGCCCGAGCGTGCGACTGGTCGACTTCGACCCGGATGCCGAGGTCAAGCTCGTCGCGTCGATGCTCTACCCCTACACCCAGCTCTCCGAGGCCGACATCGAGGCCCGGGTGCGGGCCATGTCGGTCGACGAACGACTGGACGTGGTACGGGCGTACGTCGGCGACCGGACCAATCGGCGCCATCGGCCCGGCCGCGCGTTCGAGCGGCCCAGCTACCGGTTCGACATCCTGGCCGACTACGGCGCTTTTCGCGACCTCCAGCGGCACCGGCTGCTGACCATCGAGTGGCAGCCGCTGTCGCCGCGTCACGGCTACACGCGGCCCGAGGCCGTCGACCTCGCCGGCCTGGCCCCCAGCTTCGACGAAGCGATGGAACGCTCGGCGGCCCTGCACGACGCGCTGGCCGATCGGTTCCCGGTGCAGGCGCCCTACGCCGTGTCGCTTGCCTACCGGATCCGCTTCGTCATGGACATGAACGCCCGCGAGGCGATGCATCTCATCGAGCTCCGCACGACGCCCCAGGGGCATCCTGCCTACCGCGTCGTCGCGCAGGAGATGCACCGGCTGATCGCCGAGCAGGCCGGCCACCGAGCGGTGGCCGAGGCGATTCGGTTCGCCGACCACTCCCCGGAACCCGACCTGGAGCGCCTCGACTCCGAGCGCCGTGCCGAGGGACGCCGCGCCTCCCAATAGGCGCGGTCCTGCACGGGCCACGGCACCCACAGATGTGACCTTTGTCACTAACGACCGCCGCCTCCGGTCGATACCCTGACCCGCCACGCGGACCGCCCGTGAACGGGCCGACTGCCCCGAGCGGCATCCCCAACGCCCGGGCATACCGCCGGCTCTTGGTGTGTTGAGCGGCGTGCCTATGATCCGGCCGCGCTGGGCCGCATGGTGAAGGGACCCGATGGCTGACGAAGACACCCAGGACGAGGAGCTCGAGGTCGAAGAGCTCGACGATGACGAATTTGCGGCCGAGCCGGAGGACCTCGACGAGGCCCTGGTCGACGAGGAGGACGACGTAGACGACGACGTCGAGGATTTCGAGGACGAGGAGGAGGAGGAGGTCGAGCTCGAGCCCGCGCCCAAGTCCAAGGCGACCGCCACCAAGCCGCGCCGCGCCGAGGAGGAGGACGAGGAGGAGGAGGACGACGACGTCGACCCCGACGACGTCGAGGCCGACCTCGACACGATCCTCAAGGATCGCATCGCCGCGCAGCCTGACGACGGTGAGGAGGAAGACGACGAGGAGCAACCTGAGACCGACGAGCGGGGTGACGGCACCGGCCGCATCCAGCCCCGACGGCCAGGTGAGTTCGTGTGCCAGTCCTGCTTCCTCGTGAAGCACCCGAGCCAGCTCGCCGATCCCGACCTGATGCTGTGCACGGACTGCGTGTGATTTTCGCTGGTTGCCTTGTGGCCTGGGAGGATCGTGCCGTGACCGACGATGAAGACAAGAGTCCGGCCGACCAGCTCGCCGACCTGCTCGTCTACGTGCCGATCGGCCTGTTCTTCGAGGCCCCGACCCTGTTGCCCAAGCTGGCGGAGCAGGGTCGCGTCCACACGCGCAACGCCCGGCTCTTCGGCCAGTTTGCGGTCCGTCAGGGCGAGGCCGAGCTGCGCCGCCGGCTGGCGGGGTTCGAGCAGCAGACCACGGGGCTGCTGAGAGCGCTCGGCCTGCTGCCCAACGACGACGAGGATCACACCGGCGGAACCACCCACCCGCCTGCCCGCGAGCCCACCGCCAGCAGGTCGGTCCCTCCGGCGGACGTCGCGCCGGCGGCACCGGACCCGGGACCCGATGTGGCCGACCTAGCCATCACCGACTACGACAGCCTGTCGGCGTCGCAGGTCGTCACCCGGTTGCCGGGCCTGACGCTCGACGAGCTCGAGGCGGTCCGGGGCTACGAGGTGGCGCACCGGGGTCGCAAGACGATCCTCAACAAGGTCGCGCAGCTGCAGTGACCGCCGCACCGGCGCGTCCCCCGGGCACGGCGCCCGAGGAGGGAGCCCGCACGGCCGCCGAGGCCGACATCCCCGATGTGGTTGCGCTGGCCGGCGCCGCCACCGAGGAGAAGCTGCGCCAGAAGGGCGGCACCCTCTGGGCGCGTCGTGAGGGTCGGCCGGCGCCCCACGAGCCGGGGCTCCGCTCGGCCCTCGCTTCGCCCGATCACGAGGTCGCGGTCGGGACCCTCGACGGCGTGGTGGTGGGCTACGGGGTGGCGCGGGTCGAGAGGCTGCGTGACGGGGGCTTGTTGGGGGTGGTCGAAGACATCTACGTCGACGCCGGCGCGCGGGCGGTCGGCGTGGGCGAGACCCTCATGAACCACCTCATCGACTGGTGCATCGGCCAGGGCTGCTTCGGGGTCGACAGCCTGGCATTGCCCGGCGACCGCGACACCAAGAACTTCTTCGAATCGTTCGGCCTGGTTGCCCGGGCCATCGTGGTGCACCGGCCGCTCTCGTGATGGCCGGGACGGCCGGGCGGCCCGAGGTGTGCGCCGGTGCGCTTGCGGTCGTCGACGACCGGCTGCTGCTGGTGCGGCGGGCGGCGGGCCCTGGGGCCGGCCGGTGGTCGGTGCCGGGCGGGCGGGTCGAGCCCGGCGAGACGGTGGGCGGCGCGGTGGTCCGGGAGCTACGGGAGGAGACGGGGCTGCGGGCGACCTGCGGCGAGTTCGTGGGCTGGGTGGAGAGGATCGGCGACGGGTACCACTACGTCATCCTCGACTTCCGGGCCAGCGTGATCGACTCCCCGGGACGCGCCGTCGCCGGAGACGACGCCGACGAGGTCGCATGGGTCCCGCTCGACGAGGTGGCAACCTGGCCGCTGGTCGACGGCCTCGCCGACTTCCTCGTGACCCACCGGGTGCTCCCCGAGGTGAGCGCCCACTAGCGACCCTTCCACTCGGGTGGCCGCTTCTCGATGAACGCGGTCAGGCCCTCCCTGAAGTCCTCGCTCTTGACGGCGTCGGTCATGCCGTCCAGCGACATCCGCCAGCCGACCTCGTCGGGCGCGTTCGTCGCCTCGACCACGACCCTGCGGCTGGCGCGCACGGCGACGGGCGCGTTGGCGCAGATCTGCTCGGCCAGCGCCGTCGCCGCGTCGAGTGCCTGACCCGGCTCGACGAGCCGGTTGACGAGGCCGTGGTGGTGGGCCAGCTCCGCGGTGATGGGGTCGCCGGTGAGCACCAGCTCCATGGCGACGTTGAAGGGGAGCTTCCGACCCAGCCGGAACAATGCGCCCGCGCCCGCGACGAGCGACCGCTTGACCTCGGGGACGCCGAACGTGGCATTCGTCGACGCCACCACCAGGTCGCACGCCAGGACGATCTCGGTACCGCCCGCCAACGCGGGGCCGTCGACAGCGGCGATGACGGGCTTGGTCCGTTCGCGCTGCACGATCCCGGCGAAGCCGCCCCGCTCGGTCTGCAGGCTGGCCCCACTGCCGGCGTTGATCTCCTTGAGGTCGGCGCCGGCGGAGAACACCGGGGGCTCACCGGTGAGGATCCCGACCCAGACGCCGTCGTCTGCCTCGACCTCGTCGATGGCGGCCTCGATGCCCCGGGCGACGGCGCCGTTGACGGCGTTGCGGGCCTCGGGCCGGTTGATCCTGATGACCGCGCACCGTCCCCGGCGTTCGAGCTCGACCGGCGTGGCTCGCTGCTCTCGCCCCTCGGCCGGCCCCGTCGCGCTTCGCTCGCTCATGCGCCCCACCCTAGTCATCGCACTCTGACTGCAATGAACCGCGGCCGCTTCACGTTGGGTGACGAGCCGTCCGCCAAAATCCGGCGAAACCTTCGGTAGGCTGAGGGGGTCGAACCGGAGGATGCGGGTGGTCATGCGACAGACCAGGTCCGACACGGGGACAGGCAACGAGCGGATGGACGACGACGACTGCGGACACCTCCAGTGCCCCTTCTGTCACGCCTACCAGGTCGAACGCCTCTACATCGGCTCGCTGCACATCGATTCCTGCACCTGTGACGCGTGCGGCGCCCGTTGGGACGAAGACATCGAGACCGGTCGCTACCGAGGCCGAGGCAGCATCGAGTCGGTGATCGCTCCCCGCCAGCACTGAGTGTGGCACGCCGACCACCGTTCAACTCCGACGCGGAGCCCGGGGGCGCGGGACCCCGCGGTTCCGGGGGTCAGCCGTCCGGCACGCCCGGGAGCACCGGCTTCACATCGATGACGGGCGTTCCATCGATGGCCTCGAGATTGCGGACCAACAGCCGTCGGCCGTCGCTCGAAAGGATCTCGACGACGTGGAGGCCGATGGGATTGGGGCGGTCGGGCGAGCGGGTGCTGAAGACGCCCACCTCGGGATTGGAGAGGTCGTCCCGGGGGCGGGTCCGCAGGACGTCGCGTCGGGCCCGGTCGAGCCACGTCAGCACGATGACCTGGTCTCCCGGACGGAGGTCCTCCAGCGCCTCGACGACACCCTGGTCGAACTCGAGCCAGGCGTCGGGCGATCCCTCGTAGCCCTGCTTCGGCGCGGACGCCCGATCGGTGAGCGGAGACCGCACGGTTCCGATCGGCGTCACCTCGTAGTGCGGTTGGCTCATGGGTCTGGGACAACGTGCCCGGGATCGGTTGGACAAACCACTCGCTCGATCTAGTTGGCGCTCGCCTCCTGCGGTGTGCCCGCGGGGTCAGGCTCACCATTCGTGGTGCCCTCCGAGGCCTTCGGGCCGTCCACGGCAGCCGGCTGTGGCTCGGTTCGGGCCTTCTTGCCACGGGCCGCCCCCCGGCGGGCCGGACCCCGTGGGGTTCGCGCCGCCGATTCCTCCGGCTCGATGGCAAAGATGTGGGCGATCTCGGGAAGCCGGGTACCCAACCGGGCGACCGTGGCACGCAGCTCCGGCGACAGCTTGGTCGGCAACGACTGGGGAACCACCCGCCTCCGGATGGGGGAGAACGCCAGGGCGTCGAGCACGGTGGCCCAGCGTTCCTGGCCGGTCTCCGCGGTGAGCGCGGCGGACGCAGCCTCTACCAGCTGGCTGGCCAGGTCTGCGGGGATGGGCGCGCCGGCCTTGGGTGGACGTGAGCTCAACCGCAGGGCCCGCACCACGCGTCCGTCGCGGAGGCTGTCGGACAGCTCGGCCAGCCAGGCCGCGTGTTCCTTCTCGACCCTGTTGGCCAGCGCCTCCCGCAGCTGGGCTCCGAGCGCTCGCGCCTCCTCGTCACGTCCGGCATCGCCGGCGGCATTGACGACCGAGCGCAGGTCGCGGAGGTCGAGCTCATCGACAGTGGCGATGGCCGCCTCGGCGCGGTCCCGCCAGACGGCCGCAGCGGCCCGATGCCGTAGCTCCTCGGCGACCCGGAGCAGCTGATCGGCCTTGACCTCGGTCTTGCCCTCGGCGCGCAGCCCCTCGTTCTGCTTCTCGATGGCCTGGCGAACCGCGGGGATGCCCCCCTGCAGGAGCTGCTCGGCGATCGGCCGCTGCTCGGGGGTCACCGCCTCGAGCAGGGCGGTGCGATGCACCTTTCCCGGCCGCAGGCGCTTGGCCTTCGGCTTCGATTCTGGGGGCGCGGGTGCCGGCCGCTCGGGCCGCTGGTGGCGTGCCTCCTTGGGGGCCCGGGCGGCGCGCCGGCCGTCGCCGTCCGGCCGTCCGCGCTCGCGATCACCGCGTTCGCGCCGTCCGGCGCCGTCACGACGTTCGCCGCCGTCACCCCTTGCGCCACGGTCGGCCCGGTCGCTCCTGTCACCCCGCTCCCGCCGGTCGCTGCGACGACCCTGCGGGCGGCGCTCGCCCGTCCGCTCGCTCACCAGGGTCGTGGTGACCAGCGGTCGATCGCCACCGGCGCTGCGCAGCTCCAGCCGTTCGGGCTCGCGCCGCGGCATCCGGGGTGGGAGCACCGCCACGACGCTCATGCGGTCGAGGTAGCCGTCGATCTCGGCCCGCAGCACGTCGCCCGCCTGCGCGCCGCCCGGCACCAGGGCACTGTCCAATATGCCCCGGGGCTCGCGGGCGCCGGCGGCGCGCCACGTCCAGGAACCGTCATCCCGGGAGCTCGTGAGCTCGATGTCGATCCGGCGGGACATAGGCAGTCAACGCTAGCGCGGCGCGACAGATGCCGACATCAGCGCCGGAGCCACGCGTCGGGCTCTCGCAGCAACAGCTCGACCTGAGCCGGCAGGTGACCGGCCGCCACGTCGGCCAGTGTCACCTCCTCCAAGACCGTGCGCAGCGCGGCCCGCGTCGCCACCCACACGCCCTGCAGCCCCGCCGCCGGCCCCTGGTAGTCGACCAGTTCGGGCGGCGTGCCGTGCACGTCGGCCAAGGGTCCCTCAACGGCCCGGATGATGTCGGCCACAGAGATGGTGGCGGGGTCCGCCGCCAGCCAGTAGCCGCCATCCGCGCCCCGCTGGCTGGCGACCAGGCCGGAGCGGCGGAGGTCGGCGAGGATGTTCTCCAGGAACTTGGCCGGGATGCGCTGGCGCTGGGCGATCACATCCCCCTTGACCGGTCCCGGGGGCGCCGCCGCCAGCTCTGCCCCCGCTCGGACGGCGTAATCGACCTTGGCGGTGATGCGCACGCGGTGGACCTCCCGGGGCCGGACCCTACCGCGCCCGGGAAATCGCCGAACCGGCCGGTAGCGCCCGCACTACGCTGCCTCCCCCCGGTTTTCGCAGAGGTCCGGAACGTGCCCCATCCCGACGTCGACGCCGAGCAGGCGTATCTCGACGAGGCCTATCGCTGCCTCGCAGCCATGCGCAGCCGCACGGAGCGCGCCGCCGGCATCGCCGGGGGCGCCGCCCAGGAGGTGGACTCCGCGATCGCGCAGCAGCACCTGGCGCATCGCCTGGGCAGCCTCGACGTCGACGTGCCCGGGTTGAGCTTCGGCCGGCTGGACGGCGAGGACGGGGCCCGCTGGTACGTGGGCCGGCGCCACGTCGAGGACGACCGGGGTGACCCGGTGGTGGTCGACTGGCGCGCCGACGTGGCCGTTCCCTTCTACCGAGCGACGGCCGTCGACCCGCTGGGGCTACGACGCCGGCGCCGGTTCATGATGACCGGCCGCCGGCTCGACGACCTGTTCGACGAGGTCTTCGACGACCCCGACAGCGTCGACGCCGCCCACCACGGCGGCATCCCGGATCCGTTGCTAGCGGAGCTGGAGCGGGAGCGCACGGGCGAGATGCGGGACATCGTCGCCACGATCGCCGCCGAACAGGACGAGGTGATCCGGGCACCGCTCGAAACCTGCCTGGTGGTGCAGGGTGGGCCCGGCACCGGCAAGACGGCCGTCGGCCTGCATCGCGCCGCCTTCCTGCTCTACGAGCACCGCCGCGAGCTCGACGCGGTCGGGGTGCTCGTGGTCGGGCCCAATCCCATCTTCCTGCGCTACATCGCCCAGGTGCTGCCGTCGCTGGGAGAGACCGCCGTACGTCAGACCACGCTCGAACGACTCCTCGCCGGCACCGCCTACCGCCGTCGTGGCCGGGACGGCGCCGACGCCGCCCGGCTCAAGGGTGATGCCCGCATGGCGGCGCTGCTGGCGCGGGCGGTGGCCAGCACCGTGCAGCCGCCCGAGGACCGGGTCGAGGGCACCACCACGTGGGGCACGGTGCGGCTCGACGCGGATGCGGTGTTCGAGGCGGTGGCCGACGTCCACGACCGGGGTGTGCCACACAACGTCGGGCGGGCCGCGCTGCGCACCCGGCTGGTCCGGCTGGCGCGGCAGGAGCTGGTGGCGCGCCGGGGCGAGGAGGTGGCCAGCGTGGAGGCCGTGGACGCCAGTCTGCGCGCCGACCGCGTCTGGCAGCGTGCGCTCGACCGGATCTGGCCGGCGCTGAACGCCGCCGCCCTGGTGCGGCGCCTGCTCACGAACCGCAGCGCGCTGCGCGTCGCCGCTGCCGGACTGCTCGATGCCGAGGAGCACGAGCTCCTGCTGCGCCCGCCCACGCGCCGGGTGTCCGACGAGCCGTGGACGGTCGACGACCTGCCGCTGCTCGACGAGGCCGAGGCCCTGCTCGCAGGCCCGCCGCCGGCGTACGGCCACGTGGTCGTCGACGAGGCGCAGGACCTCTCGGGCATGGGGTTCCGGGCGCTGGCCCGGCGCAGCCCGGCACGGTCGATGACCGTGCTCGGCGACCTGGCCCAGGCCACCGCGCCGGGGGCACAGTCCTCGTGGGACGACGTGGTCGGGCACCTGGGCACCCCGGCGACCGCCCGGCGGGCCGACCTCGACCTGGGCTACCGCGTGCCGGCCGCCATCATCGATGTCGCGAACGCGCTGTTGGCCGAGGGGGCGCCGGGCGTCACGCCCTGTCGGTCCGTCCGCCTCGATGGTCGGCCGCCCCGGTTCCTGGCCGTGGAGGCGGCGCTGGGCGCGGACGGCCTCCACGACGGGATCGTGGCGGCGGTGGCCGAGCTGTCCGCCCGCCACGCATCGGTCGCCGTGATCGCTCCGCCCGGGCTGGCGCCCGCGGCGCACCGCCTGCACGGTGCCACGGTCCTGGCGCCCGCCGACGCCAAGGGGCTGGAGTTCGATGCGGTGGTGGTGGCCGAACCGGCGGCCATCGCCGGCGACACCCCCCGGGGCCTGCGCCTGCTCTACGTGGCGCTCACGCGAGCGGTCCAGGAGCTGATCGTCGTCCACTCCCGGCCGCTGCCGTCGGCGCTGTCGTCAGGCGGTCGAACGGCTCTGGCCTGACCCCGAGAGGTGGGGGACCGAGTCGTCGGGGAAGCGGACGCTGCGCTCGGCGGCCAGGCGGGCGACCGGGTCGGGGAAGACGTTCTGCACGAGGAACAGGTCGCGCGCCATGTTGTAGTCGGGGGCCAGCTCCTTGGCGTAGCGCTCGAAGTACATGAGCTGCTTCGAGACCAGCACCAGCTCGCGGGCGGCCCGGGCGCCGTACTCGTGCTGCAGCTCCAACTGCTGTCGCAGCACGAACGACAGGCTCACCTCGCCGAGCGTCATGTCGAACATGGGGTCGAGCACCGCCTTGAGGCGGGCCGCGACCTCATCGACCGGCCCCACGTCGTGGCTCAGGATGCCGATGCGTTGCCAGGCTCGCACGATCCGGCTGTAGTCGCCGTCGATCATCACCGTGTACTGGGCGTCGCGCAGTGCCTGGCGGTGGGCCTCCGGCAGTTCGCCCATGATGCCGAAGTCGAGGTACGCGGCCCGCCCGTCGTCAAGCACCCAGATGTTCCCGGCATGCACGTCTCCGTGGAAGGGCCCGTGGACGAGCGTCGCCTCCATCCATGCCTTGAGGCCCCGCCGCAGCACCAGTTCGCCGTCGATGCCCCGGGCCTTGATCTCGGCGAATCGGTCCATCGGCGTGCCCCGAAGCCGTTCCATGCAGATCACCCGCGGCCCACAGTGGTCCCAGTACACGACCGGGGCGGTGATCCAGCGGTTGTCGCCGAACGCCCCGATGTGCTCGCGGAACTCCGCCTGTCGGTGCGCCTCGAGCGCGAAGTTCAGCTCCTCGTTCGTGACCTGATGCAGCTCCTCGACAACCCCGGGGGCGTTCATGAGGTGGCCGGTCCGGGTGCGGTCGACCAGCCGCGCCATGCGATACATCATCCGCAGGTCGCGGTTCATCCGGTCGCGGATCGCCGGGCGCTGGATCTTCAGGACCGCCTCCCGACCGTCGGCCAGCGTGCACGCGTGTACCTGGGCGATGGATGCGGCGGACAGCGGCTGCGGATCGAAGTCGGTGAAGATCTCCGCTGCGGCGGCGCCGAGGTCGTCCTCGACGATGCGCAGTGCCTCGTCCGCAGGGAACGGCGGCACGTCGTCGAGCGTACGCAGGCAGGCGTCGGCGAGGGCGGCGGGGAACATCCCCGGCGACGACGCAATCAGCTGGCCGAGCTTCACGAAGGTGGGGCCGAGCGCCATGAAGGCCTCGACCAGCCCGGCGCTGACGGCACCTCCCAGGCCGGCCCGAGCGGCCGTGGGAGCGGGAGACATGTCCCGGGCGGCTCGATCGCGGCGCAGCCGGAGCAGCGCCGCGGGCCGGCGCGCGAGGTGGCGGACGGTCGCGACCGTGACGTACCACGCCAGCACGACGACGATCTCGGCGCCTCGCACCAGCTCGCGCCAGCCGAAGCGGGTGAGGCTCGGCGGAACGATCCGCAGCGCCGGCGCGGGCACGCCTTGGGCGTAAGGTCCGGCGAACCGATCGGCAACCGGCAGGGGAGGCATGATGGTGAGGCTACGAGCAGGGAGGTGTCACGCATGACGGAAGCGACCAGGATTCCGGGTTGGGTCGCCGGAACGTGGGTCATCGACCCGGTGCACTCCGAGATCGGCTTCTCGGTCCGCCACCTGATGGTCAGCAAGGTCCGCGGCCGGTTCGACAAGTTCGAGGGCGAGATCATCACTGGTGAGGACATCCTCGACACGCAGGGAACGGTCACGGTCGACCTCACGTCGATCAACACCGGCAACGAGGACCGCGACAACGACCTCCGCTCGGCGAACTACATCGAGGTCGACAAGTACCCGACCATGACCTACCGCAGCACCGGCCTGAAGGCGGACGGCCGCGCCTACATCGCCGACGGTGAGCTGACGATCAGGGAGACCAGCCACCCGCTGCAGCTTCGGGTGGAGTTCCACGGCATCGGCTCCGATCCGTGGGGCGGCACCCGCGCCGGGCTGTCGGCCGCCGGCGAGATCAACCGCCACGACTTCGGCATCAGCTTCGACATGCCGATGGACGGCGGTGGCCTCGTGGTGGGCGAGAAGACCCAGCTGCACCTCGAAATCGAGGCCGTCCTACAGCAGTAACGCCCGCCCCAGGTAGAACCTGTTCTAACCTCGGGCGGTGGACAGCGACGACACGACCCGGCTGGCGCCGCCCCTGACGCGGAGCCAGGCGGCGCGGCGCGAGCGCGTGATCCGTGCCGCCCTCGAATTGGCGGCCGAGGGCGGCTATGACGTCGTGCAGATGCGCGACGTGGCGACCCGCGCCCAGGTCGCCCTCGGCACGATCTACCGCTACTTCCCGTCCAAGGACGCGTTGCTGTTGGCCGTCATGGTGCAGTGGCTGGGCGACCTGGAGCAGCGGGTCATGCGGCGGCCGCCGGCGGGCGACGACACGGTCGATCGGGTCATGGACGTGCTCGGTCGGGCGCTGCGATCCATGGATCGCGAGCCCAAGCTCACGGCCGCCGTCATCTCGGCCATGACCGCCGGCGACCCCGCCAGTGTGACGGCCATCGGCGAGGTGACCGACGCCATGGCCCGCATCATGCGCTCGGCCTTCCCGGACGACGTCGACGCCACGTCAGCGGCGGCGGCGGCCAAGGTCCTGGGGCACGTGTGGTGGTCGGCCACGATCGCCTGGGCCAACGGCATGGGTGACATCGACTGGGTCGCGAGCGAGCTCCGGGAGGCCACCACGCTCATCGCCGACCGCCGCTTCGGCCAGGTGGCGGACTGACCCTGCGGTCAAGGTGCATGACCTCGACTTCCTGATGATGGGCCCTGCCGATACGCTGCGGCGGTCCAGATGCTCACGAGGGGAGAGACCCGCATGCGCGCAGCCGTTCTCCGCAACACCGGCGACGAGAAGCTCGAGATTCGCGACGACCTCACGCTGTCCCCGGTCGGGCCTGGGGAGGTGAAGGTCAAGATCCACGCCACCGGTGTGTGCCACTCGGACGTGTCAGGCATGAACGGCACGATCCCCCAACCCGCACCCTTCGTCCCGGGTCACGAGGGTGCCGGCGTGGTGGCCGAGGTGGGGGAGGGCGTCACGACGGTCCAGCCGGGCGACCACGTCATCATCGCCTGGAGCCCACCCTGTGGAAGCTGCAAGTTCTGCGTCGACCGCAAGCAACCCAATCTCTGCATGAACATCCAGTTCGGGGCCATGGGGGCGATGCACTTCTCGCAGGAGGGGTCGCCCATCTTCGGCTTCGCCGGGGCGGGCACCTGGGCCGAAGAGATGATAATGCCCCACCAGGGCGTGGTGAAGATCGACAGCGACATCCCCCACGAGGTCGCCTCGCTCGTCGGTTGCGGGGTGATGACCGGCGTCGGTGCGGCCATCAACACCGCCAAGGTCAGCTCCGGTTCGTCGGTGGTCGTGTTCGGCTGCGGCGGTGTGGGCATCTCGGCCATCCAGGGCGCTCGCATCGCCGGGGCGTCGGAGATCGTGGCGGTCGACCTGGTCGACTCGAAGCTCGAGGATGCCCAGCGGTTCGGCGCCACCCATGCCGTGAAGCCCGACGAGCTCGACGGGGCCAACGCGTCGATCACCGGCGGCGACGGCTTCGACTACGCCTTCGAGGCGATCGGCCTGCCCCAGACCATGCGCACCGCCTACGACGTGACCCGCCGCGGCGGCACCACCTGCATCATCGGCGTCGGGGCCCAGGACCAGACGATCGCGTTCAACGCCTTCGAGCTGTTCTTCAACGAGAAGACGATCAAGGGCTCGTACTACGGCTCGGCCGACGTGCGCAGCGATTTCGCCCGGATGCTCAACCTCTGGAAGAACGGCCGCCTCGACCTCGAGGGGATGATCTCCAAGAACATCGCGATCGACGGCGTCAACGACGCCGTGGCCGACCTCAAGGCCGGCACCGTGATCCGCTCGGTCATCAGCTTCCCGGAGGCGACCACGTCGGCGTCCACCGACGCCGCCACCACCGCGACCAACTGAGGGGTCGGCCGCTCAACCGTCGGCAGCGGCGCCGTCGCGCGGCCCGGTGACCGGCAGCTCGACCCGGAAGCAGGTGCGGCCGGGCTCGCTCGCCACGCCCATCCGGCCGTCGTGCTGGCGGATGACGATGGTGTGGCCGATGCTCGGGCCCAGCCCGGTGCCGCTTCCGCCCGATCGGCAAAAGCTGCTAGACCAGGCCCGAAGGTAGAACCTGTTTCACCTGCCGGGGAGGTGCCATGCCCGCCGCCGAGATCCTGTCGGCGCCGCTCGTCCTGGAATATCCGTTCAGCCGGACGGTCGGCCCCGTGCAGAGCGCGTTCTTGACCGGGCTGCGCGAGGGCGTCGTGCTCGGTGTCCGCGCTGCGGACGGCCGCGTGCTGTGCCCGCCCGTGGAGTACGACCCGACGACGAGCGAGGAGCTCACCGAGCTCGTCGAGCTCGGTGCGACCGGCACGGTGATCACCTGGTCGTGGGAGCCCGAGCCCCGGCCGCACCAGCCCCTCGACCGGCCGTTCGCCTGGGCGCTCGTCCGGCTCGACGGTGCCGACAGCGGCCTGTTGCACGCCGTCGATGCCGGCTCACCGGAGCGGATGGGGTCGGGCATGCCGGTGCGGATCCGCTGGAGCGACGAACGTGTGGGCTCGATCACCGACATCGCGTGTTTCGAGCCGGTGGGGGCCGGGTGAGCCGGCCGCTCGCGCTGCCGGCGGCGCTACGCGACGTCGAGCCGGTCCGCAGCATCCGTGCGCCCGCCAGGCTCGAGTACACGTTCACGGCCGGCGAGGCGACCTCGCGGTTCCTGCGGGGGATCGCGTCCCAGAGGATCCTGGGGGAGCGATGCCCGGTCTGCGGCAAGGTGATGCTGCCGCCGCGCGGGTCGTGCCCCACCGATGGCGTCCCCACCAGTGAGCAGGTCGAGCTCGCCGACCGCGGGATCGTCACCACCTTCTGCGTGGTCAACGTGAAGTTCAGTGGTTCAGCCATGGAGCTGCCGTACGTGTGCGCCTCGGTGCTCCCCGACGGGGCCGACATGGGCCTGTTCGGGCTTGTGCAGGAGGTCCCGTTCGACCAGATCCGCATGGGCATGCGGGTCGAGGCGGTGTGGGTCGACGCCGACGAGCTGCAACCGAACCTGGCGTCCATCAAGTGGTGGCGGCCCACGGGTGAGCCGGATGCACCCTACGAGAGCTACCGGGCGCACGTGTGATGCGCGACGTCGCCGTCGTCGCCTTCGCCCAGTCGCACCACGTGCGCCGCGAGCAGCGCCGCAACGAGGTCGAGATGTTGATGCCGGTGCTGCACCAGGTGAAGAGCGATGTCGGCCTGGACCAGTCGCAGATCGACTTCACGTGTTCGGGCAGCACCGACTACCTGGCGGGCGCCGCGTTCAGCTTCGTGATGACCCTCGACGGGGTGGGTGCCTCGCCGCCGATCAGCGAGAGCCACGTCGAGATGGACGGGGCCTGGGCGCTCTACGAGGCGTGGGTCAAGATCCAGACGGGTGCCGCCGACACCGCCCTGGTGTACAGCTACGGCAAGGCGTCACCGGGTTCTCTGCGCGACGTCCTGTCCCGCCAGCTCGACCCCTATTACGTGGCCCCGCTGTGGCCCGACAGCGTGGCGCTCGCGGCCCTGCAGGCGCGGGCCTGCATCGAGGCGGGCGTCACCTCGGTGACGGAGATGGCGGAGATCGCGGCCCGCAGCCGCCGGTCGGCCGCGGACAACCCGTTCGCCCAGCTGCAGAGCTCGGACGACCCCGACGTGCTGCTGAAGGAGCCGGAGATCGCCCCACCGTTGCGCCGCCACGACTGCCCGCCGATCGGCGACGGGGCGGCCGCGGCAGTCCTGGCGGCCGGTGATCGCGCCCGCGAGCTCGTCGGCCGGCCGGCCTGGGTCCGGGGGATTGACCACCGCATCGAGGCCCACGGCCTCGGCGTGCGCGACCTCACGTCCTCGCCCTCCACCCGCCTGGCCGCCGAGCGGGCGGGCGTCGGCGACGCGCCGGTCGACGTGGCCGAGCTGCATGCGCCGTTCAGCCACCAGGAGGTGCTGGTGCGTGACGCCCTCGGGCTCGGCGACGGTGTGAGGATGAACCCGTCGGGCGGGCCGCTCGCCGCCAACCCGATCATGGCCGCCGGGCTCATCCGCATCGGCGAGGCCGCCAGCCGCATCTGGCGGGGCGAGGCCGAGCGGGCGGTGGCCCACGCGACCAGCGGCCCGTGCCTCCAGCAGAACCTGGTGTGCCTGCTCGAGGGGCCCGAGCGAGTTTCCGCAACGCAACGAGCGGGGAGCACGTCCTGATGGGAAAGGAACGCGTCGCCGTCGTCGGCATCGGGCAGACGCGGCACCAGGCCACCCGGGGCGACGTGTCGATTGCCGGGCTGGTGCGCGAGGCGGCCTACGAGGCGTTGGCGGACGCCGAGATGGGCTGGTCGGACATCGAGGCCGTGGTCATCGGCAAGGCGCCCGACTTCTTCGAGGGCGTCATGATGCCCGAGCTGTACCTCGCCGACGCCCTGGGGTGCGTGGGCAAGCCGATGCTGCGGGTGCACACGGCCGGCTCGGTGGGCGGCTCGACCGCGCTCGTGGCCGCCAGCCTCGTGCAGGCCGGAGTCCAGGGGCGGGTGCTCACCGTCGCGTTCGAGAAGCAGTCGGAGAGCGAGGCGATGTGGGCGCTGACGCTGCCGATCCCGTTCCAGCCGCCGCTGGTGGCGGGCGCCGGCGGCTACTTCGCCCCCCACATCCGCGCCTACATGCGCCGCTCGGGGGCACCCGACCACATCGGGGTGCTGGTGGCGCTGAAGGACCGGCTCAACGCACTCAAGAACGCCAAGGCCCACCTGCACGAGCACGACATCACCTTTGACTCGGTGCGCGACTCGATGATGCTGTGGGACCCGATCCGCTACTCCGAGACGTGCCCGTCGTCGGACGGTGCCTGCGCCATGGTCTTCACCGACGAGGCCGGCGGCGACGCCGCCGCGTCGGCTGGCCGCCCGCCGGCCTGGATGGTCGGTGGCGCGATGCGCTCCGAGCCCACGACGTTCCCGGGTCGCGACCAGGTCAACCCCGAGGCGGGCCGGGAGTGCGCCGCGGACGTCTACGCGCAGGCCGGCATCACTGATCCCCGCGCCCAGTTCGACGTGGCCGAGATCTACGTGCCCTTCTCGTGGTACGAGCCCATGTGGTTGGAGAACCTCGGCTTCGCCGACGAGGGCAAGGGCTGGACGCTGGTAGAGGACGGGGCCACGCAGATGGACGGGGACATTCCCTGGAACCCGTCGGGGGGCGTGCTGTCGTCCAACCCGATCGGCGCATCGGGGATGATCCGCTTCGCCGAGGCCGCCATGCAGGTGCGGGGCCAGGCGGGAGAGCACCAGATCGACGGCGCCCGCCTGGCGCTCGGTCACGCCTACGGCGGTGGCTCGCAGTTCTTCTCCATGTGGGCGGTCGGCGCCGACAAGCCCTAGCGGCTCGGAAGGGGATCGGATGGGACGGCTGGACGGCAAGGTCGCGATCATCACGGGCGCGGCCCGGGGCCAGGGCGAGGCCGAGGCGCGCCTGTTCGTGGCCGAGGGCGCACGGGTGGTCATCGGCGACGTCCTCGACGACGTGGCGGGCGCGGTCGCCGCGGAGCTGGGATCGGACAACGCGGCCTACACACACCTCGACGTCACGGACGAGGCCCAGTGGGCGGCGGCGGTGGCGCTGACCGAGGACCGCTTCGGCCCGGTCACGGTGCTGGTCAACAACGCCGGCATCCTGATGTTCGAGGCCATCGACCGGACCGAGCGCGCAGACTTCGAGCGCATCCTACGGGTCAACTTGACCGGCGTGTTCCTGGGCATCAAGGCGGTGACGCCCTCGATGTCCAAGGCGGGCGGCGGCTCGATCGTGAACATCTCCTCGACCGCGGGCCTCACCGGGCTGCCGTACCTCGGCGCCTACGTGGCCAGCAAGTGGGCGGTGCGGGGGCTGACCAAGTCCGCCGCCATCGACCTCGGCCCCAAGGGCATCCGGGTGAACTCGGTCCATCCGGGCGGGATCGACACGCCGATGCTCGAGGGCACCGATCGCGACGCCCCGTACTACAAGCGCCTGCCCGTGGCCCGCATGGGCCGTCCCGACGAGGCGGCACGCGCGGTGCTGTTCCTCGCCAG
Organism: Actinomycetota bacterium; assembly: GCA_046726215.1. Classification (GTDB taxonomy): domain Bacteria; phylum Actinomycetota; class Acidimicrobiia; order Acidimicrobiales; family VFJN01; genus DASQUK01. Next base: position 15,537 of record JBKPAA010000031.1, on the reverse strand, counting down.
CGACGACGCCAGCTACACAACCGGCGCCGAGCTCAGCGTGGACGGTGGGGCCACCGCCGGCGAGCTCAGCATCCTGGGCGGCGGCGGACCGCCTCTGTAGGTTCCGGCGTCGAATCCACGCGGGTACCGCAACAAATCGGCGCCGGTTTCGGTCTTCGGGTGGGGTCACGGCATGATCAGGTGGCTGTCGCCGAACTCGTGCCAGCGGTAGCCCTCCTCGACCGCCGCCGCATACGAGGCGTCCAGCAGGTCGCGGCCGGCAATCGCCTCGAGCATCGCCAGGTGTGACGATTCGGGCTCGTGCCAGCCGGTGACGAGCCCGTCGACCACCCGAACTCCCCGCTCGGGGGTCACGACCAGCTCGGTCCAGCCCCGCCCGGGATGCGACCGACCAGCGTCGTCCGCAGTGGACTCGAGCGCCCGCACCACGGTGGTCCCGACTGCGATCACGCGCCGCCCGTGGGCGTGGGCGGCGTTGACCAACGAGGCGGTGGCCGACGGCACGGCGTAGCGCTCGGCATAGGGCGGCTCGCCGGCCTCCTGCGATGACACGCCGGTGTGCAGCGTGACGGGCGCCATGACGATGCCTCGCGTCACCAATTCGGTCACCAGCGACTCGGTGAAGGGACGGGCCGCGCTCGGCATCTCCGCCGATCCCGGCTCCCGCGAGAACACCGATTGGTAGGCCTCGATCGGCCAGGCCGCATCGGCATGCGCGTAGCGGATCGGCTGACCGTGGGCCCGCAGGTACGCCAACAGTTCCCCGGGCACATCGAGCCGTGCCAGCCACAGCCGCACCAATCCGGTGCCGGCGGGGTAGGGGGCGAGCAGCTCGGCCCGCCCGCCGCCGGGTAGCACCAGGCGTGTGGGCGGGCTGCCCAGGAAGCGCTCGGTGCCGGGTCCCGCGGGTCGGCGCGGCTCGACGACCCAGAACCCGCCGGGTTGCTCGGTCGACAGGTGGAGGCGCAGTGCGGTCCCGTCGCTTCCCCGGGCGTCGAGCGCCGCGGGGACCACGGCCGAGGTGTTCACCACCAGGAGGTCGCCGGCCTCGAGGTGGTCGCCCAGTTCGGCAAACCGATGGTGGCTGACGTCGGCGGCGGAGCGGGCCACCATCAGGCGCACGTCGACCCGGGCATCCGAGCCCAGCTTCCCGCCGTGGTGCAGCAGCTCGATCGGCGTGCCCGCCTCACCGCCCAGCGGAACGTGGAACGATCGCAGCCCGGACGTGTCGATGACCCTCATGGCCGTGCCTCCAGCCCGGCGAGGAGGGATGGCCGCTTCGCGGCGGATCGCCCGCGGAGCCCACGATTCGCCCGCGTGCACCCGCTCATCAGCCCGCCTCGACCAACTCGGCGTCCGGGGTCATGTCGTCCAACAGGTCCCCGACGCGGTACCGGCCGCTGGGCCGCCGCTCGTCGATGAGGCGGACCAGCCCCGGAACCCGGCTCTCGGGTGTCGGGCGGTCGGAGATGTCCTCGCCCGGGAACGCGTCCTGGTGCATCTGCGTGCGCATGTCCCCGGGGTCGACCCAAAGGACGCGCACGCCGCTCTCCTCGGCGGCCAGCACCCGGCTGAGCTGTTCCAGCGCCGCCTTGGAGGCGCCGTACCCGCCCCAGCCCTCGTAGCCCTCGACCGCGGCGTCCGACGTCACGTTGACGATCGCGCCGTGCGCTACCCGCAGCTGGGGCAGGGCGGCCTGCACCAGACGCAGGGGGGCGACCACGTTGGTCCGCAGGATCCGTTCCAGGTCGCCGGTGCGGAGCCAGGCAACGTGCGGCAGGGGCGAGGGACCGAGCGTGCCGGCGTTGTTGACCAGCAGCTCGAATCGGCCCTGGGCGGCGGCGGCGTTCACGAGGGCGGCCACGTGGACCGGGTCGTCGATGTCGCCCGCCAGGGCAACGACCGTGCCGGGTCCCGCCTGGTCTATCTCGCGTCGGGCCCGCTCGAGGGCGACGGCGTCGCGGGCGTCGATGACCACGTTCCAGCCGTGCGCCGCCAGGTGACGTGACAGCGCCAGCCCGAGGCCTCGGCTGCCACCGGTGATGAGAGCTGTCCTTCGCACTTGGGTGCTCCCTTCGTCTGTATGCGCGCACGGTAGGGAGCGATGCGGGCTTCGCCATCGGCCTGCGGACGGGTTCCGGCTCGGTCGGGAGACCTACACCCCCGGGCCCGTGACTGACCTGCGTCGATAGGGCGAGGTCGGTCAGGCGCGGGGATCCACCAGCCCCACCCGCACGGCGAAGAGAGCGGCCTGGGTGCGGTCGCCGAGCCGCAGCTTCGCCAGCACGTTGGAGACGTGCGTCTTCACGGTCTTCTCCGACACGTACAGCTCGGCGGCGAGCTGGCGGTTGGACAGGCCCCGGCCCAGCCCCGCCAGCACCTCCCGCTCGCGCGCCGTGAGCCGTTCCAGGTCGGGATGCACGGGGCCGGACCCCGGCGGCGCCGCCGGATCGGCGGCATCCGCCACCTTGGCCATCACCACGGCGGCGGCCTCGGGCGCCAGCAGCGGCTCGCCCCTGTGCACCGCCCTGATGGCGCCGTCGAGGGCATCGGGGCCGGCGTCCTTGAGCATGTAGCCGTCCGCGCCGGCCTGGATGGCCGGGATCACCTGCTCGGCGCCGCTGAAGCTCGTGAGCACGAGGATCCCGACCGACGACCCCGCGGCGCGCAGGCGGCGGATCGTGTCGATGCCGTCAACGCCCGGCATGACGACATCGGTGAGGAGCACGTCGGGTTGCGTGCGCTCGACCAGCCGCACCGCCTCGTCTCCGTCGGCCGCTTCGCCCACCACCTCGAACCCCTGCGTCTCGAGGAACGACCGCAGGCCCTGACGGACGACCGGGTGGTCGTCGCTGATCGCCACCCGGATCGGTCGTCCGACGTCCTCTGCCGCCATCGCGTCGTGTCCTCCCGACCTACCGGGGCACCCGCAGCTCGACGGTGGTGCCCTGGCCCGGGGCGGACGTGATCGTGAGCGACCCGCCCAGTGAGGCCGCCCGCTCGTTCATCGAGGTGAGCCCCAAGCGGCGTGCCCGCACGGCCCGGGCGGTCGGGTCGAAGCCCCGGCCGTCGTCGCTCACCCGCAACACGAGCGAGCCGCCGGCGCCGTCCTCTCCGCCCTCCGTGCCGATGGACACCCGCACCCGGCTGGCGGCGGCATGGCGAAGGGCGTTGGTGACCGCCTCCTGGGCTATCCGCAGGATCTGGTGCTCGTCGTCGGGGTCGAGCTCGGGCAGCTCGCCCGTGTCGAGCTCGACCGGCACGTCATGGGCGCGGCCCGCCAGCGTCAGCTGGGCCCCGAGCGCGGCGACGAGGCCGTCGCGCTCGAGGTCGGCCGGCCGCAGGCCGTCGACCGTGGTCCGCAGCTCGGCCGCCACCCGGCCGGCGATGGCCCGCACGATTGCGACCTGCTCGGCGGCGGCGGCCGGGTCGGTCTGCAGCAGGCGCCCGGCGGTCTCGGCCGAGAGCTGCAGGCTGAAAAGCGACTGGCTCATGGCATCGTGCAGCTCGCGTGCGAGCCGTCCCCGCTCCTGCACCAGCCCGAGCTCGCGGCTGTCCTCGAACAGCCGGGCCTGGTCGATGGCGATGGCGGCGTGCGAGGCGAGCAGCACCACGGCCGATTCGTCGGCCGCGCTGAACTCGCGCTCGCCCCGCTTGTCGGTCAGGTAGAAGGCCCCGATGATGTCGCCCGCCGACACGATGGGAACCCCCAGGAACGAGCGCATCTGCGGGTGCGCGTCCGGCCACCAGCCCCGGAAGCGCGGGTCCCGCCTGATGTCGGGGGTGCGGAACGGCGAGGGGTCGGTGAGCATGGCGTCGAGGAGCCCGTGCGTGCGAGGCAGCGGACCGAGCTGCTCGATGAGCTCGTCGCTCATGCCCACGGTGACGAAGCGGGCGAACTCGTCGCCTTCCGGCTCCGGCAGGCCGATGGCGGCGTAGCGGGCGCCGACGAGGTCGCGGGCGCTCTCCGCGAGCTGGTGGAGCACCCGCTCGAGGGACGACCCGAGCGTCACCGCCCGCATGGCGGCCGACAGGGCCGCCAGGACGGCGCCGGTGGCCTCGGGCTCGCAGGCCGCTGCTTCGGAGGGCTGGTCGTCGACGGTCGCCACCGCCAGGCAACCTACCGGGCCTCGTTGTCTCCGGACCCTCCCGTGTAGCGCGCCGACGCCGTGGCCTTGGCCGGCGCATCGTCGAGCCGATCGGGCCAGAACGGTGGCGGGTACACCAGGCGCTCGTCGCCCATGCCCTCGGCATAGAACTGGGCCGCCCAGCGGCGGAACTTCATGAACGGCCCGTCGTTGTCGGCCAGCGCCGGCCGCACCAGGTGGGCCTTGTGCTCCCAGATGGGCCGGTCCTCCCGGACCTGCTTGTCGACCTCGGCCACGAACGCCCGGCCCACGTTGCGCGTGGTCTCCTCGTCGCCCATCGTCTTGACGACGAAGTTGAACCGCACCACGCAGCGGTCGGCCTCGATCGGCGTCGTGCAGGCGTAGTTCAGGGTGTCGACGATGCCGCTGAAGCCGACCAGCGAAACGCCCCACGCATGGGTGTCGATGCGGCCCTCCATCACCCCCCGCGGCGTGGGGAACTTCTGCGACGAGCGCATGACCGCCTCGGGGAAGCCGGTCGTGTACTCCTCGATCTCCGGCACGGTGGCGGTGTTGTGGACGAAACGGAAGTGGGCGGCGTCGACGGCGTTCTCGGCCATCTCCTGCGCGGCGGCATCGATCACGTACTCGGTGCGGATGACCGTCGACCAGTCGGGGTGGCCGGCCAGCTCCGGGACCTCGGGGATGTCCCACTGCGGTGCGGCCTCGTCGGGGTGGTACCACGCCAGCACCACGCCGTTGCGTTCGACCACGGGGTAGGTCCGCAACCGGGCCTTGCGGTTCAGCCGCTCGCTGTAGGGGATGCCCGTGTTGGCGCCGTCGGCGTCGTAGCGCCAGCCGTGGAACGGGCACACGAGCTCGCATCCGTCGACGCTCCCGCCGTGCCCGAGGTGGGCGCCGAGATGCGCGCAGAAGGCGTCGTGGACGTGGGCGTCGCCGTCATGGTCGCGCCAGCCGACCAGGTGCCGGCCGAAGTAGTAGAGGGGCTTCGGCCCACCGACGGGAAGGTCCTCCGGGTAGCCGACGCAGAACCAGCCGAAGGGGATGGGGAAGGGATAGCGGTTCGCCATGGCTGCTCCTCGGTGGAACGCCGACGCCCAAGAGTAGAACAGGTTTCAGTCTGCGCGCCGCTAACAACCGCTCGGGACGCCACCACCCCTTGTCAGGTCTGTCATGATGAGTCCTCATGGGGACCACCACTTCGCGGACGACCGACAGCGCCGGCACCCCTGACTTCACCATCGTCCTCAGGGGTTACGAACGCACACAGGTCGACATGTTCATCGAGCGGCTGCAGGCCCGCATCGAAGAGCTGACCAATACCGCTACCAAGGCCAAGACGGGCACCACCGACGCCCGCGATCGCATCAACGAGCTCGAACGCAAGGTCGCAGAGCAGGCCAAGCAGCTCGACGAGGCCGCCCAGCCCACGCTTTCCGGGCTGGGAACCCGGGTCGAGCAGCTCCTCCGGCTGGCCGAGGAACAGGCCAACGAGCACCGCGACGAATCCAAGCGCGAGGCCGAAAAGCTGATCGCCGCCGCCCACCTCGAGTCCAAGGAGGTGGTCGAGAAGGCACGGGCCGTGGCCACGGCCGTGAAGACGGCCGCCGAACGTGAGGCCAAGGCCAGCCGCGACTCGGCCGATCGCGAGGCCAACGAGGCCCGGGCGGCCGCCAAGCGCGAGGCCGACTCCATGCGGGGCGAGGCCGAGCGGGAGACCAGCCAGCTCCGCACCGTCACCGACCACGAGGTCGCCGAGCATCGGGCCACCGCCGAGCGCGAGATCGCCACGCTGCGAGCCACGGCGGAGCGCGAGATCATCGAGCTGCGCAACGTGGCGTCCCGCGAGGCCGAGGAGAAGCGGGCGGCGGCCTCGAAGCTGCTCACCAAGGCCAAGGAGAAGCGTGAGGCTGAGCTCCAGGCGCTCGAGCTCGAGCTGGCCGAGCGCCGCGAGCGCTCGGAGCGCGAGGAGAGCGAACGCCACGACATCGCCGTCGCCGCCACCCAGAAGCTCGTGGGCGAGGCCGAGCAGCGGGCCAGGGTGGCCGACGCCCGGGCCAAGGACATCGAGCAGGCGGCCGGCCAGCGCCGGCGGGACAGCGAAGCCGAGGCCAGCGAAATCATCGACAAGGCCAAGAACTTCGCCGACCGCGCCGTCGCCGACGCCAAGTCCGAGGCCGACCAGCTCGTGTTCGACGCCAAGACCCACGCCGAGGTCACCAAGCAGACGGCGGAGCGCGAGGTGGCCGAGCTCACCCGCCAGCGCGACGCCGTGACCAACCAGCTGACCCAGCTGCGCGAGATGCTGTCCGGCCTGGCCGGGCTGGGCACCCTGCCGAGCCCGCAGCAGGCGACGGTCGAGAAGGCCGCCGAGAAGGTCGAGGACGTGCAGGAGGCGGTCGACGAGGCCACCTCCGAGGTGGGCGACAACGGGGCAACCAGCGACGCCACCGAGCTCAAGGTGGGTAACGCCGGGTGAAGCTGGGCCTGGTCGTCGGCTACTGGCCGCCGAGCGGGCCCCCACCCGACGCGATCGATCAGATCGCCACGGCCGAGGCGCTCGGCTTCGATTCCGTCTGGACCGCCGAGGCCTACGGGTCCGACTGTTTCACGCCGCTCGCCTGGTGGGGCGCGGCGACGGAACGGATCAGGCTGGGCACGGGCATCACTCAGATCTCGGCCCGCACGCCGGCGTCGACGGCGATGACCGCCATCACGCTCGACCACCTCTCCGGCGGCCGGGTCATCCTCGGGCTCGGGGTCTCGGGACCACAGGTGGTCGAGGGCTGGTACGGGCAGGAGTACGCCAAGCCCCTGGCCCGCACCCGCGAGTACATCGACATCGTGCGTCGCATCGTCGCCCGCGACGAGCCGGTGGAGTACCACGGTGAGCACTACTCGATGCCGTTCCCCGGCGGAACCGGGCTGGGTAAGCCGCTGAAGTCGATCGTGCGACCCCTCCGGACCGACATCCCCATCTACCTCGGCGCCGAGGGGCCCAGGAACGTGGCCCTGGCGGCGGAGATCGGCGACGGCTGGCTGCCGATGTTCTTCTCACCCCGGGCCGACGACTTCTATCGCCGGGCGCTGGCCGAAGGGTTCGCCCGCCCGGAAGCCCGGCGCTCCGCCGACGACTTCGAGGTGGCCTGCGCGGTCCCGGTGGTGCCGGGCGACGACGTCGAGGCCTGTGCCGATCTCTTGCGACCCAACCTGGCGCTCTACATCGGCGGCATGGGCGCCCGGGACCGCAACTTCCACAAGGACGTGTTCGTGCGGCTGGGCTACGAGGCCGAGTGCGACCAGATCCAGGAGGCGTATCTCGACGGGCGCAAGTCCGACGCCGCCGCCGCCGTGACCACGCCCATGGTCGAGGACGTCTACCTGGTGGGCCCGCCCGCCAAGATCCGGGAAGACCTCGAGCGCTGGCGCGCCACCTGCGTGACCACGCTGCTGGTCGCCGGGCCGGGTCCGCTGCTGCGCCAGCTCGCCGAACTGGTGATGGCCGGTTAGCCGTACGCTGGCGCGACCACGGGCAATGGGCGATCCCTGAGGCTCAGCCGCCTTCGAGCTCCTCGGGCGGCGGGCACGCGCACACCAGGTGGCGGTCGCCGTAGCCGCCGTCGATGCGGCTGACGGGGGGCCAGTACTTGGCGCGGCGCAGCCCGGGCGCCGGGTAGGCGGCCTGTTCCCGCGTGTAGGGCAGATCCCAGCCGGCCACGAGCAGGTCCTCGGCGGTGTGGGGCGCGTGGCGCAGCGGGCTGTCAGCCAGCGGCCACTCGCCGCTCGCTACCCGGTCGACCTCGGCCTTGATGGCGATCATGGCATCGCAGAACCGGTCGATCTCGGCGAGGGACTCCGACTCGGTGGGCTCGATCATCAGCGTCCCCGCCACCGGAAAGCTCATCGTCGGGGCGTGGAAGCCGTAGTCGATCAGCCGCTTGGCCACGTCGTCGACGGTGACCCCGGTGTCCCTGGTGATGCCCCGCACGTCGATGATGCACTCGTGCGCCACCCGGCCGTGCTCGCCGGTGTAGAGCACGGGGTAGTGGTCGGCGAGGCGGCTGGCGATGTAGTTGGCGCTGAGGATCGCCACCTCGGTGGCCTGCCGCAGCCCGTCGGCGCCCATGAGCTTGGCGTAGGTGTAGCTGATAGGCAGGATCCCGGCGGACCCCCAGGGGGCGGCGGACACCGGCCCGGGCCCGGTCGCCGGGCCCGACGACGGCGTCGACGGATGGTTGGGCAGGAACGGGGCCAGGTGGGCGCGCGCGGCCACGGGCCCCACGCCGGGCCCACCGCCGCCGTGGGGGATGCAGAACGTCTTGTGCAGGTTGAGGTGGCTGACGTCGCCGCCGAACCACCCGGGTCGAGCCACACCGACGAGGGCGTTGAGGTTGGCGCCGTCGACGTAGACCTGGCCGCCGTGCTCGTGGACCACGTCGCAGATCTCGGTGATCCGGGACTCGAACACGCCGTGGGTCGACGGGTAGGTGACCATGAGGGCGGCGAGCCGCGGGCCGGCCTCGGCGGCCTTGGAGCGGAAGTCGTCGACGTCGACGTTGCCCCGGTCGTCGCAGGCGACCACTACCACCCGCATGCCGGCCATGACCGCGGAGGCCGCGTTGGTGCCATGCGCCGACGCCGGGATCAGGCAGACGTCGCGCTGCTCGTCGCCGCGGCTGCGGTGGTAGCCGCGGATGGCGAGCAGGCCAGCCAGCTCGCCCTGCGAGCCGGCGTTGGGCTGCAGCGACACGGCGTCGTAACCCGTCATCTCGCCGAGCATGGCCTCGAGCTCGTGGATCAGCTCCATGTAGCCCTCGGCCTGGTCGAGCGGCGCGAACGGATGGATGTCGGCGAACTCGGGCCACGTCACCGGCTCCATCTCGGTGGTGCCGTTGAGCTTCATGGTGCACGAGCCGAGCGGGATCATCGCCCTGTCCAGCGCCACGTCCTTGTCGCCCAGGCGGCGCAGGTAGCGCAGCATTCCGGTCTCGCTGCGGTGCCCGTGGAAGACGGGATGGGTGAGGTACTCGCTCGTGCGGCGCTCGCGGGCGGGGATGCCCCCGTCGCCTGCGACGAAGCCCTCGGCCACACCGAAGGCCGCCAGCACCAGCGGCAACGCCGGACGCGTGGTCTCGTCGAAGGCGAGACCCAACGTGTCGCCGTCCACGCGGCGGAGGTTGACGCCCGCCTCTCGGGCCCGCTCGAAGATCTCGGCGGCCTGGCCCGGGACGCGCACGGTCAGGGTGTCGAACCAGGTGTCGTTGACCACCTGGAAACCGGCGGCGCCGAGGGTCCTCGCCGTGGCGGTCGCCTGCATGTGCACACCCTCTGCGATCGCCCTCAGTCCCTCGGGCCCGTGATACACGGCGTACATCGACGCCATCACCGCCAACAGCACCTGGGCGGTGCAGATGTTGGAGGTGGCCTTCTCGCGGCGGATGTGCTGCTCGCGGGTCTGCAGGGCCAGCCGATGCGCGGGGCGCCCGGCGGCGTCGATGGACACGCCCACCAGGCGGCCCGGCAGCGACCGCCGGTAGGCGTGGCGGGTGGACAGGAACCCGGCGTGGGGGCCGCCGAAGCCCATGGGCACGCCGAACCGCTGGGCGGAGCCCACGGCGGCGTCGGCCCCGAGCTCGCCGGGCGGCGCCAGCAGCGTGCACGCCAGCAGGTCGGTGGCGACGACCGCCAGCCCGCCGGCGGCGTGCACCGCCTCGATGACCGGCCGCAGGTCGCGCACCACGCCGGACGTGCCCGGGTGCTGCAGCAGCGCGCCGAACGTGTCCCCCGGGGACAGGTCGGCGGAGGGGTCACCCAGCACCACCTCGATGCCCAGCGGTTCGGCCCGGGTGGCGACCACCGCGATGGTCTGGGGGTGGCATTCGGCGTCGACGAAGAACGCGCCGCCGGCATGCCGCGACGACCGGCGGCACAGGGTCATTGCCTCGGCCGCGGCGCTGCCCTCGTCGAGCATCGAGGCGTTGGCGATCTCGAGGCCCGTCAGGTCGCACACCATGGTCTGGAAGTTGAGCAGTGCCTCCAGCCGGCCCTGGCTGATCTCGGGCTGGTAGGGGGTGTAGGCCGTGTACCAGGCGGGGTTCTCGAGCACGTTGCGCAGGATCACCCCGGGGGTGTGCGTGCCGTAGTAGCCCTGCCCGATGAGGGACGTGAGCACGCGGTTGCGGTCGGCCAGCCGGCGCAGGTGCGCCAGGGCGTGGGGCTCGCTGATGGCGTCGTCGAGCGCCAGCGGCTTGTCGTCGCGGATGGCCGCCGGCACCGCTTGGTCGATCAGGTCGTCGAGCGACGCCAGCCCCAGCACGCCGAGCATGCGTTCGACGTCGGCGGCCGACGGGCCGATGTGGCGGTCGGGGAATGCCACCTGGACGCTGGCTCGATCGGTCACGGCATGCTCCAGAGAGGGTCGATGGTCGTTTGGCGCTTCTCGGTCACGGTTGCCCTGAGGGGTCCCAGCGACGATGCACCCCCTCTGTCGCCGCGCAACGCAGCTCCAGAGCTGCCTGATCCCCGTGGTCCCTGGTGCCTGAGAGGTTCCGGGGTGGTTGCCCCTTCGGCGCCCGACGGCCGAAGACCTTCCGGCCGGCCGGGACTCTCCCACGGGGGGTCGTCAGCGCCGTTCAGGCTACTGGACCGCCGGCGCCCACCGGTACATCGACCCGGCGGGTCCGGTCATTCGTCGCCGCCGGTCGGCTTCAGGTGGCGGATCCGCCACGATGCCACCGCCAGCGTCACGAGGGCGATGATCGCCAGCCGCACGACCGCGCTCCAGCCGTTGGGCGTGCCGTCGCGCAGCAGCCGCCACCCCCCGTGGTCGTCGGCAAGGCCCGCGTAGACCTGCTGCGCCTCCCACATCGGTGAGATCTGGGCGATGCCGGACAGCACGCCGCCCAGCAGGCGCTCGCCCAGGAACACCACCGCCAACGCCCACACCGCCGCCCGGCGGACGGAGGCGCCGATCATCACGAACAGGCCGATGTAGGCGGCCGAACCGGCGGTGCCCGCGACCGCCATGGACGGCGCACCCCCCGGTACCCCGGCCACGAACGTCGCCAGGACCAGGGCGGGCACCAGGCTGACGAGCGCCACGATCCAGCCCCCCAGCCACCGGGCGGCCACGATGGTGCCGAACCGCACCGGCGACAGCCACGTGAGCGGGAACGTCCCCGCCCGGATGTCGGCCCCGAGCACGGCGTCGCCGATGACCAGGCACGTCAGGGGCAGCACCAGTCCGAACAGGCCGATCTCGGCGACGTCGCCGAACGCCGCTTCCGCAGTGCGCGAATCACTGGCCGAGAGCCAGCCGAACAGCACTGCACCGCCGCAGGGCAGCAGTACGCCGAACCAGCGCCGGATCGGCAGGCAGGCCCCCAGCGTGTAGCCGACGAGCGCCGTGAACGGGCTCGGCAGCCGCCGCCCCTCCGGCCCCGCGACGATGACGCCCGTGGCCGCCGAATCGCTCACGCGTGGCCCCTCATCGCAGCAGCTCCCGGAAGACGCTCTCCAGCGAGTCGTCGAGGGGACGCACCTCGTGGAGGCGGGCGTCCGCCTCCCGAGCCGCCGCCGGCAACAGCTCGGCCAGCTCCCCGGCGCGGGGCGACGACACCACGACCGTGTTGCCGTCGACGGTCACGCCCCGCACGGCCTCCAGTGCCACGAGGTGGCGGGCCAGCCGCCGCGCCTCGGGGGTGCGCACGAGCACCGAGCGGGGCCGGTCGGCCAGAGCGTCGCGGATCGCCCGGTGGTCACCGGCGGCCGCCAGGCGGCCCCGGATGATCACGATCTGCCGCCCCGCCAGCCGCTCGACCTCGTGCAGCACGTGCGAGCTGACGATCACCGTGCGGCCCTGCCCGCCGAGGGTCTGGAAGAGATCGATCAGCGCCACCCGCTGGATCGGGTCGGCGCCGTTGAGGGGCTCGTCGAGCACCAGTATCCGGGGTTCGGTGACCAGGGCGGCCGCGATCTTGGCGCGCTGGCGCATCCCCTTGCTGAAGCCGCGCACCTTGCGGTCCGCCACGTCCAGCAGCCCGACGGTGTCCAGGCACCGGTCGGGCAGGCCGCGATCGCCGACGCGGTGCAGGGCCGCCGTGTAGCGGACGAGCTGGCGGGCGCTGAGCGCGGCCGGCACGGCCTCGTCCTCCGGAACCATGGCGATGGAGCGTTGGACGTCACGGTCGGTGTGGGGATCGCGCTCGAGCACCGCGACGGCGCCCTCGTTGGGCCGGAGCAGGCCGACGATGGCCCGCATCAGCGTGGTCTTGCCGGCCCCGTTGGGGCCCAGGAGCCCGGTCACGCCCGGGCCGAACGAGCACGACAGCTCGGTGAGCGCCACCTTCTGGCCGAACCACACGCTGGCGCCACGCACCGCCACCGTGGCGTCGGTGACGAAGGCCGGATCGAGGGGGACGGCCTCGGGCGGCGGGGGAGGGGGCGGCGGGATGGCGCCCGCTCGACCGGAGGCCGGGCCCGGTGCCGCCGGCGGCGGGGGCTCGGGCACTGCGGCCGTCAAAGGTCGACCTCGCGATAGCGGTAGAGCAGGAGTGCGACTGCGCTGAGCAGCACCACCAGGTAGCCGGTCACCGCCAGGACGCCGCCGCCCGACACGCCCGAGAAGTCGGAATCGGCGCCCATGTGGCCCAGAAAGATCAGGTCCCGCAGCGCAAGCGGGAGGGCCAATACGTTGACCACGGCCAGCGCGGACCCGTCCTCGGCAGAGGCGACGAAGATCGACGCGATCGCCGACGTGACCAGCGCCAGCCCCAGGATGGCCACACCGCCGACGATCCGGCGGTCGGTGAGCGACGCCAGCGCCACACCGATCGCGGCGTAGTAGACGGAGAGCACGACGAGCGCCGCCGGCACCTGCCACAGCACCTGGGCATGGTCGGTGAAATATTCGAGCGCCCCGTCCCTGGACACGAACATCTGGCCCACGAACAACACGACCTGGGGCAGGAACCCGAAGCCGAACACGATGGCGGCGATGGCCCCCACCTTGGCCACCACGTAGTCGACACCGGTCAGCGGCCGCGAGAACAGCAACGGGAGCACGTGCTGGCTGCGATCGGGACAGACGACGTCAGGCGCCGTCAGCGCCACGAACAGCAGCAGGGCCGTGGAAACGCCCACGTACTGCCGGTACGTGATGAACGAGAAGTCCCGGAAGTCGGCCGGGCTCTGCTTGGCGGCGTAGCCGACCCCTACGTTGACGATCGCGGGAACGGTGGCGATGGCCAGCAGGCTCCAGGGGAACACCTTCTGCCGCCACGAGCGGCGCAGACCCAGCGCCCGGCGGACCGACAGCCGCCACAGGGCCAAGGCGGCCGCCCGGCGTCCGCCACGCACACCGTCGTAGGGCCGGTAGCCGCGGTCGTAGACGGCGCCCGACAGCGCCGGGGGCAGCACGGTCACTTGAGGGCCTCGCGCATGAAGACGTCGTCGAGTGAGCGGTGGCGGGTCGACAGCGAGTACAGCCGCAGCCCCAGGTCCGCCGTCAGGTCGCGGACGGCGTCGAACGCCGCATCCCCGTGCTGGCTCGTGTCGACCTCGACGGTGTGCTCGTCGACCAGGTCGGCGCCGATGCGCTGCGCCGCCAGCGCCTCGGCCAGCGCCTGGCCGCTCGCGGGCCGTCCGCCGACCTCGACCTGCATCACGCCCGTGGTCTGCATGAGCTGGTCGATCGGGCCCGCCAGCACCAGCCGGCCGTGGTCGATCATCACGACGTGCTCGCAGACGCGCTGCACGTCGTCGAGCAGGTGGGTGGCCAGGATGGCGGAGATGCCGAACCCGGCCAGCCGCCCCACCAGCTCGAGCATGTCCTCGCGGCCCAGCGGGTCGAGGCCGGCCGTCGGCTCGTCGAGCAGCACCAGCTGAGGATCGGCGACGAGCGCCTGCGCCAGCTTGGTGCGTTGCCGCATGCCGGTGGAGAACCCGCCGACCGGCCGGAAGCGCGCCTCGTCGAGCCCGACCAGGTCGAGCATGTCGGACGCCCGCTGCCGGGCCGCGCGTGCCGGCAGGCCGGCCAGCTCCCCGAACGTCGCCACGATGTCGGCGGCCGTCTGGTCGAGCGGGAGGCAATCGTGCTCGGGCATGTAGCCGAGGCGGGCGCGGATGCCCACAGGATCCGACGCCACCGGCCGCCCGGTGACCTCGAGCGCCCCGGCGGTCGGCTGCATCAACCCGAGCATGAGGCGGAACAGTGTGGTCTTGCCCGCGCCGTTGGCCCCCACGAGCCCCACCGATCCCGGCGGCACGTCGACCGTGAAACCCGCCAGCGCCGGGGTCCCACCCGGGTAGGTCATGGTGAGCCCGGCGGCACGCAATACCGGTGCGCTCGGCGGCGCCGGCGCCGGGGGCACGGTCGGCTCCATCGGCGCCGAGTCTGGCATAGCCGGCTACCGGGCCGTCCCTCGCCGTCCCGCGGCGGTCGCCCGGGGGTGGTGGCCCGGGGGTGCCCGCTGTGGAACCCATCACCTCGGGGCGGGTCCCAGGACCATCCGCGAGCCGCAGCGCCGGGCCTGCGACCATCGGGACAATGGCCGTGGGCCGGCAATTGCGTGAATTCACGGAATCAGGCCAGGGGAGCAGGTGCCGCTGGTGCGGCCGGATCCTGCCGCCGCGGGCCGGACCGGGCCGCCCGCGCGAGTTCTGCAAGCCGAGCTGTCGCCAACTCGACTACCAGGCCCGGCGGCGGGCGGCCGAGGTCGGGCTCAGCGAGCACGAGCTGATCGTGGCCCGGCGCGAGCTCGACGACCTGTACGACCGGCTCTACGTGCTCGAGGCCGCGATCGAGGACGTCGATCGTGACCTCGCCGACGACCCGACCCCGGAGGACTACAGGGACGCCGTCGGGTGGCTCCTGGCCGCCGCCCGGCCCGTGGTGGAGCAGAGGCCGTTCGCGGAGACCGGGGGGCTTACTTAACAGAACATACATTCTGGGCGGTCAGGCGCCGCCCGTCGGGCTCGCCTGGCCGCCCAGAATGCACCACCTGCGATCGCCCCGGCGTAGCCGGGGCTCCGCGCTGGCTGTGGCGCGCAGCGGCGCGCAGCCGCCTTGCTGCGAGTCGGGGCCGGCCCTAGCCGGCCAGGTCCTGCGATGATCTTTTGCGGTCCCCGCGAGATTTCGGCGCCGGAACCGTTCGAGAAAACATCGGGCTGGCCTGGCCCGCCCAGAATGCACCACCTGCGATCGCCCCGGCGCAGCCGGGGCTCCGCGCTGGCTGCGGCGCCGGGCTGGCTGCGGCGCCAACCGCCTCGCTGCTAGTCCGGGCCGGCCCTAGGACGCTGTTGAACAAGGCGCGTACCGGCCGGTCGTCGTAGGGTCGTTGTGGGCCCGGGGAATGGCCGAACCGAACAGGCGGTGTGTGAGGGTGTGAGCCGGCGACCCTGGTAGGGCTTGTGCCTGTAGGTGAGGTCC
>JBKPAA010000030.1:0-22489 GCA_046726215.1 Actinomycetota bacterium | reverse complement strand
GCTGCTGCAGGAGCGCTTCCCACGCTTCGCCGGCGGCACCGTCGACGTCGTGTACACCGCCGCGGACGGGGTCACGGGCCCGGACACCGCGGCCCGCATCGACGCACTCGCCGGTGACATCGCCCGGGTCGACCACGTCCTCGTCGCCGAGCCCGGGCCGGTCTCCCCCGACGGATCGACCGGGATGGTCAACGTGCGGTTCGATGAGGACGCGCAGCGGGTGCCCGCCGAGTCGGTCGAGCGCGTGATGGACCTCGCCGGCGAGGCCGAGGGCGACGGGCTGCAGATCGAGCTGGGCGGGTACCCCATCGAGAAGGTCGAGCAGAGCGAGGCTGGCTCCGAGTCGGTGGGGCTGCTCGCCGCCCTCGTCATCCTGCTCGTGGCGTTCGGTTCGGCGCTTGCCGCCGGCTTACCGCTGGTTATCGCCGGCTTCGGCCTGGGCGTGGCGCTCGGTGGCGTGTGGCTCCTGGCCAATGTGATCGACGTCCCCGACTTCGGCGTGCGGATCGCCACCATGATCGGCATCGGCGTCGGCATCGACTATGCCCTGTTCATCGTCACCCGCTACCGCAGCGCCCTGGCCGAGGGCCGCGAACCCCGCCAGGCAGTCGAGCTGGCCGGCACGACGGCTGGCCGTGCGGTGATGTTCGCCGGGTCGACGGTCGTGATCTCGCTCTTCGGCCTCGTGCTGATGGGCCGCAGCTACTTGTGGGGCGTCGCCCTGGCCACCTCCCTGGCCGTGACCGCCGTGGTGTTCGCCTCGATCACCGTGCTCCCCGCCCTGCTGGGCTTCGCCGGGCGGAACATCGACCGGCTGCGGATGCCGTGGTTCCGCCACGACGTCGAGGGCGGGCGCACGCTGTCGTGGCGGTGGAGCCGAGTGATGCAGCGCCGCCCGCTGGTGGCGGGGCTGGGCGCCCTGGTCGTGCTGCTCCTGCTGACGGTGCCGGCCACCGGCCTGCGCTTCGGCATGCCCGACGCCGGCAACGGCACCGACGACCTGACCAGCAAGCGGGCCTACGACCTCGTGTCCGAGAGCTACGGCCCGGGCGCCAACGGGCCCCTGCTCGTGGCCGTGGACCTGGCCGGCGCCGCCCCCGAGGCGCCCGACGCCATTGCCGCCGACCTTGCGGACACCCCTGGCGTGGCCGCGGTGGTGCCGCCCGTGGTCAACGAGGCCGGCGACGCCGCCGTGATCTCGGTGATCCCCATGACGGGTCCGCAGGACGAAGCCACCGAGGACCTCGTCCACACCCTGCGTGACGACGTGCTGCCCCCCGCGGTCGAGGCCACCGGAGCCGCCGCGTCGGTCGGCGGGGTTACCGCGACGTTCATCGACGACAGCGAGCAGACCGCCGACCGGTTGCCTTTGTTCATCGGCGGCGTCGTGATGCTGTCGTTCCTGCTGTTGATGTCCGTGTTCCGTTCGTTCCCGGTCGCCCTGAAGGCGGCGATCATGAACATCCTCTCGATCGGCGCCGCCTACGGCGTCATGGCCGTGGCCGCCGACGGCGGTTGGCTCGGCGGGCTCGTCGGCATCGACAGCGCCACCCCGGTGCCCGCCTGGCTGCCGATGATGATGTTCGCGGTGCTGTTCGGTCTGTCGATGGACTACGAGGTGTTCCTGCTGTCCCGGGTCCGGGAGGAGTACGTCCGCACCCGCGACAACCGCACCGCCGTGGCCGACGGCCTGGCCAATACGGCCCGGGTCATCACGGCGGCCGCGGCGATCATGGTTACGGTCTTCGGGGCGTTCGTGCTCGAGGACGCCGTGTTCCTCAAGCTCGCCGGCCTCGGCCTGGCCACCGCGGTGCTCGTCGACGCCACCATCGTGCGGATGATCCTGGTGCCCGCGACGATGGAGCTGCTCGGCGACCGCAACTGGTGGCTGCCCCGGTGGCTCGACCGGCTGCTGCCCCACCTCGCCGTCGAGGGCGAGCCGGCGATGCCCGTCCCCGAGACGGCCGCCAGCGACAGCTCCCGGCCCGACGGCGATCGCGAGTCCGTGCCCGTGCCATAGACCTGCCGAACCGCCGGTCCCGCGCCCCACCGGCAGGAGCACCCGGGCGCCGCGCCACGCCGGCCGGTGCCCGGGTCGACGACCTGGCGAGCCCTTTGGACGCACGCGCATGGAATTGAGCGTCTGAGCTATGGATCGTCTCGCGCGTCAGGTCTTTGCTGGGAGCTTGACGAACCAACGTCCTACACCCCGGACCTCGACCTGGTCACCCGGACCATCGCCGCTGCCCGCCGGTTGGGCCAGCCGGGGATCCACAACCCCACAAAGGAGCACCACCTCATGACGGACACGAGCACGCAGACGAGGCCGACGCTGGTCCTTGGCGGGACGGGTAAGACCGGTCGCCGGGTCGTGGAGCGGCTGTCGGCGCGGGGTGTGCCGGTGCGGGTCGGGTCGCGTTCGGCGGACCCGCGGTTCGATTGGGAGGATCCCGCCACGTGGGGGCCGGCACTCGAGGGTGTGGGTGCGGTGTACGTCTCGTACTACCCGGATCTGGCGGTCCCGGGCGCGGTGGACGTGGTGCGCTCGTTCGCCGAGCTCGCTGTGGGGTCCGGGGTCCGCCGTTTGGTGCTGGTGTCGGGCCGCGGCGAGGAGGGCGCCCAGCGCGCCGAGCGGGCGGTGCAGGAGACCGGTGGCGAGGTCACCGTGGTGCGGGCGACGTGGTTCATGCAGAACTTCAGCGAGGACTACATGCTCGACCACGTCCTGAGCGGGGTGGTGGCCCTGCCGGCCGGGGACACGCCCGAGCCGTTCGTCGACGCCGAGGACATCGCCGATGTGGCGGTGGCGGCGCTGACCGACGACCGGCACATCGGCGAGCTCTACGAGCTGACCGGGCCCCGCCTGCTCACCTTCACCGACGCCGTGCGCGAGATCGCCAAGGCGACCGGCCGTGACATCCGCTACCAGCCCGTGTCGATCGACGAGCACGCCGCCGCCGCCCGGGACCAGGGCGTGCCGGGCGAGGTCATCGACCTGCTCACGTATTTGTTCAGCGAGGTCCTCGACGGCCGCAACGCCCACTTGACCGACGGCGTGGCACGGGCCCTGGGTCGCCCGCCCCGGGACTTCGCCGACTACGCCCGGGTCACCGCCGCCACCGGCATCTGGAACGGGGGGAGGCCGGGATGAGCCTGCGATCCTGGCAAGTTGTCACCCTGCTGTTGGCGACGCTCACCATGGGCCTGATGGCGGGCGTGTTCGGCGTCTACGCCCACACCATCATGCGGGGCCTGACCAACACCGACGACCGCACCTTCGTCGGCGCCTTCCAGGCCATCGACCGGGCCATCATCAACCCGCTGTTCATGCTCAGCTTCATGGGCGCCCTGGTGCTCACCGGCATCGCCGCCGTCTTGTACCTCCGCGACGACGACCACTCGGTGCTGCCGTGGGTGGCGGTGGCGTTCGGCCTGTACCTGGTGGTGGTGGTCATCACCATCGCCGTCCACGTGCCGCTCAACGACGACATCAAGGCCGCCGGCGACCCCGACCGCATCGCCAACCTGGCCGCGGTGCGCGACGCCTTTCACGAGACCCGCTGGGTAGCCTGGAACATCGTCAGGGCCATCGCCACCACGGCGGCATTCGTGTGCCTCACCTGGGCGCTCGTCCTGCACGGCCGAGCCACCGCCAACGGCGACGAAGACGCCCACCGGGCCGTGACGGCCCACGCCCCATCCCTCCCTCGGACACCAGCCTGACCGCCCACCCTGGACCGCCAACCGTGCCGGCGGCCCGCTCGGGCCTCACCGGCCCCACTGCCGCTGAATGTGGCGCCGGTCCGACGTTCGAGAGTGGCTTGACTCATGGAGGGACACGGTCGAGCGGCCGGGGCCGCATTGGGCTTCGAATCCGACGGGTGTCATGTTCCGGCGGTATGGAGCCTGCGGAGGATCAGCTTGGCTGGCTGCTGCGATCCGCAGAGCCAGCAGCGCGTTGCGCGGCGGCCAGGAAGGCGGCGGAGAGCGGAGATATCCAGACCGGCCTGCTCTCGACACTGGAGAAGCGCCATCCCTCCGACGTTCGCACGACATCGAAGTGGTAGGTCTCGCCCAGGGTGTACTTCCTCGGCGGAGCCGGCAGCGACTCGTCGCCGGGGGCCGGCGCAGCGAAGTTGATGACCAGGTTGGCGCGGACCTTGGCCCGGTCGCCGTCCAGCTCGACCATCGGGTTGGTGATGACGTGCTGGGTCGGCTCGTCGGGCCGGTGGTTGCGGCGGGCTTGGGCGATGAGGGCCTCTCTTCCCTCGGCCGCACCGCCCGGGGTCCGGACCGTCGCGTCCTCGATGAGGAGCGAGCGCATCTCGTCGAAGCGGCGGTCGTCCAGGTACGCCCCGAGGCGGTGGACGAGGTTGGTGATCTCGTGGCGGTCGGTGAGCTCGGCTAGCTGGCGCTCGACGCGACCTTCGTCAATGGGAGCGGAATCTGTCATCGGGTCTCCTTCGTTTGACGCGGTTGGGCTGGGCGCTCTGACGGGGTCAGTAGGCGATGGTCACGGTGGCGCGCACGGTCTTCTCTTCCGGAATGACCTGCAACATTTCGGCGGCCAGGTCGGCGCGCGAAATCTTCCGCGCTCGAGGCAGATGTTGATTGATGGCGGTTCTGTACTTGCCGGTTGCCGGTCCGGTCGTGAGTTGAGGAGGACGCATGATCGTGAAGTCCAGGTCGCTGTCGTGTAGCACGTGCTCCATTCGAGCCATGTCCGCATACATCTCGCCGAAGAACATCGACAACAGGGGAACGACGATCCAGCGCTCGGCGGGCCCCAGCTCGGTTCGGGGGGTCACCGGGAGGGCAGTGATGCCCACTATCCGCTGAACGCCGGCGTGGTGCATGGCGTCTCGGATGTTGGCCGCACCCACGGAGTACACGGTGGTTTGCTGCCGCCCGTGGGCGCCGATCGCAGACAGCACGGCGTCGACGCCGTTGAGCACACCATCGAACGAGGACGGATCGAGCACGTCAGCCCGCGCCACCTGCAGGCGGGCGCCGGTCGCGTCGACGGCAGCCGGGTCGCGGGCAAGTGCGGTGACGTCGTGGCCTTCGTCCAAGGCCTGAGCAACGAGGGCCCGGCCGGTGGGGCCGGTGCATCCGAAGATGGCGAGGTGCACGAGGCGCCTCCGACCGATAAAGTGAGTGAACACTCACTAACTTAGTGAGTGTTCACTCACCTGTCAAGGGGGCACGGTGACCGCACGAGAGCGCTTCCTGGACGCCGCAGCCGAGGTCCTGCGCAGCCGCGGCTTCGCAGCCGCCACCACCAAAGAGATCGCAAGCGCGGCCGGCTTGTCCGAGGCCATGCTCTACAAGGTCTTCCGCGACAAGGTCGACCTCTTCCTTTGCGTCCTGACCGAACGCCTGCCGCGAGTCGCACTCGTCCGGGACGGCTTCGCCGAACAGGTCGGCCACGGCGCGCTCCACGCGAACCTCGAACGACTCGCTGCGGAACTCTTGGCGTTCTACCTCGAGACGTTTCCCATCGCGGCGTCGGTGTTCTCAGACGCGCGGCTGTTGAGCCACCTCCGAGACTCGTTACGCGATGGCGGCAGGGGCCCTCAAGTGAACGTCGAGGCCGTCACCGCCTATCTTGCCGCAGAGCAACGAGCCGGCCGGGTCGCCGCCACCGCCCAGCCGGCGGTGGCCGCCGAACTGCTGGTCGGGGCGTGCCTTCATCGCGCGTTTATCACAAGGTTCTACGGGGGCGACCTCACCGAACGCGACCTCAGCCGGTTCGCCGCGGGCGTCGTTGACACGCTGCACCCACTACTCGAGCCCCGCCAGCAGGACACGCCATCCACCTAGACAGACGCGACCCCGAGCTCGCGTGCCGTCACCGGCGACCTGGCCCCCCTAGTCGCCGGGGGCAAGAGTTCCAGGCCACTATCCGTACGTCGGGACGCGCCTTCGCCGGCTGGGTCGCCCGGGTGAACGGCCGGTTCGAGGCCGCCTTCGACCCGGGGTTTGTCGACGTTCGTCGGCCTGAAGCGGGCGAACTCGATGTCGTCCTCCAGCCCTTGGGCGTCAGCTCGGACACGCTCGCTCCAGGCACTTGCGTCGCCTCACTGGGGCGGCCGCGGCTGCTCGTCCCCGTGTCCACCCGCTCCGTTCTCGCCGCTCTGGCCCCGGACTTCGACCGGCTTCGTGACGCCTTGCGACCGTCTTTGACTGTTGGGCTGCTACGTGTACTGCGTGCCGACGGCCGAAGGCCCCGTCACGGCCCGCATGTTCGCCCCGTCGATCGGGGTCCCCGAGGACATCGCCAACGCCAACAGCACCGCCTGCCTCGCCGCCTACCTGGCCTGTAAGGGCATGGCCGACTGTCAACGTCGACATGGGCGACGCCCTCGGCACTCCCTCCACCATCACCGCTGCCGCACGACAGGGCGAGGCCGGTCCGGTGGTCCACGTCCGTGGCGCCGCAGCGATCGCGCGGGTCGTCCGCCTCTAAAGCGTTCGGTTGCGTCGCTGTGAGTTCTGTGATGAGCCGGGCAGTTATGTCGGGTTCATCAGCGGGCCGCGGGGAGGTAACGGGTATGGGTGAAGCCGCCGCTGCCCTTTCCGAAGGCCAGGACCTTCGTGGGCTCGACGGCGAAGACCACGGCGAGGGTGTCGGCCTCTGGTGAGCTCGGTGCCTCCCCCCGCGTTGGGTGGTGGAAGCCGTCGTCAGCCACATCGAACTGCCAGGTCCCGTCCCACTTGGTCGCCCAGGCGGCGGCGAGGCGCTCGAGGGTGGCTCGGTCGGTGACACGTCGGGCCTCGCCTTCGACCATGACGTCGAGTCCCTGGTCCCAGTGGTTGCAGCCCGTGGTCAGCACGACGTGGGGGTTCGTGGCCAGGTTGACGCCCTTCTGCTCGTCGGCACCGGTGCTGAAATGGAAGGCGCCGTCGAGCCAGACCGCAACCAGGGGGGTGACATGCGGCCGCCCGTCGGCGCGGACCGTCGACACCCAGGCCAGCTGGGCGGACTCGAGCACGTCCCGGGTCCTGTCCCAGGGCGTGGGCTGGGTGTCGGGGTCGCTGAAACGGGCGTCGAGCTCGGTCGCCGGTTCGTTCATGACCACTCCAATCGTCGGTCGCCGGTTGCTGGAGTCCACGACGTCGGGCCCGCCACCGACCCGTCGTCTCCTTAAGACTGGCCTGACGCCCGAAACCCATCGGTCGCTGGGGGCCGGCCACGGCGGGGATCCGCGGCTGGACGAGGTCACGCCCACCACACCCGGCTCGGCCTCGGATGACGAACGATAGGAGCCTGGCGTCAGCCGGCCGGCACTCCTCTGCCCATGAACGGTGAGCCACGCATCTAGGCGCGTGTGCGCGATGTCGGCGTGACCCGTGGGAGATCGGCTGCGGGCCGCCGGCAGCCGGTACCGCAAACCCGAGCACGACGTGGCGCAGGACTTGACCGCATCGGAACGGCGCGTGGCCGAGCTCGCGGCCGAGGGCATGAAGGACGTTCCTGGCCGCGTTCCGGTTGGTCACAACCCAGGGCTCGGCCCGGAACGGTGAAGCGGTGCTGAATGCCCCGCACCGCGTCGCTACGCGGCGGCGGCCACGCCGGCACCGATGCCTTGCGACGCGCCGGTGACGATCACGACCATGGTGGCGGCCGTCATCCCACGAGGTACGTGTCGTAGACGACGGCTCCTGGCTGGCGGCCGCCGACGCCGATGAAAATGCCCTTGTTCAGCCAGTCGAGCTCGGGTGCGGCGGTCTCGATCCGGGTGGAGGTGCGGAACGTGTACTCGCTCGCGTCGACGTCGTCGCCGCGCGAAAGGCGGGCGAGTACCTCGGGGCTGCCGTGACGGACGCCCCGTGACCTGACGTAGAGCAGATCGCCTCGGTCGGTCTGCAGGGTGTAGCGGATGTCGCCGAGGGCGGTGCCGTCTGGGAGGATGGTCTGCCAGTCGGCGCTCGTGCCTGGGATCAGCGTTCCGGTCAGCTCGGGCCCGGCGAATGTGCCTCCGGTGAGGGGCACGATGCGGCGGTGTCCCTGGGCGGTCTCCCCGAGGTCGAGCGGTTGTCCGAGCGTGGCCTCCAAGCGGTAGACGAGGCTCAGCCGCGGATCGGGCAGCTGATCGCTCATCGCTGGCCCCCGTCGCCTGGCGTGGTGACCGGCCGGGCACCCGGGTCGTTGGGGTGCGGCTCGAGCGCGGTCAGCGTGATGTGCATCCAGTCGTACATCGGGAGCGCCTCGAGCAGCCGGTCGAGCTGGGCTTTGCTGTCGGCGCGGTAGAGACCGAGGACCGTGTTCTCGCCGTCCGGGGCGGTCAGCCTCCAGACGCGGAGCAGGTGACCTTGCGCGACCAGCGCCGCTGCTGCGACCGCCTCTGCCTGTTCGCGCTCGGCGACCTCGATCTCCGGCGTTTCCTTCGGAATGCTGATGTCGAATTCGACGAGGAACTCCATTGCCTCAACTCCTCTCAGGCTCAAGTTCAGCTGCTGGAGGTCGAGGGTGACCTCGCCGGAAGGCTGTCTAAACGCCCGGTGGGTCGCGGAGTCATCCGTATCCCACTGGTGCAACGAGTGACACGAATCACTCGATCAGCGTGGCCTTCGGACGTACCACACAGAACTCGTTGCCCTCCGGGTCCGCGAGAACCCTCCAGGACTCGAACCCGGTTTGGCCGACGTCGACCTCGCGGGCGCCCAGCGAAAGCACGCGTGCGATCTCTGCATCGCGGTCGTCTGCGCTCGTTGTGAGATCGAGATGCACGCGGTTCTTGACCGCCTTCTCATCTGTCACCGGCATGAAGCACAGTCCGATCGGCGACGTGACGTCCGGGCCGACCACGATCTCGTTCTCTCGCTCAGACAAGACCTTCCAGTTGAGCACCTCGGCCCAGAACCGCGCGAGGGAGGGCAGGTCGTGGGCATCGAATACGATGTGATGAGGTCGTAGCGGCACGGTGAAGAGCGTGACACGGCGGGACGAGCTCAACCAACGGACACGGCTGCGCCGGGTGAGCGTTCGAGCGCATCTGACGCCGCCTTGCCGAACCGTCGAGGGCGCGACCAAGCGTGCCATCCTGGCACCCTGAAGACGGTCAACGCCGAGGAGTGGATCCAGGCCGACGATCGCAACGGCCTACGTCAGCTTGGGGTTAAGGGCCGCTGATGACATGCGGGCGTGTCCAGGTCCGAGTGCCGCACCCGCAGCGCTTTCGGGATTGCTTATCACGCACTTCGACAGCCGCCGGTCGCGGCGTCGTCGCGGAGGAGGGACACAAGGCCGCCCATGTCGTGTCGTTCGAAGCTGTGCGTGTAGCGGGATAGGAGCGCCTGCTGCTCCGCCGCCAAGCGCGCCAGGCGCGCCGGGCGCGCGTCGAGGCTTCGTGTGGCGAGGTTGGCCCGGGCCCGCCTCAGGGCGCTGTTGACCGAGTGCGCGCTCGTGTCGAGCAGCTCGGCCACCTCGGTGGCCCGCCAGCCCAGCACGTCGCGCAGGATCAACGTCGCGCGCTGCCGGGCGGGCAGGTGCGTCAGGGCGGTGGCGAACGCCAGGCAGACCGCCTCCCGGGACGCCGCCACATCGGCAGGATCGGCCCCCGCTCCGAGTGGCTCGATGTCGGCGACAGGCCGAGCCCGTCGTTGTGGCCGTCGCAGCATCTCGAGGCACACGTTGGTAGCGATCCGACGCAGCCACGTCCGCAGCGACGAACGGCCTTCGAACGCGTCGATGCTGCGCCACGCCCGCACCATCGTTTCCTGCACCGCGTCCTCGGCCTCGAAGGTCGACCCCAGGACGCGCCGGCAATGAACGGTCAGCTCTTCGCGGTAGGGCTCCAGCGCCCATGCCACCGCATTCGGCATGCAGTGAGACTCACCCGGCGTGCAGTCCGCGGCATCGTGCATGTGGATGATCGGGTGGCTGAAAGGCGGACGCCGGCGCGCTCGGTACCCAAGCCATAGCCTCGGTGTGGTGACGGCCAGCTGCTCCAGGGGAGCCCGGTGTCCAGGGCGCCCGCGAGGGTGCAACGCCCGGTCATGAGGATCAAGGCGCTCCTGCCGCTGGTGGGCCGGTCCCAGCAGCTCGACGCCGCTCTGGACGCCATCACCGCGGCACGCGACGGACGGGGCCGCGTTGTGCTGGTGCACGGCGAGGCGGGGATCGGAAAGACCCGGCTGTGCCACGAGCTCCGTTCGCGCCTTGACCGCAGCACCACACAGCTCATCACCGGCCGGGCCGGTCCGGGCGACGCTGGCATCTCCTACTCCGTGCTCGCCGATTCCCTGCGCGCCGCACGGCGCTGGGGGGCTCCGTTCTGGGCGGCGGCCGGCGGTCGAGCAGACACGCTGGCCGCGGTCGTACCCGAGCTGGCCCGCAAGGGCTTGGTCGCGAGCACGCTGATGGACCGGCCGGTCGTATACGAGGCCCTGCTCGACATCGTGGAGGAGGCGGCGGTCGACCGGGAGACCGTGTGGTTCATGGAAGATCTGCACTGGGCCGACCCGGCCACCTGGGCATTCGTCGAGTACGCCGCCCGGCGGGCGGGTGACATGTCCCTGGTCCTCGTTGTGACTGCGCGCGACGAGGATCTCCCGGTCGATACGCGGGCCCAGGTGGTCCGATTGAGCCGTGACCCCGACGTGCTCGCGTTGGCGCTCGGGCGGCTGGGAGACGACGACACCCGGGCGATGGTCGGGGCGATCGCTCCCGAGCTGCCGGCACCGGCGGTCGACCGGGTCGCGCGTCGGAGCGCCGGCAACCCCCTCCTGGTCGAGGAGCTCCTGGCTCTCGGCGGCGACCTCTCGGGTGGCATCCCCGACATCGTCAGGGCGGCGGTGCGGGAACGAACCGCCCGCCTCGGCGCCGACGAGCTCGGCGTGCTGGAGACGGCGGCGGCGCTCGGGCCTCGCTTCGACGTCGACCTCCTGCTAAAGACCGCAGCGATCGATGCCGCCAGGGCACGCGAGCAGCTGGCCGGTGGCGGGCTGCTCGTGGCTGCCGATCAATCCGGGGGTGACGCGCTGGCGTTCTGGCATCCCCTCGTGTGGGAAGCCGTGTACAACGACATTCCGCTTCCTCGCCGCCGGCAGCTGCACGCCAGGATCGCCACCACGCTGGAGGCCCAGGGCGTCCAG
The DNA here is from genome assembly GCA_046726215.1 of Actinomycetota bacterium. Lineage (GTDB taxonomy): Bacteria > Actinomycetota > Acidimicrobiia > Acidimicrobiales > VFJN01 > DASQUK01. The sequence goes on along the minus strand of JBKPAA010000030.1, from coordinate 11,389 downwards.
CTCCCGCCCGAAAACGTGGCCCGCCATCACGAGCTCGCGGACGACCCGGACGCAGCGCTGGAGGTGCTGCTGGCGGCGCGCAAGGCGGTCGGGGGCAACGTCGGTCGCGGGGCATCACTCGCGCTTGCCGCGCTCGACCTGGCACGCCGCCAGCCGCCGCTCCACGAGCATGTGGACGAGCTCGCCCAGCTGGCGGTCACCGACCTGTTTCTCGCCGGTCGATGGACCGACCTGGAACCGCTGGTGAACGAGCTGTGGCCCGCGCGGCACACCATGCCGCCGGCGGCACGCGCCTGGCTGGCCAACGTCGCGGTGATGGATCTCCTGTTCCTCGGCGAGATCGCGCGAGCCCGAGCCCTCGCGGACGACGAGGTGGCGCACGTCGAGAAGGTGGGCGACTCCAGTGGGGCCGGCCTGCTGTTCGCCCAAGCCGGCTTCCTCGCCTACTTCAGCGGGGACTTCGCCAGGGCCCGCCACCGTTCGGAGCGCTCCGTGGCAATTGCCCGCACCTCCGGCGACGCTGAGGCCAGCGCCCGGGCCCAGCTCGTCCACATCCTGGCGCGGCGCCACATCGACCGCTCGCGCAGCGGCTCCGTTTCGGATCTTCGGGACAACGCCGCCTTTGCCCGGGCGGCCGGGCTCGGCGTGCGCGAGGCCAACTCACTCTTCGTGACCGCCTACATGAGCCTCCGACACGACGACTTCGCCGCCGCGGAGACGGTCGGCGTCGCCGCCGGGACCTGGTACGCACCGCTCGCCCAGACCCTCCACGGACTCCTCCATCTGCTCGAGGGTCGCCCCGACCGCGCCGAGGCGCTGCTGGCCCGGGCAGGTGCCGAGGTCCGCCATGGCATCCCGACCATGGGGTTCGCGGTCGACGTCGCCGAAGCCCACCTGTTCCTTCACCGCGGCGAGCTCGACCACGCGCGCGGGCTTCTCGACCGACCGCCCGCAGCGATCGAGGCGACACTGATCCCGATGATGCGCTCCGGGCATGCGGGTGCCCGCGGGTGGCTGGCCTGGGAGGAGCAACGGCTCGGCGATGCCGCGGAGGCATTCGCCGAGTCACTGACGAACTGCCTCGCCGGTGGCGGCTACGACATCATCGACACCGGTCCGCTCATGCTGCCGCTCCAGGCCGACACCCTCATGCGCCTCGACCGCGGGGCCGAGCTGCAGCAGGCGATCGACCGGTGCGCAGCGGCGGACACCGAGCCGGACCGCTTCACCGTCGCCGCGGTCGCTGTGGCGCGGTTCCGCCTGGCGCCTTCCGAGGACACGGCGGCCGCCGCCGAGCGCGCGGCGGCCGCCGGACCGTGGCCTTGGCTGCAGGCCTTGGTGGGCTGTTGGCGCGGCGAATTCCTCGCTGATGCCGAAGCGGCTGCCCTGGCGCGCCGTCGGTTCGATGCCATCGAAGCGCTGCGGGGAGTCGAGCGGGCGGACGCCGTGCTCAACCGCCTGGGCAGGCCGGCGGAGGCCCGACGTCGGGCTGGACCGCAGGAGCTGTCACCGCGAGAGCTCGAGGTCGCTGAGCTCGTCACCGAGGGGCTCACCAACTCGGCCATCGCCGCCCGCTTGTTCGTGAGCAGGGCAACCGTGTCCAGCCATGTCACGCACATCCTCACCAAGCTCGGGTTCACGTCTCGGGCGCAGATCGCCGCCTGGATAGCCGCCCAGCCGCCATCGCAGTAACCGCCGCGCGCAAGCGTCCCCCCTACGGCGGCCCAGCGAACCACGAGAACGGATGCTCCTGTGCCTCGCCGTCCCGGCGGAACTGCGTGGCGACACCCGTCCGTTGGAGGCCACATTGACAGCAGGGGAGTGGGTTGTTACTTTCCTACTTGGTTAATTAGCTATCTGGGAAAGTACGGAGCCAGCCATGACGTTAGCGATCGACGAGGACCGGCTCAGCGAGACCTTCGCCGCCTTGGCCAACTCGACGCGGCGAGCGATCCTGGCTCGTCTCGCGGACGGTGTTGCGACCGTCAACGAGCTCGCCGAGCCGTTCGAGATGACGCTCCCGGCCATCTCGAAGCACATCAAGGTGTTGGAACGGGCGGGGCTGGTCGTCCGGGGCCAACGAGCCCAATACCGACCGTGCGCACTCGATGCCGCGCCACTCGAGGACGTCTCGACCTGGGCCGCGCAGTATCGGCACGTCTGGGAGGCCCGTTTCGACCGGATGGACGACTACCTCGCACAACTGCGACTGGAAGGAAGAAACACACACGATGACTGACAACAGCGGCTCCAATGACTCGGTGGTGATGGAACGCAGCTTTGACGCTCCGGTGGATCTGATCTGGCAGATGTGGACCGACCCGGAACACTTCAGGGCGTGGTACGGCCCCGACGGCGCCACGATTCCCGTCGCGAAGATGGACGTGCGCGTCGGCGGCACCCGTCTGGTTTGCATGGAGGTGCGATCACCGGAGGGACCCGTGCAGATGTGGTTTACCGGCGAGTACCGCGAGGTCGTCGAGAACGAGCGGCTCGTCTACACCGAGTCAAGGTCCGATGAGAACGGGAACCTGGCGTCGCCCTCGGACCTAGGCATGGCGGAGGGGCATCCCACGATGACCGAGGTCATCGTCGAACTCGAGGACGTGGATGGCCGCACGAAGATGGTGATGACCCACGTCGGCGTTCCCCGAGACTCCCCGGGTGCCGCAGGATGGGCGATGGCGCTCGACAAGCTAACCGCTCACCTCCAATCACACCGCGACCGATAGCGGCAGCGATCAGCGCCTCGAGGCCGCCGCGGTTCTGCACCATGCGCCCGCGTGACCGGACCCCAACCTGCCCACCGTTGCTGCTTGATATACTTAGCGGCTTGCGGTATGTTGTAAGCAGACCGCCGAGAGGAGCTGAAGGCATGACCAGGCTTGCGGACAGCATGCGAGACGTGGCCTACGCCACGGTGGGCGTGCAGATCCTGACTTATGACCGGATCGCGGAGAACCTCGATCGCCGCTTCGACTTGAGGCAGCGCGCTGCAGTGGCCCGTGATAAGGCCGCGCCGACATTCGAGCGTCTGACGAGGCCGGCCGAGAGCCTCGTGGAGAGCTTGAGCCCGTCGAAGGGGCCCCAAGAGGTGCCCGCGGGTGCCGGTACGCCGGACCGCACGCGCCGCCCGTCGTCGGGCAGCCGCAGCAAGAGCGGCGCCAGCAAGGCGCGCAAGCCGGCGACGCGCACGCGCTCGGCGCAACGCGCGACGCCTAGCTAACGCGCTCGATTCGAGCATCGGGCATCCGTAACTGACGACCATGGCTGAGCGTCCCACCGAAGATCTTCGGGCGTTGGGCCAACTGATCCGCAGCCAACGGGAGCGGGCGCGCATGTCCCTGCGGGACTTGGCGGCCAAGGCCGGTGTCTCCAACCCCTACATCAGCCAGATCGAACGGGGCATGCACGAGCCCTCGATCCGTGTGCTCCGCGCGATCGCCAGCGCCCTCGACACGTCCGCCGATCTTCTGATGACCCGCGCCGGGCTCGCCGACGGCTCCGTCCGTTCCGAGGAGGGGACCACCGAGCAGGTGATAGCCAACGACCCGGCGCTGACGCCGGCCCAGCGGGAGACGCTGCTCAGCGTCTATCGGAGTTTCATTGCGGTGAACGAGAAGTGATCCGGCGGTAGGAGGAGCGCTTGATATAACTAGCGCAGTGCTGTATATTGTAAGCACAACCGTCCAACAAGGAGCTCACGATGTCCAAGCTTGCCGATTCCGTTCAGGACGCCGCTTACACGGTCGCCGGTTTGCAGATCCTCTCGTTCGACAAGGTGCGCGCCGTGGTCAACGACCGCTTCTCCGTCGACGAGGCCGTCGCCAAGGCCCGCACCAAGGGCCGGCCTGCATTCGACCAGCTGACCAAGCTGGTGTCGACCGTCGGCAAGCCGTTCAACGGCACCGACTGACACGGGAGCCGGCTTCACGCCGGCAGGATCGAGCACGCCCCGCGATCCGATGAGCCCCCTCTCCATCGGTTGCGGGGCGTGTTCGCGTCGGCGGCCGCGGGGCCGTGGTCGCCCGGTCGCCGTCGGTGGGTGCCCGAGGGTCCGCACCGGGCCGCCTACGATTGCCGCCGGGATTGGGGGGCCGGGAGGCGGCTTTGCCGGACTACAGCATGAGGCCACTGGACGCCGGGACCTGGCCGGACTTCGCCGCTCTGGTCGAGGCGCACAACGGTGTCTGGGGTGGCTGCTGGTGCATGGCCTTCCACCCCGAGGGGGTAGGGCGGCACAAGAGCCCGGCGCAGAACCGTGCCGAGAAGGAGGCACGGGTCCAGGAGGGTCGGGCCCACGCCGCGCTCGTCTATGACGGCGCGAGGTGCGTCGGCTGGTGCCAGTTCGGCGTGCCCGACGAGCTGCCGCGGATCAAGAACCGGCGCGCCTATCTCGACGGACTCGACGATCCGCCGGACTGGCGGATCACGTGCTTCTTCGCCGACCGAGCCCATCGCGGACAGGGCGTCGCGTCCGCTGCGCTCGCCGGGGCGCTCGAGGAGATCGCGCGCCTCGGCGGCGGGATGGTCGAGAGCTATCCCGACGACGTCGACGACCGGAAGGTGTCGGCCTCCTTCCTGCACAACGGTACCGTCGCGATGTTCGCGCATCAGGGGTTCGAGCGGACCCGTCGCATCGGCAAGACCCGCTGGGTGGTCCGCAAGGTCCTCGGGTGAGCAGCCGCCAGGAGAAGGTATGGAGATCCCGCCCAGGAAGCCGTCCGTCAAGGGCCCGGCCGAGTGGTTCACCGGCGACGTCTGGATCGACTCGATCGCGCAGGGGCAGGCACCGTCGCGGTTGGCCGTCAGCGCGGTGCACTTCACGCCCGGGGCGCGCACCGCCTGGCACTCGCACAGCCTCGGCCAAACGCTCTACGTCACCGAGGGCGAAGGACTCGTCCAGTCCCGCGGCGAGCACATCGTCACCATCCGACCGGGCGACGTCGTCCACACGCCCGCCGACCAGTGGCACTGGCACGGCGCCACACCCGATCACTTCATGACCCACATCTCGATGACCGAGGGCGGGGCCGAGTGGGGTGAGCACGTCAGCGATGCGGAGTACCTCGGCGAGGGTTGACCGCACGGCCCGGGGAACCGATTAGGAGGCGGCCCGCTTGCGAAGCGCCTCGAGCGCCTCGTCGGCGTGCGTCTCCATGTTCAGTTCGGAGGAGATCGTGGCGAGGATACGACGGTCCTGGTCGATCACGAACGTGGCTCGCTTGTTCACCAGCGGGCCCGGACGCTTGACGCCGAACGCTTTGGCTACCCGCTTGTCCGTGTCGGACAGGAGCCGGTAGTCGAACCCGTGCTTCGTGCTGAACTGCTGCTGCTTGTCGACCGCATCGGCGCTGATGCCTAGGCGGGTGGCACCGACGGCGTCGAACTCGCCCGCGAGGTCGCGGAAGTGGCAGCTCTCAGCGGTGCAGCCCCTGGTCATCGCCTTCGGATAGAAGAAGAGAACCACTGGGCCCCGCCTCAGCTCCTCGGACAGCGTCACGGTCGTCCCGTCATCGGCGGGCAGGCTGAATTCCGGTGCGACATCTCCGGTGTTCACGGCCCAGTTTGGTCGCGTTCGCGATCGCCGGCCATGCCAAGGCCTCACCGTTCAGCTGCCGGCCAGCGTCTCGGCGATCTGTTGCCGGGTTGCGTTGCCGCCACTCAAGACCAGCGCGACGCGCCGTCCGGCCAGCTGCTCGCGGAGGTCGAGGGCGGCGGCCAGGGGTGCCGCGCCGGCGGCCTCGACGAGGTTGCGGGTGGCGTCGATCATGCGCGCCTGGGCGGCACGGATGGCGTCGTCGCTGACCAGCACGAAGTCGTCCAGCGATTGCCAGAGGATCGTCTGTGGGAGCTCGAAGGCGGTGCGCGTGGCGAGCCCCTCGGCGACGCTCTCCATCCTGTCCTTGACGAGGCGACGCGCGTGCCAGGAGCGGTGGGCTGCGGGCGCCGCTTCCGACTGGACGCCGATCACCGTCACCGCGGGATTGATGGCCTTGGCGACGATGCAAGCACCGGCCGCGCCGCTCCCGCCGCCGACGGGGACGATGATCACGTCGATGCCCGGTTGGTCCTCGAGGATCTCCAGGGTCTCCGTGGCGACGCCGGCGATCAGCGGCGGCTCGTTGCCTGAGTGCACGTAGCGATAACCGTCGTCTTGTGCCAGTCGCTCGCAGTGCTCCCGTGCGTCGTCGAAGTCGCGCCCGTGGACGATCAGCCGGGCGCCCAGGCCCCGCATCGAGTCGAGCTTGACCGGGTTCGCGTGCTCGGGCACGCAGATCGTGGCTTGCACACCGAAAAGGCGGGCGGCGTAGGCAATCGACTGGCCGTGGTTCCCGGTCGAGGCCGCGATGACGCCCCGGTGGCGCTCGTCGGCGGTGAGCTGCGAGACCAGGTTTACCCCACCGCGGACCTTGAAGGCCCCGACGGGCTGGTGATTCTCATGCTTGACGAACACCTCGGTGCCGACCAGGTCGTTCAGAGCCGGGTAGCCAAACAGCGGCGTCGGCCGCAGATGCGGCGAGATGCGACGGCGCGCCTCGAACACGTCGGCGAGCGTTGGCACCTGCCACTCCATCGTGCCCCCGACCGTAGCGAAGCGCTCGCGTCCGCTCGGCGGCGGCGCCGGGGCCACACGCATGCCGGAACCCACACCGGCGACCCCCGGGCCCGGACCCACCCCTGGCGCCTCGTCGCCCCGGGTGCCTCCCGCGCCCTGCGCCGCACCACCGGCATCGACATCAAAGCCGGGTGACCCGGGACGGCGTTCGCAGGAACCCCTCAGCCTGCCGGGGCGACATGGGCGACGTCGATGCCGAGAGAATCGACCACAGTGGTTGCCAGTCCGATCAACTCGTCGGCGGCCATGGATGATGCATCGAGCAGAAGGTGGGTCAACGACGCGATCGCCGCCAAAGTCGCTTGGTCGTTCAGGCGGCCGTGGTCGTCGGACTTCGTCCGGGGCGACGCGATGCCCAGCTCGGCCACCACGTACGCACCCTGCCAGGTGAGCGTCTGGGCCATCATGCGCCTGGCGTGTTGCCCGCCCGACGTGGCGGCACTGAGCACAGCGACCGGCTTGCGGTAGAGCTCGCCCGAGCCCACCAGCCAATCGAAGGCATTCTTGACGGCCCCCGCGACCGCACCCGCGTACTCGGGTGTGGCCACCAGGATGACATCGGCCGCCTTCACCCGGCCTCGCCAGTCATCGATGACCTCGATCGGCTCGTCGGCACGGTCGGGATCGAACGGCGGAACCTCGGCCAGCCGATCGAAGTCCTCCACCGTCGCGCGCTCGTCCACGGCGACGGCCGCCGCCACGTCGAGGGCAGCCTGGTTCGCGGACCGACCGTGAAGGCTCCCGCACACTGTCAACAGCCGGATGTTCACAAGGCGGTCGACGCGCACGTCCTCAACAACAGCTCGTCGGCGTAAAACACTCCGAGTCGACAAGAGTGACCGGTCACCGGACTCAGGGCCTTCGTGAAGCTCGGTCAACGATCCTCGCACGTCTCGTCGCCGTTGCGCGGCTGCCGGGGAGGGATCGTCGGGGTCGGGGTCCATTGGTCGTCGGCGGACGCGGTGCGCAGGGCGCAGGGGTTGCGGCCGGTCTCCCGGCGAAAGACTCGATGGAACTGGGCGTAGCTGCCGAACCCGGCCTCGTGGGCCGCAGCGAGCGCGGTCGTGCCGCGACCGCGGCCGTACAGGCGAATGAACCGATCGAGACGCTGCTGGTTGCGGAAGCGGCCGATGGAGAGTCCCGTCTGCGTGGTGAACAGGCGGCTCAGGTGCGAGGCGCTCAGGCCGACCATCCGTGCCAGGTGGGTCAGGTCTCCCGCGCCCGGGTCGGCCCGCAGGAGGCGTGCCACCGTGTCGACCGCGGGGTGGACCTCGAGGTCACCGACGACGTCGCGACTGTCCAGGAACGCCCGCCAGGCCGATGCCAGCAGGTAGGTCAGCCCGGTGTTGAACAGGGTGTCATCGGCGGTTTCGGCCTCGCGCAGTTCGGCCAACAGGCCGGCGAGGCGCTGCACCCGCTCGGGGTCGAGGCGGCGCGAGAACCGGCCGACCGGGCCACGCTCGAGCAGGGGCCCGGCGTGGGGCGACGTCGCGATGCGAGCGACGGCTGAAGGCCGGAACACCGCCCACCACAGGGCGTGATCCGCCGACTCGTCGACGAGCACATGCTCCTGATCGGGAAACAGCCACGTCAGCGTGCCGGCGGTCAGGTCATAACGACGATCGTTCATCAGGTAGGAGGCCGCGCCCTGCACGACCAGGTTGAGCTCCAACTCGGCGTGGCGGTGCGAGCGGGGACGCAGGGCCCCGGCGGTGTGGCGTAACACCCACCCGTCGATTCCGTCCCGCAGGCCCAGATCCTCGATCACCGCAAGAAACGATAGGAACACGCGGGCTTCCGAGATGCCTCACGGGTCAAATCCGCAGATTCTGTGAACAACCCGACGAGACGAGGAGATCGGAATGGCGCTCCCGGCCCCCCAGGTCACTCCGGCGCACGCACGCCGCTTCCGCGACGAAGGCTGGTTCGTCATCGAAAGCGCACTCGCTGCGACCGAGCTCGAGACCTTGCGCAGCGAGTGTCGGCGTCTCGTGGCCGAGCGTGACGCGGACATGACCCGGCTTGGCGTCGACTCGCTCGACCTCTGCCACCGCGGCCGTCGCTACTTCCTCCACGCCTACCGGAGCAGCCCAGCGGTTCGGCGGTTCCTTGTCTCGGACCTCATGGCCGACATCGCCCGGGCGGTGCTGGGCGAGAACGTCTACCTGTTCAACGAGCAATACGTCATCAAGGCCGCCGAGCGGGGGATGCCGTTCGGCTGGCACCAAGACTCGGGGTTCATCCCCTATCCGCATCCGCCGTACGTCACGTGCTGGATCCCGCTCGACGACGTGACCCAATCCAACGGCACCGTGCACCTGCTGCCCTACCCGCGCGCGGGCACCCGCGACGTCGTGGCACACCGTCGTGATCACGAGACCAACGACCTGATCGGCTACTCCGGCCACGACCCGGGTGACCCACTCAACGCGCCGGCGGGAAGCATCGCGGTCTTTTCGAGCACGCTTTTCCACCGCACGGGCCCCAACACCAGCGACCGACCCCGGCGTGTGTTCATCGCGCAGTACACGTCCGAGCCGCTGCTCAGCGAGGACCGCTCAGGACCACGGCACCTCGCCGAGCCGCTCCTCATCGCCGGCCACCGGCCCACCGGGTCGGAATCAGCGAACCGGTGATCCGGAGGTCCAGTGGCAAGCGGCACATGGTGCCCGGCGACAGCGCCTGTACCATTTGGTACATGATCACAGAAGGCAAGGTCGAGATCGACGCACCGTCGCCGGCAGTGTGGGACGTCCTCGCCGACGTCGAGCGCTGGCCGGAATGGACGGCGTCGGTCGACCGGATCCTGGCCCTCGACGGGCCCAGCATCGAAGTCGGCAAGCGCTTCCAGATCACCCAGCCACGCCTGCCCAGGCTCGTGTGGGAGGTGACCGAGGTGGACCCCGGCCGCTCGTGGACCTGGCGGAGCCGGTCACCCGGAGGTACCACGGCGGCCTCGCACGAGCTCCTACCGCAGGGAGCCGAGCGGACGGTGGTCCGGCAGCGCATCGACCAGCGGGGGCCCATCGGCGTGGTGGTCGGGGTGCTCATGCGACGCCTCACGCGTCGCTACCTCGAGCTCGAGGGCCAGGGCCTGAAAGCGCTCTGCGAGCAACGGCGACGCCGCGTCACGCCGACCGCCTGACAGGCGACGCCGACGCCATGCCCCAGCCGCCCCACCGGCCGCAGCGACGCGCCCAGCCACCCGGCGAGCGGCGACGGCGCGAGCTGCTCGACGCCCTCATCGGCGCGTACTCGAGTGGTGGGATCGGGGGGCGGTCGCTGCGTGACGTCGCCGAGGCCGTTGGCACGAGCCACCGGATGCTCCTGCACCACTTCGGGTCCCGAGACGAGCTGCTCCTCGCAATCGTGGAGGAGGTCGAGCGTCGCCAAGCGGCGACGTTGCCGGAGCTCCCGCCCGACCCGGCCGACACCGTCGCCACCATGTGGGCCGACCTGCGCCGACACGAGCTACGGCCGTTCGAGCGGCTCTTCTTCGAGTGCTACGCCCGGGCGGCCCAGGGCGAGGCGCCGTTCACACGCCTGCTCCCGTCCGCCGTCGACGGGTGGCTCGCCGCGGTCGACGAGCACACGCGCGGCGCCGTCGAACCGGCGCTGGCGCGGCTCGGCCTGGCCGTCACCCGAGGCCTGCTGCTCGACCTCGTGGCGACCGGTGACGAGGAGGGGGTGGACGCCGCGCTCGCCCACTTCGTCTCACTCCTGCGGCGCAGCCGCCCCTAACCTCGTTCGGCTTGGCCCCGGCTGGGACCGGTGCCATTGCGCCGCCCTGCCGGTCATGCGACCAGAGCTACTGGTCGGAGGCCCCGGGCGACCTGGATCCGTTGCGGCGGAGTGTCAGCCGAGGGGTTCGCCGAGCACGATCCGGCGCCGGTGCTCGTACAAGCCATCGAAGATTGCGCGGCTCACCTCGAGGATCCCGGCATCGTCCAGCACGAGGGTCAGTCCCCGGCTGATTACGTCGAGGCCGGCCGCCCCCGGCTCGTCGTACCGCTCGTCGTCGAGGTCGGCCTCATGGACCAGCCTGGCCAGGTCCCACAGCACGGGGTCGTCGAGGCCGAAGTGGCGCAGGATCGTCTCGAAGCTGCAGTCGCCGCCGTGGTGCGAGAGAGGGACACCACGCATGTCGAACGGGGTGGCGTCGGGTGGGACGTCGGCCGGGTCGTCGACGAAAATGAACTCGGCATCGGGGTCGACAAAGCGTTGCAGCACCCACGCGCAGGCGGCCCTGTCGACGTGGCAGCCGGGCCGCGTAGCCCACCTCACCGCCGTGCCTCGGCGTCCTCGTCGAGCGCGACTGCAAGCTGGTCGACCGCCCGACGAGCCTGCCTGCGCTCCTTCACTCCGAACCGGTCCCGCGCGTCGATCTGGTGCAGCTCGCGGCGCAGCCGCTCGACGGTCCGACGCGACGGGGCGACCGCCGCGTCGTGAGTCTCGGCCATGACGCGCCGGTACTCCTCGGCCGCGGCTTCGGAAAGTCGCGCCCGCAGCGCGGCGCGCTGCTGCTTGGAGCCGGGCCGCGCCCGCCACGTCCAGGCCTCGCCGCCCGCCTCCAGCACCTCGTCGGCCAACCAGTCGAACGCCTCGACGGTGGTCGCGTCCGCCGGCAGGGCGACGAGACCGTCAACCAGGTGCACGGCCCCGAGGCGGCGCAGCTTGCGCCACACGGCGATCCGGGGAGTGGACGGTTCCCGCGGCATGCGATAGGCGAGCAGCACCCAGTCGGTGTCGGGCACAGCCCCAGGCTACGGC
>JBKPAA010000029.1:0-10589 GCA_046726215.1 Actinomycetota bacterium | reverse complement strand
CGTGCGCGGCCGCCCCAGCCCCTCGAGCAACAGGTCGGCGGCCTGCCGGGCGGACGAAATGGCGAGGCCCAGATGTTCGGACGGACCGGAGCGCGCGGTCATGGCGGGCGACGGTACCGTGCCCGCCGATGGCCCCCGATGCCCCCGACGCCGCCGGGGTGGTGGATCTGCGGAGCGACACGGTGACGCGGCCGACGCCCGCCATGCGCCGGGCCATGGCCGAGGCCGAGGTCGGCGACGACGGCTTCGGCGACGACCCGACCGTCAACCGCTTGCAGGAGGCCTTCGCCCGGCGCCTCGGCAAGCCCGGGGCCCTCTTCGTGCCGTCCGGCACCATGGCCAACCAGATCGCGCTGCGGGTCCTCGCAGGCGCCGGGTCGCTGGTCGTCGCCGGGCGGAGGCAGCACGTCGTGACCCACGAGGGCGGCGCGTTCGGCGTGAACCAGTCCGCCCAGCTCCATGTGGTGGACGACGACGACGGCACCATCGACCCCGGGGAAATCGCCCACCTGGTGGCGGGCGCCGAGCACCGCTGGCCGCCGCCTGCGGTGGTCGTCGCCGAGAACACCCACCTGGCGTCGGGGGGCCGCCCGTGGCCGCTCGACCGCCTCGAAGCCGTCGCCGCCGTCGGTGTGCCGGTCCACCTCGACGGCGCTCGCCTGTTCAACGCCGCGGTGGCTACCGGCACCGATGTGGCCGACCTGGCGGCCCCGGCGACCCTCGTGACCGCGTGCCTGTCCAAGGGCCTGGGGGCGCCCATCGGCTCCCTGCTGGCGGGGCCGGCGGACCTCATCGCCCGGGCCCGTGTCGAGCGCAAGCGGCTGGGCGGGGGCATGCGCCAGGTGGGGATCGTGGCGGCCGCGGGCCTCGTGGCGCTGGACACGATGGTGGAGCGCCTGGCCGACGACCACGTCCGAGCCCGGACGCTGGCCGAGGCGGTGGCCGAGCGCTGGCCCGACGCCGGCTGCGATCCCAAGGAGGTGGAGACCAACGTCGTGCTGTTCCGCCATCCCGATCCGGCGGGTCTGCTGGCCGCCTTGGCGGCGGACGGCGTGTGGGCCGTGACGCTGGGACCGCAGGTCGTCCGGTTCGTCACCCATTGCGACGTCGACGACGCCGGGGTCCGCCGCGCCGTCGTCGCCATCCGCCGGGCACCGTAACGATGCTGCTCAGCGAGGCGCCGGGCCGGGCGTTGGCCGTCTATGCCCATCCCGACGATCCCGAGGTGTCCTGCGGGGGAACGCTCGCCCACTGGGCACGGGCCGGATCCGACGTGCGGTTGGTCGTGGTCAACGCCGGTGACAAGGGGTCGCCCGACGCCGCCACCGATCCCGTGGAGCTCACCGAGCGCCGCGCCGCCGAGGTCGATGCCGCCGCCGGGGTGCTCGGGCTCTCGGGGGTCGAGCGCCTCGGCCTGCCGGACGGCGAGGTGACCAACGACCTCGCCCTGCGGGGCCGCCTGGTGGAGCTGGTCCGTACCCATCGCCCCGACATCGTCATCTGCCCGGATCCGACGGCGGTCTTCTTCGGTGACACCTACGTCAACCACCGCGACCACCGCGAGGTGGGTTGGGCCGTGGTCGACGCCGTGGCCCCCGCCGCGGGCAGCCCGCTGTACTTCCCGGAGACCGGCCCGCCGCACCAGATCACCGCCCTGCTGTTGTCGGGCACGTTGGACCCCGACGTCTGGGTCGACATCTCCGACTCGCTCGAGCTCAAGGTGGCGGCCGTCCAGTGCCACGAGAGCCGGGTGGGCGGCGATCCGGCCCTCGTGGCCGAGCTGTTGCGGACCCGCACCGCCGAATCGGGTGCGCAGGTCGGCGTGGGGCACGCCGAGTCCTTTCGCCGCCTGCGCTTCAGCTGACGCGCCCGGCGCCCGGCGCCCGGTGCCGGCTCGATCCCGAGGCAATGAGGTCCGGCCTCGGCAGGGCGAGGCAACACCCTCCGGGGGCCGGTCCCTATGGCCTCGAGAGGGGTGCGGCGGACGCTATTGCCTCGGGGTCTCGCCGCGGCCAGTGGGGGTGCCCTCCCGGCGGTGCTGGATCGTGCGCCACTCACCCATGGCCCGCAGGGCCAGCGTGGCGATCACCGCCACGCCCAGGGCGCCCACGATCGCGCCTCCCAGACCCGCCAGCCCGGCGAGGACGCCCGAGTCGTCCGAGGTCAGGTCGACGTAGGCCCAGCCGATCAGCCCCCCGCACAGGCCCCCCAGCATGATCGCCGCGAACGCCAGCGCCCGCGCCGCCGCCGAGGGCAGCGCGCTGGGCGCGTAGTCACCGTCGGAACGATCGGGGTCGGGGGATGGCACGCAGGCCACTCTAAGGGCCGCGTGCCACACTGGGTCGGTGCGGAAATGGCTGGTGGGAGGTGGCCTGATCCTCGGCGGGGACGGCTTGCTCCTGGTTCGCAACCGGCGCCGCAGTGGCGAGCTCGACTGGACCCCGCCCGGCGGGGTGATCGACGCCGGCGAGACGCTCATCGACGGCCTGACCCGCGAGGTCGCCGAGGAGACCGGGGTGATGGTGTCGCGCTGGCAGGGCCCGGTCTACGAGGTCGAGGTGGCGGCACCGGGGCTCGGTTGGCAGCTCCGGGTCGAGGCGCACCTGGCGCTCGAACACGCCGGCGCCCTCCATGTCGACGACCCTGACGGCATCGTCGTCGAGGCCGCCTACGTCGACGCCGATGCCTGGGAGGCCCACCTCGCCGGCTGTCATCGCTGGGTCAGCGAGCCGCTGGCGGAGTGGCTGTCCAGCCGGTGGACCGGCGGCCGCCGGTTCCGGTACTGCGTCGAGGGCGACGATCCCCGCACCGCCACGGTCAGCCGCCTGTGACCGCCGGTCCATCGAACCCTGCCGGGCGCAACGGCTCGGCCGCCGGGTCAGCACCGCCACCAACCGGCCGGACGATCCTCCACGTCGACATGGATGCCTTCTTCGTGTCGGTCGAGTTGCTGCGCCGACCCGAACTGCGGGGCCAGCCCGTGGTCGTGGGCGGCACCGGGAGGCGAGGCGTGGTGGCCGCCGCCAGCTACGAGGCCCGGGCCTACGGTGTCTTCTCCGCCATGCCCAGCACCCGGGCCCGCCGGCTCTGCCCTCACGCCGTGTTCCTACCCGGGGACCACGGCCACTACGGCACGGTCAGCGAGCGGGTGATGGGAATCTTCCGCTCGTTCACGCCCCTGGTCGAGCCCATCAGCCTGGACGAGGCGTTCCTCGATGTCACGGGGGTCCGCCGCTCCCAGGGCGACGGGGCGACCGTGGCGGGGCGCATCCGGGACGCGGTGTGGGCGCAGGAGGGCCTTACCTGCTCGGTGGGCGTGGCGCCCTCGAAGATGCTGGCCAAGCTGGCGTCGGAGGCCGCCAAGCCGCGCGCGTCGACCGACGGGCCCGTGCTGGGGGAGGGCGTGCACGTGATCGCCCCCGGGGAGGAGCTGGGGTTCCTGCGCCCGCTGCCGGCGCGAGCGCTGTGGGGGGTCGGTCCGGCCACGCTCGACCGCCTGGAGCGACTCGGGGTGCGCACCGTCGGCGACATCGCCGACCTGCCCGAGGACACGCTCGTCGCGACCCTGGGCGCGGCGCACGGACGGCACCTCGCCCAGTTGGCGCGCGGGGTCGATCCGCGTCCGGTCGAGCCCGACCAGCAGCTGAAGTCCGTGGGCCACGAGGAGACCTTCGCCCACGATCATCACGACCACGGGACCTTGACCCGTGAAGCCGTGCGCATGGCCGACGGCGTGGCCTGGCGTCTGCGGCGAGCGGGCCTGGCGGGTCGGACCGTCACACTCAAGGTCCGCTTCGCGGACTTCCGGACCATCACCCGCTCATCGACGCTGCCCACCACGGTCGACGACGGGCCGGCGGTGGCCCGCGCCGCGCTGGCGCTGCTGGCCGGCGTCGACCCCTCGCCGGGGGTGCGGCTCCTGGGCGTGAGCGTCTCGGGCCTGGCTGCCGGCGCGGCCCAGCAGCTCAGTTTCGAGGATCTCGCCGGACGCTCGTGGCACGAGGCCAGCGGGGCCGTCGACGCCATCCGGGAGCGATTCGGCGACCGAGCCATCGGCCCCGCGTCGTCGGTGGACGACGGCGGTCTGCGCGTGCCCCGCCGGGGCGAGCAGCAATGGGGCCCCAACGACCGCGGAGGCCCCGACGGACCGCCCGGGTGAACAATTTCCCATGCGTCCACGCGTTGTCGTTCCTGGCGGCCTGTGGAACACTTGATCGTGCCGGTTCGGTCAGGAGTGCGACAAGGGGTTCCGGTGCCGCTATCCGAGGACGAGGAACGCATCCTCCAGGAGATCGCTCAGCGGTTCTACGAGGACGATCCTTCGTTCGCGCGTGAGGTCAGCGAGACCACGCTGTACCGCCACACCGTGGGCCGCATGAAGTGGGCCGTAGTGGGCCTCGTCGCCGGGGCGGTCTTCCTGGTCGCCACGTTGTCGACCTCGTACTGGCTGTCGTTCGTCGGGTTCGTCTGCATGCTCGGCAGCGCCCTGCTGTTCGAGCGGAACCTGCGCAAGCTGGGTCGCGCCGGGCTCGACCAGCTCTCGAAGTCGGTGCGGGCCAACGGGCTGCGCGAGGCCCTCGGAGGGGCCGGGCGCCGCGTGCGCGAGCGCTTCCGCCGCGACGACGAACGCGACGACGAGCAGTAGCCGCGACGAGCAGTAGCCGCGGGGCCGCACCGGTCGCCGGGCAGGTCGATCAGCGCGTCGCGGCCGGCGGGGGCGCCTAGCGCCCGGCAGGCACGACCGCGTGGTGCTGGGTGACAAGCCGGGTCTGGCGATCGCGGCGCCGCAGCTGGCGCACGTCGAAGTAGCGGAACACCCGCGGCCACCAGGGTTCCCACCGGTTGATCTCGGCCTTGACCGAGGCCCAGGCGCGCCGGGCGTCGGCCACGTCGTCGGCGGTGGGTGTCTCCTCGGCGTACGCAATCCGCTCCATCGTGCGGGCGACGCGCTGGACCGCAGCGCCGGAACCCGGCACCGCCGCCGACAACCTGTCTGCCGTCTCGGCGATGGTCAGCGAGGCCGGCAACCGGACGCCGGCGGCCTCCGCGCGCTCGGTGGCCTCGCGCCAGTGGAGTCGCACCTTGGCGGCCGCGCTCCTCGCCCGGCGCCGGCGGACGAATCGCCGGCCGACGATGGCCAGCGGCACCAGCGTCAGGTAGGCGGCGATCGCGACGGCGATGCCGATGCCCACCTTCCGAACACCCTCGGGCAAGCCCGAGTCGTCGGTCTGGCCGGACCCGCCCGTTGGGCCGCCGTCGAGGAGGCCGGCGTTGAGCCGCTGCTCGTCGCCGCTGTTCAGGCCTTCGTCTTGCGCTCCGGCGTTGGCCCCCTCGCCGGCGCCCGGGATGGCGGCGTCGGGGCGACCGCCGGTGGCGTCCTGCCGCCCGTTGTGGGGGAAGCTCGGACCCAACCACTGGTCGCCACCCACTGGGGCACGCCCGGGCGTCGGCTCGAACGGCACCCAGCCGTAGCCGTGGAAGTAGACCTCGGGCCAGGCGTGGGCGTGGACGCCGCGCACCCGGTACACGGTCGGGTCCTCGCGATCCTGTGCGCCCCAGGTGAAGCCCACGGCCACACGGGTGGGGAGGTTCACGGCCCGGGCCAGCGCCGCGAACGACCCGGCGAACTGCTCGCAGTAACCGCGCCGGGTCTGGAACAGGAACGTGGCCAGCGCGTCGGCGCCGTGGCCCGGTCCCACCGTCTCGTCGTAGGCGAACAGGTCGCTGCGGAGGTAGCTCTGCAGCGCCATGGCCCGGTCGTAGGGGCTGCCGGCGTCGGCTCGGCCGACAACGGTCTGCGCCAGCCCCCGGATCTCGGGCGACACGCCGTCGGGCAGGGCGGTGTACTGGCGGTCGATCTCCTCGGGCAGGTCGTCGTCGCTGACCTGGCGGAGCTGGGCCGCCGTCCATGCGGGGATGGCCGACGTGACCTCGTAGGTGAGGCCGTCGGAGGTGGGGACGTCGCGGTCGACGATCAGCGTGCTGGAGTCCTCGTCCCAGCCGACTTTGGCGCCTTCGATGTCGAGCGAACGCGCCTCGAAGGCGGCGGGGAGCCACACGCCGGCCAGGGCCTCGACGGTGACCGCCTGGCGGACGGTGTTGGTCTTCGTTGCGGACTCGACCGCCCGCGGGAGCTCGCCCTCGGCGCCGTCGGTGCCGTACGACGACCTCCACATCTGGCCGTCGAACTCGTCGAGGGCGGTGAGCCGCCAGTAGGAGGGCACCTCGCTGCGCACGGTGAACACCTCGACGTTGGGTTGCTCGACGATGCGGGTGCGCAGGTCGACCATCGGGCTGGGAACCACGCGGGTCGGCTCGGTGTCGCCGATGTGCCTCCAGTCGATCACCGCCTCGGCCTCGGCGCCGGGCATCCGCGGACCGGTCACCGCCCCGGCCACCACGGCGACAGCGGCCAGTGCGGCGCCGGTGCCGAGCAGCGACCAACGCCCCCGGTCACGGTGGGTCGCCGCCCACGTCGAAGACTCCTCCTGGATGAACGTGCGGTGCAGCAGCACGAACAGCAGGGCCGCCGCCGCGAACACGGCGGCCGACGCCACCCGGCCGCCGGGGGCGCCGAGCGCGGCGGCAAAGAGGAACAGCGTGGTGGCGGGGAGCAGGGCCTCGAACGCGGCGCGGGCGCGGAACGCCGCCCAATCGGCCACGAACGCCAGCAGCCAGATGGCGAGGGCCGTGGCCACGATGAATCCGTTGACGACCGGCGCCGGGGCCTTCACATCCTGGAAGACCCGCCATGCGGCGTCGATGTCGTCCGTGGCGGCGTTGAGGGTTGCACCGGTCGGCAGCAGGTAGCCGACGGTGTCGCCGAAGCGAGTCCAGGTGATGAACAGGACCGCGACCACGCCGGTGATGGCCGCCGACGCAAGCAACGGCACGCGCCGCCGGCGCAGGGTGGCGACCACCAGGTGGGCGGCGATGGCCTGGAGAGCGAGCGGGCCGCGGTAGGAGCCATCCACGAACAGGCGGTGCATGCCGGTCACGGCCGCCAGCGTCACCACCGCCAGCGCCACCTCGGTGGCCAGCAGCATGTGCCCGCGGCGACTCACGGTGCGTCTCCCACGGGGATGTCCGGCGGCGGGGACACCGGTACGGCGGGCCGGGTGCCCACGCCACGGCCATCGTCCGCCAGGGCACGGGCCGGCCGGCTGGCGGTGATGGCCCGGTCCCACACCTCACCGAACGGCGCCGTGGGCCCGACCCGCAACAGGGTCCACGCGCCTCCCGGGGGCGCCGCTGCCAGCGCCCCGCCGCCCGCGGCGCCGTCGACCTGAACCACGACCAGCGAGCCGAAACGGCGGCGCAGCCGGGTCACGCCCGACACCTCGGCCGACGTGGTCCGCGCCACGACCACCACCAGCGCACCGCCGCCGCTGCGGTTGAGGAGGTTGAGCATCGTCCGCAGGCTGGCGCTGCCGGTGGCGTCGATCACGGCCAGGTGCTCGAGGAGCGCCTCGCAGTGCGTGGCGCCGACCCCGAACCCGGAATCCGTGCCGTCGGTGGTCACGAGCCGGACCAGGTCGTGGCGCGCGCCGTTGGCCATGACGACGCTGGCCGCTGCCGAGACCGCCAGCTCCAGCGACACGCTGTCGTGCGCCGCCCGGCGGACGTCGAGCAGGACGGTGGTTCGTCCCTGCCACGGCTGTTCCTGGTGGCGAACCAGCAGCTCGTCATGGCGGGCGGTCGATGGCCAGTGGATCCGCCGGAGGTCGTCGCCCACCACGTAGGGCCGCAGGGCGTAGAAGTCGTCGCCGGTCTTGCCCAGGGCGTGGGGGCGGATGGCCCCCGCCAGCGGGTCGTGCCCGGAGGTCAGCGGGACCGGCCGGATGTCGTCGATCGCCGGGAACACGGTGACCTCGACCTCGGGGGCCCCCACGCTGCTCGCCTGTACCAGCCCGAACGGATCGCTGACCACGACCCCGAGTGGGCCCACCCGGACGATCCCCCGGCGGCCCGTGGGCAGCCGGTAGGTGGCGAGCGTCGCCGCGCCCCGATCGAGCGGCGGCACCAGCAGCTCGGCCCCCGCCGTCCCCGACACCGGGTCCCGCAGCCGCAGCACCGGGGTGTCGGTCCGGCGGAGGTTGCGCAGCCGCACGTCGACCCGGCTCACCTGGCCGGCATGGACGCGGGCGGGGTGCACGGTGCGGTCGATCTCGACGTCGAGCCGCGTCAGCCGCACGTACAGCAGGGCGAACGCCACCAGGCCCAGCGCTACGGCACCGAACACGTACAGCTCGTTGATGCCGAGCAACCGGGCGAGCGCGACGAGCACCACGCCCCCCCAGACGACCAGCCAGCCCTGCCGGGTCAGCATGGGGTGACTAGTGGCCGCCGGGGACAGGGACGGCGCGCAGTACCTCGTCCAGGGCGTCGGCGGGGGAGAGGCCCTGGAGCTGGGCCTCCGGGGTGACGAGCATGCGGTGGGCCAGCACCGAACGGGCCAGCGCCTTGACATCGTCCGGGATCACGTAGCCGCGCCCTTGCGAGGCGGCGCGCGCCTTGGTGACCCTGAGCAGCGCCAGCGTGGCCCGCGGTGAGATGCCGAGGGCGAGGTGGGCACTGCGGCGCGTCGCATGCGCGAGGTCCACCAGGTAGGCTTTGAGGCTCGGCGCCACGTGCACGCCCTTGGCGGCGGCGGACAGGCCCAGCACCTCGTCGTTCCCGATCACGGACCCGATGTCGCGGAAGGCGTCGTGGTCGCCGTGCGTCTCGAGGATCTCGAGCTCGGCATCGGGCGACGGGTAGCCCACCGACACCCGC
Organism: Actinomycetota bacterium; assembly: GCA_046726215.1. GTDB lineage: Bacteria > Actinomycetota > Acidimicrobiia > Acidimicrobiales > VFJN01 > DASQUK01. Next base: position 1,814 of record JBKPAA010000029.1, on the reverse strand, counting down.
ATGAGGAAGCGGTCGAGCTGCGATTCGGGCAGCGGGTAGGTCCCCTCGTGCTCGATGGGGTTCTGGGTGGCGAGGACCATGAACGGCCGGCTGAGGGGATACGTCACCCCGTCGACCGTCACCTGGTTCTCGGCCATGGCCTCGAGCAGCGCCGCCTGGGTCTTGGGCGAGGCGCGGTTGATCTCGTCGGCGAGCACGACGTTGTTGAACACGGGCCCGGGCCGGAAGTCGAACGAGCCGTCGGCCCGGTTCCACACCGTGATGCCCACCACGTCGGAGGGCAGCAGGTCGGGCGTGAACTGCACGCGCCCGAAGCTGCACTCGAGCGAAGTGGCCAGCGACTTGGCGAGGTTGGTCTTGCCGACCCCCGGTACGTCCTCGAGCAGCAGGTGCCCCTCGGAGACGAGGCACAGGAGCACGAGCTCGATCACATCGCGTTTGCCCTGGATGACGCGCGCGACGTTGTCGACGACGCTGTCGTAGTAGTCGGAAAAGGTCGCCCCCCGGGCAGCCGCGGTTTGGCTGGTTGCCACAGCCTCGTACTCCCTCCGTCGTTGGGTGAGCCAGGTCAGGTTAGGCCGTGGATGACGTAAGGCGGGCGCGAGCGGTCGCGAAGGCGCCGAGTAGGTTCCCGGACACATGCTGCAGGTGGCGTTGGCGGTCGATGTCGGGGGTACGAAGCTGGCCGCGGGACGGGTGGACGGCGACGGCGTCCTGACCGGGCAGCGCGTGGTTCCGACCCCCGCCGCTGCAACGACCGCCGAGCTGTGGGTCGTGCTGGCGGGCCTGGTCACGGACGTCCGCAGAGGCGACGAGCGGGTGGTCGGGGTCGGCTGCGGGGGCCCGATGGAGCCGGGGGGTGTGACGGTGTCGCCGCTCAACGTTCCCGCATGGCGGAGCTTCCCGTTGCGCGACCGCTTGGGCGCCCTGACGGGGCTGCCGGTGTTCATCGACAACGACGCCAAGGCGCTGGCCCTGGGCGAGGGCTGGGTGGGAGCCGCTCGGGGCGTGCGCAACTACATCGCCATGGTGGTGTCCACCGGTGTCGGGGGCGGGATCGTGCTCGACGGCCGCCTGCTGGAGGGGGATGGCGGCAATGCCGGCCACATCGGCCACGTCATCGTCGAGCCCGCGGGGCGCACGTGTGCCTGCGGGGCGCAGGGATGCCTGGAGGCGGAGGCATCCGGGCCGTCGATCCGGGCGGCCACCGGCCTCGACCCCCGCGAGGTGGACGAGAGCGTGCGCCGGCGGGTCGGCACGCTGGTGGGCAGGGCCGTGGCCACGGTGGCCAACCTGCTGGACCTGCGCCTGGCGGTGGTGGCCGGTTCGGTGGCGCTTGGGTACGGCGACACCTTCTTCGCCGCCGCGCAGGCCGAGCTGGACGCCCGGGCCCGGATCGAGTTCGCCCGCGGCGCCCGCATCGTGCCGGCGGGGCTCGGCGACGCCGGCCCCCTGGTGGGGGCGGCGGCCGTCGGGTGGCGAGGCGTTGGGCACGACCTCGGTCTCGGCCAAGGGTTTTCCCCGCGGGATCGGCCGTGATGGCGGCCGATCCCGCGGGGAAAACGCAGGGTTGTGCGCCGCTGCGCTGGGCGTGGCGCGTGGCGGCCGCCGTGGCCCGGCACCCTCCGCTGTGGCCGATCGCCGTGCGCCAGGCGCTGGTGTTGGCCGCCCCGGGGTGGTGGCGCCACCGCCCGTTCCTGCCGCTGCCCGCGCCCGACTACCTCCGCTTCCGCCTGCAGACGGCGTACGGCGGTGACGGGGACCGTGATCCCGATCCGGACGACCTCGTGACCTATCTCCGCTGGTGTCGCGAG
>JBKPAA010000028.1:0-8279 GCA_046726215.1 Actinomycetota bacterium | reverse complement strand
GACCGGCATCCCCGTCTACAAGCTCACCGAGGAAGAGACGCAGAAGCTGCTGCGCATGGAGGACGAGCTGCACAAGCGGGTCGTCGGCCAGGAGGACGCGATCCGCTCGGTCAGCCAGGCCATCCGGCGCACCCGGGCCGGGCTGAAGGACCCCAAGCGGCCCAGCGGCTCCTACATCTTCCTGGGCCCCTCGGGCGTCGGGAAGACCGAGCTGGCGAAGACGCTGGCCGAGTTCCTGTTCGGTGACGAGACGGCGCTGATCCAGCTCGACATGTCCGAGTACATGGAGAAGCACACGGTGTCCCGGCTCGTCGGCTCGCCCCCGGGCTACGTCGGCTACGAGGAGGGCGGCCAGCTCACCGAGGCCGTCCGCCGCAAGCCGTTCTCGGTGGTGCTGTTCGACGAGATCGAGAAGGCCCACCCCGACGTGTTCAACACGCTGCTGCAGATCCTCGAGGAGGGTCGGCTCACCGACGCCCAGGGGCGCTCGGTCGACTTCCGCAACACCGTGCTGATCATGACGTCCAACCTGGGCACGGCCGACCTGCGCAAGGCCAACGTGGGCTTCGCCCGGGCCGACGAGGCGATCTCCTACGAGAAGATGAAGGACAAGGTCAACGATGCGCTCAAGGCCCAGTTCCGGCCGGAGTTCCTCAACCGCATCGACGACACGATCGTGTTCCACGAGCTGTCGACCGACGAGGTCACCCAGATCGTCGACCTGATGATCGCCCGGGTGCAGCGCCAGCTCGAGGGCCAGGGCCTCGGGCTCGAGCTCACGCCGGAGGCCAAGGTCTTCCTGGCCCACAGGGGCTACGACCCGCAGCTCGGCGCCCGGCCGCTGCGTCGGGCCATCCAGCGCCTGGTCGAGGACCCGGTGTCAGAGAAGCTCCTCCTCAAGGAGGTGCGTGCCGGCGAGATCGTGGTGGTCGACGCCGAGGACGATCCCGAGACCGGCGAGAAGGTCATCACCTTCCGCTCGGTCGAAGGCTTCAGCCCGCCGCCGATGGAGCTGGCCGAGGCGGGCGGCTCGCCGCCGGCCGAAGGCTGACGTGGGGCGCCACTGAGCGAAGCTGGGGGGATCAACCGGATGATCGCGCAGGGCCGCTCCTCGGGGCGGCCCTCTCGCTTGGTGCTGCTCGGGATGCTGGTAGCGCTGACGGCGACCGCCTGCCAGGTGCGGACCACGGCGGCGATCGACGTCGCGAAGGACGGCTCGGGGACCGTCGAGGTGGCCGTGGGGCTCGACGCCGATGCCGTCGAACGGCTGCCGGACCTCGATGACGACGGCCGGTCAACGGCCGCGGACCTCGCGCGCCTGGTCCGAACCGACGACCTGACGGCCGCGGGCTGGCACGTCAGCGACCCGACGGCGGATCCGTCGCTCGACGATGGGGTCGTGTGGGTGCGAGCGACCAAGCGGTTCGGCACGCCCGAGGAGGCCGGCCGCGTGCTGGGCGAGATAACCGGCACCGATGGGCCGCTGCGGGAGCTGCGGATCGATCGCCACGACAGCTTCGGTCGGACGAGATACACGTTCGACGGCACGGCCGACCTCAGGGGTGGCCTCGAGGCGTTCGGGGACGAGGGGTTGGCCGCGGCCCTCGGCGGTGAGGTGCTGGGCCAGGACACCGCCGCCATCGAGCAGGAGCTGGGCCGGCCGCTGGCGGACATGTTCTCGTTGGAGGTCTCGGCCCGCCTGCCGGGCGGCCCGTCGGACGCGGCGTGGGCGCCGGTGCTCGGTGGTCGGCCGGTGGACATGGCGGCTACGGGGACGGTGCGGGACTGGCCGGTCCTGATTCTCACGGCCGTGGCACTGGCATGTGGGCTGGCGCTGGTGATTGTGTTGATTGTCCGAGTGCTCCGCCGGCGCCCGGCCTCCGTCGACCGACCACCGATGAGTTCCGAGGCACCGGACGGTCCAACGGACGACAACACTTCAACGAGTCCCAAGGAGCCTCCCATGCCCAAGCGTGAGTCTGCGCCTGTCGGTGCCCCCTGCTGGATCGAGCTGTTCACGTCCGATGTCGAGCGCGGCCGGGCGTTCTATGGCGACCTGTTCGGCTGGACATCTGACGATCCGGCGGAGGAGCTCGGCGGCTACTTCACCTTCTACAAGGACGGCATCCGTGTCGCCGGCGGCATGCACAACGACGGCCAGGCAGGTGCGCCCGACGTTTGGTCGGTGTACCTGGCCTCCGAGGACGCCAAGGCCACGGCCGACGCCGCCAAGGCGAACGGCGGTCAGATCCTCGCCGAACCCTTGGACGTGATGGACCTCGGCAGCATGGTCGTCGTCACCGATCCGGGTGGCGCGGCCATCGGCGGCTGGCAGCCCGGAACCCACCAGGGCTTTGGGGTGTACGGCGAGCCGGACACACCCAGCTGGTTCGAGCTGCAGACCCGCGACTACGACGCGTCGGTCGACTACTACCGCAAGGTGTTCGCCTGGGACGCCCGGGTCGCCAGCGACACGCCCGAGCTCCACTACACGACACTGGGTGAGGGCGAGAGCGCGCTGGCCGGGATCATGGACGCCAGCGCCTTCCTACCCGACGGCGTGCCTGCGCAATGGTCGATCTACTTCGGCGTCGAGGACGCCGACGCCACGCTGGCGAAGATCGTCGAGCTCGGTGGCTCCATCGTCGAGCCGGCCCAGGACACCCCCTACGGTCGTCTCGCCCAGGCTGCCGATCCTTCCGGGATCAACTTCAAGCTCATCCAGCCGCCCGCCGATCGGGACTGACTGACACTGTCATACCCCCTCCCTAGGGTGCGGGGTGTGGCCAGGGCCAGGACCGTCTATCGCTGCAGCGAGTGTGGCGCCGATGCCCCCAAGTGGATGGGTTGGTGCACGGCGTGCGACGCCTCCGGCACCCTCGTCGAGGAACCGGTCCCGCCCGGCAAGCCGGGCCCGAGCCTCGGCACGGGGTGGGGAGGCGTCGGCGCGTCGGGCCCGCCGTCGGTACCCATCCCGATCGCCGAGGCGGTGGGCGATGCCACCGAGCCGGTGCCCACCGGTGACGTGGAGCTCGACAGGGTGCTCGGCGGGGGGCTGGTGCCCGGGTCGGTCGCGGTGCTGGGGGGCGAGCCCGGCGTCGGCAAGTCAACGCTGTTGCTCCAGGCCCTGGCCCACCAGGCCACCCGGCGATGCACCTGCCTGTACGTCAGCGCGGAGGAGTCGGCCCGGCAGGTGGCGCTGCGTGCCGAGCGGCTGGGGCTGGCCCCACCGTCGCTGTGGCTCGTGGCCGAGACGTCGCTGCCGCAGGTCCTGCGCCACATCGACGCACTGAGCCCCGACGTCGTGGTGGTCGACTCGATCCAGACGGTGTTCGACCCCGAGATGAGCTCGGCCCCCGGTTCGGTGGGCCAGGTGCGGGGCTGCGCGCATCGCCTGGTCGGCGAGGCCAAGGCCCGGGGGGTAACCGTGGTGCTGGTCGGCCACGTGACCAAGGAGGGCGGCCTTGCCGGCCCCCGGGTCCTCGAGCACCTGGTCGACACCGTGCTCACGTTCGAGGGTGAGCGCCACCATGCCCTACGGATGCTGCGGGCGGTGAAACACCGGTTCGGGAGCACCCACGAGCTGGGCCTCTACGAGATGGGCGAGCGGGGGCTCGTCGGCGTGCCCGACCCCAGCGCGCTGTTCCTCGCGGACCGGCAGGCCGGCGTGGCGGGGTCGGTGGTGGCGCCCGTGCTCGACGGGCGGCGGCCGTTGCTGGTCGAGGTGCAGGCGCTGGTGGCGCCCAGCCCGATGCCGGCGCCGCGGCGCACGGCCCAGGGCATCGACGGTGGGCGGCTGGCCCAGGTGCTGGCCGTTCTCGAACGCCACGCCGCATTGGCGTTGGGTCGGTGCGAGGTGCACGTGGCGGTGGCGGGGGGCGTGCGCGTTCCCGAGCCCGGCGGCGATCTGGCGGTCGCGCTGGCGGTGGCGTCGTCGGCGCTGGGCCGCCCGCTCCCCGCCGACCTCGTCGCCTGCGGCGAAGTGGGGCTGGGCGGCGAGCTGCGCCAGGTGCATCGCACCGAGCGTCGCTTGGCGGAGGCCGCAAGGCTGGGGTTCACGCGTGCGGTGGTGCCCCGATCGGCGCCCGATCCACCCGGCGGCATGCGCGTGGCCCGGTCGCCGTCGATCGGCGACGCACTGCGCGTCACCCGGGTGGTGCCGGCAGCACAGTCCGAGGTCGATCCCCGAGGCGACAGCGCACACAGCCGCACGCCCGAGGCGACCGCCCACGCGGAGCGTTAGTCATCGACTCGGGCTCCGCCGACCGTTGGTCGTTTGCCTCGCCGCTTCCGCACGTGGCGTGCCGGCTCGGGCGGCCTCGGGGATGGTCGGCCGGGCGTACCCAGGGGGCCTCACAGCCACGGCACTAGCATTGCCACGTGGTTGCCAGGCCCAGCGCCGAGCTCATGGCCGCCCTCGCGGCCGTGGCTCCCGGGACCCCGCTGCGTGAGGGCATCGACCGCATCCTCCATGCCAACATGGGTGCGCTCATCGTCGTGGGCGACGGGCCCGAGGTCCTGAACATCTGCTCGGGCGGGTTCCTGCTGGACGCGGCGTTCAGTCCCCAGAGACTTTCGGAGCTGGCCAAGATGGACGGCGCCATCATCCTCGCCAGCGACGCCAGTCGCATCGCCCGCGCCAACGTCCACTTGGTGCCCAACCCCAACGTCCCGACGTCCGAGACCGGCACGCGTCACCGCACGGCCGAGCGGGTCGCCCGCTCCATCAACGTCCCCGTCATCTCCGTGTCCGAGGACATGTCGATCATCGCCGTGTACGTCAACGACGAGAAGCACCCGCTCGAGAACATCCCGCGGCTGCTGACCAGGGCCAACCAGGCGCTACAGACGCTCGAGCGCTACCGCCAGCGGCTCGACAGCGTCACGGCCGCACTGTCCGCCCTCGAGGTCGAGGATCTGGTGACGGTGCGCGACGTCGTCAACGTGCTCCAGCGCACCGAGATGGTGCGACGCATCGCCGACGAGATCGCCGGCGACATCGTCGAGCTCGGCGTCGACGGCCGGTTGGTGAAGCTCCAGCTCGAGGAGCTGATGGGCGGGGTCGACGACGATCGCCGGCTCGTGATCCTCGACTACTTCAACCCCGAGTCGGAATGGGAGCTCGAGCAGGCCATGGCTGCGCTCACCGACATGAGCACCGAGGAGCTGCTCGACCTCAGGGGCGTGGCCGAGACCCTCCACCTGCTGGGCGCGACCGTCGACCTCGACGCCAACGTGCAGCCCCGCGGCTTCCGCCTCCTGGCCCGCATCCCCCGCCTGCCCGAGTCGGTGATCGAACGGATCGTGGGCCGGTTCGGCAGCCTCCAGAAGATCATGCGGGCCACCATCGACGACCTCGACGACGTGGCCGGCGTCGGCGAGTCACGGGCCCAGGCGATCAAGGAGGGCCTGTCCCGCCTGGCGGAGTCCAGCATCCTGGACCGGTACACCTAGTGGACTGACCACCGCCGCCCCGCGGCGGATCGTGTAGAACCCCGGGCATGCGGATCACGTTGCCTTCGGGGACGCCGGCCGAGATCGCCCTGCCGGACGGGCGGGAGGCGTCGCGGGGCCTGGTGGTGGTCCCCGACATCGGGGGCCTGCGGCCGTTGTTCGACGATCTGGTGGCCCGGCTCGCCGGCGAGCAGGGATGGACGGTGTGCGCCTTCGAGCTGTGGCCCGGGCGCGAGTCCCTGTCGCTGCCCGATCGCCTGGCCGCCGGCGGGTCGCTGGACGACACCCGCATCCTCGGCGACGCCAACGCCGCGGCCGACGCCACCGGGTGCGACCCCGTGGCGATCATCGGCTTCTGCATGGGCGGGATGTACACGCTGAAGGCGGCGGCCACCGGGCGATTCGACCGGGCGGCGGCCTTCTACGGTATGGCGCGGGTACCCGAGCAGTGGCGCACTCCGACCCAGGGCGAACCGCTCGATGCCGTGGCTTCGCCTACGCGCTGTCCCACGCTCGCAATCGTGGGCACCGCCGACCCGTGGGTGCCCCAGGACGACGCCGACGCGCTCGAAGCCGCGGGCGTCGAGGTCGTGCGCTACGAGGGCGCCGACCACGGCTTCGTCCACGACCCCACCCGACCGGCACATCGGCCGGACGACGCCGCCGACGCCTGGCGCCGCGTCCTGGCGTTCCTCGGCGACACGGCGTGACCCGGGGTCGGCCCTAGCGGGCCCGGCGTTCGAGCTGTTCGCGGTCGGTGATGCGATAGCGGCGCTCCGACTGCTCGATCCAGCCGAGGCGGACGAAGCTGGCGATCGCCTTGTTGACCCGCTCCCGGGAGGCGCCGACCATCGCCGCCAGCTCCTCCTGCGTGACGGGCAGGGTGAACTCGTCGGATCCGGCGGCCATCTCGATGAGCCGCTTCGCGGTGCGGCCGGTGACGTCGAGGAACACCGAGTCGGCCAGCGCCACGTCCATGGTGCGGATCCGGCCCGCCAACAGCGCGACCACGCCCCAAAGCAACTCGGGTCGGTTCTCGTACACCTGGCGGACCGGATCGAAGCCGATCGCCAGCACCTGGGACGGCTCCAGGGCCCGGGCCTCGGCCGACCGGCCCAGCCCCTCGAACAGGCCCATGTCGCCGAAGAGGTCGCCGCGCTCCATCAGGGCGACCACGGCCTCGCGCCCGTCGATCGAGCGCTTGGCGATGGCGATCCGCCCGCTCACCACCACGTACATCTTGTCGGGGGCGTCGTCCTCGTGGAACAGCACATCGCCCCGACGCAGGTCTTCCGTGTCGCTGGCGTCCGCCAGCTGCAGGAGCTCGCCGTGCGTCAGGTCGGCGAACAGGTCGACGTCGGCGAGCAGGTCGGTGGCGCTCATCACGGGGAACGATAACGACGTGCCGAGCAACCGTCCGGCCATACTGGGGCGCCCCGAGCCTCTCGGCGCATCTCCGTGGGTTTCATGGCCGTGATCTCCAGCCGTTCAAGCGACCGGTAGCCTCCGGCCGGTCATGCGAGTGGTGTGGGTGATCGTCGTGGCGGCCGGGTCGGGCAGCCGGTTCGGACGGCCCAAGCAATACGAGGACCTGGCGGGACGCCGGGTGCTCGACTGGTCGCTCGCCGCCGCCCGAGCCGTTGCCGCCGGTCGGGACGATGGTGTGGTGGTCGTCGTGCCCCCGGAGCGGGCCGGCGATCTCGCGTCCGACGCTGACGTGGTCGTCGGCGGCGGAGCCACGCGGTCGGGCTCGGTGCGGGCCGGCCTGGCGGTGGTGCCCGGCGACGCCGAGGTCATCGTGGTCCACGATGGCGCCCGTCCCCTGGCGGGGGCGGAGCTGTTCGCCCGGGTGGTCGAGGCCGTGCGCCAAGGCGCCGACGCCGCGTTGCCGGCGGTCGACGTCACCGACACGCTGAGGAATCGGTCGGGGGGAGCCGTCGATCGCGGCGGGCTGCTGGCCGTGCAGACACCCCAGGCGTTCCGGGCGTCGGCCCTGCGCGAGGCCCACGCCGGCGAGCCCGAGGCGTCCGACGATGCGTCGCTGGTCGAGGCCTCCGGTGGCAAGGTGGTCGTCGTGGAGGGCTCCCCGGCCAACCTCAAGGTCACCCGCCCGATCGATCTCGTGATCGCCGAGGCGGTGCTCCGCTTCGGCATGACCCCATGACCGCCTCGCGCGACCCCGCAATGCGGATCGGACAGGGCTTTGACGTCCATCGGTTCTCCGGTGATGCCGGCCGTCCGCTCGTCCTGGGCGGGGTGCCGTTCGCCGGCATGGCCGGGCTCGCCGGGCACAGCGACGGCGACGTGATCGCCCACGCCGTCACCGACGCGTTGCTCGGCGCCGCCGGCCTGGGCGACATCGGCCAGCATTTTCCCGACACGGATCCGGCCTTCGCGGGTGCCGACTCGGTGGGGTTGTTGCGCCAAGCCGTGGCCGCGGTGCTCGACGCGGGTTGGGCCCCGCAGAACGTCGACTGCACGGTCGTGCTCGAGGAACCGAGGTTGGCCCCCCAGCGGGCCGCCATAGAGGCGCGACTGGGCGAGGCGGTGGGCGCGCCGGTGACGGTCAAGGGCAAACGAGCGGAGGGCATGGGGGCTCTCGGGCGGGCCGAGGGGATCGCCTGCTTCGCGGTGGCGTTGGTCGCCCGGAGCCCCCGATCCGGCGGAGGCTCCGCGTGAGCCCCGGCCGGGGACGCCGCGGCGGGAAGGGTCGGGGCGGCTCGGGAGGGCGGGGATCGAGGCCCCCCGGCCGGGGCGGGCGGGCGCCCGGCGGACGGCCCCGGGGGACCGGGGGCGCCGGACGCAGCGGCGCGCCGCCACCCGCC
>JBKPAA010000027.1:0-63833 GCA_046726215.1 Actinomycetota bacterium | reverse complement strand
CCCCGGGGCAGCTGGGGAGCCTTGGCGGTCCACTGTCGGAGCTGCTGGATCATGGACTCATAGAACCCGTCGATCGCCGCCAGGACGCTGTCGATGAAGGCTCCGCGGCCGACGCCCCGCTTGCTGCCAAGCGGTGAGACGGCGGCGACCCGGAACTTCCGAAGATCGCGCTTCGGCTCCTCGATCAAGGCCGTGGGATCCTCACGCACGACCTTGAGCAGGGCGCTCGTCGACGTGTTGCTACCGACGACGTACGCGTCGATCCTCAGTCCATCGGGCGCGTCCCTGAGCTGACGGGTGAGCCAGTTGACCCTCGTGGTGGCGCGACCTTCCCGAGGCGATTCGATGTCTGCGGTCACGATGACCTGACCAGATCGCAGGTTTGCGGTCACCCGAACCGGGGCCACAGCGTCCGGGATTCGGAGCGTGCCCGACAAGCAACCGCCGTCAACGAGGGACTCTGCCTGAGCCGCGAACCGGAGCTTCGGATCCGCCGACTCCTTGCGCGTCATCTGCACCTCGACCATCGCGCCGAGTTCGCGTCCCAGGCGAAGCGCTGCAAACCGAACGAGCTGCTCCCAGCGGGAGATGACATCGCTCAGCCCCTTGTCGTTCGGCCTCAATGTTCCGTTCGCCACGGCCTCTCGCACCGGGACCCATGACCCGCCCATGTCGTTGAAGTCCAAAGCACCCGACTTGGGGTGTTCGAGGTACCGGATCAGCTCTTCCAGGATCCACGCCTGACCTGGATCGGAGATGCCGCGGTGACTGGTTCGAGTAACTACCGCGAAGGCAGAGAAAGCGAGCGACGGCGTGAACTTCTGACCACTCGGGCGGGGCGAGTTCGGCGACCTGATGCTTGACGTTTCGCTTCCGCGAGGTTGAGGCGCGTCGTCGGTCTGGTCGGCGCGACCGGCCATGACGACCGTGCTTCATTCGGCGCTTGGCCGGTTCGCGCTGTCGGCCGATTTCTCCAGTTTCACCAGCGCATGGATCGCGCGCCTGGCGGCCGCCTTGGCGGCCGTGTCCTCGCGTTCCCGGCGAAGCATCGCTTGCAGCGGCTCCAGCGCGCGGGGATCGCCCTGCGTCTCGAGTCCGATCGCTGCTGCCTCCCGCACGTAGCCGTCTGGGTCGTTCAGCAAGGCGACGAGGGCATCAACAATGCGGGGATCCCCGGTCGGACGGATCTCGGAGGCGACGATGGTGCGCAGTCCCCAGTCGGAGCTCTTGAGTGCGCCGAGGGCCAGGTCGACCGACCCGTCCGCTCGAAGCGCGACCAGTGCCGCGATCGCCTGAGCGCGCGCTGCCGGGTCTGGATCGCCCCCTGCCACGGGCCGAAGAGCGTCGACCAATCGAAGCCGTTCGTCGGCACTAAAGCGGTCATGACCGCGAGCCCAAACCCAGCTGCCCGCGTTCGCGCGGCGGCTCCGGCTGGAGTCACCGAGGTCCGCGATCGCGTTGTCGACTGTGGTCCACAACCGCGGAAGCCGCAGACGGCTCAACCGCGAGTGCCGCATGGTCCACGGATACCCGCGCCTGCGGTCGTTCACCCCAGTGACCGGAACATCTGTCCCGAGCCGCCACCACCTTGGGCCCCATCGACCGGTCGCACCGGACCAGGGGACGGTGCGGGTTCGTACCGGGGGACCGTCACCGTTGGTACTGCGGGCCGATGCGGCAAATCGGGGCACCGTCGTACCGTCGATCCATGACCGAGACGCGCTTGCGACCAGCGGTCGCAAGCGGAGACAGGGAGTGGATCATGACAAGCAGCACGCCCGCCGCAGGTGGGCCCCCCGATCAGGACGTGGCGCGGCAGGAGGCGCTCCGCTGGGTTCGCAAGAAGCGGATCCTCTACACGATCCTCGGCGTCTACGCCGTCCTCAGCCTCATGTGGTTCCTGATCGACATGGCCGACGGGACCGAGAACCTCTGGTTCTATTGGCCCATGCTGGGCAGCGGTGCTGCGGTCGCGGTCGTAACGGTCGCCATGTTCGGCATCGGTGGGCTCCTCGGCCCTGACTGGGAGCGGCGCCAGGTCCAGCGCTACATGGACCAACACGGCTAGTGGGCGCTCGCGGAAGTTCCGTGGATGTATCGCCGAGGCAGATTCGTCGCTCGCAGGGACGCAGGACGAAGGCGCAGCCATAGCTGCGGCGACGACGAGGACGCAGTCCAGCGGCGAATCTGGCCGGCGAGACGCCACGATGACGTCCGCGAGGGTCCACTAGATGCGATCGGCGCAGTCGAGGATCACGTCGGCGGCGAATGCGGCATCGGCGGGGCCGGTCTTCCAGGACGACACGCTGATCCGCATCGCTGTCGCCCCGTCCCATTGGGTCGGACCGCACCAGATGCGGCCGTCGGATTGAATCTTGGCTATGAGGGCATCGGTGGTCGGCCCGTCGACCATGCGGGCGAGCACCTGGTTCAGTACCACGTCGTTCAGGATCGTCAGGCCGCCGGCCCGCAGCCGCTCTGCGATCGTCGTCGCGGCGTGGCACGCGCCGCTGACGAGGTCGGCAACGCCCCGTCGCCCGAGCGTGCGGAGCACGGACCAGACTTCGATCTGGCGGGCACGCTGCGAGGACTGGGGCGTGTTGTGCATGGCTTCGAAGCCGGCGTCGGGCGGCAGGTAGCCGGCCACGCTGGCGAACGTCCGGCGCAGGTCCGCCGGTTGACGGACGAAGGCGATGCCACAGTCGTAGGTGACGTTCAGCCACTTGTGCGCGTCGGTCGCCCATGAATCGGCCCGGTCGAGTCCGGCAACGAGGTCGCCCCGGCCGGGATCGGCGAGCGCCCACAGCCCGAAGGCGCCGTCGACGTGCAGCCAGCCCGACCGCTCCGCCAGCCAATCGGCGATCTCGTCGAACGGGTCGAACGCACCCGTGTTCACCTCGCCCGCCTGGGCGCACACCAGGACGGGCCCGTCGAGGTCGGGGAGCAGGTCGGCCCGCATCCGTCCCTGGTCATCGGCGGGCACAACCGTGACCCGTTCGCGTCCTAGGCCCACGAGCCCCAGCGACTTCGACAGGGTCGAGTGCGCACGCCCACCGATCACGACGTTGAACGCCGGGGCGCCGAACAGGCCCGCGGCCTGCGCATCCCAGCCCAGCCGGGCAAGCACGGCATCGCGACCCGCCGCCAGGCAGGATGCGTTCGCCACCGTCGCGCCCGTGACGAACGCCGCGGCCGTGTCCGCCGGGAGCCGGAGCAGGTCGAGGAGCCAGCCCCGCGTCACCTCGTGCAGCTTCGCCACCACCGGCGACATCACCGGGAGCGCGCCGTTCTGGTCCCACGCACCGGACAGCCATGAGCTGCCCAGGGCGACCGGGTAGGCGGCGCCGATGACGAAGCCGAAGTAACGCGGCCCCGTCGTCGCCACGGTCGCCGGGCTCCCGACGTCGTGGAGGAGCCTAAGGGTGGACAACGGGTCGGCACCCACGTCGGGAAGCGCCTCGTCGAACGCCACCAGCGCCGCCAGCGCCTCGGGGTCGGGAACCACTCGACGGTCGTCGACAGAGGTCGCGTACTCCAGGGCGGCCGCAGCGGCGGTGCGCAACACATCGGCATCGATGGCGGTGGCGGCCCTTGTTGGCGATGCGTCCATCTCCCGATCCTGCGCCGTCGACATCGGCCTGCGCCAGCGCCGTCTCGGACCGGCGGCGGGCCGAGCAGCTCGGGCGTTCAGGCCCGGGCTGGTTCGCGCCGATCGGTGCGGCCTCGGTCCTGTCAGTGCGTCACGCTGACAAGCTCGAAGTGCTCGTTGCCACCCTCGGTCACGTGCTCTTCGAGCTCGCCGACGCCCGCGACATACGACTTCTGCTCCATCTGCGGTTCCGTAGGGCTCCACTCCTCCGTGACGAGCACATGGTTGAAGTTCCCGTATGGCACCTTCACGTGCCCATCGAGTCGCTTCACGTGCGCCTGGTCGAGCGCGTCACCGGGTGGGTAGTACTCCTGCCGGTAGACATCGCCCGGCTTGGGATTGCCCTCAATGATGATCCCGGGCAGGGCACCGTTGACTCCCGACTCCCACGAGTCGCTGGCACGCACGAACCGGCCGTTCTTCATCTCGAGGGAGTCCTCGCCCATGTACCAGACGTTGCCGGCCTTGTCCTGGGCATACCAGTCGAACGTCCGCTCGACGGGCTTGCCGTGCTCGGACACCGTGTCCTCGACGACCGTGGATGTGACCCCGAGGATCTGCTTGGTCTGATCGGTCACGACCATGTCGTCGGTCTGCGGAGTGCCTTCCTTCATGCCCTTGAAATGGAAGGCGGTGCCCGGCCTCAGCGGGAAGTACGGGTTGTCGATCGTGGCGACGAAGTTCGCCGGGTCGATCGTCGGCTTGTAGCTGCCCTTCAACTCCCAACTTGGCGAGGTCACGGCTGCGGTGGTCGATGACGGGGAGCTGGCGTGCGATGAACTGCATCCGGCCGCGAGTGCTGCGAGAAGCGCAACCGCGCCCAGCGAAGTCGTGCGTCGCGGCGTTCCGTGCTTGCGTCGTTTGGTCATGCTGTACTCCGTCCTGTTCGACGGACTCGTCTCCCATTGACGGTACGGACCGCTGCCCCATCGATCGATCGAGGCACCGTCAAGGTTCGGCCACAACCTGGTAACGGCCCCCGGCGTCATCGCCTGTGCAAACGCCGAGCGAAGCTGAATCTTGACGCGACGCCGGTCGATCGCTGACCCATCCGTCCCTACCGTCCCAACCGAAGCTCGAGGTCGGGGGTGACCGTGAGTTGCAACACGATGAAGACGTTCATCTTGCTGTCCGCACTGGGCGGCTTGTTCGTGCTCGTCGGCGGACTGATCGCATCTCGCGCCGGCGCGCTGGTCGGGGTCGCCATCGGCCTGCTGGTGGTGGGCGGGTCGTACTGGTTCAGCGCCGGCATCGCCGTCCGCGCCGCTCGGGCCCGACGCGTGACGGCGGCCGAGGATCCCCGGCTGGCCGCGATCGTCACGAGTCTGACCGCCCGGGCCGGCCTGCCCGTGCCCGAGCTGTACGTGGCCCCGAGCGCTCAACCCAACGCGTTCGCCACGGGCCGCAATCCCCGGCATGCCGCGGTGTGCGTCACCCGGGGGGCACTCGACCTGCTCGACGACGAGGAGCTGCGGGGCGTGCTGGCGCACGAGCTGTCGCACGTCGCCAACCGCGACATCCTGATCGCCTCGATCGCCGCCGCCATCGCGATGGCGCTGACCGTCGTGGCCCGCATGGCAATGTGGGGGACCCTGCTCGGTGGGGGACGCGCCCGCCGCGGCAACCCGCTCGGGCTGCTCGCCATGGCGCTGCTGGCCCCGCTGGCCGCGATCATCGTGCAGATGGCGATCTCCCGTGGCCGGGAGCTGGAGGCGGATCGGTCCGGTGCCGAGTTGCTGGGCACCGGCGAGCCCCTGGCCCAGGCGCTCGCGCAGATCGACACGACGGTGCGGGCGGTGCCCATGGATGTCGACCCGGCCCACGCCACCGCCTACATCGTCAACCCTCTCACGGGGCGCCGCGTGGCGTTCGCCCAGCTGTTCGCGACCCACCCACCCACGCCCGAGCGCATCGAGCGCCTGCACGCCGAAACGCGGCGCCTCCGTTCGTCGTCCCGAACCTGATCTGTCGTTCCCGGCTGCCTACGCTGCTCCCATCGTCATGATGGGCCAGATGCCTGCCGCCGAGTACGACCGCCTCGTCGCCGAGACCGACTTCGAGGACAGCCAGTGAAGCACCTACTTCTCGTCGAGGACGATCTGGCCATCGCCCGTCCCCTCGTGCGGGCGCTGGAACGGGAGGGCTTCGCCGTCGAGCACGTCGAGGCCGGAGCGCCCGCTCTGAAGCGGGTGGGGGCCGGCGGTCTCGACCTCGTCGTGCTCGACCTGACGCTGCCCGACATCGACGGCCTGGACCTTTGCCGCCAGATCCGATCGGGCCACCCCGCGCTGCCGATCCTGATGCTGACCGCGCGGCGCGAGGAGGTGGACGTGGTCGTCGGATTCGACGCCGGTGCCGACGACTACGTGGCCAAGCCGTTCCGCGTCGCCGAGCTGGTGGCGCGGCTGCGGGCCCGGCTGCGCGTCGCCCCGAAGGGCGAGCCCGGTGCCGACATCGTCACCGCCGGTGATGTGCGGATCGACCGCGCCGCCCACCGCGCCTTCCTCGGCCAAGTGGAGCTCGAGCTGACTCCCAAGGAGTTCGACCTGCTGAGCCTGCTCGCCGCGGAGGCGGGGCGGACGGTGCCGCGGGCCCGCATCATGCGCGAGGTCTGGGACGAGCACTGGTGGGGCCCGACCCGCACGCTCGACATGCACGTTTCGGCCCTGCGCCGCAAGCTCGGCGACGACCCGGCCAACCCCCGGCGCATCGTCACGGTACGCGGCGTGGGCTTCCGGCTCGAGCCTGAATGACGGTGGCGACGTGCGGCGCCGGTTCCTCGTCTCGACGAGCCTGATAGCCCTGACCGCGATCGTGCTGCTCGGCGTTCCCCTCGGCTTCGTGCTCGGCCGGCTGGCGCGAGAAGCCACGATCAACCGCCTCGAGCGACAGGCCGCCGCCATCGCCGTGGCCGTCGAACCCATCGTCGCCGAGGGTGGGCGACCCGACACGGGCCTGTTGGAGCAGCTGACGCCCGAGGGCGACCGGACCATCGTCCACACCGACGACGGTGGCCGCATCGAGGCCGGCGAGCGGACCACAAGTCCGACCCTCGCGGTCGAGACGAGCGCGGGCGCCGGGACCACCGTCGAACTGATCGCCCCGGCCACGCCCGTGACCCACATCGTCCGGCGTTCGGTCCTGACGCTAGCCGCCGTGGCCGCCGTGGGCCTCGCCCTGGCGCTGGTGCTGGCGACTGTGCAGGCGCGACGCCTGACGCGGCCCATCGAGGAGCTGGCCCGGGCCGCCCAGCGGCTCGGCGCCGGCGACTTCTCGGCCCGCCCACCCCGCTCGGGCATCCCCGAGCTCGACGCCCTGGCCGAGACGCTCGACTCGAGCCGGGAGCGCATCGCCGCGTTGGTCGACAGCGAGCGCCAGTTCGCCACCAATGCCAGCCACCAACTGCGCTCGGCCCTGACCGGCCTGACGTTGCGGCTCGAGGAGCTGGCAGGCTCGCCCGTTCCGGAGACGAAGGCCGAGGCCGACGAGGCCCTCACCCAGGTGGCGCGGCTCGACGCCACCGTCGACGAGTTGCTGAGCCTGACGCGGACGGGTCGTGCCGGCGAACGGCGGACGTTCGACGTGGCCGCGCTGGTCCGCGACCACGTGCGCGACTGGCAGCCGCGGTTCCGTCGCGCGCAGCGAAGCATCGACGTGCGGACCGAAGGGTCGGTTCGCGTCCACGCGACTCCGGGCGCCGTCGGCCAGATCGTCGACGTCCTGTTGAGCAACGCCCTCGACCACGGCGGCGGTCGGGTCGCCTTCCACATCCGCACCGAGCCGGGCGGCGGTGTCGTGCAAGTGTGCGACGAGGGCGAAGGCGTCGACGCCGACGCGGCCGGGCGCCTGTTCGAACGCGCGAACCGCAAGGACGGGCACGGCATCGGACTGCCGCTGGCGCGCCAGCTGGCGCAGGCGGACCGGGGATCGCTCGAGCTCGTCATCCCCCAACCTCCGGTCTTCCGCCTCCAGCTGCCGGTACCGGAAGCGCCGCCGACGCAAGCTTGAGCCCGGCCGTCGACGAACGCCGAGTGACGGCGCCGGCCCGCCCGACCCTGCACGTCGGGCACGCGTCGCCGGTGGTCACTCCTGTTCGTCGGGCACACCGGCGTCGACGGCACCGGCGCGCTCGTCACGGTCGGCCCACTCGAGAAGCTCGTCCATCGCAAAGACCGCGTGGTCGATGCCGGCGTGGAGGTCCCCGAGCTCGGCGAAGCGCCGCGGAAGCGTCGCCATGGTGCAGTCGTTCGGCTCGACGACGTCGACCTCGTCCCACGTGATCGGCGTCGACACGGTGGCATTGGGCAGACCACGCACCGAATAGGCCGCAGCCATCGTGTGGTCGCGAGCGTTCTGGTTGTAGTCCACGAACAGCGCCGCCGGGTCACGGTCCTTGCGCCACCACGTCGTCGTCACATCGTCCGGGGCGCGCCGCTCGACCTCGCGGGCGAACGCCAGCGCGGCGCGACGCACGTCGGTGAACCCGAAGGACGGCTCGATGCGAACGTAGACGTGGATCCCCCGGCCACCGGACGTCTTCGGCCATCCGGCCGCCCCGATCTCGTCGAGCACCTCGTGGACGACGCCTGCGACCCGCCGCACGGTGGCGGGCGGGCAATCCGGCATCGGGTCCAGGTCGATCCGCCACTCGTCCGGCTTCTCGACATCGGCGCGCCGCGAGTTCCAGGGGTGGAACTCGACCGTCGACATCTGCACCGCCCAGATCACGTGGGCGAGCTCGGTGACGCAGAGCTCGTCGGCGTGCAGCCCGTAGCGCGGGAAGTGGACACGCACGGTCTCCAGCCACGGCGGGGCCCCGCCCGGCACGCGCTTCTGATGGACCTTCTCGCCACTGACTCCGGTCGGGAACCGATGCATCATGCACGGTCGCTCCCGCAGGGCGTTGACGATCCCCGGTCCGACCGCCAGGTAGTAGTTGACCAGGTCGAGCTTGGTCGCCCCAGTCGCCGGGAAGTACACGCGGTCCGGATTGGAAATGCGCACGGTGCGCTCGCCCACCTGGAGCTCGGTCGCCGGAGCCTTGGCCATGGTCGCGACCGTACCGGCGCGGGCCCGAGGGCCGAGCCGTCGGCCCTGTCCCGGGTCACGCCCGCCGGGTGCGGGCGCGGTGCGCCGACACCTTGGCGCGATTACCGCAGATCGCCATGTCGCACCAGCGGCGGCGGCCGCTCTTGCTGACGTCCAGGAACAGGAGGACGCAGGCGGGACGCGCACACCGTCGTATCCGGCGAGGGTCGTGGCGGAAGATGTCCAGCGTTGCCGCCGCGATGTCCAGCCGCAGCTGCGCCGCAGCCCCGGTCGCCGCCAACGACACGCCGGTGTTGCCAGAGGATCGTTCGGCCTGCAGGACGCCGGGCGCCTCGCGCAGGACGTCGTTCAAGCCGTGGATGGCGTCGGACCCCGCTGCCGTCGGATCCAGCGCCGACCGCAGGGCCGCCCGCAACCGGCGCACGAACCCGACGGTGTGTGCGGCCTCGCGATCGGTGACGTCGCTCCACTGGGACCGGCCCGCGATCCCTGCGAGGTTCGCCCACGTCACCACGGCGTCGAAGTCGGCGAGCAGCTCGACGCGCTCGCCGTCGATGACCGGCTCGGTATTGCACAGATCCGTCGCCGGATGGTTCCCCGTCCATAGGAACGCCGTTGCCTCCCTCACGCGACTAACCGTACAACTCCGGAATACCGGTTGCATCCACCACCTCGAGAGATCTAACCTCCGCTTGTACGATCACCGGTTAACGACGGGAGCAGGCCGTGACCGCAGCCGAGGTGAACTCACCCGACCCGAGCGACGGTGGTGCCGGGCGCGGCCGCGTGATCTCGGTGAACGTCGGCACCCCACGCGTCGTCGAGTGGTTCGGTCGCCGGGTCACGACCGCGATCTGGAAGCAGCCCGTCGACGGACGGGTGTCGCTTGCGGGCGTCAACCTCGACGGTGACGACCAGGCGGACCGCCGCGTGCACGGCGGCGACCACATGGCCGTGTACGCGTACGCGGCCGAAGACTACGAATGGTGGTCGGCGAGGTTGGGGGTACGGCTGGCGCCGGGAACGTTCGGCGAGAACCTGACGCTCCAGGGCGTCGACCTCCACGCGTGCGCAGTGGGCGAGACCTGGGCGATCGGCACCGCTCGGCTCCGCGTCACCCAGCCCCGCATCCCCTGTTTCAAGCTCGGCATCCGGATGGGCGATGCCGACTTCGTCGACCGCTTCGCCGCCGCGCGGCGGTTCGGCGCCTACTTCGCCATCGAGGGTGCGGGCACCATCGGCGCAGGCGACGCGGCCCGGCGTGTCGCTCGCCCGGACCACGTGCTGACGATTGCGGAGGTCATCGCCGCCTACGAGGACGGCGACGTCGAACTCCTTCGCCGGCTCGCCGACCACGACCTCGTCCCCGAATCCTGGCGGCACTACGCCCAACGCGCACTGCAACGCCACACGGCCAAGCCGTCGGCGTGAGTGACTAGTGGACCATTGATCGGGGGTAATCGGCGAGCGAGCCGCCAGACTGTTAACGCAATAGGACGGAAGGGTTCTCGATGCTCACTCCCCCCGGCGGGGTCGAGTCGCCCGACCTAACCGGGGACGCGCCATCGGACACGACGACCGACCGGCGCACCGCGCGCCGAGGTCCCCGGTCGATCAGCGGCGTCGCCGGCCCGCGGGGGCGGGAACTGGGCTGCGGCTGCCCGTCGCTGGCGGCGCACCCGGGACTCATCGTCCTGGCGGTCGCACTGCCCGTGCTGGAGGCGCTCATCCTGGCGGTGATCGGTGCCTCCGGCGCCGAGGCCCTGGCACCCCAGGCCACGGCGCCGGCGCCGTTTGGGGTGTTCCACGACCTCCGCTGGCTCCTCGTCTTCCACCCTTCGTGGCACGCCTTTGCGCTCGAGCTGACCGCATTCATCGTGGTCCGCTCCACGATCACCGCACTCCTGGTCCGCGCCGCGTGGCCCAGAGGGATGCAGCCGCCGGGTGCCCTGCGCCTCGCCGCGGCCTCGGTGGCGTTCACGATGGTCTCGGCGCTGGTGCTGCTGCCCTTCGCCGCCCTGCTGCTGGGCATGGCCATCGTCTCCCTGTCGTGGTTGTTCTTCATCGCTGTCCCGTCCGTGCTCGGCGTGGCGGCACTCCTCCACCACGGTGCGGTCGTGCCGACGTGGTGGCGGGAGCGCCCACCGGGTCGCACCGTCGGGTGGATCCTGCTGTCGTTCCTGGTCCTCACCATGGCCAGCACCGCCGTCGTGCTGACCCCGGCGCCCCTGCGTCTCCCGGCGGTTGGCGCCGCCGGGCTGTTCAACGCCTGGGCATGGCACAGCATCGTCCACAACCTCCACTGCGGCCGGCGTTCCCGGCGCTTCATGCCCGTCGCCCCCCTCGGGGTGGCCGCCCTGGTCGGCGTCATCATCCTGGGCGTGAGCGTCGGGTTCTCTGTTTCCTCGCAGCGCGACCAGATCGCGCGGGCGGCCCACGTCACCGCCGCCATCGCCCCCGCCACCGGCGCCGGGAACGGTGTCACCGCCAGCGCGGGCCGGCCCGTGCTGCTGGTGTCGGGCTTCGGGAGCCACTACGTCGGGCAGGACGACGGGATCGGCACCTGGGCGGACGAGCGGCGGTTCTCGTACCGCGGTGTCGACCTCGACGGTCGGCCGCTGCCGTACAAGGACGCCGACACCTACCAGGACGTCTCCCGCTCGGTGGCCCTGATGGCCCGCCAGGTCGACGCGTTCCGCGCCGACGTCGAGAAGCCGATCACGATCGTTGCCGAGAGCGAAGGGGCGCTCATCGCCAAGGCCTACCTCATGTCGCACCTCGAGGCGCCCGTCGACACGCTCGTGCTGCTGAGCCCGCTCGTCGAGCCCGGGGGCGCCTACTACCCGCCGGCGGGCGACGACGGTTGGGGGGTGGCGGGCGGCCTGGGGCTCCGTTGGATCACCGCGGTCGTCCGCACGCTGTCGCCCCTGGATGTGACGACCGACGACGGCCTGTTCCGGTCGATCGCCGACGAGGCCCCGGCGTTTCGGGAGATGCTGGCGTGTCCCGTCGACGGCGTGCGCCAGCTGGCCGTGTTTCCGTTGGCGGACGCGGTGGCGGGGGCCGAGCCTCACCTCGACGGCGTCCCCAGCGCGGTCGTCCCCGCCTTCCACGGCGGGCTGGCCGACAACTCGGAGGTCCAGCGCACCATTCGCGACCTGCTCGAGCGCGGTGCGTCGCCCAAGTACGGCTGGTGGGAGGCGACCGACACCGTGATCCGGGCCGGCGCGACCGCGTGGCGGGTGCCGATGCTGCCCATATCGATCAACCCGGCATGGGAGGACGGCGACGACGCGTCCACTTGCGGCGACATCGCGAGCCTCGTCGGAGCCTGGGTGGGATGACTGGCGGCTGAACGGGCGGTCCTGTGTATCGTCCGCCCGTGACCTACAAGCGAGTGACGTTGATCGGCGCGCTGGTTATCACCGGCGCCGTGCTGGCCGGCTGCGGGGGCGATGACGACGGTGGCGGCAGCGACGGTCTGTCCACAGGATCGGGGGGCGGTGGCGGCGGTAGCACCGTGACCGTCGTCGCCCAGGACTCGCTCAGCTTCGACCAGGACACCTACACGGCCAACGCCGGCGAGGTGACGATCGACTACGAGAACGGCGGGAACCTGACCCATACCCTGCTGATCGATGGGGTCGACGACTTCAAGCTGTCGGTGACGTCCAACGGCGACACCGACGAGGGCACCGTTGAGCTCGAGCCCGGCGACTACCAGATCTACTGTGACATTCCGGGCCACGAGAGCATGAAGGCGACGCTCACGGTCGAGTGAACGTCGCCTCCACGGCGGTCCGGCTGGGTCCAACCACCGCCACTAGGCAGCCTGGAGGATGATCTCCCAGCCAATCAGGTAGAGCACTGCGAGCAGCACGAAGCCGGCGACGATCGTGTTGCGGTGGTCGTCGAAGGCCAGCTTGTTGAAGGCGCTGTCGTACCCGCCGATGTACCCGAGCGCCGATGCCTCAATGAACGCCCAGATCAAGAGCACGATGATCCAGTAGATGACGGTGCTGTTGATCTCCTCCTCCCAGAACCCCAAGCCGTGGGCGGCGAACACCATGAAGAACAGCATCGGGATGCTGAAGAGCGTGTTGGCGCGTGAGGCGCGGGCCGCCGGTTTGGCCAGCGACGCCGCCCGGGGATCGGCCTCACCCCCCTGGGCAACCCGTTCGGCCGAGCCGATGATCACCTTCTGCGCCCGCCAGATGACGCCCCACACGTTGAGGAACATGGTGATGCCGAGCAGCATGCCGGTCAGGATCGCGGTGCCGCGCTGACCCGAGAAGTAGTCGTCCATGTCGTCCTGCACCGCGATGATCGACAGCCCGAACAGGAACGTGAGCAGGGCCGCGTACCGGAACCACCACAGCGCCCGCCACGTGATCTTGCGCTGGGCCTCGGTCCGGCCCTCGGCGGACATCTCGGCGAACGACGGCGTCTGCACGAAGTTGAAGAAGTACAGGAGCCCGATCCACGTGATGCCGGACAGGATGTGGGCATAGCGGGAAAGCATCTCCCAGGCGCCCGCAGGGTCGAAGAAACGATTGAACAGCTCCACCGGTCCCCCTGAACATCGGCGGGTAGAAGCGCCGCAAAGCTAACTACTCGCGCGGGGTCGCTCAACGCTTTCGCGGCCGAATCGCCGTGCCGACGCAGCGAAACCGCGGAGGGCGACCGTGCTACTGCTGATAGCGCTCGACGACGTCGGGCGGGCGCACTTGGGCGGCGTCTGGATCCTGGCCCATCTCCCGCCGGGCGCGGCGCTGACGCAGCAGGTCCCAACACTGATCGAGCGCCACCTCGACGTCGCGGAGGCGCGTGGCGGCGTCGGAGTCGGGCCCGTGTTGGCCGGCCTCATGCTCGAGGGCATGCTCCTCGTCGACCAGCGCGCCGATGCGGTTGATCACCTCGGCGTCATCCATGGAGGCGAGGCTACCGCCGGGCTTGGGACCCAAACACAGAGATCTTCTCGGCGCGATCAGTCGCAGGTCTCGCCGCGCGGGGGCTCGCCGACGATGAAGGGGTTGGCTTCGGTGGTGGTAGTGGTGGTGGGGGAGGACGTCGCTGTAGTGCTGTCGCTCGTGGGGCTGCTGACGCCCGGCTGTTCCGCGCCGGCGTCGGCCGGCGCCGTGAGTCCCTGGGTCGCTGCCTGGGTGGTCGGCGCCTGCTCCGTCGGCGCCGGCTGATCGTGCACGGTGGTGAAGTCCGCACCCGCGACCACCACCACTTGGCCGTCGCCCAGCTCGGGGTTCTCGACCAGCGTGGCCGGGGTCGTGAGGTAGCGGGCCACCAGCTGCCCGTAATTCGCCTGGCCCGGCGCGTACTGCACCGTCGTGGTGGCGGCGGGTTCGGTGGTGTCCGGCTCGGTCACGTCGAACCCGATTCGCTGCAGCGCCCCCGAGATGTCCCTGGCGAAGCCCTCCTTGGTGGTGGCGTTCTGCACCGTGACCGTCGCCTGCGCCGGGCTGAGCTCACCCTGCGGCAGCCCCCGGAACACGTTCAGGGCCGGCTGTGCCTTCTTCTCATCGAGGAGCACCCGGTTCTGGGGGTTCGGAGGATAGGGAAGGGTCGGGAGGTAGTAGGTCTCGAGCTTGTCGGAGTCGAAGTCGCTGAACTGGTTGCCCACGTCGATCATCTCGCGGACCCCGAGCCGCTTGTCGAAGCGAACCGTGTCCACGGCGATGTTCACGAAGTCGGTCACCCGCAGTGGGTTGGACCGGACCTGCGCCAGGGCCTTGGTGAGCGCTCGGTGGATGAAGATCTGCTGTCGCTGGACCCGGCTCAGGTCGGAGCGCGGATCGCTCTCCCAGCCATCGGGCGTCATGATCTGGAGCTTGCGGGACCGCGCAAAGTTCAGCGCCATCTGCCCGTCGAGCTTCCTGCATCCGGGCCGGTCGACGTAGAGGCCCGACGACTTGTCACGCACCGGCGTGGGGAACCACATGGACACGCCACCCACCTCGTCGACCACGCGCTTGAAGCTCTCGAAGTTGACCTCGACGAAATGGTGGATCGGCACACCGAAGTTCTGCCGCAGCGTGTCGATCAGGTTCTGCTCGCCCTGCCCCTCGTTGGACCGGCTGTACGCGGAGTTGATCATCCCAATCTCGCCGGTGTCGGCGATCGTGACCATCAGGTCGCGAGGAAACGACGTCAGCGCCAACCGATCGGACTGGGGATCGACCCGCGCCACCATGATCGTGTCGGTGTTCTTGCTCAGTTGGCCCTCGCGGGTGTCCACGGCGACGATCAGGAAGTTCTCGGGATCACCGGCGGGAGGTTGGTCGAGGCTCAGGTTGTCGACCCGGTTGATGCTGTTGTACTTGACGAGCACGTAGCCGCCGACCGACGCTCCCGCCAGGCACAGGAGCACGATCGACGCGAGCGCCGCGAGGATGATCCGCTGCCGCCACGAGCGCCGGCGGCGCGGGCCCGTTCCTGCCTCGGGATCCCGGGCCGATCCGAACTCGTCGTCGGGGTCACCGCTCCAGTCGTAAGGGCCACGGCCCCCGTCACCACCTGCGCCCGGGCGGCGGCGCGCCCGGTCCCACGCCGCGGCGGGAGGGCGCTGGCCCGGCGGCGGACCGGGGGCGCGCGGGAGCCGGGGATCGTGGGACATGACCGAACGAGGCTACCCGGCGGCCACCCGGGGAAGACGTCAGGGCCGCGGGCCGGATGGGCCGCTCCGGCGACTCCGCCGCTAGCTTGCACTTCTGTGACCGAGACAGCGGCTCCCGCCACTCGCGAGCGGTGGACGGCCCAATGGAAGGAGCTGTACGCCGAGGTGATCCAGACCGGCCTGTGCACCGGCTGTGCCGGCTGCGTCATCTCGTGCCCGCACGACGTCATCGGCTACGACCACGAACCCGGCGCGTACAAGCCGTTCCACCTCGAGGACGAGCTGGGGCCCGACAACTGCATCCACGGCGAGAAGGGCTGCACCTCGTGCACCCGAGCCTGTCCCCGCTTCCGGGCCTGGGAACCCCAGTGCGACGAGCACCTGTTCGCCCGGGTTCGGCGGCCCGACGAGTTGTCCGGCATCTACCAGGACATCCTGCTGACGCGGGCGTCGGACGACATGGTGCACCGCATGGGCCAGGACGGTGGCTTGGTGTCGGCGCTGCTCGTCTGGTCGCTCGAGAACGACTACATCGACGCCGCCCTCGTCTCCTACCTCGAAGGTGACGGTCACGAGTGGAAGGCCCGTCCCGGGGTCGCCGCCAGCAAGGAGGAGATCCTCGACAGCGCCGGCAGCCGCTACACGTACTCGGCCAACACGCTGGCCCTGGGCGAGGCGCTCGAGCGCGGCCACACCCGGCTGGCGCTCGTCGGGATGTCATGCCAGTCGTCCGTGCCGCCGGTCATGTGGAGCCGCAAGGTCGGCAAGGTCTCCAAGCCGTTCCTGTTCAACATTGGGCTGCTGTGCTCCAAGACCTTCGACGACTCCATCTTCGAGGAGCTGTTCTGGACCAAGTACGGGCTCGACAAGCGAGACATCGTCAAGATGAACATCAAGGGCGTGTTCCAGCTGTGGACCCGCGACGGCCGCTACCACGAGATCCCGCTCAAGGAATGCCACGCCTGGACCCGTGACGGGTGCAACTACTGCCCCGACTTCGCGGCCGAGCACGCCGACATCTCCACTGGTGGCATCGGCAAGGACAACGACTGGACGCTCACGATCGTCCGCACCGACCTCGGCCGCGAGATCATCAGCCGCATGATCTCCGACGGGTCGATCATCGCCCGTCCCGGAGACGACGACCCGGGGGCGATCGCCCTTATGCACAAGCTGTCAGCGAAGAGCCGCGAGCGCTGGCCCGGGTTCGCCGTCGACGATCCGCGGGGACCGGCCAAGAACGGCAAGAGCGGCGAAAAGGCCCAACCAGCGCAGGCGTGAGCTCCGCGGCTCGTGGACCCGGGACCGCTGCGTGACGCCCTGACCGTGGCGCTCGGCGTCGCCACCGGGGCGATGTCGGGCCTGTTCGGCGTGGGGGGAGCGGTCATCTCGACGCCCGGGATCCGGGCGCTCGGCGCCCCGGCGCAGACCGCGGTCGGCACCACGCTGCCCTCCATCATCCCGGGGGCCGCCAGCGGCACCCTGCGCTACGCGCGCGAGGGGCTGGTCGACGGCCCGGCCGTGCGCGCCACGGCACCGATCGGCGTCGTCGCCGCAGTGGCCGGCGCACTGCTCACCGAGGTCATCCCGGGCCAGGGGCACGCGCTCATGTTGACCACCGCCGGCCTGCTGGCCGTGAGCGGCGTCAGGATGGTCCGCCACCCCGACCCGGCGGCCCAACCACCGGGCGTTTTCCCCGTGGGAACGGCCGCCAGGACGACCAGTCCCGCGGGGAAAGCCGACGGGGTGCCCGGCGACCTCGTGGTGGCGCTGGGCGACCGGCCCCACGGCCGGCCGACGACGATGCGCCTGGCGGCCGTCGGCACCCTCGCCGGCCTCCTGTCGGGCCTGTTGGGCATCGGGGGTGGCGTGGTGATGGTCCCGGGCTTCACGCAGATCGCCGGGTTCCCGCTGAAGCGGGCAATCGCCACCTCGCTGGCGTGTGTCGGCATCCTCGCCGTGCCGGGCACGATCACACACGCGCTCCTCGGCAACATCGACTGGCGGTTCGCACTGCTGCTCACCGTGGGGATGATTCCCGGGGCCCGGTTGGGGGCGGCGCTCACCATCCGGGCCGAGGATCGCCGCCTGCGCCTGGTGGTGGGTGCGCTGCTGGGCGTGACGGCGGTGCTGTACGCCGCCGGCGAGATCGCCGCCGTGGTGTGAGCGGGCTACAGGCCCGCGAGCTCGCGCGCCCGCAAGAGCACGGTGTCGAACATCGGCGCCGTGAGCTTGCCCGTGAAGGTGTTCTGCTGGCTCACGTGGTAGCTGCAGACGATCGTTCGCCCGTCCGGCAGCCCGACCTCCACCCCGTGCCCGAACCGAGGCCCGCGGATGCCGAGGAGACCGCACAGCACCCGGTAGCCGAACTGGCCGAGCGGCAGGTACACCCGCAGCTCGGGGAGGAGCGCGAGCTCCCGCTCCAGGAACGGCCGGCAGCGGTCGCGCTCGCCGGGCGTGGGCTTGTTGGCCGGCGGCGCGCAACGGACCGCCGCCGTGATCCAGGCGCCGTCGAGCGTGAGGCCGTCGTCGCGGTGCACCGCCCCCGGCCGGCTCGCAAAACCGGTCCGCCACAGCGCGGCGTAGAGGAAGTCGCCCGAGCGGTCGCCGGTGAACATCCGTCCGGTGCGGTTGGCGCCGTGGGCGGCCGGCGCCAGCCCCACGAGGGCGACGCGGGCTGCGGGGTCACCGAAGCCCGGCACCGGCCGGGCCCAGTAGTCCTGGTCACGGAACGCCGCGCGCCGCTCTCGGGCGACCTGCTCACGCCACGCCACGAGGCGTGGACACGCCCGGCAGGCGGTGATCTCCCGCGCGAGTGCACCCAGTGCCACGGGGTTGGCGGCGCCGACCTCATCCACGGGAGCCGACGATAGGTTGGGCCGGCGATGCCGCGAGCCCCGAGCGCCACCAGCCTGCGGACCGAGCGGCGGCCCGGTGGCCGACGCAAGCCACCGCCCCCGACCGTGATGCTGCTCGTCCGTCATGGCTCGACCGCGACCACCAGCAAGCAACTGCCGGGCCGGGCCAGCGGCCTCCACCTGTCGGACGCCGGCCGGGCCCAAGCCGAGTCGGTCGCCGCCCGCATCGCGGCCATGGCGTCGGGAAACGGCCGCAAGCGGCGTGGCATCGCCGCGGTGTACAGCTCGCCGCTGGAGCGCACGCGTGAGACCGCGGCGCCGATCGGCGACGCCGCCGCTTGCCAGGTGCAGGCCGACGACGGTCTCCTCGAGCTCGACATCGGCGACTGGACCGGCCTGGAGATCAAGGCCGCCCGCAGGCGCCCCGAGTGGGCCACGATCCAGCGCTACCCCAGCGGCTTCACCTTCCCCGGAGGTGAATCGTTCGTCGACATGCAGGCCCGCATCGTCGCCAGCCTCGAGCGGCTCCGGTCCGCTCATCCCGGCGAGACGATCGTGGCGGTCTCGCACGCCGACCCCATCCGGGCCGCCGTGGCGCATGCCATGGGCACCCACCTCGACCTGTTCCAGCGCGTCGTGATCTCGCCGTGCTCGCTCACCGCCGTCGCCTACGGCGCGGGCGGGCCCATGGTGCTCACGGTGAACTCCACCGTGGAGACCGCCGCGCTGGTGCCTTCTTAATGATGAGCGAGTCGTACGACTTCTCGAAGGCCGACATCTTCTGGCCCGGGGCCGAGGGCCCGCCCGGCAAGCGGGTCTTCTTCCTCGCCGGGGGATCCGACGGCGAGGTCGTCTACCTGCGCTGCGAGAAGCAGCAGGTAGCCGCCCTCGGCGAGTACCTGCTCGCCCTGCTGGAGGATCTGTCGCCAGAGGTCGAGCCCGTCGAGGGCCACGGGAAGGTCACAGCGATGCCGTTCGACTGGGACGTCGGCTCGATCGGCGTCAAGTACGACGAGCCCGAGGAGCGCATCGTCGTGGTGCTCGAGGAGCTGGCCGGCGAGGAGGAGACGCCGGCGACGGCACGGTTCTGCTTCACCCTGGCGCAGGCCGCCGCGTTCGCTCGCTTCGCGCTGGACCTCGTGGCCCAGGGCCGGCCCAACTGCGGCTTCTGCGGCGAGCCCATCGACGCCGATGGCCACGCATGCCCCCGGATGAACTGAGGGCTTCCGGCCCGGCCCTGGAGCTGCTGCACTCGGGCGAGGTCGAGGTGCTGGGGCGCATGCCATGGAGCTCGAACGCCACCCTGCTGGTGGAGGTCCACCGGGGTGCCGACTGCCTGCGCGCGGTCTACAAGCCTCGCCGGGGCGAGCGCCCGCTATGGGACTTTCCCGATGGCCTCGACCACCGTGAGGTGGCGGCCTACGAGCTGTCGACATGGTTGGGATGGGACATCGTGCCGGAGACGGTCCTGCGTGACGATCCCGGTCTCCCGTTCGGCGCCGGCTCGTTGCAGCGCTTCGTGACCTTCGACGCCGAGCAGCACTACTTCACGCTGATCGAGGACGGTGCCCGCCACGAGGCGCTGCGCACCGTCTGCTGCTTCGACCTCGTAGCCAACTCGGCCGACCGCAAGGGGGGGCACTGCCTGGCCGGCGACGATGGACGGCTGTGGGCGGTCGACAACGGCCTCACCTTCCACTGCGAGACCAAGCTGCGCACGGTCATCTGGGAGTTCGGCGGCCAGCCGATCCCCGATCACCTCGTGGCGGACCTGCGGCGCCTGGCCGACGACGGTCCGCCTCCCGCCATGGAATCGCTCCTGAACCCGGCGGAACGCCGAGCACTCGTCCGCCGAGCCGCCGCGGTCGCCGACCGCCCCACCTTCCCGGTCGACAACAGCGGCCGGCGCTATCCCTGGCCCCTCGTCTGAGGAACCTGCCGCGGGTCTGGTGGCCCCGCCCACGATTCCCGCGGCGGGAATGTCAGGTTTCGGCCTCCGCCTCGACATCGGCCCCGTCCGAACCCTCCGCGTCGCCATCCCCGGCGGCGGCCGGCAGCAGCGCGAGCTCTTCGGGCGGGCGGCGGTCGAGCCACTCCCGGAACTGCCGCGACGTCAGGGGCGGGCAGACGATGAACCCCTGGGCCAGGTCGCAACCCATCGACGCCAACAGGTCCCACCCCTCGCGCGACTCCACCCCCTCCGCCACCGTGACCAGCCCCAGGTCGCGGCCGAGGGCCAGCACCGACCTGGCGATGGCCCGGTCGCTGTCGTCGACGGTCATCTTGGCGATGAACGACTTGTCGATCTTGATCTCGCCGATCGGCAGCCGCCGTAGGTGGGCCAGCGACGAGTAGCCGGTGCCGAAGTCGTCGCACGACAGGCACACCCCGAGCTCGGCCAAGCCGCCCAGCACGTGGAGCGAACGCTGCGACTCGCTCATCACCATGCTCTCGGTCAGCTCCAGGGTCAGGGACTCGGCGGGCACCCCGCTGTCTTCCACCGCACCGCTGACGTCGTCGACGAGGTGCAGGTCGAGGAGGTTGCGGGCCGACAGGTTCACGGCCACGGACAGGTCGAGGCCCAGGTCGCGCCACGAGCGGCATTGCGCCAGCGCCTTGCGCATCACCGCCATGGTCAGGGCCCGGATGTCACCGGTGTGCTCGGCGATCGTGATGAACTCGTCGGGCTTGACCCGCCCCAGGCGGGGGTGGTTCCAGCGGACCAGGGCCTCGGCCCCGCGCACGATGCTGGTGGCCAGCTCCACCTTGGGCTGGAAGCACACGTCGAGGTCGTCGCTCTCGAGCGCCTCCCGCAGGTCGGCGCCCAGCGCCAGGCGACGCGGCGTGGCCGGGTCGTTCACGGGGTCGTACATCTCCCAACCACTGCGATGGCGGCGGGCGGTGTCGGCAGCGATGTGGGCGCGCTGCATGAGCGAATGCGCGTCGATCGCCTGCTCGGGGTAGACGGCCACGCCGACGTTGACGCCCAGCGCCAGCAGCACCCCCTCGGACTGGAACGGGGGATCGAACCCTGCGATCAGTAGCCGGGCCGCCCCCACCACCTCTTCGGCGTCGGCCACGCCGGGGAGGACCACGGCGAACTGCTCGCTGCCGAGGCGTCCGAGGGTCGCCGACTCCGGCAGCAGGCTCCGCATGCGACCGCTGGCCTGGACGAGCAGGCCGTCGGCGCTCTGGTGGCCGAAGGCGTCCACCACCTGGGTGAACGAGTCGAGGTCGATCACGACCAAGCCGACGCGCCCCCGGTCGGCGTAGGCCGTCTGGATGGCCGACTCCAGCACGTCGGTGACCCGGGCATGGTTGGGCAGGCCGGTGAGCGGATCGTGCAACGCCTCGTGGGCCCGCTCGGCGGCCTCCCGCTCGAGCACCATGAAGAGCAGCCCGTTCTCGATGGCCATGGACGCCTGGTCGGCCAGGTCGCCCAGCAGCCGGGTGTGGTTGTCGCCGAAGTGGGACGCCACCTTGCGTCGGGCCTGCGTGACGACGAGCGCCCCGAACACCGATCCGTTGGCCCTCGTGATCGGGGCCGCCAGCGCCGCCACCGACGTGCGTGCCCGGAGCCAAGCCGGTGCGAGCGGCCCGACCTCGAACCTGCGGGGCGCCCCCTCGGGGACGACCGCGTGCAGGTCGGAGTCGAGCTCCACCAGCGATATGCATTCCTCGTCGCGGCCCCGGGAGCCCAGTGTGAACCGTCGACCGGGATCGCCGGGGGCCACGGTCTCGATCAGCAGCACGGCGTCGTCGGCGTTGAGCAGCGAGCGGGCCCCGCTGAGCACCGAGGCGGCGATCTGGGACATGTCGATCGACCGGACCACCGTCTTGGTGAACTCGTGCAGCGCCTCGAGCCCTCGTCGCCGCTCGTAGAGCTTGGAGTAGACCCGGTTGGACGTGATGCACGCCACCACGATGGCGACGAGCAGCAGCTCCACCGAGGTGTGGTCCCAGAGGGCCAGGGCCAGGCCGATGCCGATGGCGGCGTTGAGGATGCCGGCGGGCAGGTCGCTCTTCGCCAGCACCAGCAGGCCTCTCCAGCCCGGCAGGCTCCGGCTCACGGCGACGATCAGCGCCGCGAGGGCCACGAACGCCACCACGTACGACGTCAGCAACGCCAGCGCCAGCGCCACCACACCCCGGGTGCTCACCAGCTCGGCGTCGCCTAGCGCTCCCCGCACGACGGCGATCGCCCCCACGGTCTGGGCCAACTGGGCCGCGAGCTCGTAGGCCGCCTCGGCGGGTCGCCGCTGGCGCAGGACCAGGAGCACGATCGCCACACCCGCCAACCTGGCGAACACCAGCGTGGTGGGCTCGGCGTAGATGAGCCCCACGGCCAACGGAACCTGGGCGGCGGTGAACCCGTACTGCTCTCCCTGCCGGCGTTCGACCCGCAGCGCGAAGGCTTCGCAGGCGCCGAAGGCCACCACCAACCACAGCCAGCCGAGATCCAGCGATGCGTCGGCGATGCGTCCGTCGCCGGCGGCGGTGGCGATCAGCACCACCACGGCGATGGCGCTCAGCGTGACGGCGACCACCACCATGGCGCCCTCGCCACGACGGGATCCGTCGACCGTCACCCTCGCCTCCCCGCTACGTCAAGGCCCGCCCGGGGCACGGTGCCTTACGGCGTCACACAGGTCAAGGGGTCGGAGGGAATTTTGGGCCGCCACCCAGCCGCCGATCAGGCACCGGTCGGGCGCCGATCTGCTGATCAGCCCGTCTACGGCCGGGGTCAGCCGGTAACCGGGCCGAGCACGCGGTCGAGGTAGGGGTTGGTGAACCGGCCCTCGGGGTCGAGGCGGGCGCGGGCTCGCTGGAAGTCGTCCCAGCGGGGGTAGCGGGGGGCGAGGGTCTCCGCCCGCTGGAAGTGCAGCTTGCCCCAGTGCGGCCGGCCGCCGTAGCTGTCCATGATCCGCTCGACGCCGGTGAAATACGCGTCGTACGGCGTGCCCCGGTACACGTGGACGGCGATGTAGCCGGTCTCCCTCCCGTGCGCGGTCGACAGCGGGATGTCGTCGGGGGCCACCACCCGGACCTCCACCGGGAAGCTGATCCGCATCCCGATCTCGTCCACCAGCTTGCGCACCCGGTTGAGGGCCTCGGGGAGCGCCCCGCGGGGGATGCCGTACTCCATCTCCCAGAACCGCACCTTGCGGGGACTCGTGAACACCCGGTCGGACCTGTCCACGTAGTCGAGGCGGCCGGTGTTGGGGATGATCTTCGCCAGCCGCGGGATCAGCGACGGCCGCCAGCGGCCGGCCCGGCACAGCAGCCCGAAGGCGTAGTTGTTCAGCGCCATGTCGTCGACCCACTCACGCACACGCGGGCGGGGTCGGGCGGGCTCGTCGGTGCGCCGGTTGCGCTTGGTCAGCGCCCAGCGGGTGTGCGGCACCCAGTAGAACTCGTAGTGGTCATACGTGGACACGAGCTCGTCGAGGTCGGCGAGCACGTTGTCGACCGGCACCGGCTCCTCGACGGCGTGCAGGCGGAAGGCGGGCACGCACTGCAGGGTCACGGCCGACACCAGGCCCAGGGCTCCCAGCCCGACCCGGGCGGCGTCGAGCACGTCGGCGTTCTCGGACTCCGAGCACTCCAGCACCGAGCCGTCGCCCGTGACCAGCCGCAGGCCGACGATCTGCGAGGACAGGTTGCGGAAGCGCAGGCCGGTCCCGTGGGTGGCGGTCTGGGTGGCGCCGGAGATCGACTGCCGATCGATGTCGCCCATGTTCTCGAGGGCGAGCCCCCGGGCGTCGAGCTCGTCGGACAGCCGGTGGAGGGGGATGCCGGCCTCGACGGTGACCCGGCCGGTAGCGGCGTCGTGCCCGAGGACGCGCGTGTAGCGCCCGAGGTCCACGAGCAGGCCGTCGGTGCAGGCGATCGACGTGAACGAGTGGCCGGCGCCGACGGCCTTGACCCGCTGGCCGTTGGCCGCCGCGTGCTTCACCAGGTCGACGAGCTGGCCCTCGGTCGCCGGCCGCCGGATCTCGGCGGGCGCGCACACTTGGTTCCTTCCCCAGTTGGTCCAGGTGGCCCGGGTGGTGGCTCGGCTCGTGGCTCTGCTGGCGGCGGCGCACATGGCTGGCCAGGCTAGAACGCACAAACATTGCTGGCGCCCCGGGTGGCAGGGTACGGGTTGCCCCATGAAATGGCGCCGGACCAGCAGCGAGCACGTCGACGACCTGCGCGGACCAGGCGGTGCCGGCCGCCGCGTCGGTGTTCCGCTGGCAGCGGGTGGTGGTCTGGTCGGGATCATCACCCTCCTCATCGCGCTCCTCGCGGGCGGTGGGGGCGGGCTCGGCAGCATGATCGACCAGCTGCCGGGGGCGGTGCCCGACGCCTCGACGTCCAACGAGGTCGCGGACGAGGCCCAGTCCGACGACGTCGCCTTCGTCAAGTTCCTGACCGAGGACACGCAGGCCCTGTGGGCCGCCGAGTTCCAGCAGGCCGGCCGGCAGTATCAGTACGCCCGGCTCAACATGTTCACCGGGCAGGTGAACACCGGGTGTGGACCGGCGACCTCGGCGGTGGGGCCGTTCTATTGCCCGGTCGACACCGAGGTGTACATCGACCTCGACTTCTTCCGGGAGCTGACCAACCGGTTCGGCGCCCCCGGCGACTTCGCCCAGGCCTACGTGATC
Organism: Actinomycetota bacterium; assembly: GCA_046726215.1. Lineage (GTDB taxonomy): Bacteria > Actinomycetota > Acidimicrobiia > Acidimicrobiales > VFJN01 > DASQUK01. The sequence continues at coordinate 38,999 of JBKPAA010000027.1, read as the reverse complement.
GCTCACGAGATCGGCCACCACGTGCAGAACCTGGTGGGCATCAGCGACGAGGTGCGCGAACGGCAGCAGGCGGCGGGGTCGCAGGCCGAGGCCAACCAGTTGTCGGTGCAGCTCGAGCTCCAGGCCGACTGCCTGGCCGGCGTGTGGGCGCACTCGGTCTACGCCCGCGGCGACCTCGAACCGGGCGACGTCGAGGAAGGATTGGCGGCAGCACAGGCCGTGGGCGACGACCGCATCCAGGAGCAGGCCGGCATGTCGGTCAACCCCGAGACCTGGACCCACGGCTCGTCGGCCCAGCGCCAGGAGTGGTTCAACCGCGGCTTCGAAACCGGCGAGAGCTCCCAGTGCGACACGTTCGGCTGAGCCGACCCGGCTGACGTCCCCCGAGCCGCGGACACGGCGGCGAGGCAATAGGGGCCGCACGACGACACTCGAGGCAATACGGACCGGACCCCGACCCGTATTGCCTCGAGTCCGCCTCGGCGGAGCGTATTGCCTCGCCGACTCAGCGGTTCTGCAGGGCCTCGAGGAGCTTGGGGAGGACCTTGTGCACATCGCCCACGATGCCGAGATCGGCGACCGAGAAGATCGGGGCCTCGGGGTCCTTGTTGATGGCGATGATGTTCTTCGAGCCCTTCATCCCCACCAGGTGCTGGGTGGCGCCCGAGATGCCGGCGGCGATGTAGACGGTCGGCTTGACGACCTTGCCAGTCTGGCCCACCTGGTAGCTGTAGGGGACCCAGCCGGCGTCGACGATGGCGCGTGACGCACCCGGCGCCGCCTTGAGCGCCTTGGCCAGCTGCTCGATCATCTCGTACTTGCCGGCCTCGCCCAGTCCCCGGCCGCCGGAGACGACGATCTCGGCCTCGTCGAGCTTGGGACCGGTCGCCTCCTCGACGTGCCGGTTCTGCACCTTGGCGGTGCCGGGATCGGGGACCTCGACGCTGACGACCTCGGCCGCCCCGCCGCCCGACGACTCGGCCGCGAACGACTTGGGCCGGAACAGGGCGATGTACGGGGTGGCGGCCGTGAACCGGGTGCGCACCAGCTTGGTGCCGCCGAACACCGGGGCCGTCACCACCACCGCATCGCCTTCGAGGTCGATCTCGACGTTGTTGGTCAGCACCGGCTTGTCCAAAGCCACCGACAGCCGGCCGGCGACGTCGCGGCCGTCGTAGGTGGTGCCGATCATGACGAGGTCGGGGGCGTTGCCGTCGGCCACCTGTTTGGCGATCGCCGAGGCCACGGGCTCACCCGGCAGGCTGCCCGCCAGGTCGCCGGTGGCGTAGACCTTGGCGGCGCCGTAGGCGCCGAGGTCGCCGGCGATGGCGTCGGCGTCGCCGCCGCCGTAGACCGCCTCGACCGTCCCCCCGAGCTCGCGCGCCTTCGTGAGCATCTCGAGCGTGATCGGGGCGACCTTGCCCTCCGCGGCCTCGGCGAGGACCCAGATGCGGTTCAGAGCCATGGCGTCAATCGTCTCCTGCGTGTCCGTGCCCGGTGCGGTCGAGGCCTAGATGACCTTGAGGTTCTCGAGGAAGGCGATGATCTTGGCGTAGCCCTCGCCGTCGTCCTCCACGATCTCGCCGGCCTCGCGGGCGGGAGCCTCGTCGACCGCGATGATCTCCTGGCCGGCGCCGGCCGATCCCACGGTGCTGGGGTCGATGCCCAGGTCGGCGAGCGTGAGCTGATCCACCGGCTTGGACTTGGCGGCCATGATCCCCTTGAAGCTCGGATAGCGGGGTTCCACCACACCCGCGGTAACCGACACGACCGCCGGCAGCGGGGCCTCGACCTCGTCGTAGCCCAGCTCGGTCTGGCGCTGGACCTTCACGGTGCCGTCGGCCACCTCGACGTGCTTGGCGAACGTGACCGCCGGCCGCCCCAGCAGAGCGGCCACCTGCTCCGGGATGGTGCCGGTGTAGCCGTCGGTCGACTCGGTGGCCGTCAGGACCAGGTCGGCCTCGGCGCGCTCGATCGCCTTGGCGAGCACCTTGGCGGTGTCGAGGGCGCCGGCGCCCGACAGCGCCTCGTCGGAGATCAGGATCGCCCTGGCCGCCCCCATGGCCAGCGCCGTCCGCAACCCCGAGGTTTCGCCGTTGGGAGCCATCGAGACCAGCGTGACCTCGCCGCCACCCGACGCATCGGCCAGCTGGAGCCCCATCTCGACGCCGTAACTGTCCGACTCGTCGAGGATCAGCTTGCCGCTGCGGTCGAGCGTGTTGTCGGCCTCGAGCTTCCCGGGCTCGGCGGGATCCGGGATCTGCTTCACGCAAACGACCACGTTCATGGCCAGCCATGCTGCCCGCCGTTTCGCGGGGCGACCAAATCGCCCTGGGCCGCGCCGCGGGTAGTTTCGCCGCCGCCATGAACGTGCTCCTGCTGGTCAACGAATCCGCCTCGTCGGTGACGCCGCGCAGCCGCGTCGTGATACAGAAGGCGCTCTCGGCCGACCACGACGTCACCCTGGCCGAGACCAGCCGCCGCGGCCACGCCACCCGGCTGGCCCAGGGCGCGGCGGCCAACGGCATCGACGTCGTGGTGGTGCTGGGCGGTGACGGCACGCTCAACGAGGCCGCCAACGGGTTGGCCCGCACGGCGTGCGCGCTGGCGCCCCTGCCGGGCGGATCGACCAACGTCTTCGCCCGGACGATCGGCCTGCCCAACGACCCCATCGAGGCCACCGGCGTGCTGCTCGATGCCCTGGCCCGGCGCTCGATCCGGCGGGTGGGCCTGGGCTCCGTCAACGGCCGCTACTTCCTGTTCCACACCGGCGTGGGCTTCGACGCCGCCGTAGTGGAGCAGGTCGAGCGCCGGGCCGGGCTCAAGCGGTACGCCGGGCAGCCGCTGTTCGTGTTCGCCGGCTTCGACACGTGGATCCGGCACTACGACCGCAGCCGGCCCCGTTTCGCCGTTCATCACGCGGACGGGGCGGTGATCGATGACGCCTACCTGACCATCGTCCTCAACACGAATCCCTACACCTACTTGGGCAACCGGCCGCTGGAGCTGGCGCGCGAGGCCACGCTCGACCGGGGACTGGCGTCGGTCACGCTGCGGACCATGGCGTTCGCCCGCACGATGCGGATCATCGCCTCGGCCTTCGGGAGCGGCGCCGCCCTGCGCCGCAGCCGCTGGGTGGACCATCGCACCGACCTCGAGGCGCTGGCCGTGCGGGCCTACGGGCCGGTGCCCTACCAGGTCGACGGCGATCACCTGGGCGACACCGAGCAGCTCGACTTCCGCCACGAGCCCGCCGTCCTGGACCTGGTCCTCCCCTGACCGAAGGCGATGCCGCCGGCCATGGCGAGGCAATGGGTTCCGCCCGACCGAGCCCGAGGTCATGGGTTCCGGATCCGGAACCCATGACCTCGCCCTGCTCGGCGCGGAACCTATGACCTCGGGTGTGGCCCCCGGCCGAGGGCCGCCAAGGCCACGTCGGGGACGTCGGTGACGATGCCGTCGACCCCCGCCTCCCCGGCCAGCCAGCGGATCCGGTCGGGCTCGTTGCAGGTCCAGGCGTTGACCGCCAGCTCCTCGTCGTGTGCCCGCTCGACCAGTGCCGGGGTCACCAGCGCGTGATGGGGATGGAGCGCCCGGTGGCCGTGGTCCACGGCCTCGGCGATCACCTGCGCGCCATCGTCGGACCCGACGATCCCGACCAGCCACGCGGTGACCAGGTCGGGCGCCAGCTCGCGCACCCGGTCGACCGTGGCCAGATGAAAGCACGACACGACGTACCGCTCGCGCTCCGCCGCGGGCCGCTCACCCAGGGTGTCGACGACGGTGTCGGCGATGCCCAACGACTCGTCGAAGTCACCGTCGAGCGGCCAGTTCTTGATCTCGACGTTGACCAACGCCAGGCCCTCGCAGGCGTTGAGGGCCGCCGGCAGCGTCGCCATCCCGTCCGGTAGCTCGCCCACCGCCAGGTCCAGCAGCATCCGGCCGTCGGCCAACGTGGCGTCGTGGTGGACGGCCAGCGCACCGTCTGCGGTGCGTCTCACGTCCAGCTCGACGCCGTCGGCCCCGACCTCCCGCGCCACCCTGAACGCGGCCAGAGAGTTCTCGGGGGCTATCCCGGCGGCTCCCTTGTGCCCGATCACCAGCGTCACGAATCGCGCTTTCGCGACGGGAAAAAATCCTTGCCGAGCAATCCAACTCCCAGTATCGTTTCTCCGTCGCAGCCACACGCATCCCGTGACGCATCGCGGTGGCATGTGAAACTAGTCACAATCTCGGTGACCCGAATCCGCCGTGGAGGTCCCGTGGCCCTGATGCAGAGCCGCAGCATCAACCTGTTCATCGAAAATGACGAGTGGCGCGAGCACAGCGCCTGTCGTGATACCGATCCCGACCTGTTCTTCCCGGTCGGCACCACCGGCCCGGCGATCGAGCAGATCGAAACCGCCAAGACCGTGTGCCGGCAGTGCGAGGTCCAGCGGGAATGCCTCGAATATGCGCTGGCCACCAACCAGGACAGCGGAATCTGGGGGGGTACATCGGAGGAGGAGCGCCGTGCGCTGCGCCGCCAGTGGGTGGCACGGCAGCGCCGCGCCGCATCCTGATCCGCTTTAGAACGCACGACCTTCTGGGGTTGCTGGGGCGGCCGGACCTGGGGGTTACCGGCCAGACGATCGATCACAGCGCAGACGACCCCGCCTGATCGAGGCCGTCCTCGGGTTCCGCGTCGACGGCCACGCTGAGCGCTACCTCGGTCCCGGGGCGGTCGCCGTCGCCCCGGCCGGGAGCGATCGAGATGTCGCCCGACAGGTCGCCGGTCACCAGGGTCCGCACGATCGACAGGCCCAGGCCCGTGGACTCGTCGAGCTCGAATCCCGGGGGCAGCCCCACGCCGTCGTCCTCGACCCGGAGCCGCAGCAGGCGCCCCTCGCGGGCGATCGCCACGCGTACCTGGCCGGGCTCGCCCGTGAGATCGAGCTCGTGCGGGTAGGCGTGGTCCACGGCGTTCTGCAGCAACTCGTTGAGCACCACCGCTAGCGGCGTCGCGATGCCGGCCGGAAGGATTCCCCCGTCGCCGTCGACGTCGAAGCGGATGGGGTGATCGGGCGAGATCATGCTGTCCGCCACCATCCCCACCACCGGCTTCACGATGTCGACGAAGGGCACGTCGTCGCCCGGCTCCCGGGCCAGGATCTCGTGCACCAGCGCGATCGAGCGGATGCGCCGCACCGACTCCTCGATCGCGGTCTTCGCCTCCCCCCGCGCCAGGCGCCGGCCCTGGAGGCGGAGCAGCGACGAGATCGTCTGCAGGTTGTTCTTCACGCGATGGTGGATCTCGCGGATGGTCGCGTCCTTCGACAGCAGCAACAGATCCCGCCGGCGGAGCTCGGTGATGTCCCGCAGCAGCACCACGGCCCCGGTCACCGCGCCCTGGTCCAGCAACGGGATGCCGCGGATCAGCACCGTGACGTCGACGCCGCGGGTCAGCTCCTCGGTCGCGGGCGTGCCCATGTCGAAGGCGGTGCGCACCACCGTCTCCTCGAGTCCGAGCTCCGAGAACCGCAGGCCCTCGGCGTTGGCGTGCACCCCCAGGCGGTGCAGGGTCGACACGGCGTTGGGGGACGTGTACTCGACCCGTCCGGATGAGTCGAGGACGATGGCGCCGTCACCGACCCGCGGGGCCTCCTCGCTGACGGCGTCGTCGGCGTCGAAGGGGAAGGCGCCGCTGGCGATCATCCTGGCGAAGCGGTTGAACACGTCGACATAGGTCCGCTCCAGCTCGCCGGGCTGGCGGCCGAACGACGGTGCGGACTCGCGCGTGAGGACGCCCACGACCCGCCCCCCGTGGCGGACGGGGATGCAGAGCACCCGGACCCGTTCCTTGAGCGGGGAGATCACGATCTCGCCCTCGATGATCTCGCCCAGACGGAAGGCGCGGGCGACCAGTGGCCGGTCCTCCTCCTCGAGGACGGTGCCCACCCAGTCGGCCCGGTAGACGGTCTGCGATGTGGTCGGGCGCACCTGGCCGAGCACGACGAACCGGTTGGTGCCGCCCTCGCGGGTCTCGCCCACGACGCCGAACAGCAGCAGGTCGGCGAAGCAGAAGTCGGCGAGCAGGCCCCAGCTCGCCACCAGGCGCTGGAGGTGATCGACCGCGCCGGCATCGAGCCGGGTGAAGAATCGTGCGAGCTCGGCGAGGGTGGCCATCTGTCGTTGATTCTGGCAGCGGGCCGAGCCAACGGCCCGCCACCGGGGGGTTGCCGCCTTTCCGGGGGTGGGGCCTGGGTCCCGGCCTCACCGCCAGAGCCAGGAGCCCAGCTCGAGCAACCCCGCGAGGTCGGTGATGTCGTGGTCGGCGTAGGGGACGGTGGCCACCACGTCGGACACGGCCGCCAGCTCGGCGCGTTGCTCGGCCTCGCGCGTGGCGACGACCTGGAAGTTGAGGAAGCTCTCCCCCACTTCGGCCAGGACCCGCGCCACCTGGTCGGGGGCGCCGATGCCCGCGCCCCCGGGGGCCTCGTTGACGGCCTTGGCCAGTCCCGCCGGATCCGCACACAGGCGCCGGGCCACGGCGGTGGCGTCCCGGTCGCCGAACCAGTCGGGCAAGACCTTGTTGAGCACCACCGCGCCCAGGTGCAGCTTGCGCTCCGACAACGCCTCCACGAAGAACTCGGTCTCCCGGACCGGCGACGGCTCCAGCGTCGACACCACCACGAAGGTGGTGCGCTTGTCGGACAAGGTGCGGGTGACGGCCCGCGCCCGCTCGACGAAGCCGTCGTACATGGTCTGGAAGAGCAGGAAGAACTCTGCGATGTCCTGGAGGAACTGGGACCCGAGGACGCGGTCCGCCACCGTGTAGAAGGGCTTGGACGCCGCCGTGAACACCCGGCTACGGGCGGGCACGGTGAGCCACCTCAGCAGCCGGCTGGAGAAGAAGTCGGCCATCCGCTCGGGCGCTTCCAGGAAGTCGATGGCGTTCCGGGTCGGCGGGGTGTCGACGATGATCAGGTCGTAGCGGCCCGAGGCGTGGATCTCGTACAGCCGCTCCATGGCGATGTAGTCGTGGCTGTGGACGAACCGCCTGGTGATGTTGTCGTAGAGCGAGTTGGCGAGGATGGCGTCGCGGGTGGCGGCGTCGGGGGCGTGCGCCCGCACGAGCTCGTCCCAGGACCGCTTGGTGTCGAGCATCGCCGCCCACAGCTCGCCCCGGGGCTCCGCGACACCGGCGGCCGCGAACGCCTCGGGGGGGATCTGCGTCTCCACGTTGCCGAACCGCTCCAGCCCGAGCGCGTTGGCGAGCCGCCGGGCCGGGTCCACCGTGATCACCAGGACCTTCCCGCCGATGTGGGCGGCTGCCATGGCCGCCGCGGCCGCGGCCGTCGTGGTCTTGCCGACGCCGCCCGATCCGCAGCAGATGACGATCTCCTTCGCCGCCAGCAGCGGCGCCAGCGACGTCCCCTCGGGCGCTCGGACCGACGCCGACTGGCGCGCGGCCGCCATCAGTACCCCAGCTCCGCGCCCAGGGCATCGGCGATCTGGCGGGTGGCCCGCACGCCGTGGCTGCGCTGGAACAGCTCGGGCACGTACAGGAGCGGCGTGCCCGGGCCCAGGCCGTTGCGTAGCGTGCCGAGGTGTTCGGCCCTCGTCCTGCGCAGCTTCACCGCCAGGTCGGCGCCCTCCAGCAGCGGCTCCACCGATCCTCGGTCCGAGCTACCGCGGGCGGTGCCGGGCATCCCGACGGCCGCCACCAGCGCCTCCATCCGATCCTGGCGGCGCAGCTCGCGGAAGATCTTCTCCTCGCCGCGGGTGAACAGCTCGGGTAGCACGCGGTTCACGACGACCGCCGCCAGTTCGACCACGGTCTCCTCCCGCAACCGGGCCGCCAGCTCGAGCGTCTCGTTCACCGGCATCTCCTCGGGCGTGGCCACCACGACGACCCCGGTCTTGGTCGGGTCGCCGAGGATGTCGAGCATCCACCCGGTCTGGTCCCGGACCATGCCCACCTTGACGAGGTCATTGATGGCTTCGGGGGCCGCGAGCTGGCCCACGATGTGACCGGAGGCCGGCGCGTCCACCACCACCAGTTGGTAGTGACGCTCCCGCACCTCGTAGCAGAGCTTGCCGACCGTCAGGATCTCTTTGACCCCCGGAGCGGCGTTGGCCACGAAGTCGAAGGTGCGGGCGAGGGGACCCAGCCGTGCGAGCAGGGGCAGCCTGAGCTGGAGCCTGAGGTACTCCCTGAGCGAGGCGTCGGTGTCCATCGCCATGGCCCACAGGCCGGGCGCGACCTGGCGCTCACGGAACTCGATGGGCGCGGTCTCGAAGGCCCCGGCCAGGTTGCCCTTGGCGTCGACCTCGCACAGCAGCGTGCGTCGTCCTTGCGAGGCCGCCAGCGACCCGAGGGCCGCGGCGACCGAGGTCTTGCCCACGCCGCCCTTGCCGGTCACGAACAGCAGCCGGCGGTCGAGCAGGTCGGGTTGCGGGTCCGGCGGGGCCACCGAACCCACCGATGTCACCGCACTAACCGCCAAAGCCGATGCGCCGCGCCACCTCGGGGCTGCCGATCTCGACGTAGGCGACCTTGTCGACCGGCACACCGAACTGGCGGCCCCGACGGTCGGTGAGCCACAAGGTGCCGCCGTCCTTGAACGCGGCGTCTATGTGCTCGCGCACCGCGTCAGAGTCGGTGTCGTCGGCCAGGATCACCTCGAGCTCCTTCGGCGAGCTCCTCACCCCGATACGGACGTCCACGCAATTCCTCCTGAATCGAGCGGCCGTCATCGTAGGGGGATGGTGGCCCGGGCGGCGACGTTCCCCCGGCTGAGCCCGGCCAGCCATCGCGGACGTCGTCCGGGGGGGCCGGCGGCCTAGCGGCCTCGGCCGCCCACAGGGGGTGGTGCTGCTCCGCCCAGCGGCGCCTCACCCGGCCGGTGATCATGGCCCGGAGCGCACCGCCGTTGGCCAGGGCGATGACGATGTGGCCGACGACGATCAGCCAGGTGGCGATGGCGGTCCAGTCGTGCACGAAGGTGGCGCCGGTGCGCCACTCGAGGGGGAAGGGCTCGAACCAGCGCATGATCGAACCGGTGGCCAGCATCAGCGGAATCATTCCGGCGATGAATGCGGCGTTGGCCTTCTGGCCGGCGTTGAACTTGCCCACCCGTTCGTCCGCCTCGCCGCCGCGCGTCCAGAACCAGCGACGGTCGTCCCGCGTCCAACGAGACAGCCGGCGGATGTCGGCCCGCACGGCGTCGCGCCAGCGGCCCAGGTAGGCCAGGACCAGCGGCACCGGCATGGATAGGCCGGCGATCACGTGCACGTCCTTCACCATCGGGCGGCGGCCCACCAGGCTGCTGAGCGGACCGACGTACAGGATGAGCCCCGTGATCGCGCAGGTGAGCACGGCCGCGGCGGTGGCCCAGTGGAGCACCCGCTCGGCGGGAGTGAACCGGTAGAGCAGGTCGTCGTCCGCCGCGCGGTGCGGCGCGTCCCTAAACCGGCTCGTCATCGCGGCCGTTGGATCGGCCGATCCAGGCGTCGACGTCGTAGCCGCGCTCCTCCCAGTAGCCGGGGTCGAGCTCGTCAACGACCTGGATCCGCTCCAACCACTTGAGCGACTTGTAGCCGTACATGGGGGCCACGTAGAGACGGACCGGGCCACCGTGCTCGCGGCTGACGTTCCCGCCCTGCATCTCGTGAGCCACGAGCACGTCGTCGCGGCGGGCCTGGTCGAGCGTGAGGCTCTCGTAGTAGACGCCGTCGAACGACGAGAACCGCAGGTGCGTGGCGGAAGGCTGCACGCCCGCCTCGTCGAGGAGCAGTGAGACCTTGACCCCGCGCCACGGCACGTCGGCCACCCGCCAGCCGACGACGCACTGGAAGTCGCGTACGAGGTGGGTCTGGGGCCGGCTGCGTAGCTCGTCGAGGGTCAGTTCGAGCGGCCGGTCGACCAGGCCATCGACCTTGAGGCGGTACTCGGACTCGGTGCGCTTCGGTAAATGCCCGACCACGGAATAGATGCGGAAGCGCCCGGCGGTGGGGACAAAGGCGGTCAGCCCGGTCGGGTCGTTCTCGGTGAGGGGCCGCAAGAACCGCTCGACGCTGGTCTGCACCTGATCGCCAAAGGCGATGCCGAGGGCGCCGAGGCCCAACATGCCGAGCACCACACGCCGCCCGATCGGCGTGCCGCCACTGTCGTCCGGCTGGGCCTGGTAGCGGCCTGCGATGTGGCTCACCCCTGCGAGGGTACGCCTCCTGCCGGGCCGGCGCGGGTTCGCCGCCCGGGCGATGACGCACCGGTTCGGGCGACGCCCTGGTCAGCCAGCCGCTGGCGCAGGCGGGCCAGGCGGTCGTCCCAGCGCCGGCCGGTCTGCTCGGCCCAGGCCGCCAGGTCCCCGAGCGACGCACCCACGGCGACGAAGTGCGTCTCCCGGCCGGCGCGGTCCGCCACCACCAAGCCGGCGTCACGCAACAGGCCCAGGTGCTTGGCGACCGCCTGGCGGCTGATGGGCAGGCCGTCCGACAACGCCGTGGCCGTCACCGGGCCCCGCTCGGCCACGGCGCGCAGGATCGACCGCCGGGTCGGATCGGCGAGCGCCGCGAACAGGGCGTCGCTCGGCTCGCGGGCCATGACCGGGTCGGCCGGCGAGCTCAGCGAACGAGCACCCCGGCCGCCACGAACAGCAGCTCGAGGCCGAGCAGGCGATGGGTCCAACGGTCCGCCGCTCGGAGATGGGCCGGCGCAGCGCCGGGGGCGGCGTTGGCAACGCCGACGGAGGCCGCCGCCAGCGTTTCGGTTATCACGACACGGGTGCCGTCCGCGGTCGGCGCCAGCACGATCTCGACCCTGGAGGCGCTGGGCTCGTCGTCCGGGCGCCACCAGGTCCACACGAGCCGCCGCCCGTCGTCGACCTCGTCGAGCCGCAGCTGGCGCGACCGGGCGTCGTCGTCGTCGAGCCACAGGGCCCGCAGCTCGGGATCGCTGATGGCGGTCCACACCTCGTCGGCGCCGGCATCGACCTCGACCGAGCGGCTCACCCTTCGGGAATCGTGGGGGCTGGCGGAGGCATCGGGGTTCTCATCGCTCATACCCGCAACTCTACAGTTGCGAATCCCGCCTGGCCTCCCTACGCTGACAAACGCGCAACCACGCGGTTGCACCTGCGATGGAGAGGACCGGTTTCATGCTCATTCCCACCGTCATCGAGACCAGCAATCGCGGTGAACGCGCCTACGACATCTACTCCCGCTTGCTCAAGGACCGCATCGTGTTCCTGGGCGGCGAGCTCGACGAGACGGTCGCCAACCTGATCATCGCCCAGCTGCTCCACCTCGAGGGCGAGGACATGGACCGCCCCGTCAACCTCTACATCAACTCCCCCGGCGGCGACATGACCGCCCTGTTCGCCGTCTACGACGCCATGCAGTTCCTCGGCCCGCCCATCCACACCGTGTGCGTGGGACAGGCCGCGTCGGCCGCCGCCGTGCTGCTGGCCGCCGGCGAGCCCGGCTACCGTTCGGCGCTGCCCAACGCCCGGATCCTGATCCACCAGCCCCACGGCGGCGCCCAGGGCCAATCCGTCGACATGGAGATCGCCGTGCGGGAGATGGTCACGATGCGCGAGCGCATGGTCGACGTGCTCACGGAGCGAACCGGCCAGCCGCGCGACCGCATCGCCGCCGACATCGACCGCGACTTCATCCTGCGGGGCCAGGACGCCGTGGACTACGGGCTCGTCGACGACATCATCGAGCGCCGGAGGCCGCGCCCGGTGCCCGCCCTCCGCCCGCCCGAGATCGCTGCGGCCACCGGCTGATCACGCCCCGGCCCGCCGGGGCGGGCAGACTTGCCCGATGGACGCCACCCTGCGCCTACGCGGCCACGGACTGGAACTGGCCGCCGACGCGTACGGCCCCGGCGACGGGCCACCCGTGCTGCTGTTCCCCGGCGGCGGGCAGACACGGCACGCCTGGGACGGGACCGCGCGGCTGCTGGGCGACAAGGGTTGGCGTGCCACCACCGTGGACATGCGAGGCCACGGCGACAGCGACTGGGCCCCGGACGGCGACTACAGCCTCGACGCCTTCGCCGCCGACGTGCGGGCGATCGCGCGGGCGACCGGCCGGGCCCACCAACGGGCCCCCGCGCTGGTGGGTGCCTCCCTCGGGGGAATCTGCTCGCTGATCGCCATCGCCGAGCCCGACCCGGACGATCCGGGCGGACCTGTGGCGAGCGCGCTGGTGCTGGTCGACGTCGCGCCCCGCCTGGAGCCGGAGGGCGTCGCCCGCATCGGCGCCTTCATGCTCGACCACCTCGACGGCTTCGCCAGCCTGGACGAGGTCGCCGATGCAGTGGCGGCGTACAACCCCCACCGCCCTCGCCCGTCGGACCTGTCAGGCCTGCGCAAGAACGTGCGGCAGCACGACGATGGCCGGTGGTACTGGCACTGGGATCCCCGGTTCATGACGCCGGGACGCATCGACGAGCCCCGGTCGATCCGCAACGAGGATCGGCTGGAGGACGCGGCCCGGTACCTCAGCTTGCCCGTCCTGCTCGTCCGGGGACGGCAGAGCGACGTGCTGTCCGAGGCCGGCGCCCGCAAGCTGCAGGCACTGGTCCCCCACGCCCGGTCGGTCGACGTCGCCGGAGCCGGCCACATGGTGGCCGGCGACCGCAACGACGCTTTCAACGACGCGGTCGTGGCGTTCCTCGAGGAGACGCTGCCCGTCTGAGCCGCTCCCTCTCACGTTTTCTTCGCGGAAATGGTCGTCCCGGCGGCCGATCCCGCGAACGAATGCGGGCCGGCGGCCGGCGGCCGGCGCGGAGCCCCCGCGTCAGCTGATCCGCAGCTCGGAGCGGTAGATCCGCCGGGGCGCCAGGTCGACGTCGATCGTCTCGGCGATGCGGGCGAACACGCGGGCCGCCTCGCCGTCGGGATCGGAGGCCACGATGGGCGAGCCCGCGTCCGCCCCGGCGCGCAGCTCGGGCACCAGCGGCACCTGGCCGATGAGCGGAACGCCCAGCCGGGTCGCCAGCTCCTCGCCCCCGCCGGCGCCGAACAGCTCGTAGCGCTTGCCGTCATCGCCGGTGAACCACGACATGTTCTCGATGACGCCCTTGACCTCGAGGTTGACCTTCTGGGCCATGAACGCGGCCCGCTGGGCGACCCGCTGGGCCGCCGGCTGGGGGGTCGTCACCACCAGCACCTCCGCCCGGGGCAGGAACTGCGCCAGGCTGATGGAGATGTCGCCCGTACCCGGCGGCAGGTCGACCACCAGGAAGTCGGGCTCGTCCCAGAACACGTCCGTCAGGAACTGCTCCAGCGCCTTGTGGAGCATCGGGCCGCGCCAGATGACCGGCTGGTCCTCCTGGGCGAAGAACCCCATGGAGATGCAGCGGACACCGTGGGCCTCGGGCGGCACCAGCATCTGGTCGATGACCACGGGAGGGTGCTGCACGCCGAGCATGCGCGGGATCGAGAAGCCCCACACGTCCGCGTCGACCACGGCGGTGTCGCGACCCCGGGCCGCGAGCGCCACCGACAGGTTGGCCGTGACCGACGACTTGCCCACGCCCCCCTTGCCCGAGGCGACGAGCAGCACCCGGGTCTTGCTCCCCGGATCGGCGAAGGGGATCTCGCGGCCCTCGGCGTGCCCGTGCGCCTGGTGGGTGCCTGCGGTGGCGGCGGGGTCGCCGTGGAGCTTGATGCGGAGCGCGGCTCGCTCGTCGTCGGTCATCACGGTGAAGTCGAGGTCGACCGCCGCGACGCCGTCGAGCGCCGTGAGGGCGCTGTCGACCCGCCGCGTGATCTCGCTGCGCAGGGGGCACCCCTCGACCGTGAGCGCGACGGTCACCTCGACCCGCGGCCCATCCACGGCGATGCGCCGCACCATGTCGAGGTCGACGATGCTGCGGTGCAGCTCAGGGTCTTCGACGGGGCGGAGGGCGTCGAGGATTTGGGCATCGGTGACGGGCATCGGCGAGCTCCCGAACTGCTCGGGTTGGTGGCGGGTCAACCACTCAGGGGATTACCACTACGGCCATAGGTACAATATCGACGTGACCGCGCCGCCCCACCAGCCGACGATGTCACCGACGGACTTCGCGTCTGTCGTCACGGCCATCACCTCGGCTTTCGGCGATCCGACGCGCCGCGAGATCTACCTCTTCGTGCACGAGCACGACGGCGGGGTGACCGCCTCCGCCGTGGCCGAGCACTTCGACCTCCACCCGAACGTCGCGCGGCACCACCTCGACAAGCTGTGCGCCGGCGGCTACCTCGAGTCCACCGTGGCGCGGATCGCGGGAGGTGGCGCGGGCCGACCGTCGAAGCGCTACCGGGTGGTGGCACCAGACATCGCCCTCGACCTGCCGTTGCGCCACGACGACGTGCTGGCCGAGCTGCTGGGGCGGGCGCTGGCGGCCCTCGGGCCCACGCGTGCCGAGCAGCTGGCCGAGAACGTCGGCGTCGACTACGGACGGGCCATGGCGGCGAGCATGTCGCCGGGCTCCGACCAACACCGTTCCTTCCAGGCGGCACTCCACGCGGTCGCCGACGCGCTCACGGCGCACGGGTTCGCGGCACACGCCGAGCGCCACGGCGACGAGCTGCGGATCATCAGCGAGCACTGCCCCTTCGGCGGGGTGGCGATCGAGCATCCCGTGATCTGTGCCGTGGATCGTGGCATGGTGCAAGGCATGTTGGAGGCCCTCTACGGCCACCAACTGATCACCGAGACGGCGCTGTCGTTGCCTACCGGCGGTGAGCACTGCATCACCGCCGTCCAGGGCAACTGAGGGTCGGAGGCAGCCGCCTCATTCCCCTCCCCCCGGGGCGGCTGCCTACCGCCACGCGCCCGGCAACCTGCGGTGGTTAGCGGTGTCATGGCCGCTATAACCACCGCATGTTCGAGCGCGTGTATCTCGATCACGCCTCGACGTCGCTCCTGCGACCCGAGGCCCGGGACGCGCTCGTCGAGCAGCTCGGTCGGACCGGCGACCCGGGGCGCGTCCATGCCGAGGGCCTGACCAGCCGCGTGGCCGTAGAGGACGCCCGCCACCACGTGGCCCAACTCGTCGGCGCCCGCCCCCGCGAGGTGGTGTTCACCAGCGGGGCGACCGAGGCCATCGCCGCCGCCTGCTGGGGCGCCGCCGCCCGGGGCGCGCACCAGGTGGTGCCGGCGGTCGAGCACTCGGCCGTGCGCCTCGCCGCCGAGCGCCACGGGGAGGTCACGCGGGTGCCGGTCGACCACCGGGGGCGCGTGGCCGTCGAGGATGTGCTGGCCGCCGTGCGGGCGGACACCGCGCTCGTGCACGTCCAGTGGGGGAATCACGAGGTCGGGACCGTGCAGCCGGTGGCCGAGGTCGTGGCGGCGTGCCGCGAGCGGGGGGTGCTGGTGCACGTCGATGCCGCCCAGGCGGTGGGGCACGTCGACGTCGACTTCCACGCCCTGGGCGCCGACCTGCTGTCGCTGAGCGCGCACAAGTTCGGCGGGCCAACGGGGGTGGGTGCCCTCCTGGTCCGCCAGGGGCTGCGGCTCGCGCCCCTGCTGGTGGGCGGCGACCAGGAGCGGGCCCGCCGCGCCGGGCTGGAGAACGTGGCCGCCATCGCCGGCCTCGGGGCGGTTTGCGCCGCCCTGTCGGACAGTGCCGTCGCCGCCGACGGCGCGGAGCAACGCCGGCTGACGGGGCGGATCCTCGACGCCGTGGCCGACGGCGCCCTCGGGCTGGAGGTCTACGGCGATCCCGTGGAGAGGGTGCCGCACATCGTGTGCCTGGGGGTCGAGGGCGTCGAGCCCCAGGCGGTGCTCCTGGGACTCGACCGCGACGGCATCGCCGCGCACTCGGGCAGCGCCTGCTCGTCCGAGGCCCTGGAGCCATCCCCGGTGCTCGAGGCCATGGGCGTGGACGCCCATCACAGCCTGCGCCTGTCCGTCGGATGGTCGACCACCGACGCCGCCATCGACCGGCTGCTCGCCTCGCTCCCGGCAGTTCTCGCGGACCTACGCGCCCTCGCTCGGACAGAATGAGGCGATGGCGAGGCCGAGCGGATGAAGCTCTACGTGGTCCGCCACGGCCACGCGGGCGGCCGGTCGGCCTGGGCGGGCCCGGATGACGAACGGCCGCTCACCCGCCGGGGGCGCAAGCAGGCGGCCGGCATCGCCGACCAGCTGTCGGCTGTCGGGCTGTCGCGGCTGGTCAGCAGCCCCGCGATGCGGTGCATGCAGACGCTGGAGCCGCTGGCAGACCGGCTGGGCCTGCGGGTCACCGCGGACGACCGGTTGCTCGAGGGTGCTGGCGCCGACGAGGCGCTGGCCCTCGCCGCAGAGCTGAGCAAGGAGCGCACCGCGGCGGCCATGTGCAGCCACGGCGACGTGATCCCTGAGATGCTGAGGATCCTCAACGCCGGGACCACTCGCTTCAAGGACCCACTCATGTGGCCGAAGGGGTCGATCTGGGTGCTGACCCGCGACGGCCAGCGCTGGGGCAAGGGCCGCTACATCCCGCCGGTCGACACCGCGGCGCACGCACACCTGTAGGCGTGACGTTTCAACCGGGTGCGGTCGTCGACGTCGATGCCGCCTGGAGCGCCTCGATCTGGGCCCGCAGGTTGTCCGCCTCCGCGGCCATGTCCGGCGGCGGATCGAGGGCGTCGAACCGGTCGAGCTCCTGCAGCGCCGAGTCGTAGCGACCGGCGATGGCGAACGCGCCCGCCAGGAAGTAGTGCGTGTCCGGATAGTCCGGGTGGGCCTCGGCGGCGTCGATGAGCGTGAGGACGCCGTCCATGTCGCCGTTGCCGATCTGCGCCCGGCCCTTGTACGCCATCGCCTCGGCGTTGTCGGGCTGGTCGGCCAGCACCGTGTCGTAGATCTTGATGGCGTCGTCGTAGCGCTCCTGTTGTAGGGCGATGCGGGCCCTGTCGAGCTGGGTGCGCGTCGACTCCCGGATGTCGCCGGTGAGCGCATCGCCCGCCTCGCGGCGCCCGGAGAAGTGGGCGACGAGGACCCCGGCGACCACCGCGAATGCCACCACCGCCGCGATCGCGCCCATCGTGCGGGGCCACGACCGGGACGGACGGGCGGCCGCCGCGCGGGCGTGGTGAGCCTCGATGGCCCTGATGACGCGGGCGGCGCGGGCGGTGTAGTCGTCCTTGAGGGACTCGTAGTCGTGGTCGTCGACGTCGCCGGCGTCGTGCTCGCGCTCCAGGTCCTCGAGCGAACGCAGCAGGAAGTCGCGCTGCTCCTCCAGCGCCGCCAGGCTGTCGGGGTCGAGGGGTCGGGTGCCGTCGACCGCGGTCATGAGACAGTCATCCGTCGTCCACCGCCGTCATGCGTCGTCCTCGGCAGCGGGATTCGCCGTGGCCAGCGCCCGGTCCACCAGCTCGCGGTCGGCGTCGCTGGCATGGACGGCGGCCATGCCCCGCCAGCGCCAGAACACGTACCCCACACCAACGAGCGCCAGCACCAGGCCCACGACCGGGAGGATCCAGACGAGACCGCCCACCCCGGAGCTGTCGGGCGTGAGCAGGATCGACTCGCCCCAGGTGGCCACCAGCTCGTCACGGATGGCGTCGTCGCTGGCGCCCTGCTCGATGCGCTCGGCGATCAGCGTGCGTATGCCGCGGGAGGCGGCGGCGTCGGACTCGGCCACCGACTGTCCGTCGCACGCCGGGCACGCGACGGTCTCCGCCAGGTTGCGGGCGCGCTCCTCGGGCGTGGAGGGCCCGCCGTCGTCGACGACACCCACCGCCAGCGCCGCCAGCAGCACGGCCGCCATGGCCAGCCAGCCGATCAGGTGCGAGCGCCTCACGGCGCCACCCCGTCGGTGGAGGCCCGCTCGATCTGGGCGATCGCGCGCTCGAGGCCATCCCGGGTGACGCCGCCGGTGAACTTGGCGGCCACCCGCCCGTTGGGCGTCACGAGATAGCTCTCGGGCACCTTGGGGGTGCCGTAGGCGCTGGCGATGAGTCCGTCGCTGTCGAGCACCACGGGCCAGTCCCCACCGCTCCGCTCGAAGAACCGCCGAGCGCTGGCCGGGTCGTCGTCGAACAGCACGCTCACGAGCACGGCGTCGCCGCTACGGCGGTGCGCCCGGTCGAACGCCTCGAGCTCGGGGTGCTCGATCCGGCACGGCACGCACCACGTGGCGAAGAAGTTGACGACCACCCAGCGACCCTGCTGGCCATCGATGTCGAACCTGCCGCCGGCGAGGGTCTCGCCCGCCAGCGGGGGCACCACCCTGCCGATCAGCGGCGAGTCTCGGCGGCGGTCCGTCGCCGGCTCCCGGGTTGCCAGCACGGCGACGAGCCCGATGGCCAGCACGGCCACGATCGCGGACACGATCAGCCCGGTCCGCCGGCGTGCCGGCGCCTCGGCGACGTCGTCGTCATCCGGCCCGGGTGCCGCCGCCGCTTCGTGCAGCGCCTTATCGGTCACCGACCGACCCCGGGAACGTGAGGCAATAGGGACCGCCGCAGGCAGCTCGAGGCAACGGGGACCGGCCCCCGGCGTGCGTTGCCTCGGGAGTGGTTTGCCGGACCGCATTGCCTCGGGTCATGTGGGCACCTCGACGGGTTCCTCGTCGGGGCGACGGTCGCCGTTAGGCGGTGCCGGCACCGGCGGCGGCGCGCCGGTGTCGATCGTCCCCGGCTGCGGCGCCGACACGGGCGAGATGGGGCTGCGGCGCCGACCCGGGAACGCCGCCAGCGCGGTGCCCACGAGCATCACCGCGCCGCCGATCCACAGCCACATCACCAGGGGCTGCACGACCACCCGGAGGACGATTCGGCCCGCGTTGTCATCGTCGGGTACCTGAAGCAGCGCGAGGTACACGTCACGGACCGGCGACGTGGCTACCGCCGGTGTTCCCACCGCCGTCTCGCCCTCGCCGAAGCGATTGATGGCCGGCTCGTAGACGTGGCCATCGACGCTCACGCGCGCCCGGATCGACGTCTTGTTGGGCTGCTCGACGGTCCGCGGGCCCACGTAGCTGATCTCGCGGCCGGCCACGGTGGCGCTGTCGTCGACGTCCATGGTGAGCTCGCGCTCGGTGTCGTAGCTGCTCGACGCCGCCAGTGCGACGGCGATCAGCACCACGCCCAGGTGGACCACCATTCCGCCGTTCGTGCGGCCCACGACGCCCCGCCAGCCCTGCCGGCGCGAGGCCAGGACCACCTGCCGCAGTGCGGCCCCCGCGGCGAATCCACCCAGGCCGAACGCCAGCAGCGGCGCGAGCCCGTGGGCACCCAGCAGCACGGCCACGACGACGGCCCCCGTCCCCATCCATGCCGGCCAGAACAGCCGCTGCGCCAGCAATTCGCCCGACGCCTTCCGCCACGGCAGCACCGGGGCCACGGCCATGAGGAACAGCAGCGTGATCCCGATCGGCATGGTCATGCGCTCGAAGTACGGCGCACCGACCGACAGTTGCTCGTCGTTGAGCGCCTCCACGATGAGCGGGAAGACGGTCCCCAGCAGCACCACGAAGGCGAACCCGGCGAACAGCACGTTGTTGGCGAGGAACGCGCCCTCGCGGGACAGCGGCGAGTCGATGCGCCCGGGCGCCCTGAGCCGGTCGCCGCGCCAGCCGATCAGCCCCAGGGTGACGGCCACGATCAGCCCGAAGAAGGCCAGCAACCACACGCCGATGTCGCTCTCGGTGAACGAGTGGACCGACGCGATCACCCCCGAGCGCGTGAGGAACGTGGCCAGGATGGTGAGGCTGAAGGTGGCGCACAGCAGCGACAGGTTCCAGACCCGGAGCATGCCGCGGCGTTCCTGCACCATGACCGAGTGCAGGTATGCGGTGCCGGTGAGCCAGGGCAGCAGCACCGCGTTCTCGACCGGGTCCCAACCCCAGTAGCCACCCCAATTGAGGACCTCGTAGCTCCACCAGGCCCCGAGCACGATGCCCACCGTGAGGAAGCCCCAGGCGAACAGGGTCCAGCGCCGGGTCTCCAGCAGCCAGCCCTCCCCCACCCTCCCGGTCGCCAGCGCCGCCACCGCGAAGGCGAACGGCACGGTGAACCCGACGATCCCGAGGTAGAGCATCGGCGGGTGGAACGCCATGAGCGGATGGTTCTGTAGCAGCGGGTTGGGGCCGGGGCCGTCGAACCCGGGGGGCGGTTCGAAGGTGTGGAACGGGTTGGCCGGCAACAGCAGCAGCAGGAAGAAGAACGAGCTGACCGCCAGCATGGTCAGCAGGGCCCACCCCACCAGCGGGTCGTGCAGCCGCCTGCGGAACTTGTGGACGACGAGGGCGATGTAGCCGGTGAGCACGAGGACCCACAGCAGCAGCGATCCCTCCAGCGCGGCCCACAGCGTGGCCACGTTGTAGAGCGCGGGCGTCTTGTGGCTGCCGGTGTCGGCCACGTACTGGACGGTGAAGTCGCGGGTGATGAGCGCCCGCTCCATCGCCGCCACCGCCACCACCGCGCCGAGCAGCGCCAGCAGGGCGTACGACCGGCCGACGGCGATGAGATGCAGCCGGCGCTGGCGTAGCGCCACCGCCAGCGTGACCACGCCCCCCAGCGAGGCGGCCACGCCCAGGATGACGCCCCCCTGGCCGAGGGCGGCGTTCACGGCGTGTTGGCCTCCCCCGCCTGCCCACCCTGCTCGGCCTCCCGCATCCGCCGCTGGTAGTCGTCCCGGGATTCGTAGGTGGCGTCGTGCTTGATCATGATGCGGTCGCTGTCGAAGACGTCGCCCGACCGGTCCCAATGGCCCTCGAGGACGACCGGGATCCCGGGCCGGAACAGCTCGGGCGGGCTGCCCACGTGCCGAACGTCGACGGACACCCCGTTGTACGCCACGACGAAGCTGACCACGCCATCCGTCTCGGTCGCGTCGCCGCTCACCGTCCCCTGGAGGCGGAAGCGCTTCGTGCCGAGGCTGTCACGCTGGGCCACGGCCTCGTCGGCGTTGCGGAAGTAGAGGGTGGCGTCGGACAGTCCCTTGAAGACGAGAAAACCGAGGGCGACCAGGACCACGCCGAGCACCGCCAGCGGCACCCACCGGCGCCGCCGGCCACGGGACCCGCCGCGCCGGCGGCGGGTGGCGACCGCTCCGCCCTCGCCGTCGCTGCCGGTGTCGCTGAACGTGCGGGGCGTCAGCTCCACCGGCGCTCCTGGGGTGGCACCTGGCGCGACAGGCTGCGTCCGCGGCGCAGGACCCAGACGGCGTACGCACCGATGAGGGCGGCTGCGCCGCCCCACCCGGCGGCGATGTAACCGGCGTGCGTCATGGCCGTCACGCCGGCGTCACCCCGGTCGTCGGTCGACCCCGCTCCGCCTCCGCCCGGCGCTCGGCCAGCGCCATGTCGAGGTCCAACCGCTCGGCCTGGTACTCCAGCCAGGCGACGCGGAAGCGGTGGACCAGCAACCAGGTGAAGACCAGCCCGATGGCGAGGAAGCCCACCATCAACGCCACCAGCATCTCGCCCTCGATGCTGGGGTCGAGCTTGACCAGCGTCGACCGCTGGTGGAGCGACCGCCACCACTCGACCGAGCGGTTGACGATGACCACGTTGGGCACCAGCAACAGGCCCAGCACCGCCGCCCGGGCCGAACGGGCGGTGGGATCGACGTCGAGCCGCCGCAGGGCCAGGTAGCCGACCAACAGGGCGGTCAGCAGGGCCGTGGACGTCAGGCGCGCGTCCCACGTCCAGTACGTGCCCCAGGTGGGGCGGCCCCACAGCGATCCGGTCCCCAGCGTGATCGCAGCGAAGACCAGGGAGATCTCGGCACTGGCCCCGGCCAGGGCGTCCCACCCCGGCGTGCGCCGCCGCAGCCACATCGCCGAGGCGATGGTGGTGATGAAGCAGCCGGTGTAGAGGAAGCTGGCGGCCGGGACATGGATATACATGAGCCGCACGGAGTCGGCCATCTCGGCGTCGGGCGGGCTCCAGACCAGGCCGTAGAGGACCAGGAGTGCGACGCTTCCCAGCGCGAGCGCACCCAGTATCCGGCTCGCCCGCGACCCGGTGTGAGCGGGTGCCGCCCCGGCTGCCGGGGCGCCGGCAGCGCCGCCGTCGCCCGGGGGCGGACGGGTCGCGGTGGTCGAGGTGGGGGCGGTCACGAACCCTCCAGGAGCGTGCCGTAGGCGAGTGCCCCGGCGATCGAGTACAGGACGGCGAGCCCGGCCAGCAGGCCGCACCATGGCCAGCCGTCGGCGGGGACTCCCGCCAGCGCCGCCTCGAAGGCACGAGTGGCGCCGATGAGCACGGGTGCCAGCACGGGGAGGAGCAGCAGGGGAAGCAGCGTCTCCCGGACCCGCAGGCCGCTGACCAGGGCGCCGTAGAGGCTACCGGTCGCGGCCACGGCGACGGTCGCGGCCAGGCAGGTCGACACCACCAGGCCGGCACCGGCGACCTCGACGCCGTAGAGGATCACGACGCCGACGCCCAGCAGCACCTCGAGGCCCAGGAGGACGACGGCGACGGCGGCGGCCTTGCCGACGAACACCCCCGCCGGGTCGAGCCCCGACAGGCGCAGCGCGTCGCGCACGCCGTCCGTCTCGTCGATGGCGGCGCTGCGGGCGATGGCCAGTAGCGCGGCGAACAGCACCGCGGTCCAGTACAGGCCCGACGCCAGGCGCTCGAGGAGCTGGCGGTCGGGATCGAGCGCAAAAGCGAACAGGATCAGCACCAGCAGCGAGAGCGGCGCCACCTGGTTGGTGGCGACGCGGCTGCGCAGCTCGACCCGCAGGTCGCGCCCCGCCACCAGTGCGGCGTCACGCCACATGGGCCACCTCGGGGGAGGGTGCGGCGGGCTCTTGCCGATCCGGTGTTTCTGGGGCCGAAAGGTCGCCGGGAGCGACGCCGGGAGCGGGGGCGGTCATGCCGCCCGCCAGCTCCACGACGCGGTGCGCCAGGGACTCCGCGCGGTCCAGCTCGTGTGACGCCATCAGGACGGTGGCGCCCTGCTCCACGGCCCGGCCGACGAGGGCGTCGAGCTGGTCGCGGGTCTCGTGGTCGAGCCCGGCGTGGGGCTCGTCCAGCAGCCACAGCTCGGGCCGGCGGGCGAGCAGGCAGGCGAGGGAGGTACGGCGACGCTGCCCGGCCGACAGGCGCCCGACCGAGACGTCCCGCAGCCGGCCGTCGAGGCCGACGAGGGCCATCGCGGCGACGATCTCGCCGTTGTCGGCGCCGCACGCGCGACCCCAGAAGCGCACGTTGTCGGCGACGGTCAGGTCGTCGAACAGCCCGGTGGCATGGGCCAACAGCCCGACGTGACGCCGGACCGTGCGGGCGTCACGGCGCAGGTCGTGGCCGAGGACGATCGCCTCGCCGCGCACGACCGGGACGAGTCCTGCGCAGGCGCGCAGCACGGTCGTCTTGCCGGCGCCGTTCGGGCCGCGTAGCAGGACGATCTCGCCGCGGGCCACATCGAGGTCGATACCGGCCAGCGCGGGGAAGCGTCCGAGCAGCGCGACGGCGGCGCGAAGGTGGACGACTGGCTCCATTGCGACAGCGCGAGGCTAGTGACCGGCTGTCACGGCCTCCAAGGTGAGCGAAGCGCACCGGGACCGCCCCGCGTTCGAGGCGTTCGGGGCGGATCGATACCCTCGGACGATGCGGCTGGCCAGGGTCCTGGGCGCCATCGGGCGGGTGTGCATCACCGCTGGCGTCCTGATCCTGCTCTTCGTGGCCTACCAGCTCTGGGGCACCGGCATCCGCGAGGCGCAGGCGCAGCGGAAGCTCGAGAACGAGTTCGAGCGGCGCGTCGGGGACGCCGGGGTGGTCGCCCCCGACGAGTCGGCCCAGGGGCCCGGCCCCACGTCGACGACCACCAACGCAGCCGCCGGGCCCACGTCGACCACCCCGGTCCCCGCCCCGCCGCCGGCCGCCGAGGGTGAGGCCGTGGCCCACCTCCGCATCCCCGACATCGGCGTAGACAAGATCGTGGTCGAGGGGGTAACGCTGGACGACCTCAAGCGCGGCCCCGGCCATTATCCCGACACCCCGTTACCAGGCCAGCCCGGCAACGCCGCCATCGCCGGTCACCGCACCACCTACGGCGCGCCGTTCAACCGTATCAACGAGCTGGAGCCGGGCGACGAGATCCTCGTCACCACGGTCCAGGGCTCGTTCCGCTACGAGGTGAGCGACCAGCTCATCGTGAGCCCGGACGAGGTCGGTGTCCTGGACAACTTCGGCGACAACCGGCTGACCCTCACCGCCTGCCACCCGAAGTATTCCGCACGCCAGCGCATCATCGTGGTGGCCGCGCTCGTGGGCCAGCCCGCCCGCGCCGCCGAGGCGCCGCCGGGCCCCGAGACGGGCGCCATCCCGGGCGACGGCGAGAGCACCGACAGCAACGCCGCCGAGCCGGGTGCCGGCACCATCGACGGCGGGCTGTCGGGCCAGCGGGCCGCGGCCTGGCCCGCAATCGCCCTGTGCGTCGCCTGCGGCTTCATCTGGACCGCCGCCTGGCTGCTCGGCAAGCTCTGGCGCAAGTGGCCCGCCTACCTGGTGTGCCTGCCGCTGTTCCTGATGATGCTGTTCTTCTTCTTCGAGAGCTTCTCGCGCCTGCTGCCAGCCAACTTCTGATCGCCGGCCGCCCGTCCTACCCTCGGGCGGTGACCTACGATCGCGCCTCAGGCTGGCTTGTACCGATTGCGGTGCGACACCCTCATACAAGGACGGCAGCTCCATGAACTCACCCGCTCCCGGGTGGCACCCCGACCCCACGACGCGCCACCAGTACCGCTACTGGGACGGTGCGCGCTGGACCGACGATGTCGCCGACGGCGGCGTCGCATCCACCGATCCGCTCGGCGATCCACCGCTTACGGCCTCCGACCCCACCGCGCCGGCGGAGGCGACCTATGCACCTGGGGCCGACACCACGCAGCAGGCCGACGCCACACGCCAGTACCCCGGCGCCCAACAGGCGGGCCCGTCGGCGCCGTACTACGGCGACTACTACGGCAGCTCACCACCCCCGTCGGCGCCGGGCAGGAAGGGCCCGCCGGCCGGCCTCATCGCCGCCCTGGCCGTCTTGGCGGTCGCCCTCATCGGCGGTCTCGTCTACTTCCTTGTGCGGGACGACGGCGACGGGTCGAGCGGTAATGGCACCGAGATCAGCGACGAGAACTCGACGACGACCGAGCCGGACAACACCGACACCAGCGACAGCAGCGGCAACAGCGACGGGAGCAGCAGCGACAGCACGCTGCCCGACGACATCGACAGCGAGAACGTCGACCAGCTGGTCGAGTTCATGGCCGACAACATGGAGCAGGCCTCTCGAGGCGTCCTCTCCCACGAGGAGGCGACCTGCATCTCCCAGGGAATGGTCGACAAGCTGGGGCTGGAACGGATCGTCGAGATCGGCGACTCTGGCGAGAACCCCTTCACCGACCCCGAGTTGACCTCGCAACTGTTCAGCATCATGGAGGACTGCGGCGTCTCGCTCGAAGACCTCGCGACTGCACCCGACTGAGCTCCGGTTTCGGCGGCTCGGAGCCACGTCGGAAGTCAACGGACCCGCGCCGGTGATCACCCAGTGAGCGACCCGTCCTCGGATCCCGTGCTCGCGCGCCGACGGCGACTGGCCCGCTTGGCCGAGCTTGGCCAGCGGGCGGGATACGCGCTCTTCGGCGTGGCGATCGTGCTGTTCGTGGTGGGGTTCGTGGCGGGCTTCTCCTCGGGGGTGGTGACGGCGGTGGTGGTGGCGCTCGTGGCCGGCTCGCTCGTCCTGGCGCCGGCGATCGTGGTTGGCTACGCGGTCCGGGCCGCGGACAGGGACGACCGCGAGCGCGGCATCCCCCTCTAGCCGCCGCCTTCCCGCGGTAGGGCGCGGCCGGCTGTTACCGTTAGGTAACCCAGAGGAAGGATTCCCGTCGTCGTGGCCACCCGCCTCTCCGCCGCCCGCCGGCGCCACCAGCTCCTCGAGGTCGCGCTCCGGGTCTTTGCGGAACGCGGCTTTCACGACGCGTCGATGAACGACATCGCCGAGGCGGCGGGGGTCACCAAACCAGTCCTCTACCAGCACTTCGCCTCCAAGCGTGAGCTGTTCAGCGAGCTGCTCACCGACGTGGGTGCCGAGCTCCAGGAGACGATCACCAAGGCGGTGGCCGCCGCGCAGTCCCCACACGAGATGGTCGAGCTCGGCTTCGGCGCCTACTTCCGGTACGTCGACCAGCACCGCGATGCCTTCCAGCTGTTCTACGGGGGCGGGCTCGGACGGGACGCGGGCTTCTCGGAGGTCGTCAACCAGGTCGAGACTGCGCTGGCCAACCTGGTGGCCGACCTGATCGAGATCGAGGGGCTCACCCCCGGGCAGCGCCGGGTGCTCGGTCACGGCATCGTGGGCATGATCGAGG
Organism: Actinomycetota bacterium; assembly: GCA_046726215.1. Lineage (GTDB taxonomy): Bacteria > Actinomycetota > Acidimicrobiia > Acidimicrobiales > VFJN01 > DASQUK01. The sequence continues at coordinate 12,716 of JBKPAA010000027.1, read as the reverse complement.
GCGCCAGCACCTACTGGCTGCGTACCAACAGCGACGCCGATCCCGCGGCCCTGGCCCACCAGCTCGCAGAGCTCGCCTGGCGGGGCCTACGCGGCGTGCGCCCCTGACCGCGCCGGCTGGCTGACGGCTCCGGCGGGCGCCGGCCCTCCGCCACCACTTTCATCCCGGACGCGACAACGCCGCCCGCAGGGGGGGTGCGAGCGGCGCCATCGCGGCTGCGGAGAGAAGCGAGGGAGGGGGGATCCCGCTCCTCCATCCGCAGATTTTGACCTGCAGTGTACGCCCCTCGGGTGGCCGACAAACGTCACCCCCGCGTGTCACTCGTCACTCCGCCCCGTCCGGGATTTGGAGTGACGAGAAACACATTCCGACGACAACGAGGGGCGGAACAAGATGTCGCCCGGGCTCCACCGCCCGCGATGACTTCTGCGCCGCCAGATCGTCTAGCCGTCCGAGAACCCCACGGATCGATCTCCCAGGAGGCAAGCGCGTGTTCTCCCGACTCGGCACCTGGTGCCATGACCGCCGGAAGCTCGTGCTGGGCCTCTGGGTGGGCGTGCTCGTCGTCGGATTCGCCGTGTCCGGCGCCGTTGGCAACGCGTTCCGCGACGAGTTCAACCTGCCGGACGTCGAATCGAAGACCGGCTTCGACATCCTCGACGACAACTTCGGGGGCGAGGGGACCGGGGTGGTCGGGACGATCGTGTTCCAGGCCGAACAGGGCGTCAAAGACCCAGAGGTCGAGGCCGCCATGCAGTCCCTGTTCGACGACACGGCGCAGCTCGACGACGTCACCAGCGTCGAGAGCCCCTACAGCGGCCAGGGTGCGCAGCAGATTGCATCCCAAGGTCCCGAGCAAGGCCGGATCGCCTACGCCAACGTGGAGATGCCCGACGACATCGAGTTCGCCCGGGCCGGAGAGATCCGCGACGCGATCCTCGACAACGCCCCCGAGATCGACGGCCTCCGCATCGAGCTGGGCGGGTTCATCTTCGGCGAGTTCCAGGAGCCGCAGTCGGAGGCCCTCGGGCTGGCGTTCGCCATAGTCATCCTGATCGTCGCGTTCGGCTCGGTCCTCGCCATGGGCCTGCCGGTCGGCGTCGCGCTGTTCGGCATCGGCCTCGGCACCGCGATCATCACCCTGCTGAGCCAGGTGCTGACCATTCCCGATTTCGCCACGTTCCTCGGCATCATGATCGGGCTCGGCGTCGGCATCGACTACGCCCTGCTGATCGTCACCCGGTATCGCGAGCAGCTCCACGCCGGGCACACGGTGCGCGAGTCGGTCGCGATCGCCCTCGACACCGCCGGCCGTTCGGTCCTGTTCGCCGGCCTCACGGTGGTGATCTCGCTGCTGGGCATGCTGCTCATGGGCGTCACCTTCATCCAGGGCCTCGCCGTGGGGGCAGCCTCGGTTGTCGCCGTGACGGTCGCGGCGTCGCTGACCCTGCTTCCGGCGCTGATCGGGTTCGCCGGCCACCGGATCGAGCTGACGCGCTGGCGGGGTCTCATCGCCGCCGGCCTGGTGGCCCTGTTCCTCGCTGGCGTCGGGCTCGACTTCGTGCCGTTGACGATCGGCCTACCGCTGGCCGTGATCGTGCTCATCGCCGGCTTCTTCGTCGGGCCGCTGAAGAAGGAGGTGGCCCACCGCCCGCCCAAGCCACGCCCCCAAACCGTCGCATACCGCTGGAGCCGGATCATCCAGCACTGGCCGTGGACCTCGGCGCTCGTGGGCGTGGTGGTGCTCGCGGTGCTGGCCATACCGGTCTTCAGCCTTCGGCTCGGATTCTCCGATGAATCCAACTTCGCCGACGACACCACGACCAAGCAGGCCTACGACCTGCTGGTCGAGGGCTTCGGGCCCGGCTTCAACGGGCCGCTGATCCTGGCGGCCGAGCTGCCGGAGGGCACCGACCTGGCCGACATGTCGGCCATCAGCGATGCGGCCGCGTCTGATCCCGGCGTCGAGTTCGTCTCGGAGCCGCGCCCCAACGACCCCGACAACCCGACCGCGGCGATGTGGGAGCTCGTCCCCACGAGCGGTCCCCAGGACGAGGCGACGACCGACCTGGTCAAGCGCCTGCGCGACGACGTGTTGCCGCCGGCCGAGGAAGCGGCGGGCATCGACGTGGCCGTGACCGGCAACGTCGCCGTGAACGTCGACTTCTCGCACTACCTGTCGTCGCGGCTGCCCTATTTCTTCACCGCCGTGCTGGCGCTGTCGTTCCTGCTCCTGATGGTCGTCTTCCGGTCGCTGCTGGTGCCGCTCAAGGCGGTCATCATGAACTTGCTCTCGATCGGGGCCGCCTACGGGCTCGTGGTCGCCCTGTTCCAATGGGGCTGGCTGAGCGACATCACCAACGTGCAGCCCGCGCCAATCGAGCCGTGGGCACCCATGATGCTGTTCGCCATCGTCTTCGGCCTGTCGATGGACTACGAGGTGTTCCTGCTCTCGCGGGTGCGGGAGGAATGGCACCGCACCGGCGACAGCCGCACGTCGGTGGCCGACGGGCTCGCCGCCACCGCCAAGGTCATAACCGCCGCGGCGGCGATCATGGTGTTCGTCTTCGGCACGTTCATCCTCGAGAACGAGCGCACGGTCAAGCTCATGGGCATCGGCCTAGCGTCGGCCATCCTGCTCGACGCCACCATCGTCCGGATGCTGCTGGTGCCGGCCACGATGGAGCTGCTAGGCGACCGCAACTGGTGGCTGCCCCGGTGGCTCGACCGGATCCTCCCCAAGATCGACGTGGAGGGCCATGCGGAGCCGGTGCCCGAGGACGAACTCGAGCGGGAGCGCACCCCGGTCGGCGTCGCGTGAGCGCGGTCCGATCCGGGGCCGGACGGCGCACGATGCGGTAGAACGCCAGCGTGGCCTACTACGTCGTGCTCCGTCGCTTGGGCCCGGAGTGGGACCCGTCACGGCCGATGGAGGAGCAGTCGGGATGGCCGGCACATGCCGCCTTCATGGACGGGCTCGTGGGTGACGGCTTCATCGTCCTCGGCGGGCCGCTCGCCGACGAGCAGCGCGTGGTGCTCGCCGTCGAGGCCGAGTCGGAGGCCGTGGTGCGCGAAACCCTGGGCCGCGATCCGTGGAGCGAGACGCATCTGCTGGTCGACACGATCGAGCCCTGGACCATCCGGCTCGACGGGCGTCGCTCTGCCATCGGGCACTGATCGCTCGTCCGCCGATGAGTTCGGCGCGGCCGTGACGTCTGAGTCTCCATGAGCGGATTCGACCCTGGACGGCTCGAGCGGATGCGCGAGGTCATGGCCGACCACGTGGACCGCGACACGGTGGGCGGCGTCGCCTGGCTCGCCGCCCGCGACGACGACGTCGAGGTGGGTGTCGCCGGGACACTGACCCGTGGCGAACCGGAGCCGGTTCGCCGCGACTCCATCTTCCGGATCTCCTCGATGACGAAACCGATAGTCGCGGTCGGTGCGCTCGTGCTCGTCGAGGACTGCCGGCTCCGGCTCGAGGACCCGGTCGACGACCTGCTGCCCGAGCTGGCCGACCGGCGGGTGCTCGTCGACCCCCGGGGGCCGATCGACGGCGACACGGTCCCGGCCGATCGACCGATCACGGTGGAGGACGTGCTCACCTTCCGGCTGGGGCTCGGCATGGACTTCGGGGCTCCATGGCCGCAGCCGCTGCTCGAGGCGATGAACGGGCTCGAGCTGGGTTCCGGTCCTCCCGAACCCCAGGTGCCACCGGAACCCGACGAGTGGACGCGCCGGCTCGCCACGCTGCCCCTGCTCTACCAGCCGGGCGAGCGGTGGCTGTACAACACCGGTTCGGATGTGCTCGGGGTGCTGATCGCGCGGGCATCCGGCCGGCCCTTCGACGTGTTCCTGCAGGAGCGGGTGTTCGAGCCGCTGGGGATGGTCGACACCGGCTTCGCGACGCGCCAGGTCGACCGACTCGGCACGTGCTACACGCGGGACCCGGCGACGGGTGAGCGAGTCGTCTTCGACGTGCCTCAGGGCCAGTGGGCCAAGCCCCCCGCCTTCCCCTCGGGCGGGGCCGGCCTCGTGTCCACCGTCGACGACCTCCACGCCTTCGCGCGCATGCTGCTGTCCGGCGGGGGGTTGCCCGGCGGGTCACGCCTGCTGTCCCGGGCGTCGGTCGAGGCGATGACCACCGACCACCTCGGCATCGACCGGGGCGCGGGCGCAGCCTCCCCCGACGGCTCACAAGGCTGGGGCTACGGGGTCGGCGTCCAGGTCCGCCGGGCGGCCCTCACCCGACCCGCCGGCAGCTACGGGTGGGGCGGCGGCATGGGCAGCTCCTGGGCCAACGATCCCGGCGAGCGCCTCGCTGGGGTCCTGCTCACGACCGACGCGTTCGCCGGCCCGTTCCCGCCGCCCGCTGTGATCCAGGACTTCTGGACCTGCGTCTACACCGCCTTCGCCGACTGATCCACGCGCCCGAGCGGAAGTTGCTTGTGGGGGCAAGGTCCGCCCGGGCACGCTGCTCCGATGTGCGATCTGGCGAACGACACGGCGGTTCAGCCGCGCGGACGCGGGCGCTACGAGGCCGCGCTCAGCGCCGACTGGGAGATCTGGGGACCGATGGGTGGGTACGTGGCCGCCTGCGCGCTGCGAGCCGCCGGGGCGTCGACCGAGCAGGCGCGGCCGGCAACGTTCTCGTGCCACTACCTCGGCGTCGCCCGGTTCGGCCCCGTCGACCTGCGCGTCGAGACCCGGAGGAGCGGCCGGACCGCAACCTCGCAACGGGTCGAGGTCACCCAGGAAGGCCGTCCGATCCTGGACGCCATGGTGTGGAGCGTCGGCGACGTCGATGGGCTGGAGCACGACGAGACGGCGCCGCCCGGTGTCCCCGGCCCGGACCACCTCCCCGAGATCCGCGAGCTGGTGCCCGACGACGCCGAGCCGCCGTTTTCCCTTCTGGCGCAACTTCGAGGCCAAGCCCATCGAGTTCGAGGCCGAATGGCCGCCGCCCGGCCCCCGACCCGCTCGGTGGCAGGAGTGGTTGCGGTTCACCCCGACCGCGACCTTCGAGGACCCCTGGGTCGACGCCGCCCGGTGCGTGATCCTCGTCGACCTTCCGAGCTGGCCGTCGGCCAACCGGCCGCACGCCTGGAGGCGGCCGCCGTTCATGGCGCCGACCCTCGACCTGAACGTCGCCTTCCACCGGCCCACGTCGGCGCGGGACTGGTTGCTGTGCGATGGCGCCGCACCGCTCTCGACGGCGGGGCTGTTCTGCTGGAACGCCCGCGTCTGGTCCGCGGGCGGCCAGCTCCACGCATCGGGCGGCGGGCAATGCCTGTACCGGCGCCTCCCCGCGTCAGCCCGGTGACCGGCCCCGGGAGATGTCTCGTAGTGTGAGGGCGTGCGCATCCGCACGGCACAGGCGGGCCCATGAGCACAACGCGCCTCTCGCGCCATATCCGCGCGCCGCGCCCCCGTGTCTATCGCGCTCTGCTGGACCCCACGGCCGTCCAGCGGTGGATGGTGCCCGATGGGATGACGAGCCGCGTCCACGCGTTCGACGCGCGCGAGGGTGGAACGTTCCACATCTCGTTGACCTATGACCTGCCCACGACCACCGGGAAAACGAGCGCTCAGACCGACTCGTTCCGCGGCCGGTTCGTGCGCCTGGTGCCCGACACCGAGGTGGTCCAGGCCGTCGAGTTCGAGAGCGACGACCCCGCCATGCAGGGAGAGATGACGATCACCTACACGCTCGCGGACGCGGGCGCCGGCACCGACCTCGTCGGCCTGCACGAGAATCTGCCCCCCGGGGTGTCGCCCGCCGACAACGAGCTGGGCTGGAGTATGTCGATCGAAAAGCTGGCCGGGCTGGTCGAAGCCGACTGACCGGCCAAGCAGCTCCGGCAGTCATCAGGGGCAGCCGACCGGACGGTTGGCCCGCGACATCGCTCCAGAGCAATCTGTGCGGGGAGGTGGGGCATTTGTGGTTGAGCCGCTCCGAACCAGCATGGCGCCCACGACCAGTCAGCTGCGAGGCCTGGCTCGTGCCGCGCTGGAGCAGCAGGGCGTGGCGGTGGAGCGGCTGCGCTGGATGGGTGAGCACAGCAACCACCTGTTCCGCTGCGACACCCCCACGGGTCACCGGCTGGTGGTGCGGGCGTGCCTGCCCGACGGTCGCAGCGACGCCGAACTGGACGCCGAGCTGGCATGGCTGGATGCCCTGGCGCGTGACACCGACCTGACCGTCCCGGCGGCCCACTTCAGCACCCGAGTGTCCACCCCCGAGCTGCCAGCGGGAGGCCGCTGCATCGCCTTCGCCTGGGTCCAGGGCCGCCACTGCGAGCGGCGCCCGTCCCAGCGGCTGGTCGCCGACCTGGGTCGGGTGCTGGCCACCCTGCACGCCCACGCCCGACGGTTCCGCCCACCGGCGGGCTTCACCCGCCCGACCCTGGACATCCACTACCTGACCTGGGCCGACAGCTGGCACGCCGCCCAGCTCTCGCGGCGGCCCATCGACCCCGCCATCCGGCGCCTGCTCGACGAAGTGGCCGACCGCGTCCAGGCGGCGCTGTCTCAGCTAGGCACCCAGCCCGCGGGGCACGGTCTGGCCCATGCCGACCTGCACCTGGGCAACGTCCTGGACCACCACGGCCAAGCCCGCCCGCTGGACTTCGACGACACCGCCTGGGCGCACTACGCGCTGGACTTGGCGATCACCGTCGACAGCGTCCCCGAGCCGCTGCAGCCGGTGCTGCTGGACGGCTACCAAGCGGTGCGCCCGCTGCCGGACGGCTACGAGGAGCACGCGGCGGCGCTGCTGGCAGGCCGCCGGCTGTTCCTGGCCATCTTCCTGCTCGCCCACGGGCTGCCCGCAGCGGCCCACCTCGACCTGCTGCGGGCCTTCACCCGACGAGCCGTCGGCGGTGGAGGCGCAGTGGAGCGCCGGCGGGCCTAAGGGTCAAGCCCAAGGGTCGAGCCCAGCGTCGCGACCACCCGAGCCCGCTGATCGCGGCGCCGGCGATGCTCGCCTACGAGACCGCCGGCGTGCCCACGTACGGCAACCTCGGCATCGAGGACGAGGACCTGCACGCCCCGCCCGGACTTGACTAACGACTCCCCGGCGCTTCGCGCTCACGGTTCCCGGTGCACTTTGCGTCTCGTATCGCCGGGTGCAGGCGCCTGGTGCGCTTGTGCTGGACCGGCGGTTCTGCAGCGGTGGCTTAGAAGATCGACTTGACCCAGCCGTACAGGCCGCGTGGCGCGTCGACCACACGGCTCACAACGGCCACCACTGGGTTGATGCCGTGGGCGGGATGGTTGGGGCGCAGGGTGGCCACGAACCAGATCTGTTCGATGGTTGGAGGACCAGTGGCGAGCTGCTCCAGCACCGAGGGATCCTGACCCTGGGCTGCCTCGTAGGCCGCAGCAATGGAGGTGGAGCGACCCACGCCGCCCCCGCAGTGGGCGAAGACTCGGCCGTGCGTTGTCGCTACGAGGTCAAGAAATCGTCGAATCTGTGCCGGTGTCGGCGCCCGCCCATCGGGGATTGGCAGTTCCGCGTAGTCCAATCCCAGTTCGGCTAGCTGCTGGCGGTCGTCGGTGCTGACGTCGGCACTGCCGCCGGTGCGCATGTTGATCACCAGCGTCACGTCGCGCTCGGCAAGCTCACGGTACTGCTCCGGCGACGTCTCACCGCCGATCAGTAGCCGGTCGCCCACGATCCGCAGGTTCGTGATGTCGGGCCAGCGGTCGTCATGGAGCCGAGGGTCCTTGCCGGCCCATCGGGCGGCCACCCCGCTGAGGAGGATGGCAACGTTGACCGCGAGGAACAGCGCCAGCCAGCCACCCACAATCAGACAAGGCAGCCGCAGGGGACGGGGGATCCGCTTCATTGCATTTGACCTCCCGACATGCCGTCCCCGGATCGCTCCTGCGCTCAGCAGGCAAGCACGATGCCACGCCACCGGTCGAGCTCGTGGTCGGTCGCGGGTTCGGTGACGGACGTAACAGTTGGCGATCGCCCGCCGATCCCGCCGGCTCTGCCACGGGCTCAGGGGGCGACGGCCCGACCGTGAGAGCGGCGTTTGCCTCTCACGGTCAGGCCGCGGGTGTCAACGCCCGGAGGTCGAGACCAGCTCGGGTGTCTCGGTGGGGACCTCCGGCGGGGCCCCGGTCGGGACCCTCGGCGGGGTCGTCACCCGGCCGGGACGGGACCGTTCCTCGGGTCCTTCGATGTGGACGCGGGGCAGGATCCGCTCGAGCCAGCCTGGCGGGCCATGCTCGAAGGCGGCGACGAGGGACTCACCGTGGTCGGCAACCGCACCGGCTTCGGATCCACCGAGACCATGCGTCGCGCCTTCCTCCGCGGGCTCGGCGTCACGCCGGCGCCTACCGGGCCCAGTTCCGCACCACCGGGATCAAAGACGACGGCCGCAACCGCGACGAGCTCGACATCTGGCCCGACACCTTCCACCGCGTGCCGGTCTCACCCCAGGCCTGGACCGTCGCCATGCGACCGGACGCTCACACCCGGATGACGTCGGGGCCGGCCGCTGGGGCTGGCGGGCGGGTCAGCCGACCGAGAGGTCCTCCAGGGGGAGGGCGCCAAGGAAGGCGCCAGCGTCGAACGCATGGCCGGCGCTGACGACCCCAGTGCATGCGACCTCCCCGTGCACCACGCGTGTGGCCGCTTCGACCGCCAGTGGGCCGCTGATGCCGTAGATGTCCCGACCTCGGGCGACGGCCCGGCGCTCCTCGGCACCGCGGCGGGCGACGACCTCGACGAGGAACTGCTGCGCCGCCCGCCCGCCGTGGTCGTCCGAGGGGCGCAGCTCGGCATCCGGGTCGCCGAGGTCGCGGACCGCGGCGGTGCTCATGAACGTCCGCACCTCCGGCGTCGCAATGTGGCGGGGGATGGTGACGCTGTCGGCCATCGTGAACTCGGCCCGGACCCGCAGCCGGCCGACCGGGTCCGGGAAGTCCCAGTCGACGACCGGCGCCTCGTCGGTCCGATGCTCGAGCCGGCCCCGCGAGTAGACGATCCGTCGCCCACGGCGACGCTCCGCCGAGACCTGGCCGGCCGCCCGGGTGCCGACGGTGGGTCGCCAGCCGTCGAGGGCGTAGGCGACGCAGATCTCGTCGGCCCCCGGCCAGTCCCTCACGGCAGCCGTGGCCAACAGGTCACCCAGGCCGCCATAGAACGCCATGGCCGGCACAATCACGACACCGGCCCCCCTCGCTGCCTCGTCGTAGCCGGCGAAGGTGTCGGCCACCGCCTCGATCTCGGCGGCCACGTCGAGGTACGGGACTCCCGCCCGCAATGCGGCCTCAATCACCGGGCCCGCGGTCACCGCAAACGGCCCGGCGCAGTTCACGACGGCCGCCACGCCGGCCAATGCCCGATCGAGCGCCGCCGGGTCGTCGACCGGCGCCGGCCGCACATCGACCTTCCCGTCGCTGGCGGCGGCCACGGCCTCGAGCTTGGCCCCGTCACGCCCCGACAGCACCGGCTCCCAATCCCGCCGAAGCAGGTCGAACACCACGAAACCCCCGGTCAGGCCGGAGGCCCCGTAGACCGCGATGCGCTGGTTCTCCGTCATGGGCCCCAGCCTGCTGGCGGGGTTCGCCGCCGTCTTGGACATCCGTGCGTGGTCCGGCAAGCATCGGACCGTGCTGACCGGTCACCGGCTGTTCGACGGGCACGGCGTGGCGATCACCGACGTGACCTGCCGGCAGCCCTCCGGTCGCGGCGACACCGACGAGCCCGCGCACCACGCCATCGTGTTCGTGCGCCGGGGGTGCTTCGTGCGCCGCGTCGATGGCGCCGACCACCTCCTCGACCCGACCCGGATCTACTGCATCAACCCCGGCGACGAACAGCGCTACGACCACCCCGACGCGCACGGGGACAACTGCACCTCGATGCGGTTCGACCCCAGCCTGCTGGGGTCAATCTGGGGCGACGACCCCACACTCCCGTCCCACCCGATCACCAGCTCGCCCGGAATCGACCTCGAGCACCGCCACCTGCTCGCAGCGGCGCACCGCGGCGACGACCCGGCCGGGGTCCACGAACGCACCCTCGCCCTGGCCGCCGCCGCGCTGGCGCAGGTGGACGCCGCCCGGGTCGCGTCCGGCCGCCCGGCCACCGTCCGGGCCCGCCGGGCCCTGGTCGACGCCGCGCGGGAGGCCCTCGCTGCCGATCCCGGCTTCTCGCTGGTCGACCTGGCTCGCGCGGTCGGCGTCTCCCCCCACCACCTCAGCCGCACCTTCCACGCCGGCTCCGGCCACACCATCGCCCGCCACCGCATGCGCCTCCGCGTCCGCGCCGCGCTCGAACGCCTCGCCGGCGGTGACGACCGCCTGGCAGATCTGGCCGCAGACATCGGGTTCACCGACCAGAGCCACCTGTGCAGGGTGATCCGCAGGGAGACCGGCCACACCCCGACCGCGCTCCGAAACGCGCTCGGGCGACGAATGTCGTGATGCTGCAACGCCACCGACGCGGCCCACCTGGACGGAGCCAGGGCAGATTCGCGGCGCGTTGTCGAGCCGGTGGCCGAGATGACCAAGGACGAGTTCGCCGCGGCGGACTGGCAGGCGGTGCTCGACGGGCGGAACCCGGGCGGTCGCGAACAGCCGACCGCAAGGCCACAGTGTCGCAGGATGCGAGGCCCCCCACTCCGTCAAGCCACGCGGCTGACGATCCGATGGGCAGCCGCCGCCCGCAGCGGGCATCAGGTGCGCGTCGACATGACGATAAGAGGGATGGCGATGCCCATGGCGGTGGCGAGGAAGATGAATGCCGCGCCGGGTGATGCTGCGGTCCAGATGACGCCGGCGATGGTGGACGCCGCGAGGTTGCCTGCGGCTTGGATGCCTGCGAGGAGCCCGAAGGCCGAGCCGGTGATGTCGCGGGGTGCGAGGGTGGCTACCGCGGCGTGCTCGGCGGTCTCGGCGCAGCCGATGCCGATGCCGGCGAGGATGAAGGCGGGCGCGAGCGCGACGATGCCGGCTGGGCCGAGGGCGAACCAGAGATACGCCGCCGCGAAGCAGGCCGCGCCCGTGGCGAGCACGAGGGCGGAGCCGTGGCGGTCGCCGTGGTGTCCCGCCGGGATGCTCGTGAGTGTGGCCGCCACGTTGTAGCCGACATAGAGGAGGATCGCGAGCTGTGCGGCACGGTCCTGGCTGCGACCGGGATCGAAGAGCTCCGTGGCCCGGAGGATGAGCAGGGTCGCCGCGCAGTTGCCGACCTCGAACGCGGTCATGCCGAGCATCAGTCGTCCGAGCTGCCCGCGGAGCACCGGTCGGATGCGCAGACGAATCGGCTCCCGGTGCTGATCGTGGGGCGCGGCGGTGTGGCGAATGGCGTAGAGGACCGCCAGGGTTGCGAGGAGGCCGGGAACAACCGAGAGTCCGATCGCCCCGCGTGCACCGACTGCGCCGACGAGCACGATGGCCAGCACCGGTCCGACGATGGCGCCCAGGTTGTCCATCGCCCGCTCGAACCCGTAGGCACGGCCATAGGCCTCGGGACGCACGATGTCGGCCAACAGCGCGTTGCGGGCTGGTACGCGCAATCCTCGCGCCGTCCACGCCCCCGCTCGCAGGACCGCCACCTGCACGGTGCTGGTGCACGCCCCGATCCCGGCCGACAGCACCGCCGTCGTGGTGTAGCCACCGACCGCCATAGACCGACGCCGCTGCGGGTCGTCCGCCAACGCTCCACCGGCCAGCCTTGCCGCCCCCGCGAGCGCGTCGGAGACGCCTTCGATGACGCCGAGGGCCGAGGCCGGAGCCCCCAAGGTCGAGGTCAACAACGACGGCAGCAACGCCGTCGGAATCTCATGTCCCGCATCGGCGAGAAGGCTCGCAACCGACACCACCGACACCCGGCCCGAACCACCTCGAGCGGGCCTCGCTGGACTGGTCAACGTCCGCGGTCACGGCCGCCGACCCTAGAGCGCCGCGCTAGATCTGCCGATCCGCGGCAGCGCCGTACAGGCGATCCGCGCCAGAACGCGCGCTCGCACCGTTACCTGCCTCCGCGGGGTGGCACCGAACGCCGCCTCAGCGGCGCCATGCCTGCGGCTCGCGGCGGTCAGCAGCGCGAGGGGTAGGAACGCCGCCGCGCCTTCTACACCCTCCTCGACCGCGACGACTCACTGGTCTCACGCCGCACTATGCGTTGCTGGTCCCTAGGCTTGGCCGAACTGTTCGTTCAGATGGCGGGCGTAGAATGCGGCCCATGGTTCATCGGTGACCGCCACAGCGTGGTCCCGGTCGAGTTGCACGAGGGCATGGACCAGGTGGCTGCGAACGGGGCGGGCTCCGAGCAGCTCGGAGAGCTCTGAGAGATCGAGGAGCCAGTCCGCGTACCACGATGCCCAATCCTCGTCGACGCCATCGGTGATCCGGAAAACGCGGTGGTGCGTCTCGGCCGCCTCTTGCAGCAGTGTCGCTGCGCGATCCGTTTCGCTCGGTCGTGCCACGGTCATCACCTCCGTCGCCACGTTGACCTTGTGATCCTGCCGTAGGGACGAGGACCGTATGCGGGATGCGCGAGGGTGGTCCCAAAATGGATCTCGTTCGTTACCTGTCAGCGCCACCACGAACCTGGTCGCGCGCCGACGTCGAAGCCGCAGAGCCGGGCTGGCGAGCCGCTCGAGGACGAGCTCGGCCGTCTCGTCGAGGTCGATCACGATGAGGCCGAAGTCGAGTACGGCGAAGCCGCGAGTCGGACTTGCCGCCCCGCGAGC